>JAFRHG010000012.1 GCA_017433375.1 Bacillota bacterium
GAGCCGAGCCGAGATCGAAGAGAACGTAAAGAAAAATCGTTAAAGCTGGAGTTGAAAGGAGGAGAGGCGCGGGCCCGTCAGGGACGCTCATCCCGCCACCTGGAGAGGTGGGGGTTTCCGCGTCAGGTTTGTCTGATGAATACCACAGAACTGATAAAGAAATCGCCCCTGGTGGCGGAGATGGCCCGGTGCCGGGAGACCCTCTGGGTCAACCCGGACAGGAAAGGGTCCCCCGTCGGGGAGAAGATCGTGGATATCGATGAGGCGGAGGCGCGCCTGCTGCGCTTCGCCCCCTTCATCGAGAAGGTCTACCCGGAGGTGCTGGAAGGCATCATCGAATCGCCCCTCTCGGAGATCCCCGATATGCAGGACGCCCTGGCCATGGATACCGGCGGCGTGCTGAAGCCGGCGGACATCCCGGGCAGGCTCTTTCTGAAATGCGACAGCCACCTGCCCATTTCCGGATCCGTCAAGGCCAGAGGCGGCATCTACGAGGTGCTGAAGTTCGCCGAGAGCGTGGCCACGGAAAACGGCATGCTCACCGAGGACGACGACTACAGCAGGCTGGCGGAGCCGGAGTTTCGGGAACTCTTTTCCCGGTACAGCGTCGCCGTGGGGTCCACGGGGAACCTGGGCCTGTCCATCGGCATCATGAGCGCCCGGCTGGGTTTCCAGGTGACGGTCCACATGTCCGCCGACGCCCGCCAGTGGAAGAAGGACATGCTCCGGGAAAAGGGCGTGACGGTGAAGGAGTACCCGGACGACTATGAGGCGGCCGTCGCCCAGGGCAGGCGGGAGGCCCAGGCCGATCCCCGCTGCCACTTTGTGGACGACGAAAACTCCCTGGACCTCTTCGCCGGATACGCGGTGGCGGGCAAGCGGCTGAAGGCCCAGCTGGACGCCATGGACATCACCATCGATGAGGACCACCGGCTGTATGTCTATCTGCCCTGCGGGGTGGGCGGCGCGCCGGGCGGCGTGACCTACGGCATCCGGGAATATTTCGGCGACAACGCCAGTTGCTTTTTCGCGGAGCCGACCCATGCCCCCTGCATGATGTTGGCCCTGACCACGGGGCTGGGCAACGGGATCGCCGTGAAGGACATCGGCATCGACGGCATCACCGAGGCGGACGGCCTGGCGGTGGGCCGGGCATCGAAGCTGGTGGCGGAGGCCATGGAGAGCCGGCTGGACGGATGCTTCACCGTGGATGACGGGCGGCTCTATCCCTACCTGGCCATTCTCCAGGACACGGAGGACCTGTTCATCGAACCCTCGGCCTGCGCCGGATTCGCCGGGCTCCCCCTCGTGGCGGAGGGCCGCATGGGCGTGCCGGCTCCCGACGAAAACTCCATCCACATCGTCTGGGCCACCGGCGGGAACATGGTGCCCGAGGAGGAGAAGACGGAATACTATATGAAAGGCTGCCGGATGCTGGGCGCGATCTGACTGCCCGGCCAGGAGCAGCACAGGAGGATGATCCCATGACGGACTGGAAAACCATGACCCCCGAAGAGGGGCAGAAGCGTCTGGAAGAGCACGTGAAGAAGACGCTGTATGAAAACAACGTGGTGCAGAAGGATACCCTGAACGGCATGATGAAATGCGCCGACGGGGGATGCTCCTTCGCCGACGGGACCCTGAGCTTCACCTTCCCCATCCAGCCCTGGCAGGCCAACCGGGTGGGCAAGCTCCACGGCGGGGTGATCTGCACCGCCTTCGACCTGACCATCGCGGCCCTGGCCCGCTTCTACGCCGGGGAGAACTTCGCGCCCACGGTGAGCCTGGATGTGAAGTACGTCCGCCCGGCCAGCGTGGGGGATGTTCTGGTGGTTACCGCAAAGGCAACGGCGACGGGCCGCCGGATCAGCCAGCTGACGGCGGAGGCCAGGTCTCAGGAGAGCGGCAAACTGGTGGCCACGGCCGCTTCCGTCTACATGAACGTGGATACGGAAAAAGAGCGAAAAGAAAAATGATGCAGGGTATTGCATAAATATTAAAAGTACCGTATAATTAAACGCGAGCGGGACCAGAAGCTCGCGTTATTTTTTGTGGCGTCCGTCCGTCGGTGGTGCGCGGGGCGGACCCGGGACAGGAGGAGAACAACGACCGATGACATTGAGCACAGACAAGGCAGATAAGAACGAAGCGATCCTCTTTCTGGAAGACGGCAGCGTTTTCCGGGGAAGGGGATTCGGATGGAAGGGAACCGCCGTAGGGGAGCTGGTCTTCAACACATCCATGACCGGCTACCAGGAGATCCTGACCGACCCGTCCTACAAGGGACAGATCATTACCATGACCTATCCGCTGATCGGCAACTACGGCATCAGCGGCACAGACAACGAATCGGAAAAGATCCACGCCTTCGGCCTGGTGATCCGGGACCTCTGCGACCAGCCGTCCAACGCCTGCAGCGAAAAGGACCTGGACCAGTGGCTGAAGGAGCAGGGCATCCCCGGCATCTGCGAAGTGGATACCCGCAAAATCACCCGCAGGATCCGGCAGACGGGGACCGTCAAGTGCCTGATCAGCACCGAGGGGATCTCCATCAGCCGGGCCAGGGAGCTCTGCGCGGAAGGGGAACTGCGGGGCGACTGGATGAAGCAGGTGGCCGTCGCCGGACGGACGGTCCTGCGGCCGGAGCCGGGCTGGAGCGCGCCGGCGGAGAAGGCAGCCGAAGGGAACCCGGCGGAGCCTACCGGGGATGGCCGGCTTCTCAACGTGGCCGTCCTCGACTTCGGCGTGAAAAAAAGCATTCTCCGTTGCCTTTGCGAGAGAGGCTGCCGGCTGACCCTGTGGCCCTACGGCGCCAGGGCGGAGGACATCATGGCCGACGAGCCCGACGGGATCTTCCTGACCAACGGCCCGGGGGACCCGGCGGAGGCGGTGGAGGCCATCGAAGAAGTGAAGAAGCTGATCCGGGACAGCGAGCTGCCCATGTTCGGCATCTGCATGGGCCACCAGATCCTGGCTTTGGCCCTGGGCGGAGAGACATATAAGATGAAGTACGGACACCGGGGAGGCAACCACGGCGTCTTTGACAAGAATACCAAGCGGTCCACCATCACCTCCCAGAACCACGGCTACGCCGTGCGCTACGAAAGCATCATTCTGAAGGGGATGGAGGTCACCCACCTGAATCTCAACGACGGAACGGTGGAGGGAATGGAACACCGGGATCTGCCGGTCTTTTCCGTGCAGTTTCATCCGGAGGCCAGTCCGGGTCCCGAGGACAACGGATACCTCTTTGACCGGTTCATCGACATGATGCGGAAGGGAGGTGACCGGTAATGCCGAAGAAGCCCTATCTGAAAAAGATCCTGATCATCGGCTCGGGCCCCATCATCATCGGACAGGCGGCGGAGTTCGACTACGCCGGCACCCAGGCCTGCAAGGCCATCCGGGAAGAAGGCATCGAGACGATCCTGGTCAACAGCAACCCGGCCACCATCATGACCGACGAGGGCATCGCCGACCGGGTCTACATGGAACCCCTGACGGAGGAAGCCCTGGAACAGATCCTGGAGAAGGAGCGGCCCGACGGCGTGCTGGCCGGATTCGGCGGGCAGACGGGACTGAACCTGGCCATGAGCCTGGAGGAAAAGGGCGTCCTGAACAAATACGGCGTCCGGCTCCTGGGCGTCAACCGGGAGAGCATCGAGAAAGCGGAGGACCGGGAGGCCTTCAAGGAACTCATGCAGGAGATCGGGGAGCCCATCCCCTCAAGCGTCATCGCCACCTCCATCGAGGAGTGTCACGCCTTCATCGAACAGGAGGGGCTGCCGGTGATCATCCGGCCGGCCTACACCCTGGGCGGCACCGGGGGAGGGATCGCCGAGACCATGGAGCAGCTGGACCTGCTGTGCTATCAGGGCATGGAGTCCAGCGCCATCGGCCAGATCCTCCTGGAGAAATCCGTGGCCGGATGGAAGGAGATCGAATACGAAGTTATCCGGGACAGCCGGGACAACTGCATCATTATCTGCAGCATGGAGAACATGGATCCCGTGGGCGTTCATACGGGCGACAGCATCGTGGTGGCGCCGACCCAGACCCTGCGGGACGCGGAGTACCAGATGCTGCGCAACGCCTCCATCCGGATCATCCGCAGCCTGGGCATCGAGGGCGGATGCAACGTGCAGTTCGCCCTGAATCCGGATACGGGAGAATATATCGTCATCGAGGTCAACCCCCGGGTCAGCCGTTCTTCGGCACTGGCCTCCAAGGCGGCGGGCTATCCCATCGCCAAGATCGCGGCCAAGATCGCCCTGGGCTACAATCTGGATGAGCTGTCCAACTACGTGACGAAAACGACCAGCGCATGCTTTGAGCCGACGCTGGATTATGTGGTGGTCAAATTCCCCAAGTGGCCCTTTGACAAATTCCGCACGGCGTCCCGTGCCCTGGGCACCCAGATGAAAGCCACCGGCGAGGTCATGTCCATCGACCGGAACTTTGAGAGCGCCCTTCTCAAGGCCATCTGCTCCATCGAGATCAAAAGCGACGGCCTGCACATTCCCTTCGTCAGTGGACTGGAGGACGGGGCGCTGGTGGAGAAGCTGAAGGCCTGCGACGACGAGCGGATCTTCTGCCTGGCGGAGATCATGCGGCGGCAGTTGATGAGCGTGGACGAGCTCTTCGACGTAACGAAGATCGACCGGTGGTTCCTGACCCGGATCCGCCGGATCATCGATCTGGAGAAAGCCCTGGAGGAGGGGCCCCTGACCAAGGAGCTGCTCTATGAAGCGGAGTCCCGGGGCCTGACGGACAGCGACATCATCGAGCTGTCCGGCGTTTCCCGGGCGGTCATCCAGGACATCCGTGTGTACAACGACATCTACCCCGTGTACAAGATGGTCGACACCTGCGGCGGCGAGTTCGACGCGGCTACGCCCTACTATTATTCCTGCTACGACGAGGAGGACGAGAGCCAACCAAGTCCTGAGGAAAAAATCCTGGTCATCGGCTCCGGACCCATCCGGATCGGCCAGGGCATCGAGTTCGACTACTGCTGTGTCCAGGGAATCTGGGCCATCAAGGAGCTGGGCTACGAGGCCATCATCGTGAACAACAATCCGGAGACGGTGAGCACCGACTTCGACACCTCCGACAAACTGTACTTTGAACCCCTCCACGTGGACGATGTGATGAACGTCATCAAGCGGGAGCGCCCCTACGGCGTCATCCTCCAGTTCGGCGGCCAGACTTCCCTGAACCTGGCGGAGCAGCTGAACAGCCGGAGCATCAACCTGCTGGGGACCTCTTTCAGGAACATCGACCTGGCCGAAGACCGGGAAAAGTTCGTGGAACTGCTGGAGCGCCTGGGCATCGCCGTGCCCGAGGGCGTGGCGGTGACCACCCGCAAGGAGGCCTTCGCCGCGGTGGAGAAACTGGGCTATCCCCTGGTCGTCCGGCCCTCCTACGTCATCGGCGGACGGGCCATGCAGGTGGTCTACGACGATGAGGAACTGGAGAAGTACCTGAAGGAGGCGGTATCCCTTTCCGCCGAGCATCCGGTGCTCATCGACCAGTACATCCAGGGCAAGGAGATCGAGGTGGACGCCATCGCCGACGGAAAGGACATCCTGATCCCGGGCATCATGGAGCATGTGGAGCGGGCCGGCGTCCACTCCGGCGACAGCATCTCCGTCTATCCGGACTTCTCCCTCCCCAGGGAGGTGGAGGAGACACTGGTCAGCTACACGGAGCGGATCGCCGAAGCCCTGGAGGTGGTGGGTCTGGTGAACATTCAGTACGCCTGGGACGGGGAAAAGGTCTTCGTCATCGAAGTCAATCCCCGGGCGTCCCGGACGGTGCCCATCCTCAGCAAGGTGACCGGCGTGCCCATGGTCAAGCTGGCCGTGGCGGCCATGCTGGGCCGGCCCCTCACCTCATGGGAGTACGGCACGGGGCTCTACCCCCGGTCGGAGCGGTACGCGGTCAAGGTGCCCGTGTTCTCCAGCGCCAAGCTGACGGATATGGATATGGCCCTGGGGCCGGAGATGAAGTCCACGGGAGAGGTGCTGGGCATCGATCCGGATCTGGACAAGGCCCTCTACAAGGGCTTCCTCGCCGAGGGCAGCCGCATTCCCACGGAGGGCAACATCTTCGTGACCCTGCGCGCCTCGGAGCAGAACGAGACCACGGCCCGGATCCTGCGGGGCTACACGGAGGCGGGTTTCTCCCTGTATGCCACCGACGATACCATTGCCTTTGTACAGGAGAACGGCCTGGAGGCGGAGCTGATGGATTACGACACCGCCCAGCAGTGGATCATGAACCACGATACGGACAGCCCGGAAAAGCTGTCCATGATCATCAACGTGCCCACGGTGGCCAACAACAAGGAAAACGACAGCTTCCCCGTTCGGAGAAAGGCAACGGAACGGCGGATCCCCGCCTTTACCTGTCTGGACACGGCGGATGTGTTCCTGCGGGCCATCCGCATGAAGCAGGAAGGGGTGGAGCTGGATTACCGGAAACTCTGACGGGCTGAATGAAACGGCCGGGCGGCCTGTTCCTTCTTGCGGCGGGAGGAAAAGTCTGTTATGATAGGAGGGTAATTCGGAAAGTAAGCGAGGTGACCTTTGTCATGATGATTCTCATCGCGGCACTGATCTTCGGGGTTGTCGTCCTGTTGATCCTGGCCTGGAATATGGGAATGACCTTCAGCAACGGAATGCGGGGCTCGGCGCCGGAGAAGATCCGGGCCATCGTCAAGCTGCTGCTCCTGCTGGAAGTCATCGGCTTTATCGTGCTCTTCGTCATGGTCATCCTCAAGACCATGATGCTGTGAGTGCGGGGCCGGTCAGAAGCGGTCGCTGTAGTTGAGAATGGATTTCAGGAAACCGGAAGAGGGGGACTTTTTCCCCATGACCGTGTCATAGTAGACGATGGAAGCGTCAAACCGATCTTCAGCGGTTCTTACGATAGCGTAGGAGCCGCTTTTTTGATCTCTGGGCAGGGTCAGGCTCCCGGGGTTGACGAAATATATCCCATCCTCCTCCAGAATGGAGGACTGGTGGGTGTGGCCGTAGAAGACGGCCCGGCAGTCTTCCTCCAGGGCCCGGTAGCGCAGGGTGTTCAGATCGTACTTGACCCCCTCCCGGTGGCCGTGGATCAGAAGGATCCGGCCGTACTCCGTCTCGATGATCTGACGGTCCGGGCCGCTGCCGTCGCAGTTGCCGCCTACGGCGATGACGGGAACGGGAAGTTCCTTCGCCAGGCGCTGGGCATCGGAATAGTGGTCCCCCGTGTGGGCGACCAGATCGATGTCCCTCAGCTTGGGCCAGATGTCCCTGAGCCGGTTCAGTTTTCCGTGGGTGTCCCCGATGAGCAGAATCTTCATGCAGACAGTATAACAGAGGGCGGTCCGGGGAACAAGCCGGCGGCCCTTCTCATTGACGGCGGGGGGATTTTACCTTACAATAATCTGGGGTAGAATGAATCCCGCCGGAAAGCATTTTTTTCAGCAGACAGAGGACAGAATATTCATGAGCAGTGAAACGGTAATTCAGGGTCAGAGAGTGGTCACGGACGGCCAGGATCTGGCGGAAAAAGCGGAAGAATGGAAGGCGGCCGGCATCACCGATGTGACCGTGGTCGTCAATACCTTCAACTATACGAGATACAAGGAGTCCAACGACGGGAAGGAGCTGCAGCCGGTCATCGACGGCATCAACAAAGCCGTGGGCGCCGGGCTGAATATCCGCCTGGATGTGGCCCTGAAAGAGGGCTTCAACGACGACGAGATCCTGGACTTCCTGCAGCTGACGCTGATGCACCGCTACGACATCGTTTTCCTGCCCACCATCGACTACGGGATCATCCGGGAGAAGATGCCCCTGCTCCGTCCGGTGGAGGGGGACTTCGGCGATGTGGAGATGTACAAGTACGCCGTGGCCAGAGGCAGGATCGGATTCCTGAAGAACCGGGGGCAGTAGGCTATGCAGAAAGAACTGAGCAGAATGAGAATAGAGCTGACGTCCATGCTGAAGAACAACCGGCTTCTTCGCTCCGCCGTCCGGGAGGTCAACCGGGTGGACATGGTCAGGGCGTCCATGATCATCCGGCACACGGACCACACGCTCCTGCCGGTGGAGAAGATCCTGGAGGGCGAGCTGCCCCAGGAGGTGACCGTACAGGATTACGTGTTCATCGAGAACTTCAGCAACCTGGTCAAGGTGGGCTTCAGCAGCATGGAGATGGGCAATTCCCTGAGCAAGCACCTGCTGGTGAACGGCTACCGGATCCTGTCGGAGAACGAGAACGGGTACTTCCGCAAAAGCAACCCCGTGGTCTACGCCTTCAATCACGTGCCGCCCCACGCGGTGGATACGGAGAGCCGGCTGGACGACTGCATGCGGCGGGTGTACAGCCGGGACGCGGGAGACAACGTGATCCTGAAGGCCATGTTCGTCCACAACAAGATCATCGATATCTGGCCCTTTGAGGACTTTAACGGGGAGCTGGCCATCTTCGCCCTGAACATTTTCCTGATGGAGAACGGCCTGGCGCCCATCAATATGTCCCTGAAGCGGCAGGAGTACCTGAACATGGTGACGGACTGCCTGAAGGGGATCCACCAGGAGAACTTTTACGACTTCCTCGGCGAAGCCGTCCGGGACAAGATGAAGGGCACCCTGGAGGCATGCCGGGAATACCTGCGCAAGCAGGAATAGAAACAGAAAGAGAACAGGAGTTAACGGGAAGGCTTAACGGATGAAGAGGATCAGGCTGGAAAAACAGCATTATCAGTGGGGACTGACGGCGTTCCTTGTGATCGTCGCCTGTGTGCTGGTATTTTTTGCGATCTACCGCTTCGATGTCATCCAGCGGTTCTTCCAGTTTGCCGGCAACGTGCTGGCCCCCTTTATCTACGGGCTGGTCATGGCCTACCTGATCTGCCCCATTTACAACGCCACCGTGCGGGGCACCTATTCCCTGCTGAACCGGGGGAATGTGGAAGTGAAGCACGACATGGAGCTGTCCAAGGGCGTGGGAACGGTGGTCTCGGTGCTGGTGATCATCATCGTGCTGGCCGGCGTGTTCTGGATGATCATTCCGGGGCTGGTGGACAGCATCGTCAACATCGTCGAGATCCTGCCCTCCGCCACGCGGAAGATGAGCGCCTGGCTGGAGATGAAGCTTTCCCGGCTGCCCGTGGATGAAGCCACACTGGACGAATGGCTGGACAACCTGATGTCCCGCACCCTGGAGTTTGTGACGAACATCGTCCTGCCCCATTCCCAGTCCCTGGCAACCAGCGTGTCCCACGGCGTGCTGGGGGCGGTAGGCTTCCTGATGGATTTCGTCATCGGCATCATCATCAGCGCCTACTTCCTCAACAGCAAGGACACTTTCCTGGCCCAGATCAAGAAGGTCATCGTGGCCAGCTTCAAGGAAAAGACCGCCGAGGAGATTTTCCGCGGCGCGGCATACACCAACAAGACCTTCGGCGGATTCATCAGCGGCAAGATCATCGACTCGATCATCATCGGCATCATCTGCTTCCTGGTGATGACCCTGTTCGGATGGGAATACGCACTGCTGATCAGCTGCATCATCGGGCTGACCAACATCATTCCCTTTTTCGGCCCCTTCATCGGAGCCATTCCCTCGACCCTGCTGCTGCTCATGGTCAATCCGGTCCACGCCATTTACTTCGTGATCTTCGTGCTGATCCTGCAGCAGTTTGACGGGAACATCCTCGGTCCGAAGATCCTGGGCGAAACCACGGGATTGGAGAGCTTCTGGGTCCTGTTCGCTGTTCTGGTGGGCGGCGGGCTCTTCGGATTCATCGGCATGGTCATCGGCATTCCGGTGTTCGCCGTGATCTACCATTATATGGGGCGGCTCCTGAACCGCCAGCTGGTGCGGAAGGGATATTCCACGGATCTGAATGACTACCGGATCGATCCCTACCGGGTGAAGACGGACCGGAAGAAGAAACGGAAACTCTTCGGGAAAAAGGATAAAGAAGACGAAAAATGACACGCAACACGGAAGGGATAACGAAACAATTTGAAGAGTGCGGCATCACGGTGATCCCCGACGCGCCCATGGACCGGTATACGTCTTTCCGGGCGGGAGGATGCGCCGACGCCCTGGTGATCCCGGAGGATCCGGCGGCCCTGAAGCGGGTCCTGGAGATCCTGGCCCGGAGCGGATGCCCCCATATGATCCTGGGCAACGGGTCCAATATCCTGGTCCGCGACGGCGGCTACCGGGGCGTGATGGTCCACTGCGGAGAGAACTTCGGCCAGATCCGCCGGGAGGGCGATGATCTGATCTGCGGCAGCGGAGCTCTGCTTTCGGCGGCAGCCAGGACAGCCCAGTCTGAGGGCCTCGCCGGGATTGCCTTTGCATCGGGAATTCCGGGAAGCATCGGCGGCGCCGTATTCATGAACGCCGGCGCCTACGGCGGGGAGATCCGGGACGTGCTGAAGGAAGCCCGGGTGCTGTCCGCCGACGGACGGGAGGAGAAGACCCTGACTCCGGATGATCTGGAGATGGGCTACCGTCACTCGAAGCTGCAGGAGAGCGGGGACGTGGTGATCGAGGTCCGCCTCGCCCTGATGCCCGGCGACCCGGAAGCGATCCGGGAGGAAATGGCGGAACTGACCGCTAAACGAAACGCGAAACAGCCGGTGAATCTGCCCAGCGCGGGAAGCTTTTTCAAGCGGCCGGAAGGGTACTTCGCCGGAAAACTCATTCAGGACGCGGGGCTGAAGGGCCTGCGCGTGGGAGACGCCCAGGTGTCGGAACTGCACAGCGGCTTCATCGTCAACCGCGGAAAGGCAACGGCGACGGAGATCCTCCAGCTGATGGAGATCGTGCAGGCATCGGTGCTGGAACAGTTCGGCGTCATGCTGGAACCGGAGGTACGAATCGTTGGAGAATAAAGACTACGAACTGTTATATGATCTGCATACCCACACCAAATACTCCCACGGGACGGGAACGGTGGAGGACAACGTGCGGGAGGCCATGGCCAAGGGGCTGAGCTACATCGCCATCTCTGACCACGGGCCGGGCCATCTGTTTTACGGCATCAACCGCAACGACATCCCCAACCTGAAGCGGGACATCGAGAAGATGAACGTCAAATACCCCCACCTTCAGGTGAAGCTGAGCGTGGAGGCCAATACGGTGCACAGCGGCAACGGGCTGGACATCCGCCCCGAGGAATTCGAGGAGTTCGATTTCGTCATCGCCGGCTTTCACTTCGGTCTCTTCGACTGCAGCTCCATCCACAACTGGCTGTGGTCCCACGGGATCAGCTGGGGGGAGGAAAAGCTGCGGGAGAAGAATACGCAGATGATCATCCACGCCCTGGAGTCCAACGACATCGCCATCCTGACCCATCCCGGGGACAAGGGCCCCTTCGATATCCGGGCCATCGCCGAGGCCTGCGCCAGGACCAACACCCTGATGGAGATCAACTGCCGCCACGGCCACCTGACGGAGGAGGAGATCCGCATCGCCGCCGAAGTGCCGGAGGTGCAGTTCATCCTCAGCAGCGATGCCCATACGCCGGAGGCTGTCGGGGAGTGCGATGAGGGACTGGAACGTGCCATCCGGGCCGGGCTGGATCCGGCGCGGATCGTCAATATAGCGAAAAAAGGCGGTAAATCATGAGGACAATCATCATCACCGGATTATCCGGCGCGGGAAAGACCCAGGCCATCGACTGTCTGGAGGACATGGGGTACTACTGCATCGACAACATGCCCCCGGCCCTGATCCGCAGCTTTATCCAGCTGACGTCCACGGGCAAGGACATCGAGCAGGCGGCCTTCGTGGTGGACGTGCGGAGCCGGCAGTTTTTCGAGGACTTCAACCAGGCGATCCAGGAGTTCGACCAGCTGGAGATCGACTACAAGATCCTCTACCTGGAGGCCTCTGATCAGGTGCTGCTGCGCCGGTACAACGAGACCAGGAGGACCCATCCCCTTTCCGAGGGCGGGTCGGTCCGGTCGGGTCTGGAACGGGAGAAGAAGATGCTGGAGCCCATCCGCAAGGCGGCGGACTACATCATCGACACCTCCAACATGAAGACGGCCCAGTTCTGGGGCGAGCTGCGGGACATCGTGCTGTCCGATGAGAATGAAAAAACCTTCATGGTCAGCATCACTTCCTTCGGCTTCAAGCACGGGACGCCCCTGTCCACGGACATGATCTTCGATACCCGGTTCATTCCCAATCCCTATTACGTACAGTCTCTGCGGAAACTGACGGGGAACAACCAGAAGGTCAGCCACTACGTGCTGAAGCACGAGATTACCCAGAAGTTCCTGGACGGCGTGGTGGGCATGGTGAATATGCTGGCGCCCTATTACATGAAGGAGGGCAAGTACAGCCTGAGCATCGGCATCGGCTGCACGGGAGGACATCACCGGTCTGTAGCCTGTGCCAACGAGCTGCACCGGCGGCTGCGGGAGAGCGGCCACCGGGTATCCCTGGAGCACAGGGACCTTTAGGGGGCGGACCGCGCCCGGCTAATCGCATGAACCCCGCGGCTGCGGGTTCAGATAGAACGTGTATGATTTTAGAGTTTTGAAGATCAGAGAGGAGACAAGAATCATGGAAAAACTCATCATTGCCGCATGTATCTGCGGCGCGGAAGTTACCAAGGAACACAACCCGGCGGTTCCCTACACCGTTGAGGAGATCGTCCGCGAGGCGAAGTCAGCTTACGATGCCGGCGCCGCGGTCATCCACCTTCACGTCCGTGAGGACGACGGGACCCCGACCCAGAGCCACGAGCGGTTCCAGGAGTGCATGGACGCCATCTACAAGGAGTGCCCGGATGTCATCATCCAGCCCTCCACCGGCGGCGCTGTCGGCATGACCGACGAGGAGAGACTGGATTCCACCAACGTCACCCCGACGCCGGAATTCGTCACGCTGGACTGCGGCACCTGCAACTTCGGCGGTGATGAGATCTTCGTCAATACGGACAACACCATCAAGAACTTCGCGAAGACCATGCAGGAAAAGGGCATGAAGCCGGAGCTGGAGTGCTTCGACAAGGGCATGCTGGACATCGTGCTGAAGACGGCCGGCCGCAAGGGTTATCTGGATATGCCCATGCACTTCGACTTCGTGCTTGGCGTGCAGATGAGCGCCACGGTCAGAGACCTGTCCTTCTGCGTGGATTCCGTCCCGCCGGGATGCACCTGGACGGGCTGCGCCATCGGCAAGGATGCCTTCAAGATCGCGGCGGCCTCCATCATCATGGGCGGACACTGCCGCATCGGTTTCGAGGACAACCTCTACATGGAAAAGGGTGTCCTGGCCAAGAGCAACGGCGAGATGGTCGCCAGAGTTGTGGAGATGGCCAAGCTGCTGGGCCGGGAAGTCGCTACGCCGGACGAGGCGAGAGACATCCTGAGCATTCCCAGAAGAAAGTAAGGGCAAGCTGATCAGGCAAAAGCAATCCATACGGCCTCTCCCTTTCCGTGAGAGGCCGTCCCTGTATGGGAGAGGCGCTGAGAGACCGTTTCTTTGTAGGAGAGGCGCCGCACCGCCCGCGGGAGAAACAGACCATGAGCTTTGTACAGGAAACGAAAAATGAACTGGCCCGTGTCCATCCGGAGAAGACCTGCTGCAAGATCGCGGAGATCGCCGGCTTCCTCCGATTTGCCGGAAGCATCGGCATCGTCGGCCGGGAGAAATACCGGATCGTCATGACCACGCCCAACCTGGCCATCGTCCGCCACTACAAGACCCTGATCCGGGAGTACTTTGAGGTGGACGTGTCCATCGAGGTGAGCCAGGGGGCCGCCTTCGACCGGGGTAATATGTATTCCATCACCCTGGGGCCGGAGCAGCTTTCCGAGATGATCCTCCGGGAGGCGGGCATCCTCATGGCCCGGGCCGGCAGGAACAGCATCAGCGACGGCATCTACGACGAGCTTTTGCGGACCAAGTGCTGCCGCAAGTCCTATCTGCGGGGCGCCTTCCTGGCCGCGGGAACCATGAGCAATCCGGAGAAGGGCTACCACTACGAGATCACCACGGCCTCGGAGGCCTGCGCCAGGGATCTGCGCCGGCTGATCAACACCTTCGACGACATCACGCCGAAGATCGTGGCCCGCAGGAACCGGTACGGCGTCTACCTGAAGGCCAGGGAACAGATCGCCGACATGCTGGCCATCATGGGCGCCAGCACCCAGTACTTCGCCTACCAGGACGTGATGATGAAAAAGGATCTGCTGACCCACGCCCACCGGGCGGACAACCTGGACAACGCCAACATCGACAAGGCCGTCCGGGCGGCCCAGGAGCAGCTGGAGTGGATCCGCAGGATCGAGGCCCGGGGCGGGCTGAGCAGCCTGACGCCCAAGCTGCAGGCGGTGGCCATGGCCCGGCTGGATCATCCGGATGCGGGTCTGGAGGAACTCGGCCGGCTGATGGATCCGCCCCTGTCCAAGTCCGGCGTCAACAACCGGCTGCGCCGGCTGGGCGAAATCGCGAAGGGGCTGTAGAGGGCGCTGCGGCAGCGCAGCGGAGTTGTACTATGGATAAGAATCAACTGGTGGAACTGACCATTGAGGATATGAGCGTGGAGGGCCAGGGCATCGGCCGGATCGTCGGCTCCGGAGAGTCAGGTGAGCCGTCCGGCAAGAAGTCCGGCAGTCTCTCCGGGGAGTCCGGCGGGGATGACCGGGGCATGGTCGTCTTTGCGGCGGGCGCTGTCGCGGGAGACCGGGTCCGGGCCAGGCTGACCCGAATCAAGAAGAACTACGCCTTCGCTCAGGTGGAGGAGATTCTGGAAGAATCGCCTCTGCGGGCGGAGGATTTTGATTGCCCCGGCTGCGCCCAGGGCTGCGGCGGCTGCCCCCTGGGCCCGTTGACCTACGAGGCCCAGCTTAAGCTGAAGGAAAACCAGGTCCGCAGCCGGCTGGAGCGCATCGCCGGACTGGAGGATCCCCTGATTCGTCCCATCGCCGGCATGGCCGATGAGGACAACGGCGGGCAGGGCTGTTTCCGCTACCGGAACAAGGCGGTGTTCCAGGTCAGCACCGGCGGCATCATCACCCGCAAGGGAGGCGTGGTGGAAAACCTGGGAGATCCCGCCGTGGGATTCTATTCGGCGGGCAGCCACGACGTGGTGGACTGTGCCGACTGCCGGCTCCAGTCCCCGGCTACCATGGCGGCGGCCGACGCTCTGCGCCGGTTCATGGTCGAGGACAACATCACCGGCTTCGACCCGAAGTGGGAGAAGGGGCTGATGCGGCACATGATCGTCCGGACGGCCTTTGCCACCGGGGAGGTCATGGTCATACTGGTGATCAACGGCAAGGGGATACCGGGCGCGCCCAAGCTGATCGAAATGCTGGACGAGGCCGTCTGGCAGGCGGGGTTCAGCCTGGAGAGCGTCGTCATCAACATCCACAAAGCCTCCGGGAAAAATGTGGAGAAGAACAAGAACAAAGACCGGCGTCAGATCCGGGTGAACGGAGAGATCATGGGCCCGGAGAACGTGGTGATCGCGGGGAAACCCACCATCCTGGACAGGGTGGGGGAGATGGACGTGGAAATCTCCCCGGCCAGTTTCTTTCAGGTGAATCCCGTCCAGATGAAGCGGCTTTACGACCGGGTGCGGGAATACTGCCGGCCTTCTGCAGACAGGCCGGTGATCCTGGATCTCTATTGCGGCGTGGGCAGCATCGGCCTGTACTGCGCTGATCTGGCGGAGATGGTCATCGGCATCGAGTCGGTGAAGGACGCGGTGACCGACGCCAACCGCAACGCGGTGATCAACGGGATCGTCAACGCCCGCTTCCTCTGCGGCAGGGCGGAGGATGTCCTGCCGGCCTATGTGCGGGGCGAGGCGCCGGGCATGGATGAATCCCTGCAGGAGTATATCCGCCGGGCGGACATCGCCATTCTCGATCCGCCCAGGGCAGGCTGCCGGCCGGAACTGCTGGATGCCGTTGCCTTTGCAGACATCCCCCGGATCATCTATGTGTCCTGCGACCCGGCGACACTGGCCCGGGACATCCGGATCCTCACCGAACGGGGATACGCCTTCGTCGAAGGGGCGCCCGTGGATATGTTCCCTCACACGGGGCATGTGGAGACGGTATGTCTGATGTCAAAGGTGAAGTAAAACGGGGGCTCTGGATGTGTTGAAATCAAGGGGCTTCGGAGATTTGGCCGGAAAAGGTCGGATCGCTGGAGCCTCTTTTTATTGCGGTGCTGATAGCGCTGTTGTCTGGACCGGCGGAGGGTTGGGACTACAGCACTGATTTTTGAGGGGTGGAGACAACAGGATTGATGTCGGATAGATAATATCCATGAGAGGGCTTTTTCCATTAACCGAACTCCTTGATTTTATCGCTTCATTTGGATAAAATGACATAAAAGCCAACTGAAGTAGGGGAATCAAGGAATTTTTATATGCGTTTAAGAGACTATATAATCGTCGCGATAATGGCAGTGCTGGCATTCGTTGCCTTTGCGGCAGGAGATCCTGCGCCGGTACACGCCTCGGAGAGAAGTATAACCGACAACGAAGGCAGGACGTACAACAATATAGATGAAGTCGAAGATGTTATCAACGGAGCCATCGAAGGATCGACCATGAAGTTCACTTTTGAAGGGGATTTCACCGAAGCCGACACGGATATCGTGATCGGTAATAACGTCAACGTTATAATCGAATCCGGCGAGAATGCCACCGCGATACGCACGACTCTTGTTAAAACCGGAGGCGGCGCGCTGACTCTGGTAAAGGGCAACGGCGATTTTGCGCTGATCGGGTCTGTTTCTGCACTGAACGGACGGCTTGATATTGACGGGGTCACTATCGAAAGCACGGGAGGGTCTTCGGCCATTAATATCAGAGGCGAAGATAATGAAGTAAAGGCAACGGTAAACAATGCAGACATTACTTCCGATGGAACCGGTATTCACGTAAGGGGCAATAAAGCGAAGATCGAGGCCATCATGAATTCCAACGTCAAGGGACGCCACGGCATGGAGGTCTATCTCGGTGCAGACATAGGGGTCATTGACAAATGTACCATAGAGGGCAGCTACTACGGGATGAGAGTCCAGGCAGGTCACGATAACTCCACCATATTTACCGATGAAAACAACGCAAATATAGATATCGGTTTCATAACCAACAGCACTGTCAAGGTGGTCAAGTTGCCGGACGAGACGGTAGCTGACATAGCTGACACTCATTTCTCTGCCATTGCATTTACCAGCTGGGCATTTGGAGAAACCAATGTCCACGTGGGTCTTATCGATAACTGTATCATAAGTACTAATGCCACTAATTCGTGGAAGGGTGCCCTTGGCCTTTACTCCTATTCGGACTTCAAGGATAAACCAGACAGAGGAAAGGTGAGGGTGGACACCATAAGCAACTGCGATATCGACGGATATGGAGGCTCATGCGGGATATTCAACCAGTCGGCTGAGATAGGCGAGATCATCGACACCACGTCAAACGCCGTTAAATACGGAACGGCTCTGGCCATTGCAACATGCGCATATGCCAACGGGAATGATCCAAATATAAGAAAGAACTGCTGCGGACACATAGGGCTTATCGAAGGCGGGAAATATACCGCCTCCGGACCGGAGGGTGGCAGCGGGATCTATTCATCCACGTCTGCAGACGAAACTCCCACTATAGGAAAGATCGACAGTGTCGAGATCCAGGCAAACCGGATCGGGATCAACCTCTATCATAATACCGGAAATATCGGCGAGATCGTGGACTCAACTATCACACAGACAGGTGAAGTGGAATTGAAACCGAATACGGCATACTGGACTTCATATGCAGGGATCGTGATCAATACAAGCGATGGCAACGACGAGGATCATATACATATCGGAAACATATCTAACACGAAGATAGACACAAAAGCTCACGGGATATATGTGGGTTCATATAACAGGATCGGTGGAATAAGCAATTCCGAGATCAGATCGAGATTCGAAGGTATATACAATTCCAGTTATTCGTATGTTGGAGATGTAACGGATACGATATTTGAATCTCAGTTTGGAATGGGGGATGCCGACCCCGAAGTCTTGTATGGCGTGGATGGCACATGCATACAAAACTACGGCGGATTCGGTAACATTAAGGACTGTGAGATGACCACTCACGGAGGCGTAGGGATCAGCCAACGTTCCTTCAACGAGAAGGGATACATAGAAAAAATAGAGAATGTGACCATAAAGGATGTTACAGAAGAAGGAGGGCATGCCGGGATATATTCGGAAGGTTCGGCGACGCCTGTGCCACTTATCGGTAACTGTACTATAGAGAATTATGCAACGGGAATACGCAACTTCACCGGGATAGACGTTATCAAAGACTGTTCGATCACCGACGTTGGTGTAGGTATAAGAACGTCTGCAGAGATAATGGAGATGGAATGGGGTGAGCATTTCAAAGGCGACATAGGAGAGCTTTCCGGCAACAGGGTAGTTTCGAAAAACCAGGCGCTCCTGGTCACCATAGGAGGAAGTGTCGAGGAGATCAAAAGCGGCTGGTACGAGAACACCGCAGGAGACAATGAGGATAGCAGGAAGTCTCTCAGCATCACCGGATCCGAGTCGGAGGTGAGTACTGTCTCGGGAGGAACCTTTGTGGGAAGCGGAGATGGCGTGTACATAGACGAGGGATCTCTCGGGACGATCATTGGATCCTCTGACAGATTTCCGGTCTTCTACGGCAAGGACGGATATGCCATAAACAATGAAAAAGAGGCTTCCAAAATAAACATCGAACCGAATCTAAGCAGGGAGACCATCGGGTACGCGAGATATCTGGGGACCAAAGACAGGCAGATAATAAACACTCCCGAAAAGGATACATACCCGGTCCATGCCCGTGATTCAGAAACATACTTTATGAGCCGGATAGCGACCGACAGCGCGGTAAAGGATCTGGAAGGCAAACCCTTCCACTATCTGACGGTCTATGTATATCTGGACTATGACAAGAATGCGAAGGATGCTACCGGGGATATGACCGGCGACATCCAGAAGGTTGAAGCCGGCACGCAAGTGACGGTAGGTGACAACAAGTTTACGAGAACCGGATATAAGTTCCTCAACTGGGATACCGATCCCGCCGGAAGCGGACGGCCGGTCAGCGCCCTTTCCCGGAAAGTGTCCGGGATGGCGATGAGTGCCGGCGGAATGAGAGGCGGCGAAACCGCGATGAATGCCGGCGGGATGAGAGGCGGCGAAACCGCGATGAGTGCCATGGCTGCCGGAACCGCGTACGACCCGAAAGATAAGCTTGTGCTCCTTGAGGACACAACGCTCTATGCACAGTGGCAGAAAACCGACGACCCGGATCCCATAGACCCGACGGATCCTACCACGCCGACAGACCCGACAAATCCTGATGACCCGACGGATCCCGGCGATCCGCACAAGAACAAGAATCCGGGCACTCCGGACAGAAGTTCATCTACCGGTGACAAAACGCCTCTGGCATTGCTGTTGCTTTTGATGATTGGATCTGCCGGTTTTGTGCTTGTGCCTCGACGCGGGCATTAAACACTGTGCCTGCTCTTCGCCGCGGGCTTTAACGAGAAACTGACAGAGCTGGTCGGCGCACGAAGTGGATTTTGAGCCACAGGTGTTGCCCGCCAGCTTTTCGCATATCTGGTCCACGGTCATGCCTTCGACCAGAGTGGGGACTGCCTTCAGGTTGCCGTTGCAGCCGCCGGTGAATTCTATGTTGTGTACTGTGTCGCCTTCAAGATCAAAGGCAACGGACATGGGGCATACGCCCCGGGTTGGATATTGATGATGCATGGTGCCTCCTGTTGGTTAGCTGCCGGCGGCATGTGGCGGCGGGCAGCGTGACAGTGGGAGCGGCAGGCGATCAGTAGCTGATAGCACCGACATTAATGGTGTTGTCTCGAGACATGTGGAGACTGTAGTATTGATGTCAAGGGACGACGGCAAATAGCCGCGAAAGCCCTTGATTTCAGGTACTTTTCGGCTCCCGATAGTTTCGAGCGGGTGGAGCGGGTAATAGTCTGCGGTAACTTATCCAAGGGTAAATCAGCTCAAAAAGTGTGAGAGTTGAGTTGCCGAGTTAGATGTCGGGGAGTTGTGGCTATGAGATAGATGTCAGAATAAAATATAAATTCCGGATGCACAAAAAGCGTCCGGAAAATTTTTTGAAAAACTTGTAATAAAACTATTGACAAGTGCGTTGCTGCCCTATATAATCTACTTGTAATCAAAAAGATTACAAGATAATAATCAGAATTCACAAGGAGGATTTCATCATGAAGATTGCAGTAGTAGCAGCAAATGGACGCGTAGCTCAGAAGGTTGTCAAGGAAGCATTGGACAGAGGGTTCGAGGTTAAGGCATTCGGTCGCGGAGCAGAGAACAAGACGGCGGCTTCCGATTATGTGCAGAAGGACATCATGGATCTTACGAAGGAAGATCTGGCTGGCTTTGATGTAGTGGTGGACGGCTTTGGCGCATGGGAAGAGGATAAGTTGGACGGTCATGTGAAGACTTCCCAGCATCTATGCGACATCCTTGCAGGAACGGACACCCGTCTTCTGATCGTTGGTGGTGCAGGCAGCCTCTTCGTAAATCCGGAGCATACGGCTGTTGTCAGTGATGGTGCAGACTTCCCGGCCATGTTCCTCCCGCTTGCAAAGGCACAGGGCGAGGAGCTTGCCAAGCTGCGTGAGAGAAATGACGTGAAGTGGACATTCATCAGCCCTGCTGGAGACTTCCAGGCAGACGGTGAGCGCAGCGGAAAGTATATCCTTGCTGGCGAGGAGCTTACACTGAACAGCAAGGGCGAGAGCATTATCAGCTATGCGGATTATGCCATCGCTATGGTAGATGAGATCGAAAAGGGTGACCACATCCAGCAGCGTATCAGTGTAGTGAGAGAATAATTTACGACAGCTTGTAATATCTGCATTGACAGGCTTCTTGTAAAGCGTTATATTACAAGCAGGAGGGCACTATGCGTCCAGTGGACGCATGTTCAGTGCGGACCGGAACGGAGTGGAGAAGAGGCAATGCAGATTACAAGCAGATTTACGATAGCTGTTCATATCATTACCGCCATCGATTATTTCAAAGACAGCGAAAAGGTGACGAGCAATTTTCTGGCGGGCAGCGTAGGCGCTAATCCTGTCATTGTCCGGAATGTTATGGGCAATCTCAAGGAAGCGGGGATTATCGACATCAGTCAGGGTAAAAGCGGTATAACGCTTGTTAAAAAACTGGATGAAATCACTTTTTACGATGTTTATAAGGCGGTTGACTGTGTAAATGATGAAGGACTGTTTCATTTACACGAGCATCCGAATCCTGACTGTCCTGTAGGAAGAAATATCCATACCCTTCTGGATGACAAACTAAAAGACATCCAAAAAGCTATGGAGGATGAAATGAAAAAGTACACCATAGCGGATTTAAGGACGGGAATGCAGGATATTCTGGCAAAAGAAGCCTGACAAAACGGGACTCCGGGGCAGACTGCTTCGGAGTCCTTTTCTAAGGAGGCGTAAACGTGACAGCAAAAGACTATCTTGACTATATAGTGAATGAAATACATCGAACGATTGTAGCCACTGTCGATGACGACGGTCTTCCTGTGACGGCAGCAATCGATATGATGGACAGTGATGAAAAGAGTTTGTATTTCCTCACAGCAAAGGGCAAAGGCTTTTATGACAGGTTGAAGAAAAAAGAGTTTCTTGCCCTGACCGCAATGAAGGGTGAGGATACCATGAGCAGTGTGGCTGTGTCTATCCGCGGAAAGGTTCGGGAGCTTGGATATGATAAGATTCCGGAACTGTTCGAGAATAATCCGTATATGCGCAAGATATATCCCACAGTGGAGTCTATGCAGGCTCTGACGGTGTTCCAGATTTATGAAGGCAGCGGTGAGTGGTTTGACCTTTCAAAGAAACCGATAGAGCGTGATTCTTTTACATTTGGAGAAGTGGAGAAAAAGGTAGAGGGATATTTCATTACTGACAAATGTATTGGCTGTGGAAGCTGCGCGGCGGTTTGTCCGCAAAACTGTATCATTCAGGACGAAGTGCCGTTTGTGATTGAACAGGAACACTGCCTGCATTGTGGGAACTGCATGACGGTTTGTCCTGTAGATGCGGTGGAAAGAAGGTAACAGCATGAAGGAGAAAATGACACAGGAGCAGCGGCTTGACACGCTGGTCGAAGCGTTCAAGGCTGACTCCGTTCAATATAAAGATTTACAGACGCCTGCGGATACGGAGGGCAAACGGCGAATCCTCCGTTCCCTGATGAACATTCGTATGCCGAAAAAGCTGGACGATTCGGTACTGACCGTACAGGATGAATACCTGCGGGAGCGCGTCCTCGAAAACGGGATTGTCACGCTTTCGGAGATCCCCGTGATTCGGAATGGCATGTCGATCTGGCAGGGCGACATCACCCGTCTGGCCGTTGACGCCATCGTGAACGCCGCAAACTCGCAGATGTTGGGCTGCTTCGTCCCGATGCACACCTGCATTGACAACTGCATTCATACCTTTGCAGGGGTACAGTTACGTGCTGAGTGTAATCGACAGATGAACCAGCTTCGTATCCGCTATGGCAAAGACTATGAGCAGCCGACCGCTGTCCCGATGCTGACGGACGGCTATAACCTTCCGGCGAAGAAGATTATTCATATCGTCGGCCCTATTGTGGAAGAACGACTGACTTCTGCGCTGGAAAAGGATCTGGCAGACTGCTATCGGAA
>JAFRHG010000013.1 GCA_017433375.1 Bacillota bacterium
CATCACGCATCCAACGGTTCTCTCGCTGACCGATGGCTTTGAGCCTCCGCCGGGAAGAGGGCGTCCTTACCCGCTGCAGCTGGCGGCGGAGCGACTGGAAATGCGCCCGCTTCTGCTTGACGGACGAGCCGGAGAAAAAGGAACTGCTTCCTTCCTCCTCATCGGTGACGGCAAGGAACCGGATCCCCCGATCGAGCCGAGCCGATCGAGCCGAGCCGAGATCGAAGAGAATGTAAAGAAAAATCGTTAAAGCTGGAGTTGAAAGGAGGAGAGGCGCGGGCCCGTCAGGGACGCTCATCCCGCCACCTGGAGAGGTGGGAGTTTCCGCGTCAGGTTTGTCTGATGAAATCATACTTAAGAAGAAGGAGTTGTTCCTGTGACAGCGATTCAGTACTTTCACATCGCCTTTGAATCCTGGGCGGCGCTGGTTTGCATGATCGCCGTTATTTGCGTATACGCTACACGGGCCTTCGAGCCGAAGGCATCCTGGACGTTCATCGGAATGCTCGTCACGGATGCGGTGCTGAATGTGGCCGACATCCTGACCTATTACTTTCAGGGCCAGGAAACGTCAGCGGCGGGGGTGATGATCCGCATTTCCTACTTTAGCGTTTACGTCTGCGGGTTCGTCCTGACGGCCTTCGCTGCGGCTCATGTTGAACGGGTCGCTGTGGTGCGGGGAGGAAGCCGGGACGTCTGGCTGACCAGAGCAACCATGGCTTTCGCGGTGATCGGCATTCTGACCCTGATCGTGTTCCGGATCGCCGGTCTTGGCTACGATTTCGATGAACACAATATGTATTACCGGACGAGTGCCTGCGGCGTTCTGCTGCTTCTGGAAGGACTGGCCTTCCTGCCCGTTCTGATCCGGGTCCTGAAGAGCCGGAAAGTTTTCCGTAAGCCGGAATTCGTCGGCTTTTTGTGCTTCAGCACACTTCCCCTGCTGGGCCTCATCGCCCAGTCCCTCGTCCAGGGCATTTCCATGTTCAATCTGTGCAATTCCCTGGCGCTGATCGTCCTGGTGCTGACCCATGAGCTGGTCTATGCTTCCGACAATGTCGCCCGGGAGCGCCGGCGCGCCAATGAGAGGATTCGCCTTTACCATAGCCAGATCCAGCCCCATTTCATCTACAACAGCCTGACCGCGATCCGTTCATCCCTGGACAATCCGAAGGAAGCGGAGGATCTGCTGAACCACTTCGCCGGGTTCCTCCGTGGCAGCATGGATGTGCTGACGGAGACGGAGTGCATACCGGCGGAAAAGGAGTTTGAGACCGTAAAGGATTATCTCTTTGTGGAGAAAGCCCGGTTTGGAGACAAGCTGAACGTTGCCTTTGAACTGGAAGATATGGACTATCTGCTGCCCGCGTTCACGGTGCAGACCATTGTGGAGAACGCTGTGCGCCACGGGGTGCGGAAGACCCCCGAGGGCCGGGGCACGGTGAGCGTCCGGAGTTTTGCGACGAAAAAGGCCCACTGCATCGAGGTGGAGGACGACGGCGCCGGCTTTGAGCCGAAGGTGCTGCAGTCCGTTCTGGCCGGGGATCCCGCTTCGGAAGTCAGCCCGCTGGTGGATGAGGAGGAATACCGCAGCGGCATACCGACCGATGCAAAAGCAACGGCTCATGTGGGCCTGTCCAATGTGAGGAAGCGCCTCGCCCTGATGTGCGGCGGGACCATGGACATCAAGAGTGCGCCGGGAGAAGGGGCACTGGTGAAGATCAGCATACCGAAGGAGGAAAAGACAAAAAGATGAATATCCTGATTGTGGACGATGAACGAACGGCGCTCAATGACCTGGAAAAGGTACTTCAATCGGTAGCGCCCGGCTCGAAGATTTACACAGCGGGGCTGGCGGATGAGGCCCTTCAGCTGTGCCGGGGTATCTGTTTCGATGTTGCCTTCATGGATATTCAGATGCCGGGCAAGGACGGGCTGTCCCTGGCGCGGGAACTCAAGGCGATCCGGCCCATGCTCAACATCGTCATGGTGACCGCCTATCAGGAGTACGCCTACGATGCTTTTCGGCTGTATGTGAGCGACTATATCCTGAAGCCGGCCATGGCCGATGATGTAAGGCGGGCCATGAAGAATCTGCGGAATCCTGTCGCCTCCTATCAGAAGGGGCTTTTCGTCCAGTGCTTCGGCAATTTCGAGGTCTTCTACGACGGGAAGGTCGTCAACTTCGGGCGTGCCAAAGCGAAGGAGATCTTCGCCTATATGATCGACAGGAAGGGGTCCTCCTCCACCAACGCCGAACTGTGCTCCGTCCTCTGGGAGGATGAGGGGGAGAAGGAACACAGCAGCTATTTCGCCCAGGTCGTCTATGCCCTGCGGGCGGGCCTGAAGGAGCTGGGCTGTGAGGGGGTCTTCGTGCACAGCCGGAACGCCTACGCCGTTGCTCCCGACCGGATCAGCTGCGACTACTACAACTTTCTTGCGGGCGACCCTCAGGCTGCCGGGGCCTACCGCGGGGAGTACATGACCCAGTACAGCTGGGCGGAGATCACCCGGGCGAGACTGTACTTCAGCAGCACGAAGGAAAAAGACTGAGTCCGGAACGGAGCGCCGGACCCGGGAAGAGGCACAGCCGCCAGACCCGGGGAGGGCATGAACCGCCGGATCTGCGGACCGGACCGTATTGTGCAGATTTCCTATCACAACAGTACGGTTCGGCCGACAGGTGTCGGCGGTTTTTGCGTGTGAGGGAGCAGCGGGATGAACCTTACGCAATATATGAATGTGATAATTGATCCATGTGCGGCCGTCTTCTGCGGAATCGCGGCGATATATGTGTTCAAGACCCGCAATAGCGACCCGAAATCGGCATGAATGCTCATCGGCGTCCTGGTCACGGGATTTGTGCTGAATGTCGCGGGCACCTGCGCCTTTTATGGAAAAAAGGGGAAGATGCGAGATATGTGTAACAATATTGTAATATTTGATGTATTATAATAACTGACAATGAAAAAGGCAATCAAACGAAAAATCAGAATATTCGCTGCGGCAATCCTCTGTTTTGCCTGCGCGGCATCCTTTGCCTTCGCGTCGGAGAGCGATTCCCCGGTTCTGCTGAACCCCCATGGCAGCGAAGGTGCCCTTCCGATCAATCCCGTCGTGAAAGAAGGCGTCAGCCACCTCTTCCTTCCCTCGGGCACAACAGAGGAAGATCTGGTGCTGCCGGAGGGCAGGGCGTTATCCGACTATGAGACCATGACCGATGAGAACATAGGCTCCCTCCACTTCTTCAGTGACGATCCGGTAAATAAAGGGATGAGATACATCAATAGTAGCAGGGATCACTCCACGAAAGCCCCCGGCCGAGTCGTGCTGCTGGACAAGAATCTGAATGTGGAATATGAAGGCGGCGTGGAAGCTATTAAGGGGCGGGGGAATAGAACGTGGTATGTAGAAGATAAGAAACCGTATCAGATAAAACTGAACGAAAAGGTAAACCTACTGAATTTGAGTGATGTGAGTCAGAAAGCGAAGAAGTGGATTCTTCTGGCAAACGCCTTCGATACAACACTCATCAGGAATCAAATCGCCTATTCCATGGCGAAGGAAATGGGCCTCGAGAACTCTCCGGAAGGAAGACATGTCGACCTATACTATGATGGAGAATATTTAGGAGTCTATTACCTTTGCGAAAAGGTGGAAATAGGGGAAGGCCGTGTGGACATTGCCGACCCGGATAAAACACCAGAGAGTATTCAGGGAGGGTATCTTCTTGAACTGGACAATGCATATTATAGGACGGAACTGTACTCCTTTGAGGCTTTCCCTGCGGGCCATTTTGTGATCAAATCACCCGAGGAACCGACAAAGCAGCAATTCGGATACATCGAAAGCTTTGTCAAAGAAGCGATGAGCATAATAGCTGCAGGCGGGAGGGATGAAGAAGGCGATTTCGTGCTCTTCGACTATGTCGACAGAGAAACCTGTGTGAAGTATTTTCTCTCCATGGTCTGGATACAGAATGAGGATGTGTTCGCCACATCAACGTACATGTATAAGCCTGCAGGGGAGGACAAGCTGTATTTCGGACCGGTGTGGGACTGCGACTTCTCCATGGGAAAAAGTAGTGTGAGCATGGGATTTGACGAATGGCTCATACGGGGGATAGGTCAAAAGCTAATGAAAGTTCCCGAGTTCAGGCAGGCGCTGAAGGATGAGTATGAAGCTGAGATGATGCCGCTTCTAAAGGAGGTCCTATTGGGACAACGACAGGGAATATATCTCAAATCATTTGATGCTATGGCAAACGAGATGTATATTCCTGCAGTTATGAATACCACAGCCCTTGATTTTAAAAGGGGAACCAACCGAATCACGAGTTATCAAAAGTCAATGGATGCCCTAGAGACCTGGCTAGTGGGCAGAAGCGAGTGGTTTGAAACAAAGGTTTATGATGAAAACTTTGTCAGTGGAACGAAGAAGGAGAATGCTGCAGCGCAGCCAACAAATGCACTGCCTGCTGCAGACAATGCGCTTGAAGTAACGACCGGAATCAAAGCGGACACAAACACCTTCGCTCCGGGAAAACCCAGGCTCAAGGCAACGGCAAAGAAGAAAGCGCTGAATCTTTCATGGAGTAAGGTAAAAGGAGCGAAGGGATATCAGATTAGGTATTGCAAAGGCACATCTGCGGAAAAGTGGAAATACAAGACCGTTAATAAAAACAGATATAAGCTAAAAAAGCTCAAAAAAAAGACGAAGTATTCCGTTCAGGTCCGTGCTTATTGCGTCAACAATGGAACGAAGCATTACGGAATGTGGACGAATGCATTGAAAAAGACAACTAAATAATAACTAAGTATATAATAAGTTGATGCTCAGGAGAAAGGGAGGAACATTATGAGCAGAAGAGAAAACATTAACAGGCAGCGCCAGCTGATCGGTGTTGCGATGGCGGCAGTTATGATAATGTTTATGGCTGTCGTGGTAATGGTGGGCATTACGGAGAAAACGTATGCGGCAGACCGTATAGAAATCAAAAGGGTGGATCTTACAGTAAAGCCAGTCAAGTGCGGCACTGAAGTAACAGTTGACGGAACTGAGGGGGATTATTACGATGATGCACATCAAAGCCCTGCACCAGAAATAACGGCGGAAACGACCGGAATATATTTAGAACAAGCTGAATACTGCCCTGAAGAGGGTCCGTTTTTCTGGAACAGTGGTGAAGTCAAAAGAGATTTAAGGATGGCGGATCTTTTTAGTGGCCAAATCAAAGCAGGCGCGAACTGCTGGGTTGGGGTAGGCTTTGATGTAGAAGAACCCTATTACCTGCCATATAGTTTTGACTGGGATGAGGAAACACATACAGAAACGTATATTCCTAAATACGAAGTGTACGTAAACGGTAAGCCGGTCGATGTAAACTATTTGTTTTCTGGTGTCCGCATTATAAGGATAAAGCTTAATGATACTATGATTGAGCATGACTGGGATGAGGGCAAGGAAACCACCCCGCCCACAGCCACCCAGCCCGGCGTTAAAACCTACACCTGCAAGGGCTGCGGAGCCACCAAGACCGAGGCGATCCCCGCTAAGGGCGGATCCGACGGCCTCCCCATGGTCAAGATGACAGCCAAGGGCAAGAAGGCGCTGAACATCAGCTGGACGAAGGTGGACAATGCTGACGGATATGATATCTTCCTCTCAAAGTGCAACTGGAAGGATGACAAGTACACCCCGAAGCATGTGAAGACCATCATGGGCAACAGCACCTTCAAGTGGACGAAGAAGAAGGGCCTGAAGAAGAAGACGGCGTACAAGTCCTACGTGAGAGCATTCGTCATGAAGGACGGCACCAAGACCTATGTGAGCAAGACCCCGATCGTACACGCCTACACCTCCGGAGGCGACAGGACGTACACCAACCCGAAGAGCGTGAAGGTCGACAGCACGAGCGTAACGCTGAACGCCGGCCAGACCTCCCCGATCAAGGCGAGCGTGAAGAAGGTGAAGAGCGGCAAGAAGCTGATCAAGAAGAATCATGCGCCGAAGCTGAGATACTACAGCGACAATGAGAAGGTCGCCAAGGCGAGCGGCGGCACGATCCAGGCGGTTTCCGCGGGAACCTGCAACGTTTATGCAATGGCCGCCAACGGAGTAAGAGCAACGATCATAGTAACCGTAAAATAACACAGACGGCGTTGCTTTTGCAGAAGCACACACCAGACCCCCTGCTTGGCAGGGGGTCCTTTTTTGTGGTTTGTAATCCTATCGCTGTTCTTTTTTGGTAAAATGGGTGTTGATATCGACCCTATTACAATAACAGCAGAAAGCAGGTGAAAGCATGAAACTGATTTCCTGGAATGTGAATGGCATAAGGGCGGCGATGGGCAAAGGGTTTGTTGCCTTTGCGGAGGAGGAGTCCCCGGACATCCTGTGCGTGCAGGAGACCAAGATGCAGGAAGGCCAGGCCCAGGTGCCCCTGGAGGACTATCACCAGTACTGGTGCTCGGCGGAGAAGAAGGGCTACTCGGGTACGGCGGTGTTCACGAAGGAGGAGCCCCTGTCCGTGACCAGGGGCATGGACATTCCGGAGCACGACCGGGAGGGCCGGGTGCTGACGGCGGAGTACAGTAAGTTTTATCTGGTCAATGTCTACACGCCCAATTCCCAGGACGGCCTGAAGCGGCTGGACTACCGGATGGAGTGGGATGACGCCTTCCGCGCCTATCTGAAAGGGCTGGAGCAGAAGAAACCGGTGATCACCTGCGGCGATTTCAATGTGGCCCACAGGGAGATCGACCTGAAGAATCCCAAGACCAACCAGAAGAACGCCGGATTCACTCCCCAGGAACGGGAGAAGATGACGGCCCTGCAGGAGGCGGGCTTCATCGACACCTGGCGCTACTTCTACCCGGACCTGGAGGGGGTCTATTCCTGGTGGAGTTACCGGTTCAACGCCCGCAAAAACAACGCCGGCTGGCGTATCGACTATTTCCTGGTGTCGAAGGCCCTGGAGGAGAACCTGCGGGACGCCCGTATCCTGACCCAGGTCTACGGCAGCGACCACTGCCCGGTGGGGCTGGAGATAGAGGTGTAAGGGAAAAAGCGTTGCCTTTGCGGCCCATGAACGAGAAAAAGGCCGGTCTTGCACCGGTCTTTTATTGTGAAAAAAACAAAAAAAATGCAGGATACCTTATGTGACTGTAACTGTAGTGTAAGTTTAGGGGGCTTATAATGGACTTCGCAGGTGCATTTGCGTGAGAAGAAGGATTGCTTTTGCAACTGCACGATCAAAGGCAAATGAACATAATCAAAGAACATAAAAAAATCGCAGGAGTGTGCGTCCTGCTTTTGCTACTGATTATCCTGACGGCGGTCCTGGTGAAGAACCATAACGCCAGCCCCTACGGGAGTTCGGTGATCACCGAGAAGGAGCTGCCCCAGATCAGTGAGACCCTGCGGGCGGCGGGACTGTACAACGTGGATCTCTTCGAGACCTGGGTGTATGAGTACTACGAGAGCGAAGAGAAGGAGACGGGCCAGGCCTATTCGGACACGGACAGCCTGCTGGCGGCCATGCTGCTGGCCGATGATCAGATCCGCTGCGAGAAAAAGCAACCCTATGAGGGGGAATACCTGAAGTCGGATGTGTACGCTCTGGAACACGAGGACAGGCTCATCTTTCTCCGGGACAACCTGGAGGTGTTCACCACCCTCTTTGGGGAGATGCCGGTACCCCAGGGCGGCCTGGAGCAGGCCCTTCCGGCAAACTGGAAGAAACACAGCATAGAATTCGTCAACGATAAATGCTCCCTGGTCACCGTGGTCAGCGGGATCGGGGACGGGAAGGAAGCCGTAGCGGCGGAGGCCGGGATCCTGGTTGACTGCAGGGACATGGAGGAAGCCGAGGGGAAAGGCAACTACCTGTTTGTGGAGAAGCCGGGTGCAGGAGAACCCTTCTGCGCCGACTGGCTGACCGAGGGGAAGGAGATCACCGACATCCTTTCCGAAAGAGAATATGACATTGACGGACCGGACGGACAGGTTCCCCTGGTCTTCGTCGATGATAAACTGCTCGGCCAGGCCGGCAGTGTGAAAAAGCAACAGTGACTGTTGAAGGCCCTTTCCGGGCGGTATGGGGAAAGGTACCGCGGGTAAAGGCGCGCTGCAATAGATTCCCGGGCATATCCGCTCAGGGAAGACCGTCGAAGTAGAGAATGGAGGATGAGGCTCATGAAATCGGATTCCGGATCAATGATTTTTCGAAGACTGATTGTCGTCACGCTCAGCGTCATGTTCACGCTGGGAATGATCCCGCCAATGTCCCAGTTTGCTGGGATAGGCAACGGCAATGTCTATGCTGCCATGCCGGCGGACGGCACCGGATGGACAGCATCCGGCGCAAATGGTCTGAAATATTTTCAGAACATCTACGGTACGGGTACACAGGTTACGAGTTTGAGCTTTGGGCAGACTCTTAACACATCAGGAAGCCCTTACTACATCATGAACAGTATTACTCTTAGACCTCAGTACCCTGATTCATACAAGAGAACGAGTGCTCTGAAGATCAACGGTAACGTAAAGTTGATCTTCCTTAACAACTCGTCGCTTACCGTACAGGGTGGTCGCGCACTCGGATACGGAGAAGAGTATTACAGAGGAAGCACTAAGTATACTAACTGGGACTCCAACATGGGCGGTGCCGGTGCAGGTATCGAGCTCTCTTCCGGAAACACTCTTACCGTAGATGGTTCCGGTTATATCTACGCCACAGGCGGTAGAGCCGGTAACGGACAAAAAGGTGAAAGCCCTGACGGAGGAAATGATGAGGACAGCAACTCCAGAGGTTATCACGGCGGTAAAGGCGGCCGTGGAGGCGGTGGCGCCGGAGCAGGTATCGGAACAAAAGGAGGAGCAGGAAGTACCGATCAGGGTTACTCAGGCGGAGGAGATGCAGGTGATGGCTCAGCAACCGCAAGCGGCGGCGGCCCTGGCGGCAACGGTAAAAATTCTGATAATTCCGGAACATTCATTCAGTATGGTAATGTAAGAATTAGCGCTACAGCCGGAGACGGCGGTCGCGGAGGTGACCGTGGTACAAGCAGATGGGAAAGCCAGTCCTATCGTGACGCCCACGGCGGCGGCGGCGGTGGCGGCGGTGCAGGACTCCCCGCTAACGCAATCGGTTCCGGCGGCCCTGGCGGCGGTGCCGGCGGTGGCGGCGGCGGTGGTGCCGTCAAGAGAGACAATAACGGAAGCTGCGCCGGTGGTTCCGGCGGTGGCGGCGGCGGTGGCTGGGATTACAGCCAGGTCGCGCGAGGCGGTGAACGCGGTGGATACGACACCGAAAAAGGTAGTACGAACGCTTACGGCAATAATGGTAAAGATGCAAGCGGGGATTTCGACGGATCTACTTTCAGCGGCGGAGCAGGTGGAAAAAGGAAGACTGCCAGCTCTGCAAGAGCAGGTAAAGGTGGCAAGGGCGGTTCTTCAGGTTCTTACGGAAGCAGCGGAACCATCGTAGGATCCAACACAGGAAACGGCCAGCAGTACAGACGTACTGTCGACAATTATTGGGCTGGCGGACGTAGCTCCACCTATTGTGTTGTTCCTAAGCGTGAGATTACGATAACTGTCAAAGAAAGTGACACTGCAAAGCTCAATCCGGATGGCAAGTCATATCTGTACAAACCGGGAGTAGCTGTTGCACCTAAGGTTGAAATCAAGCACATTCCTACGGGAGTAAATCTGAATGAGGATACATACAATACATCTGTAAGTCCAAGACAGAGCTACCAGAACTATAACTACTACACAGTTTACAGCAACAATACAGGTGCGCCACCGGTACCAAATCCGCGTGAGGCTTCGGTCAGAGTATTGGCTAACTCTCTTACTGCGGACCAGTGGCAGAGAAAGATCGTAAATAACAATGTAAATGGCGGTATTCCGGGCGGTGCAGGAACACTCAAGGATATCGATTACAAAATCGATTACGAGACATATAAGGTAACTCTTGATGCTGCAGGCGGCATCGGTACAAGAACTGTCGATGTAAAACTAGGTGCTACACATACATGGGGCCCTGGCTTTAACGGAAATGAAATCAATGCTCCTACAAGAGAAGGATTTGTATTCGGCGGTTTCTACACTGCAAAAGACGGAGCAGGCACAAAATACTTTGATGAGATCAATTCAGACGTTTCATATGCAAGGCCTTGCAAGCAGTGGACCACAAAGGGCAACGGAACCCTCTATGCTAAATGGATTCCGCTCACATACAAGATCAGATTCTGGAGTGTATTCCAGGAAAACGGAGCATCAGAGTATGTAGAATACAATCTGAGCGATTTCGTATATGAGAATCCGGGAAGTCCGGAGACAAGCGCTAAGCTCAAACCTGCCACATACGGCAATCTCGTACTTCCGAGCGCTCACGATCTCGGAATATCCAGAGATCACTATGACTTCGTAGGCTGGAATATCTACGAAGAGCAGGATTGGGCTATGTATAAGGCCGGTAAGACATATAAAGCTGGTCTTACCACAAAACAGGATGACATAGTCAATATCTATGCTGCTTGGAGAGCAAAAGATCAGCTCATCGTAAGTTATGACGGAAACGGCGGCTCAGGAGCACCTCCTGTAGACGGCACATGGGCCGATGCTGATTATAAGATTTCCAATCAGGTTCCTGTACGCGAAGGCTACACATTCAAGGGATGGAACTCCGCGGCTTCGCCAGAATACGACGAGGTAACAGGAAAGCAGACCAACGGATTTGCATATACTAAGGGCGAGACTGTTAAGGCTTCTGATACCAAAGCTATCAAAGCATCTACGACTTTGTACGCACAGTGGGAGAGAAACCCATCTGTATCATATAGAGCAAACGGAGGCTCGCTCGAGACAGCTATACCTACAAAGTATCCGGCTAAGGAATCAACTGTTACTATCGATTATGGTGCAATCACTAGAACGGGATATGAGTTCGTAGGTTGGCATGTTAAAGGTTCATCGAACCATAATGTTTATGTCGAAAATGCTCCGGCACAGTCAAAGATTACAATTGACGGAACAGAGTACAATCTGAATCAGGCTACAACATTCAAGATGCCGGCCGAATCAGTAGTCCTCGAAGCTCTTTGGACACCGGAGAAGATGGATATCGACTTCGTTACAGACAGCAAGGGTGGAGAAAAGGGTCTCTATGACCTGGATGGCTGGTACTATGCTGATTCTGAAGGAGAAAGACTTCCTGAGACAGAGACTGCCGGAATAAAGAGTGTCAACTCTATGGAAATAGAGTATGACAAGCCACTGAGTTTCCAGGTAGTTGTCGACAGAAACAAGGTAGATGACTCGGCGTTCAGACTGAGAATCAATGACATCAATACTGCTCCGGCAGACGTAGAAGTAAATGATGAGACCAATATCGCGACATACAAATTCGCAATAGCTAAGGTTCGTGCTGGACAGATGATCCAGACTGCAGGCCTCGTTGGAAAGACATTCCCTGTAATCCTTGATGCAAATGAAGGAGAACTCAGAGGAACAGTTACAAGCCATACATTCGGCGAGGCTACGGCACTTCCGACAAAGGCTGACAGCGATGAAGAGGAAGGAAACACACCTGTCAAGAAGGGATTTGCATTCCAGGGTTGGTATGACAATGCCGATCTGTCAGGAGATGCGGTTGAAGCCATTGATGCTACAAAGGTACCTGCTGATGGAACGTTCACATTCTATGCTAAGTGGAATGCGAGTAAGTACAATATCGCATTTGATCTGGGCTCACTTCCTGGTGGAGACGGCAGCACTCTTCAGTGGAAAGATGATACTGCAGAGGCCAGATATAACGAGGATATAGTAAATACAGACCAGTATAAGAACATCCCTTATTCTGAAGAAAAAACACTGCCTGCACTTAACGACTACATTAAATATGAGTATGGTGCAAATGTTGAAGGTGAAATCAAAAAGGTAGATGCAGAGTTCTTCGGTTGGGCCACAAAGAAGGGCGCAACAGATCCTGAATTTTCATCCGGACAGGTAGTCAGAAGACTGACAGATAAGGATGAAGCTACAGTAACACTATACCCTGTATGGGGTGCACCACGTTACAAACTGGTACTCGATCCTAACGGAGGTAAAGTAACGAAATCTATCACCGGATATCAGGCCGGCGAGGATATCGACCTGACTAAAGTCGTTCCTGTACGCGCAGGATATGAATTCGGTGGATGGTTCGGTGAAAAGATTGAAGATGATGCAGATGTAAGTGGAAAGACCCCGGTCACATCGATTCCGGCAAGCGAATTCGGTGACAAGACTTACTACGCATACTGGACAGCCAAAGAATACAAGTACACATTGAAGGGCATCGATCTTGCGACCGGCAATCCTACAGAAGAAAGCTGGCAGCCGGATGTAAACCTCAAGGTAGGACAGGCAGCAACACTTGATCTGCCTGTTAAAACAGCAGATGATCCTAGTACGGAAGATGTCGATGAGACTGAATACTACATCACTCCGCCTGCAGGAAAAGAACTGGCAGGATGGACCGAACGCTACAATCCTGTAATGGAAGATGTTACACCGACTCCATCGGGTGGGGAAGATGATTCTGAAGATCCTACACCTGGTGAAGGTGGCGATGAGGAAGATCCGGATGATCCTACAATAATCGGTTATGTTCCGGGAGCGGTTCTCTTCACAGCAGGTGAGGAAACTGCAGACCTCTGGACTACAGATGATGAAGGCAACTTTGTCGGACGCACACTCTATCCTGTATGGAAGAATGCCGACGACGAGACGCTGATCTACGATGCCAACGGCGGTCAGGAAGCTCCTGACATGGTCGAAGCACCAATGGGAACAAAAGTTGATGTTGATTTCGAGAATGCTCCAAAGCGCGAGGGATACATCTTCGCAGGATACGATACAGAAAAGACTACAGCGCATGACAGCGAGAATCTTGACTATCCGGCAGGCGAAACTGCAAAGATCACTCTCGATACATCCAAGCGTCTCTACGCTATCTGGAAGCCGGTAGCATATGACATCACATTTGATGCTGCCGTAGCAGATAGCGAAGAAAACGTAGGATTTGACGATGGATCAGAAAACTGGTCTAAGACTATGACTCAGACAGTGGCTGAGTATGAAGAGGAAGTTGCCCTTTCATCCAAGACTCCAAGCAGAGGAAGCATGTATGAATTCCTCGGTTGGTCCACTGTTAAGAACGGACAGGTTGAATATCAGCCGGGCAGCATTGTAAGCCAGTTTGCAGATGTAAACGGTTCGGAGCTCACAGGCAAGACACTCTACGCGATCTGGCTCACCAAGGATCCTGCATACCTCTCATTCGATGCGATGGGCGGCAGCGGTGCTCCTTCAATGGAGACACATCCACAGGGCACAGAAGTCAGCGTTAAGGCTGATGACAATAGAGATAAGCCGAAATATCACGGATATACCTTCAAGGGCTGGGGAACTTCATCAGAAGATCCTGCCGGCTCAAAGGTAGAAAAAGTAACTATGCCGGATAAGGTGGAGAATAAAACTCTCTATGCTATCTGGGAGAAGAACCAGAGCATCAGACTTGTCTATGACAGCGGCAGCGGAGCAACAGGATCGGTTCCTACAGATCCTACATCATATTATGAAGGTGAGACCGCAAGCGTTCTCTACAGACCTGCTCCAAGCAAGACGGGATATGAATTCCTCGGATGGAATGTTGTAAACAAGAACGGAGAAACTGTCAAGCAACTCCGCAAGGAGAACGAGGATGATACCAGCCTCGAGATAACAGATGTACTGATTGGCGCTGCAGATGAAGGACAGCTTATTCTTAAAGCAGCATTCAAGGCCAATGAGTACACAGTTTCTTTCGACGGCAACGGCGCTAAGTCAGGAGATGCTCCTGCAGCTATCACAAAGAAATACGACGACGGAGAAGTCGAAATACCTAAGCATAACGGCGAGGGCACAGGCGACGGAAGTCTTGTAGCACCTACGGGGTTCTCATTCGCAGGATGGAATACCGAGAAGGACGGTAGCGGCACGATGCTGCAGCCGGGCCGGGTCAACTGGGAGCTTTCGACGGCAGCAAATGACGAGGTAACACTCTACGCGATATGGACTGCTGCAGCAACCGACGTTGTATTCGATAACGGCGAAAGCGACAACTATAAGAAGACATTTGAGTACGGCCAGGTGCTCCCGGACAATCTGGATGCGCCCAAGAAGACAGGACATGACTTCAAATATTACTACATCGAAGAGTACTCCCACAATGATGAGGGCAAGTATCTCGATGCCGATGGTCATGTCGTAGAAACTCAGGAACAAGCTGAAGTACTTAAGACCAAGTACTACGACGACAGCATGGAGCCACAAAAGAAGTGGGAGATGACAACAGACGATCTCGCCTTCCAGGTTGGCGGTGGAGACAAGTTCAACATGAAAGCTGAATGGGAGGCTCAGACCTACACGATCAGCTACCATGATGATAAAGGAGTACTGGTAAACTCTCAGGATATCACCTACGGCAAGGACTTCCGCATGGCCGATGCGGCTGACCTGGAAGTTCCTTCCGGCTACAGGCATGTGGGCTGGAAGCTCAAGAACGATCCTGAACAGATCACACCGGACTTCGATGCAGATAAGGGAGTTACTCCGACAAAGGCAAACGGTCTCTATAACAACGGGCAGACCGTATCCGTATACGCTGTCTTCCAGGAGATCAGGAAGTTCAAGGTCAACTATGACGCCAACGGCGGTACCGATGCTCCTCAGGATAACATCCAGTATGAGCCGGGTGAAAAGGCAACGGTAAGCTTTACGCCGGTACCGTCGAGAGCAAACTATGACTTCCTGGGATGGACGACCTACTCCAACACATCCAGCGTACTGCCGGGAGGAGCGAACGAAGGCAAGTACTATGCCGACTCCACCATCGACGGCGTTGAAACCATCGACGGATACACCTATCACTATGGTGAAGAGGGAGGAAGCAACGCCCAGAAGGAAATCAACATCGAGATGCGCAACGACGTCAAGTTCTACGCCGTCTGGGTGCAGAAGACCTACTACACGGTGGACTTCTTCGGAAATTCCACCAGCAACGGCGGAGCCGGGGACAAGGTGTCCGTAAAGGGCAACACGTTCAGGGGCCCGGACAACCGCATGTACACCAAGACCGCGTCCAACGACGGCTACCGGACGGATGAGGCGATCTTCCGTTCAACCTCACCCTACAAGGGAGACAAGAGCACGAAGCTCAGACTGCCCGACGGCAGCGCCATGTTCAAGAACGACAACGACGGCGCGAAGTTCATGGGCTGGGCCAAGAACACAGACGCCAGAGTTGCCGATCACGCGGCAGGCGAGGATCTCGAAGATATCACGATGGACGAGAACGTCGTACTCAGCGCGGTATGGGCTTATCCGGTCAGGAATGTAGTGCTGACGGATATCGAAAAACCGGCATACGAGAGCACTCCTTCCGAGGATGTTGAAGCCACCGCTGCCAGCGGAGTAAGCGTCACCAAGAGCACCTGGTCGCCCAGCACGGACAAGTTCGCCGCAGGCACAAAATATAAGCTGAGTGTGAAGATGAAGGCGAACGACGGGTTCTACTTCGACAAGGATAACCTGCCGACAGTGAAGATGGACGTCACCGGAATCGAAGAACAGGTGGATGCGACGGCGGTCCTCAATACGGAGGGCAGTGTACTCACAGCGGTATGCACATTCAATGCAACGGAAAATATTATTGTCAATGGTGATAAGGACGTCATCAAGGTGAAGCCGGTGGCAGTCACCGGGATCACGGCGCCCGAGGCGGGCAAGAAGCTGGTGACCGCAGGCAACGCGGGAGACAGCCGCGTGGATAACGAAAGCTGGTTCCCGCAGGTAGCGTGGACGGCGACCGACGCGGAGGGCCATCCCAGGAGCGTCACGGCGACGGCAGAACCCGATACCATCTACAAGGCCACCGTCAGACTCAGGGCAGCCAAGGGCTATGAGTTCAAGGCGGACACGACGAGAGTCACCTTCAGCGGGGAAACCGTCGATACGGTCGTCGATGAGGAAACCGGTGAACTTATCGTAAGCTACACCTTCCCGAAGACGGCCGCCATCGACAACGTGATCAACCTGAAACTGTCCGGAGCACTGAGAAACGGACAGAATCTGCCGGATCAGACGTTCACAAGCGCTGACAACGTGGATAAGGACAGCCGGCTCGCGAATATCAGGTGGTTCAAGATTGAGAAGGACGGAAGCCTCACTCTGCTGAACGTAGAGAAGGCCAAAGTCTCGCCGAGCACCACATATGTGGCGCAGGTGACCCTCAGGGCGGCAGACGGATACTCCTTCGCGGCCGACACAACGAGGGTAACCTTCGGCGGCCATGAGATGCCGGCACAGGCGAAGGCTGAACCGGAGGGCAACAACTGGGTGAAACTCACGGACAACGGCGCAATACTCGTGTCCCATGAGTTCACCAGCTCCGCGGACGTGCTTCAGGAGATCATCGATCCCTCCAACACGAATGCCGCCTACGGCACGAAGGTAAGTGAAGTTGAAGATCTGCCGAGGTTCGTGACCATCATCACGGAGGAAGGCAAGAAGGATGTTGAAGTAACATGGGTCGGCGAGGACAACAAGGTGATCATCGTCGACGGAGAACAGAAATATGAGAGCGTTGACGCCCAGGCGCTCAATCTTGCGCGTACAGCTCACGCGGTCAGGATACAGGGCGCGGTGACCGTGCCTGACGGGGTAACCGTACCGGATGAAATGAATCCGCCTACGGCCACTCTGACCGTCAAGGTGTCTGCGGACCCGAGGCTCGTACCTGAGGCGGAGGCAGCAGATCTTGAGAAGACGGCGGCCGGCGTTATGGAGCAGGTAACCGATGAGTCCAGCGAGAGGGCAAAGGTACTGAAGACCGCTCTGGAAGAGGCCATTGCGGAGATGAATGATTACATCGGCACGTGGAATGCTGCGCAGAATCCGTCCACTGTCGAGGGCATCGAGGATGAGATCGAGAAGGTCAGAGCGGCCATGATCGATCTGATGAATGAGCTGGAGCCGATTCCGGTGCTGCCCGTAAGCAAGGTCGGAGAGATCAAGGTAGGTGAGAAGCTTCCTGTCCAGGTCTACTCCAACGATGACCGGATCGATAAGGACAGCCAGCTTACCGCGATCACATGGATCAATACCCAGGACAAGATCGCCAGGGAGGATACGACATACTGGGGCAGCTTCGTCTTCAGGCCCTCCCAGGAAGGAGCCTTCAAGGAAGACGGATTGATCGTATTCGACGACAATGTTCAGATACAGATCCATGGAGACGAAAACACCGACGGCAACCATGCGTGGATCGATCCCGCCGGCAATCTGCATGTGATCAGAGCCGTGACGACTTCAAAGATCGATCTCGTGGCGATCGACGCGCCGGCTGCGCTGGACGCCGGCTTCGGCGACGCCATCGCGGATGTCGGTCTGCCGAAAACCGTCGATGTCATGACGGATGCCAGCGACAGAAAACTTAACGTTAACTGGAATACGGAGGGCGTGGATCTGGGCGACACGACGAAGCGGGAAGCCCACGATGTGATCGTCGAGGGGACGGTCGTCAAACCGGACAGCATCACCAATTCGAAGGATATTCCTCTTACGATAGGGATCACGATCCACGTCGCGGCCGACCCGAGACTCAAGCCGGAGGCCGAGGCGGATAAGGTGATCACCAAAGCCGACGAAGCGCTGGCAGCTGCTGCCGCCGCGGACATCGAGAATCCGGAGGCATATGTCAATGCGGTAAACGGTGCGAAGGCCGCGCTGAACGGCTACATCGCCGATCTTGCCCACTCGACCCCTGAGGGCATCGAGCAAAAGACCAGAGAACTCCAGGAGGCGGTCGATGCGCTCAACAATTACATCGGCAACAACGGGCCGATCGAATTGAGCCTGTGGGGCATCAAGAAGGCGGGCGGCACGCTGAAATATAACGCGGCCTTCCCGGATGAAGTCAACACGACCGACGAGACCGTCCATTATCAGGACAGAAGACAGGAGGCCGACTGGCAGACGGATGACGGAATCGTCATCTCCGGAAGGAACTACATCGTAGAGGTCACCATAAGGCCGAGCGAGGGAAAGGCGTTCAATCCCGGACGGCACATCATCTTCGACGGGGTAACGATTCCGATCACGACGGAAAAGCCGGGGAAGACGGCGGAGAACGAAGAGATATACGCCTACGCCGTGCTTGACCAGGACGGCAGCGTGACCGTCGGAAGGACGTATCAGAGCAAGAAGGCCAATCTCACGGATGCCGATGCCATCGATCCGGTGGAAGTCGCCTGGGATGCGGAAAAATCTGTGGGCGGACTGGGACTGCCCTCCACAGACGGCATCAGCATCGACGACCCCAACCGCAACAACGGACGGGAAACGGCAACCATTGCGGACAGCAACTGGAACCTGGACAACTTTGTCTCCAAGGATCTGGAGAACAGAGAGGCCCATGAGGTGGAAGTCACCGCCGTGCTGACTATGCCGGATGGTGTCAACGAGCCGGATCCTGCGAAGACGGTAACGGTAACGGTCAAGGTCGCCGCCGATCCGAGACTGGAGCAGGAAGCGGCTGCCGCCAAGCTGAATGAACAGGCGCAGGCGCTGATTGAAGAAGCGGAGAAGCTGGGTGTGGGCGCTGACGAAATGGAAGCCCTTAAGGAAAAACTGACGGAAATGATGGATGAAGTCGGTGAGGGAAACCTGGACAAATCCACGGTGGAATCCGATCAGGAAGCGATCGGTGCCGCCCAGGATGCCTTCAACGCGCTGAAGGCAGTCGTCGATAAGAAGAAAGAGGATATGAAGCCGAAACCGCAGCCTGACCGCAGCACGCAGTATGGCGAGGACGGCACGCCTCTGGGCAGAGGAGCCTCCGCCGAGGCGGCGGATAATGCGATCCGCGGAATGACCAGCGACGGTGACCCGTCGGGAACGCGCATTGCGCCTCTGGTACTGAATTCAGTGAAGCAGGGGAAGAAGGCCATTAAGCTGAACTGGAATGGAGTGGACGGCGGTGCAAGCTATGTGGTCTACGGAAACCGCTGCGGCAAGAACAACAGAATGCAGAGGCTGTTCACCCTGAACAGCGGCTCCCTGACGATAAAGGATATCAACGGGCAGAAGCTGAAGAAGGGCAAGTACTACAAGTTCATGGTCGTGGCGCTGGATAGGAACAACAACGTTCTCTACACCTCAAAGGTCGTCCACGTTGCCACCAAGGGCGGCAAGGTCGGAAACCACAAGAGGATCAGGATCAACAAGAAGGTGATCAAGAAGGCGCGGGCCCTCAAGCCGGGCAAGACCTTGAAGCTCAAAGCGAAGGCGGTAAAACAGAAGAAGAAGGTCAAGAAGCATCGCGGCCTGATCTACGAATCGACAAAGCCGTCAGTCGCCACCGTAAACGGCAAAGGCGTGATCAGGGCCAATGCCCCGGGCACATGCCAGATCTACGTCTACGCCCAGAACGGCGTGAAGCGCGTGGTCACGGTGAACGTCAGATAGAAACCCGGAAGGTCATAGCCGGAAGGGATTCGTCGACGGCAAAACGAAGGGAGAGCCGGGGATACTTCTCAGCGAAGTATCTCCGGTTTCTTTTGCCGTTGCCCACCATGGAAGAGAAATCATCGGGGTGGCAGGAGAAGACGGCGGCCGAAGGGAAAGAGGACCCGGGCCGATCCCGCCCTGCCGTCCCGCCGGCCTGCGCCAGCTTTTCCAGTTGGGCCTCCAGGTCCTCCCGGGCGATCTCCCCTTCCACCAGCTGGCGGAAGGCGGGAGGGCAGGGGTGGACCAGGATCTGGTCGTCTTTGCCCACCAGATCCGAACTCTTCAGCCCCACCCGGATGATGTTGACGCCGGCGTCCTGGAGGATCCGGTACATATCCTTCGTGGTGCGGATGGCCTCCTGAGGGCTCAGGGGTTGGTATTGTCCCTGCCGCCAGAGCCGGGCCAGTTCCGTGCCCTCCAGCACGATGGTGGGATAGAGGCGGGCGTCGTCGGGCCGGAGCCGCACCGCGCGGCGGGCGGACTCCAGACACTTTTCATGGCTGTCCTCCGGCAGGCCGATCATCAGCTGGATCCCCAGGCGGAACCCGAAGCTCTGGATCATGCCGCAGGCTTCCTCCACCTGCCGGGCACTGTGGCCCCGGCGGGAGGCAGCCAGAACTTCCTCATCGAAGGACTGCACGCCGAGTTCAACGGTCCCCACCCCGTAGCGCCGCAGCTGCTCCAGCACCGGCTCACTGATAAAGTCGGGGCGGGTGGAGAGGCGGATGCTCTGTATGCGTTGCCTTTGCAGATAGGAATGGGCGACGGCGAGGAGTCCGGCCTGCTCCTCCATAGGAAGGCCGGTGAAGCTGCCGCCGTAGAAGGCCGCCTCGATACGGGAAATCCCCCGGCCCTCCAGGGTGGAGAGCCAGGTTTCGATGATCCCCTCCGCCTCCGCCGGTGTGACGCCGGGCAGAGTGCGGGTGATGGCCTTCTGGTTGCAGAAGACGCAGTCGTGGGGACAACCCCGGTGGGGGATGAAAATAGGGATGATGGCGTGCTCTTTCATGGGCACATTTTACCACAAGGCGGGCGGGGCGTGGTAGAATAGTACCGTATAAGGTTAGGCAGCGGAAGATGAGCAGACGGATAAGAAGCAAAAAAGATCTGGCGCTGTTCACCGGCATCATGGCCCTGGGGGTCGTGATCCTGGGGTTCGGCCTGGGCGGACTGTGGTACTACACCTCCGAGTCCTATATGGTCATGGCCGGAGAGGAGCAGGTGACCATCGGCCTGAACGGCGTGTTCGACGATCCGGGCGTGGAGGCGAAGATCAGCGGCCGGGATGTGACGGCGAAAGTGGACGTGCAGTCAGACCTGGACGTGAGCCGGCCGGGGGAGTACACCATCACCTACACCGCCGGAAATTTCCACGAGAGCCGGCAGGTGACCGTGCTGGACCGCATGAGCCCGGAGCTTGAGCTGGAGGGCGACGATGTGACCATGCTCCTGGGAGAGGAATACAAGGAGCCGGGTTATCATGCAAAGGCAACGGACGGTACGGATCTCACGGGCCAGGTGAAGGTGTCCCGTCTGGATTACCGGCGGGCGGGGAAGAAGACCCTCACCTATACGGTGACCGACGGGGAGGGGAATGCCACCCGGCTGACCCGGAAGGTCACGATCCAGCCCAACACCAAGTGGGATAGCCCGGGGCTTCCTATCTGTATGTTCCATTACGTCTACGACGAGAACGATCCCCCCGATGACCTGCACCGGCGCTACGGCAACTACATCAGCGCCCAGGCCCTGACGGAGGAGATCAACTGGCTCAAATCGGAGAACTACTATTTCCCCTCCTGGAAAGAGGTCCGGGACTACGCCGACGGGAAGCTGATGCTGCCCGACAAGAGCGTCGTCCTCACTTTTGACGACGGGGAAAAGGCAACCCTGAAGCAGCTGATCCCCATCGTGGAGGCATGCCGTGTTCCCGTCACCAGCTTCCTCATCACCTCCAAGAAGGGGGAGAAGAAGGTGAAGGAATACGTGAGCCCCTATCTCATCTTCCAGTCCCATACCCATGAGCTGCACCGGGCCGGCGGCGTGCCCGGGCACAAGGGCGCCTTTGCCGTGGTCACGGAGGAGGAGAGGCGGTCCGATCTGGAGAAGTCCATCGAAGTCTGCGGCAGCCGGGACGCTTTCGCCTATCCCTACGGCGACTGGAGCGAGAGCGCGGAGGCCTCCCTTAAGGAAGAGGGCTTCCTCTGTGCGGTGACCACCTGGCCCGGCAAGGTCTATCCGGGGGACGATCCCCTGCGCCTCAACCGGCAGCGGATGTTTCTGGGGCAGGGTCTGGGCATGTTCCAGTCCAAGGTGGCGCCGGCCCGGAAAACCACGCCCTGACCGGGGTTGCCCTTTGCATACGGGCCGCGATTTGATACAATACTGACATGGTTCATTTCGGAAACAGCTGGGACCAGGTCCTGGAAGGAGAATTTGATAAGGAGTACTACCGGGAGCTCCGGGAGTTCCTGAAGGCGGAGTACAGCACCCGGGTCATCTACCCGGACATGTACCACATTTTTCATGCCCTGCAGGCGACGGCCTACGAGGACGTGAAGGTGGTCATCCTGGGGCAGGATCCCTATCACGAGCCGGGGCAGGCCCACGGGCTTTGCTTTTCCGTGCAGAAGGGCGTCATGCCGCCTCCGTCCCTGGTGAACATCTTCAAGGAGCTGAAGGGGGAACTGGGCATCGACCCGCCTTCCCACGGCTGCCTGGAGAGCTGGGCGCAGCAGGGGGTTCTCCTTCTCAATACGGTGCTGACGGTGCGGGCCCATGAGGCCAATTCCCACCGGAACAAGGGATGGGAGATCTTCACCGACCGGGTGATCAGCCTGCTCAACGAGCGGGAAAAGCCCATGGTCTTCATCCTGTGGGGCCGTCCTGCCAAGGCGAAGCAGGCCCTGATCACCTCCCCCCGGCACAAGGTGATCACCGGCGTTCACCCCAGTCCCCTGTCCGCCCACTACGGATTCTGGGACGGCGGGTATTTTACCGGCGCCAACGCGTTTCTGGAGAGCCAGGGAATGGAGCCGGTGGACTGGAGGATCCCCGAATGAGCGACAGACAGAAGATCATCAACATCGCCGTGATTGCCCACGTGGACGCGGGCAAATCCACTCTCGTGGACGCTTTCCTGAACCAGAGCGGCGTGTTCCGGGAGAACCAGCAGATCATCGACTGCGTCATGGACAGCGACGACATCGAGCGGGAGCGGGGGATCACCATCTATTCCAAGAACTGTTCCGTCATGCACGGGGACACGAAGATCAACATCGTGGACACCCCGGGGCACGCGGACTTTTCCTCGGAGGTGGAGCGGATCATCCGGACGGTGGATACGGTCATCCTGCTGGTGGATTCCAGCGAGGGGCCCATGCCCCAGACCCGGTTCGTCCTGAAGAAGGCCCTGGAGCAGGGGATCAATCCCATCCTGCTGATCAACAAGATCGACAAGAGGGACGCCCGCATCGATGAAGTGGTGGACGAGGTCTACGAGCTGTTCATGGACCTGGAGGCCAACGACGAGCAGCTGGATTTCCCCATTCTCTACGGCATCGCCCGGCAGGGGATCGTGGTCAGGGATCCCCAGGATGCGGCAGGCCTGGAGGTCGGACAGGGCGAGCAGAAGATCAAAAAGAGTGCCCGGGGCATGAACGGCCTGGACATCACGCCTCTCTTCGACACCATCACGGAGCACGTTGCCCCCTATCCGGACCGGCGGGAGGAGCCTCTGCAGCTGCAGATTTCTGCCCTGGCCTACGATGACTACATCGGCCGGCTGGGGATCGGCCGGATCACCCGGGGCACCATCCGGGAAGCCCAGCAGGTTGCCGTGGCCGCGGAAGGGGCTGCGGAGCGGAATGCCAAAGTCAACCAGGTCTTTGTCTACCGGGGCATGAAGCGGATGCCCGTGGAGGAAGCCGTGGCCGGGGATATCGTCGTCGTGTCCGGCATCCCGGACATTTCCATTGGGGAGACCATCTGCGATCCCGCTCATCCGGACCCCCTGGAGATGATCTCCATCGAGGAGCCCACTCTGTCCATGTACTTCATGGTCAACAAGTCGCCCTTCGCCGGGAAGGCCGGGAAGTACGTCACCTCCCGCCACCTGCGGGAACGGCTCATGAAGGAGCTGGAGGTGAACGTGGGCCTTCGTGTGGAGGAGACGGACTCCACGGACAGCTTCAAGGTCTCGGGAAGAGGGGAACTGCATCTGTCCATCCTCATCGAGAACATGCGCCGGGAAGGCTATGAGCTGGCCGTCTCCAAGCCGGAGGTCATCCTGCGCAGGGACGAACAGAACCGTGTCCTGGAGCCGGTGGAAGAGGTGGTCATCGACGTGCCCGACGAGTACGCCGGGTCGGTGATCTCCAAGCTGAATCTGCGCAAGGGCCTCATGCAGCAGATGAGAAGCGAGAACGGATTCTCCCGCCTGGAGTATCTGGTGCCTACCCGTGGCCTTCTCGGTTACCGGAGCGAATTCATCAACGACACCCGGGGAGAGGGAACCATGGTGCGGCGCTTCGACCGCTTCGATGTCCACACCGGGGAGATCCCCGGAAGGGTCAACGGCGTGGCCGTGGCCCAGGAGGAGGGGATCACCACGCCCTACGCCATCTTCAACATCGCCGAGCGGGTGCAGATGTTCGTGGAGCCGGGCACCCATGTCTACGAGGGGATGATCGTGGGGATGAACGCCCGCAGCGACGATATGGTGGTCAACCCCTGCAAGGCCAAGAAGGCGACGAACATGCGGGCGGCGGGAAGCGATGAGAACATCCGCCTCGCCCCGGCGAAGATCTTCACGCTGGAGGAAGCTCTGGAGTTCATCGACGACGATGAACTGGTGGAGATCGTGCCGGGAGACATCCGCCTGCGCAAGAAGATCCTGAGCGAACTGGACCGCCGGCGTCAGGCGAGGAAAGAACGGAGGTAGCATGCGAGGAAGGAGCGGAGCAGCTTGCGAGGAAGAAACGGAGGCAGCATGTCAGTAAAGAAACGGCGCATCGTCGTCAAGGTGGGCACATCCACCCTGACCAACGAGATGGGTAACAGCAATCTGAGAAACATGGAGAAGCTGGCCATGGTGCTGGCCGACATCCACAACCTGGGCAACGAGGTCATCCTGGTTTCCTCCGGGGCCATTGCCGTTGGCGCCAACAAGATGCGCCTGAAGGACAAGCCGTCCCAGCTTCGGATGAAGCAGGCAGCGGCGGCCGTGGGCCAGTGCGAGAACATGTTTCTCTACGACAAATTCTTCGGCTACTATGACAAGACGGTGGCCCAGATCCTCCTCAACGCCGAGGACATCCGGCAGGAGGAAAAGAAGGAAAACCTGACCAACACCTTCGAGACCCTGCTGGAGCAGGGGATCATCCCCATCGTCAACGAAAACGACTCGGTCAGCTATACGGAGATCGAGTCAGAGGAAAAACTCTTCAGCGACAACGACGTGCTGTCGGCGGTGGTCGCCGTGCTTTGCCGGGCGGATCTTCTGGTGATCCTCTCCGACATCGACGGATTCTATGACGGCGATCCCCGTTTTGACCGGAGCGCCCGGCTGATCAGCCGGATCGACACCATCGATGAGAGCACCTACCGGCTGGCCGGCGGCGCCGGGTCCCGCCGGGGCACCGGCGGCATGCGGACCAAGGTCCAGGCGGCGGAGCTGGCCACCTCCCAGGGAACGGCCACTCTGGTCACCAACGGCAGCCGGCCCGAGGATCTCTACGAGATCATCGACGGAAACAAGATCGGCACACTCTTCGCGGCGAAGAAGTGACGGCGGGCGCTGAAGCCCGCGGCGGGACGAAAGCGGCGGGCGGCGGCAGCACGGCGCGGCTGAATGGAAAGGAACAAAGGAAAATGAAATATTATCTGATTGATTATGAGAACGTCAATGCCTCCGGCCTTGACGGCATCGAAAAGCTCTCCCAGGACAGCAAAGTGGTGCTGTTCTTTACGAGGAACTCCAACAAGATCGACCTGAACATGCTTCACGTCCTCCTCAACATGGAGACGGATCTGCTGGTGATCGAGGTGCACCACGGCAAGCAGGCGCTGGACATCCAGCTGGCTTCCTACGTGGGCTACCTCATCGGCACCGAAGGCGATGAGTCGGAGTACAACATCATCAGCAAGGACAAGGGCTACCGGAACATCCAGGATTTCTGGAGCGATCACACCATCAACCTGTTCTCCAGCATCCGGCAGGCGGCCCGGCAGAAGGCGGCCGAGGAAGGCGACGCCTCCGCGGGCAGCGCATCCGGCGGTGAGTCCGGCGGGAAGGGCCGGAAATCCTCCGGGAAGAAGTCCGCTTCCGACGGCCAGAAGGGATCGTCTAACGGCGGCCAGAAGGGATCGTCCAACGGCGATCAGAAGAAAGCTTCCGACCGGCGCAACGAGGTGAACACGGACATCCAGAAGATCCTCAGCAAGGCCGGCTACCCTGGCGATCTGATCAACGGCACCGCCTCCTTCGTCTCGAGAAACATCAGACAGGACGGATACAAGCAGATCATCTACCGGGGCATCATCAAGGAGCTGGGCCAGAAGACCGGACTGGAGGTCTATCGGCTGATCAAGGACATTCTGTAGATTCAGATTTTTCACGGGAACATAATAAGGGG
>JAFRHG010000014.1 GCA_017433375.1 Bacillota bacterium
GACCGAACTCATTATCGCAGATCCCCCAAGGGCGTGGCTACGCACGGATGGTTTACCGTTTACGACGAGGACTGAGCCGGGGCACTCCCCACCAGCCCCTCACATAAAAAGGAGGTATCGCTTAATGCGACACCCCCTTTTCATGGTGCGCCCAGCGGGCGCACCCTCCATTCTGTGAAAGCAGCCTACTCCAGCCAGACGGAGTCGGTCCCCAGCATCTCGTGGGTGGAACTGTTGAAAAGCTTGAAGGTCAGCCGGCCCTCCTGGGCATTGGCCGGAGCGGTATAGGCGCACCGCGTGGTCACCGTCTCCCCGGAGCCCCGGGAGGAGGGGACATTGTTCCGCTCGGAGGTGCCGTCGGGCCAGACGATCTCATAGTACAGCGCGACGGAATCATCCGGCGGTCCGCCGGTAATGGTGCTGTGGAAGTAGATCGGGTCGGCCAGGTCCAGGGTTTCCTCATCATTGGACTCGTCTTCTAGATCATCGTTGACCAGAATGGACGCCTTCCAGGAGAAGTGGCGCCGGTAGATGTCCTGGATCCCGGGGTATTTCTTTTTGTGGAGTTCGTTCAGATAATCTTCGAAATGCTCGCCCTGTTCCTCGGAGTCTTTGTTCATGTTTGCCGTAACGTAGCCGAACTTGGCGGTCAGAATCTTCTGCTGCACATTGGAATCCGCGTGGAGATCCAGGGCCTTCTGATAGTATTCGATTGCCTTTTCATATTTCCTGTTGTTGTATTCCGCGTCGCCTGCCCGGACCCAGGCATCGAAGCGGATGTCGTCCAGGGGCTCCAGTGCGGCGGGGAGGGAGTGGGAGAGCACATCCTTCGCGGCGTTGGTGCGCAGATCGTGCTGCCGGTGGTACTCCGGCAGGGCGTAGTAATAGAAGAAGGCCAGTCCACCCCCGAGAAGGAGCAGCAGAACGATCAGGATGATCATGATCCGCTTGGTCTTGCGCCGGCGGCTTCGCAGGTCGGCTTCTTCCGCGGCCCTGACCGCGTCGGCGTCCGGTTCGCCATCCTCCTCCGGTTCAGGCTCATCGTCCGCGCCGCATGGGGCATCCTCTTTTTTCTTCCCGGCAGCCCGGTCCGGGGCTTCTTCGGAGGGGGTATCTTCCGATGTGCCGTCTCCACCCTGTGCAAAGGCAACGCCCGCCTCGGCACGCTCACCGTCGGGGCCGCCCTCATCGGGAGACTCCCCGGGCTTGTGGAGAATGAACAGCTTCCGCAGAAGCTCCCGCTCCAGGCCGCAGTTGGAGCAGGTATCCCCGCGGTTGATCTGGCCGCAGCTGCAGGACCAGTAGTCCCCGAAGTCCTCGAACCAGTACTTGGGCTGCACCGGATGGTTGGTAAAGAGCATCATGACATCCCGGTAGGATTCATCCTCCGGGGTGATGGGACGCGGTATATATTTGGTTTCTGTAACAGCTTTGTCCTTAGTCATGGAAAAATAATACCATATCCACCAAAAAATTACAATCCTTTGTCGTGTATATTGTATTAAATTTAATACAATCTTGACAGTGACACTTTAATGCGATAATGTTAGACTAATATATTTTTTTTGAACCGAAAGGAAGACATCATGAGACAGAAACGAATGCTGACAATGGACGGTAACACAGCGGCGGCCCACGTGTCCTACGCCTTTACCGATGTTGCAGCAATTTATCCGATCACTCCATCTTCCACTATGGCGGAGGTAGTCGACGACTGGTCAGCTTACGGCAAGAAGAACATTTTCGGCCAGCCGGTGAAAATTGCGGAGATGCAGTCAGAGGCAGGCGCGGCAGGCGCGGTACACGGCGCCCTGTCCGCGGGCGCGCTGTCTACAACCTATACGGCATCTCAGGGTCTGCTCCTGATGATCCCCAATATGTATAAGATCGCCGGCGAACTGCTGCCGGGCGTATTCCATGTGGCGGCGCGAAGCATCTCCACCCACGCCCTGTGTATTTTCGGCGACCATTCCGACGTTATGTCCTGCCGGCAGACCGGCTTCGCCATGCTCTGCTCCAACTCCGTGCAGGAAGTCATGGACCTGGGCGGCATCGCCCATCTTTCGGCCATCAAGGGGAGAGTTCCGTTCCTTCACTTCTTTGACGGATTCCGGACATCCCACGAGATCCAGAAGATCGAGGTCTTCAGCCATGACGACTTCCGCAAGCTGGTGGACTGGGACGCAGTGCAGGAATTCCGTGACCGGGCACTGAATCCGGAGCATCCGGTGATCCGCGGCACGGCACAGAATCCTGACATTTTTTTCCAGGGAAGAGAGGCCTCCAACGTCTATTACGATAAGATCCCGGAGATCGTCGCCGACTACATGGAACAGGTCAGCGAGATGACCGGCAGAAGCTATAAACCCTTCGATTACGTTGGCGCACCCGACGCGGAGAACGTGATCGTCGCCATGGGCTCCATCTGCGAGACCATTGAAGAGACCATGAACAAGATGGTGGCGGAGGGACACCGGGTAGGCCTGATCAAGGTCCGCCTGTACAGGCCCTTCGTCAGTGAATACTTCCTGGACGTTCTGCCCAGAACCGTGGAGCGGATCGCCGTTCTCGACCGGACCAAAGAGCCGGGAGCCCTGGGCGAGCCCCTGTATCAGGATGTGCGGACGGCCCTCTACGGCATGCGCAACGCACCGGAGGTCTACGGCGGCCGCTACGGCATCGGATCCAAGGATACGACGCCGGGCATGGTCCACTCCATCTACGACAATCTCTATCATAAGAATCCGAAGAACCATTTCACCGTGGGCATCGAGGACGATGTGACCGGGCTTTCCCTGCCCTATACGGAAGGTATCGCCAGGGAGCCGGAAGGAACCATCAAGTGCAAGTTCTGGGGTCTGGGTTCCGACGGTACCGTCGGCGCGAACAAGACCGCCATCAAGATCATCGGTGACAAGACGGATATGTACGCCCAGGGCTACTTCGACTATGACTCGAAGAAGTCCGGCGGTCTGACCGTATCCCACCTGCGGTTCGGAAACCATCCCATTCAGTCCACCTACCTGATCAACCAGGCGGATTTCGTGGCCTGCCACAACCAGGCCTATGTCCGGCAGTACGATATGCTGAAGGAACTCAAGAAGGGCGGGACCTTCCTGCTGAATTGCCTTTGGTCCGATGAGGAGATCGAGCAGACCCTGCCGGCGAAGATGAAGCGGGATCTGGCGAGAAAGGAAATCAGCTTCTATGCCATCAACGCCTGGGAGATCGCCGAGCGCATCGGTCTGGGAAGCCGCATCAACATGGTCATGCAGGCGGCCTTCTTCCAGCTCACCGGCGTCATTCCCATCGACAAGGCGGTGGAGTACCTGAAGGAAGGTATCGAGAAGACATACAAGAAGAAGGGTCAGGACATCGTCGACATGAACTGCCGCGCGGTGGATGAGGGCATCCGCTCCATCCGGAAGGTGGAAGTGCCGGCCGAATGGGCGGACGTGGAGGATCCGCGGTGGGTCTTCGAAGAGACACCGGAGTTCGTGGAGGAGATCCAGAAGCCCATGAACAGCAAGGCGGGCGACGATCTGCCGGTCAGCGCCTTCCTGGAGAACGCGGACGGAACATTCCCCTCGGGCACGACCCAGTACGAGAAGCGGGGCGTGGGTGTCTATCTGCCCGAGTGGCAGCCGGAGAAGTGCATCCAGTGCAACCAGTGTTCGTTCGTCTGTCCCCATGCGGCGATCCGTCCCATGCTGCTGACCGAGGAAGAAAAGGAAAAGGCGCCGGAAGGCTTCGTGACGCTGAATGCCATGGGCAAGGACGTAAAGGGCATGCACTACCGCATGCAGCTGTCCGCCATGGACTGTATGGGATGCGGCAACTGCGCGGACATCTGCCCGGCGAAGGAAAGCGCCCTGGTCATGAAGCCCTACGCCCAGGTGGTCAAGGAGGCGGAGAACTGGGCCTACGCCATCAAACTTCCCCAGAAGCACAAGTTCAACAGGGAGACGGTCAAGGGCAGCCAGTTCTGCAAACCCTACATTGAATTCTCCGGTGCCTGTGCCGGCTGCGGCGAGACGCCCTACATCAAACTGGCCACCCAGCTCTTCGGCGACCGCATGCTGATCGCCAACGCCACCGGATGTTCCTCCATCTGGGGGGCTTCCGCGCCGTCCATGCCCTACTGTAAGGATGAGAACGGCAGAGGCCCGGCCTGGTCCAACTCCCTCTTCGAAGACAACGCGGAGTTCGGCTACGGCATGCTGATGGCGGTCAACCAGATCCGCGAGCGGATCGAGCAGAACATGCGGGCGCTGCTGGCGCTGGATGTGGATGAGCGGTTGAAAGAAGCCCTGGAAGAGTGGCTGGAATACAAAAACGACGGACGGGAATCCCGGGTCAAGAGTGACAACGTGGTAAGGATCATGGAAGGCCTTGATCACACCGACGAGATCGTCAAGGGCCTGTGCGACCGTATCCTGGAGTCCAGGGACTATCTGGTCAAGCGTTCCGTGTGGGCACTGGGCGGCGACGGCTGGGCCTACGATATCGGCTACGGCGGACTGGACCACGTGCTGGCTTCCGGTGAGAACATCAACATCCTGGTCTTCGATACGGAGGTTTATTCCAATACGGGCGGCCAGGCTTCAAAGGCAACCCCGGCTGCGGCCATCGCCAAGTTTGCCGCTTCCGGCAAGCGCATCAAGAAGAAGGACCTGGGTCTCATCGCCATGTCCTACGGCTACGTCTACGTGGCCCAGGTCGGCATGGGCGCGGACAAGAATCAGCTGATGAAGGCCATGCTGGAGGCGGAGGCCTATGACGGCCCCTCCATCATCATCGCCTACGCCCCCTGTATCAACCACGGCATCCGCAAGGGCATGGGCAAGTCACAGCAGAACATCAAGGACGCGGTGGACTCCGGTTACTGGCAGCTTTACCGCTACAATCCGGAGCTGAAGAAGAGAGGCAAGAATCCGTTCATTCTGGATTCCGGCGAACCGACGACATCCTTCCGCGAATTCATCATGGGCCAGATCCGGTACTCGTCACTGGCCAAGGAATTCCCGAGCATCTCCGAGAAGCTCTTCGAGATGACCGAGGAAGACGCCCACAAGAAACTGGAGACCTACAAGAAGCTGGCGGCTATGGACGAGACGCTGTTCTAGCGCTGCCGTTCAGCGGGCGAGCAAAAAACCAGCTCAAAAAAAGTTCAGGGTGCCGGCAGCTGCCGGCACCTTTTTCTAGCGGTTCCGGTGCATGGCGATGAAGGCCTGGCCCAGGGCGATGCCTCCGTCGTTGGGGCTGACAGAAATGTTGTAATAGGGGTGAAAGCCCAGCTCCCGCAGACGGGAGAGGACGCCCTCCATCAGAATCTTGTTCTGGAATGTGCCGCCGGTCAGGGCAACCTGATCGGCGCCTGTTTTTTCTCTGGCCAGAAGGCACTCGCTGACGATCATGTCGATGATCCGTTGGTGGAAGGCGAGGGCCAGGTCACTGGCCTTATCTTCGCCCGGGTGTTTTTGGGCGAAGGCAGCGGCATCCTCCAGCATGATGGCGCACTGCCCTTCGTAACGGTTGTAGTCGGCGATGTCCAGCAGGGCGGAGACGGCATCGAAGAGCCGGCCCATGCTGGAGCTCTGGATGGTGTTGACGCCGGTGTCGATGGCCCGCAGGATCAGCCGGGAATCGGGACAGCCCATGATCCGTTCGCTGCCGAAGGCGAGGATGTCCGACAGATCGATGTCGATCTGCCGGCACCCGGACTCATCGGTTTCCGGACGGGGGGAAGGGGAGAGGCTTTCATCCGGCAGGCCGGTGCCGTTCTTTGCCGCCGCGGCCATGTAGCTCAGGGCGGAGCGGCGGGCATCCTTCATGGAGGAATCGCCGCCGATCATATCGATGTAGCGAAGGTGGGACAGGCGCTGGAAGCGGCCTTCCTCACAGAGCAGAAACTCTCCGCCCCAGATCTTTCCGTCGGTGCCGTAGCCGGTACCGTCGAAGCTGACGCCGATGACCTTGCCGGCCAGGTTGTTTTCCGCCATGACCGAGGCCACGTGGGCGTGGTGGTGCTGGACCTGGAGAAGGGGAATGTCCGTTGCCTTTGCATACTCCTTCGCAAAGCGGGTGGTCTCATAGAGGGGGTGCATGTCGCAGACCGCCAGCTGAGGGCTGATCCGGAAGAGACCGGCCATGCGGCCGACGTTCTGCCGGTAGATGCTCTGGTTTTCTTCCGTGTCCATGTCGCCGAAGTACTGGCTCATGTAGAGGAAGGGGCCCTTGCTGAGGACGAAGGAATTCTTCAGCTGGCCGCCGGCGGCGAAGATCTGGGGAAGATCATTCCCGCCGCCGTCCCCGCCTGTGTCCACGTAGAGGGGCAGGGGCGCGTAGCCTTTGCTGCGGCGGATCATCTGGGGCTGGCCGTCGATGACCCGGGTGACCGAATCGTCCACGCGGACGCGGATCTGCCGGTCGTTGGAAATCATGCCGTCGATGAGAGGCTGGGCAGCCATCCACCGGAGCATGGGTTTATCGTCTTTGATCATGGGCTGGTCGGAAAGGTTGGCGCTGGTGAAGATCAGCGGACCCGTCCGGTCCAGCAGGAGATACTGGGCAGCCAGGGAGGGCAGGAAGGAGCCGATGAAGCGGCTGCGCAGAAGGTCCTCCGCAGTGGGCGCTGCCGGGGGCGCTTCGTCCAAAGGCAACCCCTCGCTCCGATTTGCCGCCAGCTCTTCCGGCAGGGTGAAACCCTCCTCGCTGAGCCGGTGCTCCAGAAGAATGATGGGCCGGGCGGAAGACTCCAGCAGGCGGGCTTCCACCGGATCCACGTGGCAGTACTGCCGGATCTGCTCCAGGCTGCGGAACATTACGGCGAAGGGTTTGGTCTCCCGGCCTTTGATTTCCCGCAGGCGGCGGACGGCTTCGTCGTTGAAGGGATCCGCCACCAGGTTGTAGCCGCCGACGCACTTGAAGGCGATGACTCCGCCGGCCCGCAGAACCGCGGCCGCGTGATCCAGGATCGCACCGTCACCGCATATGGCTTCGCCGATTCCGTCGCCGCAGGTGGCCTCGCCGGCCGAATCGCCGTCTGCCCCTTCGTTGCCGGTCCACTTCAGATAAGGGCCGCAGTCGTGGCAGGAGATGGTCTGGGCGTGGTGCCGCCGGTCGCGCAGATCCGTGTACTGGCTTTCGCAGAAGCCGCACATGGGGAAATCGACCATGGATGTGTTGTCCCGGTCATAGGGAATCCGGTCGATGATGGTGTAGCGGGGACCGCAGATCATGCAGCTGATGAAGGGGTGCAGATAGCGGGGGTTTTCGGGATCGTAGAGTTCCTCGAGGCAGTGGGGGCAGATGGCCATGTCCGGCGGGATCATGGCGGCGTCATCGTTTCCCTCATCGCTTTGCAGGATCTGAAAGGAAGCAAACTCCACCGGTTCGATGACCGTACGCCTGATGTGCACGATCTCCGCCGGCTCCGGCTTCTCCCGCTGAAGCGTCTCCAGGAAGGCATCGATCCGCTCCGGCGTATCGGTGAGGGTGATCTCCACCAGGCCGCCGATGTTCAGGACGGTGCCCTTCATCTGCAGGCGGTCTGCCGTTTTCGCAACAAAGGGCCGGAAACCGACCCCCTGTACGATGCCCCATAGTTTGATGTTTTCCGTTCTCCGCGCGCTCATGGATCCGCCTTATTCCTGCTCGCCGTGTTCGTGGTGATGGCCGTGCTCGTGGTGATGGTGCTCATGCTCTTTGACCTCCAGCTCGGCAGCCTTTTTATCCAGCCAGGCGGCCACTTCGGCGAAGCCTTCGCCGGTGCGGCCGGACACCCTGAATACGGGCACGTCCTTGTTCAGCGCCCGCACGCCCTTCATGAAAAAGTCCTCGTCGAAATCCAGGTAGGGGATCAGGTCCACCTTGTTCAGGATGATGATGTCGGCCTTTTCAAAGGCAAGGGGATATTTGTACGGCTTGTCGCTGCCCTCGGTCACCGTGGAGATGAGCATCATGACGTGCTCGCCGATGGTGAATTCCGCGGGGCAGACCAGGTTGCCGATGTTTTCGATGAACAGTACGCCGGGCTCGTCAAAGGACATGTGGTCCACCTGATGCTCGATCAGGGGCGCGTCCAGGTGGCAGGCGCCGTAGGTGTTGATCTGGAAAGTGTCAATGCCCAGGGACCGGAGGTCCTGGGTGTCGATATCCGTTTCGATGTCGCCCTCGATGACGTAGGGCTTGCACTTCAGGTGGGGGATGATATTTTTGATGGTCGTCGTCTTGCCCACGCCAGGGGCCCCCATCTCGTTGACCACCAGGACGCCGTGGGCGCTCAGGTGCTCGTTGACGTGCTCCGCGATGTGATCGTTTTCTTCCAGGATGCCTTCCTGGACATCGATTCGTCTGATGTCGTGCATGATTCCTCCTGCTCGTTAAACTTCTTACTATTATTGTTCTACTTCAATGCTGTCGATATAAAACTCCTTGCCGATCTCCGTAGGCTCGCCGTCGGTTCCGCACTCAGGGCAGGCGAAAGAGAGGAGTTGCCTTTGGAAGAGGGTTCCGCAGGACGGGCAGCGCAGCTTCGGCTTGACGTGCTCGATCTCCACCTGGGCGCCCTCGCACAGGGTCCCCTCAGAGATGATGTCGAAGTACATCTGGACGGAGCTGCCCACATAGCCGGAGTAGTCGCCGATGACCAGTTTCACCAGGCGAACCCTTTGGGCGCCGGCCTCCCGGCAGTGCTTCTCGCAGATTTCGATAATATGTTGGGTGATCGGTAGTTCGTGCATGGCTACAGTATAACACAGGGGAGGGAAGGAGTAGAACACTTTTCCGGCCCGCGCCGACCTCTGTGGAACGGGACAAAAAAACGAAAAATCCCTTGTGGGAAAAACCCATTAAATCCATTGACATTAATCATTCCCCTCACTATAATAGGGAATTGTCATCATATCTGATGTAAGTTATTTTACCGTGAAATAATATTGAGAGGAAGTGTATCCAATTGAGAGAAACATGGAACAGTAAGGCGGGCTTTATCATCGCTGCCGTCGGTTCCGCTGTCGGTCTGGGTAATCTCTGGAGATTCCCGTACATCGCGGCATCCAATGGCGGCGGCGCATTCATTTTCCCGTATCTGTTTGCTATCATCACAGCAGGAATCCCGATCCTTGTCCTGGAGTATACCCTGGGCAAGACGTTCCGCTCGGGCGCGCCGGGAGCCTTCGCCCGGATCAACCGGAAGTATGAATGGCTCGGATGGCTCCAGACCATGGCGGCATTCCTGATTTCCATTTACTACTTTGCCATCATCGTATGGGTCCTCTGCTACCTGGGGTTTTCCTTCGGCACCCAGTGGGGAGACAAGACGGATGAATTCTTCTACGGATTCCTGGGCATTACCGATTCCATTACGCAGATCGGCGGTCTCAGGACGAATCTGATCATTCCGTTCCTGATCGTGTGGGCTATCGTGGCCTTCATCATGTACAGAGGAATCAACAAGGGCATCAACCTGGCCTGTAAGATCTGCATGCCGATCCTGGCGATCTGCGTGATCATCATCGTGATCCGCGGCATAACCCTTCCGGGAGCCATCGACGGCATCGCCTACATGTTCACTCCGGAGTGGAGCGCTATCGCCAAGCCCGACGTGTGGGTAGCCGCTTACGGGCAGGTATTCTTCAGCCTGTCTATCGCCTTCGGCATCATGATCTCCTATTCGAGTTTCCTGCCGAAGGAGGAGGACGTGGTCAACACCGCCATCTTTACCGCCTGCACCAACCACGGGTTTGAGATCTTTGCCGGCATCGGCATCTTCTCCATCATCGGTTACATGGCAGGCGTCCAGGGCGTGGATGTATCGGAAGTCGCGGCAGCCGGCGTAGGCCTTGCCTTTGTCGTATTCCCCACGGCGATCGATACCCTTCCCGCGTTCAATTCCCTGTTCGGCGTCCTCTTCTTCCTGTCCCTGTTCACCGCGGCCATCACCTCGATGATCTCCATCATCCAGGCGATCATCCCGGGCATCGAGGACAAGTGGGAGATGTCTCATAAAAAGGCAACGACTATCGTGCTGGTGCCTGTCTTCGTGCTGTCCTTCCTGTTCATTACGGGAGCGGGGCTGTACCTGCTGGATCTGGCGGACTACATCGCGAACAACATCGGTATCGTCGTCGGCGGCGTGATCGAGGTGTTTATCGTCGGCTGGTTCCTGAAGACGGACACGATCCGGGGCCTGGCCAACGAGTATTCCAACTTCAGTATCGGAAAATGGTGGAACTACTGCCTGAAGTTCGTCACCCTCGTCGTCCTGGGATATACGTTCATCATGAACCTCATCACATACTTCAGAGACGGTTACGAAGGCTACCCGACCTGGATCGGATGCCTGTTCATCGCTCTTCTGATCGTCGGCACCGTGGTCATGACCATGCTCAAGGGCCACGACGGCTACTACGTGAAGCCGGCCGATGCGCCTGAGCTGATGAAGAACAAGAAGGAGGAGGTGCAGAAATAATGAGTGGAAGCGCAATTCTGATGATGTGTATCGCCTGCGTAGGACTGTGGGGCGGCGGACTGGCCTCCCTGATCGTCATGTTCCGCAGCAGCGGCAAAACCGCCAAAGAGATCGTGGAAGATATCGAAGAGGCGGAGCCGGAAACCTTCGTGGAGTAAGCCCGTTTCGGGGCGTTCCGGAGATGTGCCTGAAGGAACCTAAACCCACCAAAATGGTGTAATTCCAACGGTTCCAGCGGACACAAAAGGTGATTTTTTTCACGAATCCTATTGAAATTACTGGAGGGATATGGTACATTATCCACGTACTTTTCAGAAAATACTGTTTAGGGCTATAATAACAGGAAGGAGATTATCAATGTTCAAGAAAAGGAATGAAAAGGGCTTCACCCTGGCTGAACTTCTGATCGTTGTGGCCATCATCGCAGTGCTGGTCGCTATCGCAATTCCGATCTTCACAGCCCAGCTGGACAAAGCCAAGCTCGCTACTGACACGGCAAATGCAAGAGCGGCTGTCGCAGAACTGGTTGCGACTGCGCTGACCGATGAGGGTGAAGTTACTGACTCTGATGTTCAGGCTGCAGTCTCAGGCGCGATGACGAAGGGCTGCACGGCAACGGCAGCTGATGGAACGGTTACCGTGAAGAGTCCGAAAGGAAAAACGAATACGTTTACGTATGACACAGGTAGTTTCCAAGACGACTAAGACAGGGAACGGTTCTCCGTTCCGTCGAAAAACCTGACTGCAAAAAGCACTCTCGGCATGAGGGTGCTTTTTTTAGTGTTGTTTCACTTGCTTCCGCATCTCTTCGGCTATTCTGTACCACCGCTGCACGCTGTTCTCAAGAAAGAAGTAGTGGTAGAAGTAAAAGGCGAGCAGGACCGCAATGCCCAGCATGATCACCGCCGGCCCGATGCCGAGGTCCGGATGGAGCAGGACCAGATCCACGACGAACATCTCGCCGATGACGCACATGACGGTGACGATGAGATGGACCAGCCGTTCGTGCTGGAGCCAGGCGATCTTCTCCCGGTGCTCCTCCAGCATAGTTTCCGTCACCCTGTTCTCTTCCAGGGCAGCCATCGCTTCTGCCTCGTGGGCTCTGCACCATTTTTTCATGTTGATCCCGAAGGTGTTCTTTTTCACAGGGCAAGCAGCTCCTTTCACTTCTGAACTGATTATATATCAGACGGCCTGGAATTTCGAGGAATTCTACGATTATCCGATGGAATCGGCCCCCGTTCCACCGCCTCCATTAATTGTTGCACAATTTGGATAATAGTGGTAAAATATTCACAAAGCCAGCATTTGCAGGTCGCCTTTTTGCGTACAGAAATAGTTAAGGGTGAGTTTTGTCGTGGAAAGAATACGAACTGCAAAAAGCAATTCAACGTATTGATTCAAAAGAAAGATGGAGGAGACATGGCTTCTGCGAAAGGAAAAAACCGCCTGCGTCTTGGTGACCTTCTGGTCTCCGCGGGACTGATCACCGAAGAAGACCTGATGAAGGGTCTGGAACTCCAGAAGGGCTCGGGGAAGCGTCTGGGAACAGTACTGCAGGAAGCCGGGATGATCACGGAACTGGAGATGATCGAGGCGCTGCAGATGCAGCTTGGCGTGGAGTTTGTTGATCTGAACAAGATCACCATTCCGACGGAACTGGCACAGATCGTGCCCCAGAACATCGCCAAGCAGTATCATATCGTTCCGGTTCGGATGATCCGCGACGAGCTCTATCTCGCCATGAGCGATCCTCTGAATTTCTACGCTATAGAAGAAGTACGCCGGGTGGTCAAGAAAAGGGTTGTGCCGATGATCGCCATGTCCGATTCCATCGACAGGGCCATCCAGATCCTTTACGGAAACGTAGGTGCTGCCAAGGCCATCGAAGAAATGAAGCGGGAGTTCGCTTCGTCAGCGGAAGAGGATGAGGGCGTCGATTCCTTCGCCGCCAACTTTATCGGCGACGATGACGTCAATCAGGCGCCGGCTATCCGGCTGGTCAACTCCATTATTGAGAGAGCGGTAGCCGAGCGGGCCAGTGACATTCATATCGAGCCGAGGGAGGAGCAGCTTTCCGTGCGCATGCGTATAGACGGTCTGCTGCGGGATATCCTGACCGTTCCCCGGGAGCTGCAGGCATCCGTGCTGGCGAGAATCAAGGTCATGGCAAGCCTGGATATCGCTGAGCGCCGGGTACCCCAGGACGGCCGGTTCAATATCCGGATCAAAGGCAAGGATATCGACCTGCGTATATCCACACTGCCCACGGTATACGGAGAAAAGATTGTTGCCCGGCTGCTGGATAAGTCCGCCGGCAACCTGGATCACACTGCCATCGGCCTGCAGGGCGATGACATCAACAAATATGACAGACTCATTAAGATCAAGAACGGCGTCATCCTGATCGTCGGTCCCACGGGAAGCGGTAAAACCACGACCATGTACGCCATGATCAATGATATCAACACACGGGAGGTCAACCTGGTCACTCTGGAGGACCCCGTGGAATACAATGTCGACGGCGTCAATCAGGTACAGATCAATGAGAAGACGGGCATGACCTTCGCCAAGGGCCTGCGGGCCATTCTGCGGCAGGACCCGGATATCATCTGTATCGGTGAGATCCGTGACGGCGAGACAGCGGAGATCGCCATGCGGTCAGCCATTACCGGACACGTGGTGTTGTCCACCATTCATACCAGCGATGCCCTGGGCACCGTCGAGCGTCTGATCGACATGGGGGTAGAGCCCTACCTGGTGGCCAGCGCGCTGAAGGGCGTGTTCTCCCAGAGACTTGTCCGCCGCATCTGTCCGGATTGCCGGCAGCCCTATCATCCCTCAGAGGAAGAGCAGACGGAACTGGGTCTGGCCTACGATCCCAACCGGGTGTTCTACAAAGGCAAGGGCTGTCCGAGATGCTTCGATACGGGGTATCGGGGAAGAACCGGTGTGTTTGAGATATTCCCCCTGACGATCAAAGTAAGGCGGTTGATCGCCGCGGGCGCGGGCAGGGAAGCCATCGAGAATTCACTGATGGATCCCTCCAGCGGATTTGTTTCCCTGAAGGACAGTGCCATTCATCTGGTGGAACAGGGCATCACCACCACCGATGAAGTGCTGCGCGTGGTCTACGAGGATCTGTAAGGAGGAAAGCATGTACACGATTGAGCAGCTGGTGATGAAAGCCAAACAGGACGGCGCTTCGGACATTCATCTGATCTGCAATCTGCCGCCCAAGTATCGGGTTGACGGCGTGCTGGAGAACATGACGGAGCAGCCGCTTACGGCGCAGGATTGTGTGGTCTACGCCAAGTCGTTGGCCAAAACGGAACCCGCATACAACGAGTACGTGAAAACCGGGGAACTGGACGCGGCGGATACTTACGCGGACAACCGCTGCCGTATCCACATCTTCCGCCAGCAGGGCGTGCCTTCGGTGGCTCTGCGTCTGCTGTCGGACAAGATTCCCGCCCTCGACAGCCTGGGCCTGCCTCCGGCGGCGCTGAAACTGCCGGATATGCACAAGGGCATCATCCTGGTAACCGGTGAGACCGGTTCCGGTAAGTCCACCACGCTGGCCGCCATGCTGGACAGCATTAACCATACGAAGAAATGCCACATCGTTACTCTGGAGGATCCGGTCGAGTACATCTATACGCCGGACAAGGCCGCCATCAACCAGAGGGAAGTGGGTAAAGATACAGGAAGTTTCGCTTCGGGGCTGCGGGCCAGCCTGCGGGAAGACCCCAATGTCATCCTCATCGGCGAAATGCGTGACCAGGAAACCATAGAAACGGCGATCACCGCCGCGGAGACCGGGCATCTGGTTTTCGGCACCCTGCACACGGGAAGCGCCTCCGACGCGGTGGACCGTATTGTCCAGGTGTTCCCGGAGGGCATGCAGACCCAGATCAGGCTGCAGCTGTCCATGTGCCTGCAGGCGGTCATCACCCAACAGCTGCTTCCGAAGAAAACGGGCGGCCGGGTGCTTGCCGCGGAAATGATGGTGGTGACGGATGCCATCCGGAACCTGATCAGAAACGGCAATACGCCGCAGATCGCCAACGCTATCGCTACGAGCGCGGCCATCGGCGGACAGACCATGGATCAGGCGCTGGTCAGGCTGGTCAGAGGTGGGCTGGTCGCCAAGGAAGTGGCGGTGCAGTACGCTCATGAGAAGGACTACGTTAAGAAGAACTGCTGATAGGTAAGGAGAATCGCTGTGGATACATTCAGATACACCGCATTATCCAGAGACGGCAAAAAAGTTACAGGTGTTATGGAAGGCGTCAACCAGATGGATGCCGTGGCCCGGATCAAAGAGGAGTATCCCGTTGTTGTGCAGATCACTCCTGAAAAGGAGCAGAACCGGGGGTCTTCGTTCCTGGCTATGGACATCAACGGAAACCGGCTGAACGACAAGGCGTTTACCCTGATGTGCAGCCAGTTTGCTGTCATTCTGAAGGCTGGTATCCCTATCGCGAGAACGGTGAGGCTGATCTGTCAGAAGATGACGGACAATACCCTGAAGAAACTCCTGGACCAGGTGGCGGAGGATGTGGAGGCGGGCCGGTCCCTGTCCGCCAGTTTCGCTGACAGGGGGAGCCGGATCCTTCCGGTCACCTTCCTGGAAACCATTCATGCCGGTGAGGAAGCCGGTAATCTGGATTCCGCTTTCCAGTCGGCCAGCGACCATTATACTAAGCAGATGAAACTCAAGGGAAAGGTCAGGGGTGCTTTGATTTATCCGGTGTTCGTCATGGCCCTTGCCGTGGCGGTCGTCATCGTTCTTATGGTCAAGGTGGTACCGACTTTTATGGAAATCTTCGCGGAACAGGGAGAGGAGCTGCCGGCGATCACTGCATCGCTGATTGCGATTTCCAACTTCTTTTCACACTATTGGTTAGTCCTGCTGATTATCATCATCCTGCTGGTTATCGGTGTGAAGGTATACGGCAATACAGAGAACGGAAGAATGAAGCTGGCCATCCTCCAGCTGAAGATTCCGGTGATGGGCAACATCAATATCCTGAACGCGTCCAGCCAATTTGCCAACACGCTGGCGATGATGCTGGGAGCGGGATTGCCTCTGACCAAGGCAGTGTCCATCACTTCCCGTGCGATATCCAACTACTATATCAGCACGGAGGTGGGTAAGATCGCCGCCGAACTGGAGACAGGCCATTCCCTGGGAACCAGCCTGCGAAATGCGGATGTCCTTCCTGACATTCTGGTGGATATGACCGCGGTCGGTGAAGAGAGCGGTGAATTGGAGTCCACCCTGGGCATGACAGCGGAGTATTACGACACGGAACTGGAACAGGCAACGGCAGCGGCGCTGGCCAAGCTGGAACCCGCTACGCTGGTGTTTATGGGTGCTGTTGCCGGATACATAGTCATCGCCATTTACGTGGCTATGTTCTCCATGTACAGCGGCATGTAGAGACGGAGTTCCGGCAGGTGAGCATATACGATTCAAACGCAATATTGATTTATTGCTGCATAGTGGCTCTCATTCTGGGTGCGTGCATGGGGTCGTTCCTGAATTGCACGGCTATCCGGATCGGCCGCAGTGAAACTTTCGTCAGGGGCAGAAGCCATTGCATGCACTGCGGGCATGAACTGTCCGTTAAGGACCTGATCCCGGTGATCAGCTGGGTATGGCTTAAGGGCAGATGTCGGTACTGCCGGGAGAAAATTTCGGCCCGGTATCCGCTGGTGGAGATCATCTTCGCCCTGGTGACCCTGGCCTGCCTGCTGAAGTTTGATCTGACGGTGCTGTGCCTGCGGAACTACATCCTGTTATCGGTGCTGTTCCTGCTGACGTTGACGGACCTGGACACCATGACGATTCCGGACAGCTGCCACATCATCGCTGTCGTCGCATGGGTCCTCTCCGCACCTCTGCTGATGAGCTGGCCGGAAATAGGGCTGCATGTTCTGGCTGCGGTCCTGTTCGGCGGCGGTGTGCTGGTCCTGTCCCTGGTCATGGATCGGGTGATGGGCAGGGATACCCTGGGCGGCGGAGACATTAAGCTGCTGGCGGTGGCAGGATTGTACTTCGGACTGATCGGGACGATGCTTGTTCTGATCCTGTCCGGCATCATCGGACTGCTGATGAATGGATTCAAAAGGAAGAAAGAGTTTCCTTTCGGCCCCTGGATCGCCGTGGCGTCGGCTGCGGTTCTGTTTGCCGGGGAGCCGCTGATAAACTGGTACATGGGCCTTTTAGGATTATAACAGAGAGGGAAAAATGAGCAAAAAAGCAATACTCGGGATTGATATCGGACACGATCAGCTTAAGCTGGCGCTGGTGGATGGAGACAGCATCCAGACCGCCTCGGCACAGATGCCGGACAACCTGTTCCACGACGGGCGGTTCACGTCTCTGGAGATTATGAGCAGCCTGATCCGTGACACCATGAAGGAAAACGGGATGAAGGCAACCAGAGCAGCTGTGATTCTGCCCGGTGAGAGCGTCTATGTCAAGAACGTCGAGATGCCGATGATGACAGAAGAACAGCTGGAATACAACCTGCCCTACGAGTTTAACGATTACATCACGGGGGAGGTTCAGGACTATCTCTTTGACTACGCCGTCATTGACAGCGACGATGAGGGAACAGACAGTTTTGTGCCCTCTGAGTCCGGTGAGGAGGAGTCTGAAGGAGGGGAGACCCTGAAGCTGATGGCCGTGGGGATTGAGAAGAGCGTGGTGGAGGAAATCGAACAGATGCTCCGGAAGGCGGGGCTGAAGATGGTCAAATCCGCGCCCACGCTCTGCACATTTATTTCCCTGTTCAGGGCACTCAGCAGAGTTCAGGAGGCAATCACCGAGGAGTATGGCATTCTGGATCTGGGCTACAGCGCAATTACCCTCTATATGTATAAGCGGGATCAGCACATTGCGACCCGTGCATTTGAGATGGGCCTGTCTTCACTGGATGACATCGTGGCAGACAAGTTTGGAGTGGAGAAGCATCTGGCGCATTCCTATATCCTGAACAATTATGAAAAATGTCTTGAGAGTGAAGAATGCGTCAATTTCTATGACAACATTTCCGTTGAACTGATGCGGGCGATCAACTTCTATGAATTCAGCAATCAGGGCAGCAGTCTGACGGACATCTGGATTTGCGGAGGCGGATCGGTGAATCTGCCCCTGATCCACGCCATCGGGGAGACTCTGGAGGCGGATCTGCATCCTGCCTACAAGCTGCTTCCCTTCAATGAGAGCATTCCGCAGCTGAACAATTTTGTGCAGGCGATCGGCGTAACGATGGAGATATAAGGAGATCACGCAAATGGCTATCAATTTAAAACTGCCGGAGTTAAAGAAACAAAGCAGAGGAAAACAGCCGACCAAGAATTATATCAATATCCTGGCGGTGAAGAAGAAGACGTTTTCCCTGCGGCAGAATCTGCCGCTGGTGATTCTGATCGCGCTGCTGATTCTCGCTTTCTGCAAGTTCCTGGTGTTCGATCCGCTCTTCGGGGTGGTTCGTGAGTCGAGCCAGCTCAGCACTCTCCAGGCGGAACTGGAGGATGCCAATCGGCAGATCGAGGATATGAGCGACGTGGATGAAATGTACGCCCACTACACCACAACGGGGATGACAAAAGAGGAACTGAGCCGGGTTGACCGGGTCAAGGCTATGCGGCTGATCGAGGACGCCTTCCTGCACGGGAATATTTCCAAGAGCTGGAATCTTACCGGCAACGTCATGACCCTGGAGGTTAACGGTTCCTCGCTGAAGGATCTGAACCAGCTGGCGGAAGAGCTGGAGGAGGATCCCATCGTTGAGCGGTGTGTGATTTCCGCAGCCGATAAGCATATGGATGAAAACGGAAATGTGTCCGTTACCTTTGTGATCTATTTACAGAAGTCAGGGGAGTAAAGCGCCATGAAAGTAATGAGCAGAGAGTTTACCCGATCGGAAAAAATATTGTTGGTTGTTCTGGCGATCGTGCTGTTCGGCCTTCTGTACTATAAGTTCGTTTTCCTGACCACATCCACCATTAAGAGTGAGCTGAAAGCGCAAGTGGAAACGACGCAGATGGATCTGGACATTGCCAACGCAAAACTGGCAAAGCTGGAAAAAATGGAGGACGAACTGGATAGCATGGGATCCACCGATATGGAGTCCCGCATGGAAAGCTACAACAACAGCAAACGCGAGACCGCGTTTCTGAACCGCGTGCTGTCCAATGTATCGGATTACTCCATTTCCTTCGCGGACATCACCCGGGACGGGAATCAGATCCGCCGGAGTTTTTCCCTGCAGTTTGTTACCGGCAGTTACGCGGACGCAGTGAAAGTTGTCAGCGATCTTTCCTATGGGGAGTACCGCTGCCTGGTGGATGACATCAACTATTCACTGGCTGATGGAAACAAGATCTATATCGACCTGACGGCGACCTTCTTCGAAACCATGGTGGGAGGAACGCCGGACTCGGCACTGCCGAAGGATGAGTCAAAATCGGAGGACACAGAGACGGACTCCGATCTGTAGTTAGTGCGTTGAACAGGGTGTGATGCGATGAGCAGTTCAAAGAAACTATTGGCCGTATTATCCATTACGGCAATGATACTGTTCTGCGGAAGCAGTTTTGATTTACTGCCTTCGTTCGCGGCAACGGACTCTGTTAGCGTGCAGGAAGAAACGGAGAACACGGAAGAAACCACGACGGAAGCGACGGAGGAAACGGAGACAACGGAAGCAACCGAGGCGACGGAGGGAACCGAGCCCCAGGAGACGGAGGAAACGGAGCCTTCCGATGAGCCGACGGATGTGGAAGAAGACGTCCTGAAGGAGAGGAACATCAAGGCGGACGTCGTGGCCGAGTCCCTCTACAAGGATAAGCAGAAAAAACAAAAGACCGAAGCCTACAGTATCGTGTCCCGCTTCTGGAAGGCCCTGACCGGCCGCAAGGCGGTGGCCAGCGAAGATGACATGGACCTGAAGGTTACCGTCAGCGGCAAGCTCCCTGAGAGCGTCACCGCCCGCTGCACGCTGATCCCGATGGAGGATCAGGCGGTGTTCACCGAACAGGGTCTGTTCTCCCTGGAACTGACGCTGCTCGATGAAAACGGCGACCCCTTTATTCCCGAGGAAGCGGTGAAGGTGACGGTGCGGGGCAAGGCCCTGAAGCAGGAGATCGGCGATGACTGCGCACTGCTCCTCTACACCTGGGCACAGGCTCCCGAGCGGGCGGAGAAGTATTCCAAGAAGTATGACCGGGATGTCTACGCGGCGGATGTGGAGGTGTACAAAAGCAAGTCCGTCAAGGATAAACTCCTGAGCTACGACGTCTATAACAAGAACAGGAACTACAAGGACGGGGAGGATGCCGTCCGTTGTGCGGAGAATAAGGACGGCCTGCGCTGCGGCAGCGACGAGGTTGCCTTTGCATACGATTACGAAGCCTTCGGCAAGCGGGCAGAGGCCGGCAATACCGGCAGCATCCGCTTCCTGGTCAGCGCCCAGATGGGGGAACGCACCCTGAAGGCCACTTCCGGCAAGGCGGAGATCACCGTCACCGGACCCCTGGATAAGGCGGTGACCCTGGAGGTCGACGAGATCACCAAAAAGGACGGAGACTATAAGGATTATATGAAGAAGACGGCCGAGACCCTGGATATGAAGGCCTCGGAGTTTTCCTTTGCCCGCGCCTTCGATATCCGGCTCATCGACCCGGATACGGGGGAAGAATTCCAGCCGGACAGCGAAGTGAAGGTCAGCATTGACCTGAAAAACGAGAAACTGGATAAGCAGGAGTCTGTGGATGTCGTTCACATCTCCGGGGAAAAGAATGAAGAGCCGGAGGTCATGGACGCCGACGCCAAGGGGAATACCGTCAGCTTTGCGACGGAAGGATTCTCCGTATATGTCGTAGTCGGAACCGGCGGAGAGATCGTGACCCATACCTGGTCATACCGTTTCTTCGTTCCCAAGGCCGGCGTTGACCCGGGAGAACGGGAGGAGGACGAGTACTACGTCATCGATAACTGGACGTCGAAGTACGACCAGGAGTCAGTCAAAACGGAGTCAGGGACAGCTTCCGTCCAGACCATCAAGGGCGGAGAGAAGCCCGTTGTGCCGCAGCAGCCGATGCTGGAAGGCAAGTCCTTCGCCGGCTGGTACCGGGGCACCCTTCAGGATGACGGCAGCGTCCACCTGAGCAAGACGGACTACGATTTCAACGGGATCCCCAAGACTCTGGAGGACGATCAGACCATCGATATCTTCGCCCGGTATTCCAATGAGTATACCGTGTATTTCCACGACCAGTACAACGCCGATCTGGACAATTATCCTATCGCATCCTCCCGGAGGGGAGAGGTCAAGAACAGTTCGGCCACGGTGAAGATCAGCGATGTGTCCGCCGTATACAGCGGCGGCTCTGACATGGGGTTCTACGGCTGGTCCGAGGAACCCATCAGGACCCCGGGAGAGGGCAAAGACAAGAAGATCACCACCGATACCATCACCATCGACGGAAATAAGGATCTCTACCCCATCTTCCAGCCGATCCACTGGCTGTACTATTACTCGGCGGAGGCCGGCTCCGGCGCGACCTATGTGCCGACCAGATCTTTCTTCGCGGAAGACTATGAGAACAAGCTGCAGGTGCCCGTCTGGGAGGGCCACACCTTTGAAGGCTGGTATACGGGCACTTTGGATGGGGATAGGGTACTCTACAGTGTGCCGATCACCGATGCGGACGGCAGTATCCTGAACTTCGATCCCGCACTGGCGCCGGGACTCGTCTGCCAGGGCGGCAAACTCTACGTGACCGGGGACACCACCCTCTACGCCAAGTGGAGCGACCAGACCACTGTGGATTACAAGATCATCATCTGGAGACAGAAGACGACGGACGGGGCGAGCCTTCCCGTTGCCGACCGGACCTACGATTTCTATGAGAGCGTCATCAAGACCGTCCCACAGGGATCACCGGCGACCATCGACGCAGAGTACAAGGAATACGCCACGGACGGAAACCATTCAGATCTGACGAATTACGTCTGCCGAAGCGACGCGGATGTGAATCCGGCGGATCCCAACGGATACACCGTGTTGAACGTATACTACGACCGGGACGGCGCTTACGTGCCGTCGGGAGAGAAACATTCCCTCGTCTTCGACGATTCCACCATGCCTAAGGCCGACGGCCTGCCGGTCAACTATATGGGCGCGAATGCCGTGGAATACGGGACGAACATGCTGACCGGAAACAACGGCGGCAGTTTCGTACCGGCCGACCCGAAGAAGGATAACTTCACCTTCACCGGCTGGTTTGCCGATAAAAACTGCACGACCCAGGTCTTCTTCGATCGGGAATCCCTCGACGCCTATACCGGCTACAACAAGACCATGCTCTGTGATGTGATGCCGGACAGCGACCTCACCCTCTACGCCGGGTGGGAAGCGGACTGGTATCTGGTTCAGGTCGACCCCAACTACGGTACATTCAACGGCAGCGGCGGCACCTGGTTCTGGGAGACCTATGACGGGGATCTCGTCCAGGAGTACACCCAGACCACCCGGGACTATGTGGAGTCCAGTTCCGGGGAATATTACTATGTGAAAAAGGACCGGGCCTACTATGGGTATACCGGCTACGAGTGGGACAAGAGCGAAACCGACCGGCAGACGAAGTACATCACGAATCCTTCAGAAGCTACAGAAGACACGACATTTGAGAAGGCATCCGGCGTGTACAGCTACGCCGGATGGTATGAGGTGAACGAGGACGGTTCGGAAACACCTTATGATTTCTCCAAGCACGTGGATCACCATACCACGATCAAACTTCACTGGAAGCGAAACGGCATCTACTATGTGCACTATAACACCACCGTCACCGAAGGGTCCCAGACCCTGGAGGGGCAGCTCTCCGGCTCCCAGGACGGGACCGCCTACTGCGATGACGCGGATGTATCCATAGGGTGCAGCGCCATCGCGCCTTCCGGATACACCTTCGCGGGATGGAAGATCCGCGGTGATTCCAGCGGCAGGGTCTACAGTCCCAGCCAGAGTTTCCAGCTGCCCGCGGACAGGTCCGTCATGGTCGGCGGAAAGAAAACCGTCTATCTGGATGCCGTCTACGTCAAGGCCGGCATGGCGAAGATCATCTACGATGCCAACGGCGGATCGGTGGATCCCGACGTGGAAGGATTCAATTACGGCCGGTGCAAGGACGGTACCCTGCCCAGGGGAACGGCGAATGTGGAAGAGGGAACGGCGACGGCTTCCGAAATCCCCAACAACGCCGAATTCACCCTGAGCGACGGCACCGGATTTTTTCATGAGGATGCCACCTTCCTGGGCTGGAGCAACAAGGCGGTCTACGATCCCCGGGACAAGGACGCGGAATTCTACGAGGCCGGCGTTTCTGACCGGTACGGGGTGGACAAGGAGGGTTCCGGACGGCTGTACGCGGTCTGGGGCGTGAAGGTCACCTATCACAAGAACAACGACAATGCCAACTGGAGCGAAGACGGCGATGCGTGGGGCGATCCCTACCAGAGCGAGACCATCGGCGGGGAACAGGTGTACACCCAGTATGCCTATCTGGGCGCACCGGTGGATGAGCCGAACTATACTCCTACCTTTACCGGTACGGGCAGCCAGGTATTCTACAACTGGCGCACAGGCGCTCATCAGCCCGGCCACGCTACCGGTGACGACGACGTTTATGACTTCTCGACACCGGTCACGGAACCTCTGGACCTGTATGCTTACTGGAGCGGACCCAGTGTGAGGAATGTCCATGCCATAGACGCCTCTTCGGAGACCCTGGCGGAAAAGACCAGCGCTGATACCGGCTGGACCGTGCCGGAGAACATGGATGTGGGGGCATCGGCGACTCAGCTGGCCTCCTGGCAGGAGAACCAGATCACGGTGCCCGGAAGCTACCGGTTTGCCTTTGCAGCGGCCCACGACGCGTCGGCCGGTCTGGAGAGCATCTCGGAAGACGAGGCCGTTACGGAGATCAAATACGACAGCAAAGGCAAGGCTGTCGCGGTGAAATACGAGGGGAAGACATCCTTTACGGATCTTGAACCCAACGATGAGATCTACTTCATCTACTATAAAGAGAAACAGCTTGACATCGGCTATGAAAGCATGGGTGCGGACGGCGCCCTGACAACGGTCAGCGGTATCGCGGCGGCGGCCCCGGACAACACGGGAACCCTTGCGGCCGACCCCTATGACATGGCGGCGAATGTTACCAGTCCTCTGGACTGGAATCCGGACACGGATGCGGCCTATTACGCCTATGCCATCGGCAGCGCTTCCGCTACCGACGCGGGTGATCTGAACTTTATCACCGACAGCTCAAATTCGGACAGCAGCAGACCTGCGCTTAAGGTGCAGAACACCTGGAAGGGATTCCGGTATTCCACAGACGGCGGGACCACGTGGACGAACTGCGGGTACGCGCCTCAGCTTTACGTGGTCTATTACACGAAGAAGCCGACGGTCATCGTCTTTGGAGAGAAGACCGTGGGAACGAGCGCGGTCATGGGCGAGGAATTCACTTATCACGTGAAAGTTACTCAGACGGTGAAGACGGGCGGCCAGGAAGAGACGACGACTCTCTTTGATACGGACGATCCGGGGAATTCCCCCTATCATTTGAAGAACGGCGAGAGCCAGTCCGCCATCCTGTTCTACAGCAGCGCGGGCGAAAGCGTCACTACGCAGACCATCACCATCCGCCAGGAGGTGAAGCCCGAGTTCAGCGCCTATGTGGCGGAAGACGGCGGGACGCCCGCCCAGGGTGACAGCTGGACCTACACCTCCACGGAGGCCGGCGGCACGAAGAACGTCATCTTCAGCAACGAGCATAAGTCCCTCCCGGTGGAGGTCCATGTGGCGGTGGCGGATGAGAACGGCTACATCCTCCGGGATGACCTGCGCAGCGAGAATACGGAGGACTATTCCTTCGATCTGCCCCTGAGGGGAGACAAGGCTCTGGGAACGGAGCCGGATCCGAACCGCGTGTTTGCGGGCAATTCAGCGTATAAGCCTGAAGACTACGCCCTTGGCGCGGTGGTCTGCGGCACCAACGGAAGCGGGGAAAGACCCGTGATCGATCCCGCGAGCCTGAATGTTTCTGACATTTCCTACAGACAGGAAACGGACAATATTTACGAACTGATGCTCAAAGACAACGGAGGGCAGGACTGGTATGACCTGGGAAGCCGGAAGATCTACTACCTGTACTACCGCATGCCGAAGATCAGTTACGTCAAGGAAATGCCGGACGGCACCCTGAAGCCGGTCGAGGGTTCCCCCGATGGACAGTCGGTTACGGAGGACATTACCTACAACTTTGAATCGATCACTATGAACGGACAGCTCGTCACCCAGGGCCAGGGACTTGCGGTTCCCCAGGACGGGCTTCTGATCACCCAGAACGGCAGCGTCAAGGATTTCCGTATGCCGCAGATCCTGGATGACGAGATCCATGCCAGATATCTGAAATATGCGAAGATAGGCGCCGGCAGGGACAGCATCACGAAGATGGATGATCTCAGCCCCAATGTCAGCGATGAGCTGAAGCTCCATCTGCAGGTCCGTGACAACAAGCTGATGTTCAGCTTCGACGGTGCATCCTGGTCCGCGTTCCCGGCCGGGACCGTGCCGACGATCTACGCGGTCTATGAGGAGCGGGGATACGATCTGGAGATCACCAAGAGCGTGCCGGACGTAGGTCTGAGCGGCACGCCCACATTCACGCTGGAACTCGTCTCCGAGGCCATCACCAAGGAGAGCTACGGGGTCCAGGGATACAGTGAATCGACCATCGAGACCACTCCTGTGGGAAGCTCGAAGCGGAAAATCGAACTGACGATCCAGGACGGCACCGATGTGAAGATCATCGGCCTCGGACAGGGATCCTATGATGTGAAGGAAAAGGGCAGCAGGAACTACATCCTGACCGCCGTAAGCCGGCCCATCAGCGGAGGTGACCCGGTGACGCTGGAGGTTACGGACAGCGAAGACCGGACCGAACACACGCTGGAACTGGGTCTTGACGTGGAAAAGAGGCTGGAACTGACCAACTCATCACGTCCGATCTGCAAGATCACGAACAATGGAAGGGAAATCCCCTTCTATTCGATCCAGAGTGCGGTGGAATACGTCAAAACGGAGCTATCCGCATCGGAAACCATTGAAATGCTGACGGATTACGACATGCCGGCAACGGATGTCCCGGTGATCCCGTCCGGCTATTCCATCAGACTGACCACAGCGGCCACGGAGGGCGGCACATACAACTATGATGGGGAAGGTTCCACCGCGACGATCATGCGGGCCCGGGACAACACGGATCAGTACCTGATTTCCAACAACAACGGAACACTGACCCTGGACAACATCTTCTTCGACGGCAGGGGTGTTGAGGCGAGCAAGGCGCTGATCCACAGTACCGGGGCTCTGGCTGTCTCCGGCGTCACCATGGAAAATGCGGTGAACAGCGGAAACGGCGGCGCGATCTACATGGAGAGCGGTGCGGTTACCCTGACCAATTCCACTTTTAGAAACAATACGGCGGATAAGGGCGGCGCGATCTACTCCACCGGAAACGGCATTACCGTGAAGACGGAGGATACCGGCAGGACCAGATTCACCGGCAACAGCGCGGGCAGCGGCGGCGCCATCTATTACGACGGCGCCAGCACGGGCGTTATCGATCTGTCCGGAGCGACCACCTTCGGCGGCAGCGCAGCCTCCGCGGGGAACAGGGCGACCACCGGCGACGGCGGCGCCATCTATGCGTCCTCCGGCACGGTGAAGGTGGCCGACGGCGTTGCCTTCTCCGCCAATGCGGCTGATTCCGGCAACGGCGGCGCCATATACACCGGCAACGGATCAGTGGAGATCACCGGCGGAACCTTCGGCGGACAGCAGGCCAACACGGCCCGGAACGGAGCAGCTGTTTACGTCAACACCGGAAGGGCCGACATCTCCGGCGGACGGATTACCGGAAACACGGCCTCCGACGGCGGTGCGGTCGGCGTTGGGTCTTCCTCGGCCAGGCTGTATTTCTCCGGAAAACCTTATATTTCCGGCAACACCTGCGAGGCAAGCCTGGCGCCGGGTAAGGCCAGCAACGTATATCTGGACCAGGATACGGACGCGGTGATCAACGCGGAGGGACTTTCCCGGAACCAGGGAGGGATCCCCAACATCGGCGTCTACGTCCCGAATAAATACAACGAGCATGAGGGAACGGAGATCCTGTTCAGCCACAGAGGGCTCCCGGGATGCAAGTTCGGCCGGTACACGAATGTGACCAATCTGGCAGCCTTCCATAACGACCGGCTCTCTACGCTGACCGCCCATGAAGAGTCAGTGACCATGCGGATCATGTGGGGCAAGAGCATTCAGGTTCAGGTTCGGTATCTGGCCAGCTTCAGCGATTCGGCAAACGGCTTCCCCGGAAAGACCGATGGAACCTGGAACGGGACCCAGAAGTATCCGGCGCAGAACTGGGCCACCTACGACCTTCCTTCCAACGATAATAAAGTATCATCGATCGCGGACGATCTGCGGAGCAAGTATTCCCTTGGTCTGACGAATACCGCGGCCTTTGCCTGTGCCTTCCTGGATGACGGGGAGCAGGCCATTCCTTTTGATAACTATCTGACCGATGTCAACTGGGCCAACAATGACTGGCAGTTCGTGGGACGGGACGGCTCCGTCAGCACCGGTGATAAGCTGGTGGTCTATTTCGCTGAGCCGACCTATATCACCATCGAGAACAATACTTCATTCAACATGGATCACTCCGACCTGACCATGCTGGGTCATCACGCAGTCAACAGCGAGAACCAGACGGGGTACGGCTATGTCTTCGCTGTCAACGGCAAACTGCAGGATGCGCTTGTACCCATTACGGAGGACCAGCTGAAACTGAACCGGGGCAAGTCCATCAAGCTGATGTTCCCCGGCGGAACCAATAAGAACTATACCATGACCGGCGGCTTTGCCGTGGGGAGCAGCGGAGATTCCATTCCGGTTACCCAGGACGGCGTTCCGAATATCCCGGATCTGACCGGGGCCGACCGGGAGAACTTCACCCTGGATCAGGGAAAGACCGGGTCGACCGTTAATACCACCGTCCGGATCGTCTTCGGAGGGGGAAAGCCCATCTGTAAGATCGTCACCGGGGAAGTGACCCTTGATCCCGCAGACAGCGTTGTGGGAACGGATGAAGAGGCTAGTGGGACCGCCTATCTGTTCGCCCGACTGACGGATGCCGTTGCTTTCGCCCAGCGCCATGGGCTGACCGGCGCGACCATCCAGCTGCTGGTGGACTACATGATCCCCGGTAGCGATGTGGTGAACAACATTCCCGCATCGGGATATAACCTGACCTTCACTACGGCCATCGGGGATACGGAGAACGATTACAACTACTCCAGCGATCCCACAGCCAGGGCCACCATCAGCCGGGATGAGTCCAATGCGGACTCCTTCATCAATGTGACGGGCAGCGCCACGGCAATGCCCACACTGACCGTTGAGAACCTGATCTTTGACCGGAAGAATTTCAGCGGCACCAATGACGGCGGCCTGATCAAGACGAAGGATGTCAATGTTGTCATCCGTAATATGGACTTCCTGAACAGTACGGCCAGCAACGGCGGCGGCATCTTCGTCAACTACACGGAGACGGGAACCGGCGGCACCCTGACGGTAACGGATTCCCGGTTCGATGCCTGTCACTCCAGCGGCACCAGCCGGAGGGGCGGCGGCGCCATCTGGACTACGGCAAGGATAATGACGGTAACGAATACCACCTTCAACGACTGTACCGGAACCGACCAGGGCGGCGCGATCTTCCACCGTATTGATTCGGTGAGCAAAAGCGGATATACGCGCCAGTCTTACGCTACGGAATCGACATCGATCATCACCGGCTGCACCTTTACCAACTGCAAGTCCCGGAGCGGCGGCGCCGTAGAATCCGATGCCCATCACATTACCGTCGACGGATGCGCATTTACGGATTGCGAGTCCAAGAAGATGGAGGGGAACAACAACACCGGAAGCGGCGGTGCCATCAATACCTATATCTACGAGGGCAGCGGCGGTTCTCTGGGCAGAACCTATCCCACGTACCTGACGGTGAGAAATACCACCTTCACCAACTGCAAGACCACCGCGGGGGATGGAAATACGAGAGGACACGGCGGCGGCATCCGGAGCACGTCCCTGTATAATGTGATCGAAAACTGTACGTTTACCGACTGCGAGGCACGGTATGACGGCGGAGCGATCTGCATCAACAACAATGAGGCCTATACGGCGGAAATCATCGGATGTACCATCACCGGATGCAAAGCACGTAACGGCGGCGGCGTCTATGTGAAGGTCAACAACATGACCACTGATCCCATGATGCTGACCATCAACGGCGGGACCATTTCCGACAATACGGCGGACACTCAGGGCGGAGGCGTATGGACCAATGCGGCCATGACCCTGAAAAACAACGCCCAGATCACCGGCAATCACCTGCTGACAGCGATGATGGTCAACGGTGCCGGCGTGTTCATCAATGACAAGACCCTTACCGTAGGAACCACCGGCGCGACGGAGCACGATCTGTCCAGCATTACAGGGAATACGGTTGCGGGCGGCGTGGCCTCCAATCTGCGAATGTGGAATGGAAACAATGTGGCCAGCGTTTCCGTGCTCAGCGATCTTGGCGGAAAGATCGGTGTGGTGAACCCCGGAGCGATCCGCACCCAGTTCGGATCGGCACCCAACGCGACCCCGGACAACCGGCCTTACGGCCTGTCGGATCCCAACGCCAGCGACCCAAGCTACGAGCCTACGTTCTATGCCGATGACAGATCCACCTACGGCATCATTGACCGGTCGGATCCGAACGGTAAGAAGATCATTTGGGCAGCCCCGCCGATCTGCAAGATCACGGACCTCAACGGAGACATCCTCTATCTGGATGCGGCGGGAAATTATCCGGCCATCTTCGACCAGCTGGACAATGCGGGCCACAATGATAACGGCGGATGGTCGGCGGCCTTTGCCTGCCTGCGGAACCCGACACTCTATGACAAGAACGGCAATGTGTATCCGAACAATGATGCCAGCAAGCCCTTCTATGTCAAGATGCTCGTGGAAAACTACGAAGCGAAGAACTACATTACGACAACGAATAACGCGTCCAACCGGACGATCATCGTAACCACGGCGGAGCCCAAGAGCAAGAATACAGACGGCTATTATTACCGCGGCTCGTCGGGGACCTATGCGACCATCGTCAAGAGCACGTCCATTGCCGCCAACAATCTGTTAACCGCCAGGTATAACATGACCTTTGAGAACATCACCCTGGACGGCGGCTATAATCCGGCGAGTTCGACGAGCGTAATCACCACCACCGATGGCGGACTGATCGATATGCGGGAACCCGCGGGTGTCAAGGTAATTATCGGCAATAACGCTACTCTGCAGAACGCCTATACGACCGGAAACGGCGGCGCGATCGTCGTCAAGAACGGAGATCTGATCATCCGCGGGAACGGAACGATCACCAACTGCATTGCGGAGAAGAAGGGCGGAGCCGTCTACTTGAGCAGCGTCAATGAAGGCAAGAATGCGATCTCACTGACCATTGAGGACGGAGCCATCAGGGGATGTTCCGCGGCCAACGGCGGTGCGGTGTACATGGACAGCGCCAAGGGAAGCTTCGTCATGAGCGGCGGAAAGATCCAGGACTGCACGGCAACGACAGGCAACGGCGGCGGTGTGTACCAGGGCAAGGGAACGGGCTTCACCATGAGCAGCGGAACCATCAGCGGCTGCAACGCGGTCAACGGCTCCGGCGGCGGTGTGTTTGTCAACAACAATATGACCTTTACCATGTCCAACGCATTCATCACCGGCAATCACGCGAAAAACGCGGGCGGCGGCATTGCCGTTGGCGGCAACGGAGCCAGACTGGTCTTCTTCGGCGCGCCCAACGTTTCGGGCAACAAGAGTGATGCCAGCGTCGTCAGCGACAAGACCTGCAATCTGGAACTGGGCTACGGATTCACTTACAAAGCTCCGGATCAGGCGGAATGGCTGAACAATACGGTGATCCGGTCCAACCGGCTGAATTCCGGCGCGAGGATCGGCGTCTATGTGCCGGACAGGGACAACCTTTACACCAACCACGGCGATGAGGGGGATCCCTTCGGGACCTTTACCTCCTCGACGGAGGTAGGTACGCTGTATGGCTTCATCAACGACAGGAACGGCCTGAAAGGCGGTTTGGGCACCGGCCAGAATGCGACGGACAACAACAAGATCTACTGGATCAAAATCTTCTCCCTGGAAGTCGAGAAGCAGGTCGACAGTTTCGGAGAATATCAGGCGGATGACACCGATCAGGTGTTCCGTTTCAGGGTGACCCTGCGCGGCCAGGCCGATGACGGAACCTATGCCGAGAGCATCACCACCCCGGCCGATGATCCTGACAAATACGGCGCCATGCAGTTCACCCGGGGCGTTGCGGAGTTCACCCTCAAGGCAGGGGACACGCCGATGATGGGCGAACGTCTTCCTGCCGGCCTCATGTACGAGGTGGAGGAACTTATGACCGCCAGCCAGCAGAAGGTCTTTACCGCACTGCCTCTGGGCACGTCCCAGGAGGGTATGATCGGTGAAAACGCGGAGAGCACATCGGAAGACAGATACGTATCCCACATCGGGTTCGTCAATACGCGTCCGCTGTGCAAGATCACGGAGAAGACGACGGAGAACGATGAAAACGGCGCTATCCTGTACTATCCGGTGACCTACCAGGCGATCCGTGTGGATGCAAACAACCGGCCGATCCGCCGGGACGGCAAACTGCAGTATGAGACGAAGACCAAGTATCTGCCGGCGGTATACAAAGAGCTGAACGATGCCTTCAACAGCATCCAGAACTCCGGTTCATCGCTGTATTACAAGAGAGGCTCGTCCTACAACGTATACAATTCCAGCTACTACTATAACGTGAAGATGCTGGTGCCTTCCTACACACTGAAGACACCTCTTGCGGTGAATTCCGGCAAGAAGATCGCGCTGACCACAGCGGGTCTGAATGACGCCAATTTCCCGCGCTTCTTCACCTCAGACACGCCGACCATTATCCGGCGCGGAGGATACACCGGCAGTTCCATGTTTACCGCCAACGGTGAATTCAGGCTCAGAAACATTACCCTGGATGGAGCCAGGAACAGCTATACCGCCACGGTGAACGGCGGCCTCGTCCACGTTCCTTCCGGCGGCGTGCTGAAGCTGCGTACGGGAAGCACCCTGAGGAATTCCCGCACATCCGGCAGCGGCGGCGCGGTATACGTTGCCGCCGGCGGCAAAGTGTATCTCTCGGGCAACCTGAGCTTTGGCGGCAGGGGAACCTACAGCAACGGATCCATCAATACCACCGTAGGAAACTACAGCACGGGGGTCATTCTGCCTGACAACGCGAAGAACGGCGGTCAGGAATATACAGCCGCCCGTCAGGATATCTACATTGCCGAGTCGGGTACGGCACCGGCCTCCATCATCGTGGACGGAGCCCTCACGGGAGGGGACGGGACCATCTGGGTCTGGGCGAGCAGCAGCAAGCATTACAAGAAGCAGATGCCCTTCGCCAGACTGGCCAACGGAGCGTCCCCCGGAAACCTGAAGGCATTCCGCGACGCGCGTCCCGACAGTGCGACGGAGAATGATACCGGCGATTACCTCTATGGAACGCTGACCGGTGAGGCTCCGGAAGGCTACCCGAATGTAACATTCATTTACTGGAACGGTGCTACCGGACAGGTCAGGGTTATCCTGCGGAAGGTGAGTGACAACGGTTATGATCCTCTGAGCGGCAGGCACTTCAAGATCATCAGGAACGGTGACAGCAGTAAAACGCCGATTATCGACAGTAATGGGAACAAGCTGGACAATCTGGTGTCCGGAAGCGGAGGCATATTCTATATCGGATATCTTCCCTATGGAGAATATGTTGTGATTGAGCTTTCACCGGTCAATAAGGAATTCTCACGGGATTACATCACCGTTGATGAAGATGGTGTGAGTCCGAAGAGAGTGGACAATTAACGGAGCAGGGGGAAGGCTTCCCCCTCTCAGAAGACAGAGAGGCAGTGCTCAGGAGAACGATTTGATATGAGAGCGCATAGAGAAAACAGAATAGCGAAAAAACTGCATTCCAGAAAGGGTGCCTCCATCACCTTCGGTCTGCTTCTGTTTCTGGTGTGCGCGGTAGCTGCTTCCATTATCATCGTAGCCGGGACAAGCGCCGCGGGGCGCCTGAGCGGATTGGCGGATTCGGAACAGCGGTATTTTTCCGTTTCATCCTCCGCGAGGCTCATCGAGGATCTGGTCGACGGCAAGACGGCTACCGTGATCGAGTATAATGGCAATCTGTATGTGGGATCCGGAAACAAGTTGAAAGAGGCTACATCGACGGGCTCTCTGAAGACATTGCCGGATTACCTCGCCTATCAGATGAAACAGGAAGTCGAAGGGGATCAGACCCTTGCATTAAACGCAACGGGTGAGTTGTCGAAGGCGGTGGAAAACGTCAGCGTAACGGAATCGATCGACGGAAACAATGTCGTCTTTTCCATCGTAGGAAGCAATTCGAAAAATACCAAATCCAATACGGTCAGGCTGATCTTCTCGACGAGCAAGACGCAGCCTAAACCGGTGAAGATCGGCGGGGGAACAGGTACGGAGACGACATATACATGGGATTTGAAGAGTTCGGATCTGAACGCTAATGCTGCGGGAGACTAGCGGCGGGAAGGTTGATATGAAAAAACTGCTCAGTAAGGTACGAAACAAAGCCGGAGAAACCATAGGGGAAACTCTTGTGGCGCTTTTAATATCCTCATTTGCTCTTGTCATGCTTGCCGGCGCTATTTCGGCGTCTTCAGGAATGATCACAAAGAGTACAGACGCAATGCAGGCATATTACGAAGAGAGCAACGAAATTGTGGAAGGGTCCGATTCCGGAACCATAACGCTGAAAGTAAACGGATCCACCTATTCCGAGAATGTTGCTGTCGAATACGGCAAAGAGAGTAAGTTCGATGTAGTTGCTTTCCGCGTCATTAAGAGCGCCGGCGGGTCCGGAGACTGATGAAATGTGATTCGCGTGAGGACCATGCTATGATGATCAGGAAAATAAAGAGTATTAAAGCCTTTACCCTTGCCGAAGCGCTTGTGGCCATGCTGATCCTGCTGATGGTCGCGTCGATCGTTACGGCGGGGATTCCTGTGGCGAAAAATGCCTATGAGGATGTTATTGTCAGGGCGAATGCGGAGATCGTGATGTCGACAGCCGTCTCCGCCCTCAGAAATGAGCTGTCTGTCGCGAGGGATGTGAGCGTCAGCAGCGACGGCAAGACGGTCTCCTATTACAGCGGGACGTACGGTTCGGCCTCCAAGATCATTCTGGGAGGGGCGGACGGCATCATGTACCAGAGGTATTCCGCTTTGCCCATCGAAGAAGGGAATGGCGCAGTAGAGCCGTTTACGTCGGATCCGGTCCTCCTCGTATCGGAGTCTGCGTCTGACAATCTGCGGGTCTCATGCAGCAGAGCGACTTATGATGAGGACAAACGTATCATCAAGTTCAGCGGATTGAGTATTGAAAAGAATGGCAAGTCCGTGGTATCACAGGATGATCTGGCTATTGCGACGTTTTGAGGGAGTCCAATGCTTCAGCTTACGAAAAGAAAACTGAATACGAAAAACGGCATGACGATGGGTGAGATGATGGTGGTCGTTGCCATCGTTCTTATCCTGGCAGGAGTTGCCTTTATTGCGCTGTTCAATTACCAGAGATCGCTGGCCCAGCTTGAACGCGACGCCATAGCAAGAGAGATGTTTATTGTCGCCCAGAATCATCTGAACGCGTCAAAGGGTGAGATCTATGACATCCTCAACGAGGCAGACCCGAAGGTTGTCGGAACCCGGGAAGGTGCGGAGGACGGTGCTTACTACATCATCTTCAACAGCGCAGACGGGCAGCCAGTCCCGAAAGGGAGCAAGAGCCTGCTGTTCAATCATATCCTGCCCACAGGCTCAATAGACGACACTGTTCGCCTCGGCGGAAACTATGTGATCCGTTACCAGCCCCAGACGGGGGAAATACTGGATGTATTCTATTCCGCCGACACGCCGGAAAAGTACAAGCAGCGGTTTACCCTGGGCGGATATTCCGACCTTCTGAATGCCAGAGGTAAGGGAAAGGATAGTAAGAAGGCAAGGCGCAGTTACGGAGAAGGCCATTCGGTCATCGGATGGTATGGAGGGGAGAATCTGGAGTCTTTGGGTGAACCCATCGACCCGTCCCGTGTAACCGTGGAGAACGCTAATACGCTCAATGCGACAGCGAAATGGGGGAATAACAGCTACACTTCTGAAGACGGTGTTGTCCTGCGTCTGATCATCAAGGGTAAAATCAGCGGAGCGGAAAGAGCGCTTCCCAAGGATGGCATAGCGGTCAGGGGAGCGGGAAGCACGAACCACCTCCTCGACAAGATCACCGGGGTGACGGTTGATAAGAGTTCGGATAAGCACTTCGCGTCCCAGTTTAAGGCTGAAGCCAACCAGAAGGAGTTTATCCCGGGCGAGGATCTGGAAATCAAAGCGATTGCCTTCAGCACAAAGAAACTGTCCAATATAGCGGTGAGCAATATTGTGGTTGAAAACAGTCTGTTCGCCAGGGTGACCGATGAGAAGAACGGCATGTCGTCAGAGGAAAGCGAGACGACCTACAGCCTGGACGGAGATACCATAACCATCGACAAAAAGAGCGACGGCATCCCGGATACCGCATATATCAGCAACATCAGGCATCTGGAGAATCTGGACAGGCAGGTGTCCAACATTGATGCCCACGACGGCAGAGGGGACAATAACAAGCTGAGTATCGGCACAGCGATCCAGACGGTCGACCTGAACTGGAATACCTTTAAGAGTGAGGAGGGCGGCGGCGTTTCGTACAGCACCGGTACGGACAACTATTATCCGATACCGTCAGGAGACTGTTCCTTTAAGAACTGCTTCAAGCCCATTAACCCGGTGGCAGACGGAGAGTTTGCCTATGACGGCAAAGGATTTACCATAGAGAATGTGGAGGCAAACACCACAGGAGAGGGATATGCCGGAGTCTTCGGCATAGCCAGCGGCTGCGCGATCAGCAATCTGAGATTGCTGGACTGCAACTGCAATGCCGGCGGTGGATCTTATGCCGGAGCCCTTGCCGGATCACTGTCGAACACTAAGGTGAAAAACGTGCTCGCGGTTAACAGCAGTAATACCGCAGCCAGCCTGGCCAGGATTTCCGGAGCGAACGCGGGCGGCCTGGCGGGAAGCGCCCATGACAGCACGGTGCAGTACAGCGCGGCGGCGATGACCGTAAGCGGTTCGTCCACCGCGGGAGGACTGATCGGAACAGCGACAGGAAACGTTGAAATAGAGTACTGCTATTCCGGCGGCCATACCAAGGACGGATCCTATGACAAGTGGGTTGAGAACAATAAGCCCTATGATGTAACGGGCGGAACAGCTGGCGGCTTTATCGGTAGTTCGGCCAATACGGTAAAAATCAACGGATGCTATACCACCTGCTCCGTGGCCGGCAATCCCGCGGGAGGCTTTGCGGGAACCGCGGGCGGAGGCATTAAGGACTCCTACTGCACGGGCCTTGTGGCAGGAACGGGCAGGAACCCGGTTTACCGTGCCTTTATCGGAAGTGGATCGGTCGGCGGAACGGGCAACAAGTATTACTCCATCATCAATCCCATCATCAATGAGAACGGTAACGGTGAGAAAACGGAGTATCTGAAGCCCGGAGACGATAACGTGAAGCCCTTCGATCTGGTCGGCGAAGGTGAGGACGTGGCTAAAAATGTCAATGCATTCAATGAATTCGCCAACGGCACATGCGATTCGGTCCCCTATGACCTCCCATACTACAATAACAAGCTCTACGTTCTGAAACCCATGAAAAAGATAACCAACATCAGTGACGATACGTATAAAGACTATTTCATCCAGAAACACTTTGGTGACTGGCCGTCACCGGAGGTCTTCCTCATCAACCCGTAACCATCGCGTTTTGTCAACAGTACCAGTCGACCCCCGTGGCATACAGCCGCCGGGGGTTGCCTTTTCCCCTAAACCAGGAGGTGCAAATTGAATTCCATCCGATCAAAAGTAACCCTGTTAACTATCGCGGCCATTCTGGTCAGCATCATTTCCGTCGGCGTAACCAGCCTGGTATCCATCAAGAAAGAGGAGAACGCCAGCGCCAACAAGCAGATGGAGCAGATCTGCGACAATCAGGAGAAGGAGCTGGATGCCTATCTGAACAGCATCGAGAAGTCGGTGACCACCGTCTCCCGGTTCGCGGAGGAGGACCTGCAGAAGGATGACGTGAACCTGAAGGATCACCTGGCCCTGGTTGGCCGGTTCTTCCGCAGCATCGCCGACAATACCGACGGCGTGACCACCTATTTCTACCGGATCGACCCGGACTATTCCAAGGATGAGAAGGGGTACTGGTACACCCGGTACGGCACCCAGGATTTCGAGAAACACAAGGTGACGCCCCTGGAGAATGCTGATTCCCAGGACCCGTCGGAAGTGAGCTGGTTCACCATTCCCAAGGAAGAGGGCAAGGCCGTCTGGATCGATCCCTACGACAACGAAAAACTGGGCGTGCGGATGGTTTCCTATGTATCGCCTGTCTATCAGAAGGGGAAATTCGTCGGCGTCATCGGCATGGATATCGCCTATCCCACCCTGGTGGATCAGGTGAAGAACACGAAGATCTATCAGTCGGGCTACGTGTTCCTGACGGACAGGGACGGCCGCATCATCTATCATCCCGATGTGGACATGGGCACTTCCATTGAGAAGTCCATGGAGAACGTCACCGATCTGGGGACCAACGGGGACGAGACCTTTATCAGCTACACCGTGGGAGGAGAAAAGAAGCGGGCAGCCTGGACAACCCTGGCCAACGGCATGCGCATCTATGTGACCGTGCCTGAGGCGGAGATCAGCGCGGGATGGCGCCATCTGTTCATGGTGGTCATCGGCACGTCCATCGTCCTGCTGGCCCTGTTCATCCTGCTGGCGGCTCTCTTTGCCCGCCGCATCACCGATCCGCTCCAGCGCCTGACCGAGGCCGCGGAGGAGGTGAAGCAGGGCAACTACGACGTGAAGCTGGATTATACGGGAACCGACGAGGTGGGCACGCTGACCGCGGCCTTCCGCCAGCTGACCAGCCACCTGAAGGTGTACATCAGCGACCTGAACAGCAAGACCTATTTCGATCCGGTGACCAGGGCCCGCAACAAGATGGCCTGCGATGTCTTCATGCGGAAGATGCAGGATACCATCAACAAGACGCCCGACGGCATCGTGAAGTTTGCCGTCTGCCGGTTCAACTGCGACGATCTGGTACCCATCAACGACGAGTACGGCAAATCCAAAGGCAACGCCAATCTGATCATGTCTTACCGGTACATCTGCAGCCAGTTCCGGCGCAGCGCCGTATTCCGGCTGACCGGCGGCGAGTTTGCCGTCTTCCTGCAGGGCAAGGACTACGTCCGGCGCCAGGAACTGATGAATGCCTTCGACCGCAACCTGGCCCTGGTCAACGCAAAGGCAACGGAACCCTGGGACAGGATGTCCTTCACCCACATCATCACCGAATACGATCAGGAGGCGGGCGAAAAGGTCACCGAGACCTTCTACCGCTCCGGCGATATGCTGCGGGATGCCCGCGGCCTGCCGCCCTATGAGGGCCTGCATGCCAAATCCTGAGATAAGAGGATTGACGAGCCGGCGGGTCCCAACCGAGCCGGACAGACTGCAAAGAAAAAACCGCTGTGTCATAAAGGACAGCGGTTTTCTGCTGGTCGGAGAGACAGGATTTGAACCTGCGGCCACCTGACCCCCAGTCAGGTGCGCTACCAAACTGCGCCACTCCCCGGCGTTGCGAGCACACTCATTATAACCCTTTTGCCCGAGAAAGGCAAACCCTTTTTGAATTTCGGGTAGAACAGGGCCGGGAGAGTGTGATACACTATGGCATGAGTGCGAAACTCAGGATGGAGGCGAATAACATGGCCATTGAAATCGTAAGAAAATACTTCAGAGAACTGGGGATCGAGGACCGGATCATGGAGTTTCCCGTGTCCAGCGCCACCGTGGAGCTGGCGGCGGAGGCCGTCGGGACGGAACCGGCGAGGATCTGCAAGACCCTGTCCTTCCTGAAGCCGGAAGGGGGATGCATCCTCATCCAGGCGGCGGGGGACGCCCGGATCGACAACCGGAAGTTCAAGGACCAGTTCCATACCAAGGCGAAGATGCTCAAACCGGAGCAGGTGGTGGAGTACACGGGCCACGCCATCGGCGGCGTCTGCGCTTTCGGGATAAAGAGAGCTGACGTGGAAGTCTACTGCGACGATTCCATGAAGCGGTTTGAAACCATGTTTCCGGCATGCGGCAGCGACAACAGCGCCATAGAGCTTACCCTGGAGGAACTGGAAAGATATTCCAACGCCTTGGGATGGATCGATGTCTGCAAGCTGCCGGAAGGGGAAGGAGAGCAATAAAATGTGCATAGCGATCCCCGGAAGGGTGACGGAAATCAACGGAGACCGGGCTTCCGTGGACTTTAACGGTAATATGGTTACGGTAAACACCGGTCTGGTGGAGCCGAAAGTGGGGCAGTACGTGCTGGTTCACGCCGGCTGCGCCATTGAAGTGATGGAAAAGGACAAGGCTCAGGAGATCATCGACCTTTTTGCCGATATCGACGAGCTGGAAGGCATCCGGTAGAGGGAGCGGACATGGAACTGGAGAAGATCATCGATTATCTGAAGTCCTATGACGGCAGGCCCCTGAAGCTGATGGAGGTCTGCGGGACCCACACGGCGGCCATCTTCAAAAACGGGATCCGCGAACTGATCTCCCCGAAGATCAGGCTGATCTCCGGCCCCGGCTGCCCGGTCTGCGTGACCCCCACAGCCTATATCGATGCCTGTGTTGCCTTTGCGAAAGGCGAGGGCCAGCTGCTGACCTTCGGCGATATGATGAAGGTGCCGGGCACCAATGGGAGCCTGTCGGAAAACAAGACCGACGCGGACATCCACGTGATGTATTCCCCCTTTGAGGCCCTGGAGAGGGCGAAGGCTGAGCCGGAGAAGCTCTTCGGCGTCGCCGCCGTCGGCTTTGAGACCACGGTGCCGGCCTACGGGCTGATGCTGAAGCAGGCAAAAGCCGAGGGTGTGGAGAATATCCGGCTGATCACCGCCCTGAAGACGGTGCTGCCGGCCCTGGAGTGGATCTGCGAGAACGAGAACGATGTGGACGGCTTCATCTGCCCAGGCCACGTCAGCGTCATCACCGGCATCCATGTATACGATGAACTGGCCGCGAAATACCGGCGCCCCTTCGTGGTGGCCGGATTTGAGGCGGAACATATCCTGGGGACGATTTACCGCATTGTGCGGCAGATCGAGACCGGGGAAAACCTTTCGGAAAACCTGTACCGGAACGCGGTCAGGGATGAGGGCAACGCAAAGGCAATGGCCGTCATGGAGGAGGTCTTCGAGCCGGGTCCGGCCATGTGGCGGGGCCTGGGGATGATCGAGGACTCGGGACTGTACCTGCGGGACGAATACGCCCGGTATGACGGCGGAAGCCGCCAGCTGACCGAGGATATGGAACTGCCGTCGGCCTGTCGGTGCGGCGAGGTCATCGTCGGCAGGATCAACCCGGACCAGTGCCCCATGTTCGGCAACGGGTGCGACCCGGTGAATCCCTACGGGCCCTGCATGGTTTCGGCGGAGGGGTCCTGCGGGATCTGGTACCGGAACGTGCACTGAGCGTACAGACGATAGATAAGGAGGAACGGCGCGGACCTGCGTCACACTGATCGGATGAAAATCACCATGGCACACGGCAGCGGCGGACAGTCTTCCGCCCAGCTGATGAGCGAAATATTCGGAAAGCACTTTCAGAACCCGGTCCTGGACCGGATGGAAGACGCGGCGGTGCTGGATCTGGGCGCGGAGACCGGGGCGGATCAGGCCGGCGGCGGCAGGATCGCCTGCAGCACTGACTCTTTCGTGGTCACGCCCCTGGAGTTCAAGGGCGGGGACATCGGCAAGCTCTGCGTCTGCGGAACGGTCAATGACCTGCTGATGATGGGCGCCGTTCCGAAGTATCTGACCTGCGGATTTATCCTGGAGGAAGGACTGGACGTGGATCTGCTCAGCCGGCTGGTGGCGTCCATGGCGGCTCAGGCGAGGGCGGCCGGCGTCATGATCATAGCCGGCGATACGAAGGTCGTGGAAGGCGACGGCGGGCTGTACATCAACACCACAGGGATCGGTGTGATCCCCGAGGGAAGGGATGTGAGCAGCGCCAACGGACGGCCCGGCGATGTCGTTCTGATCTCGGGAAATCTGGGCGATCACCACGCCTGCATTCTCAGCCACCGGATGGAGATCGAAAACGGCATCGTCAGCGACTGCGCGGCACTGAACGATGTGGTGGACGCCCTCTTTGACGCCGGCGTGCGGGTCCGGATCATGCGGGATGTGACCCGGGGCGGCCTGGGCACGGTGATCAATGAGATCGCGGACAATTCCCATTGCCGGATCGAACTGGATGAGGAAGCCATTCCCGTCAGCGATCAGGTGAAGGGTTTTGCCGATATTCTCGGACTGGACCCCCTGTACATGGGCAATGAAGGGAAGATGATCGCGGTGGTGCCTGAGGAGGATGCGGAAAAGGCCCTGGCGGCCATGCGCTCCGCGGAGCACGGAAGGGACGCGGCCCTGATCGGCCGGCTTGCCGAAGGGAACGGCGCCTACCTGCGCACCCGTCTGGGGGCGAGCCGCCGCTTCGACGTTCTCTATGGCGAAGGGCTGCCCAGGATCTGCTAGGATAGGGCTGCCCAGGATCTGCTAGGATGTCCTTGACATTCCTGCGTTGAACAAGTAAAGTTTTTCTATCGAATAGAATCAATAAAGAAAGGCGGATAGTGACTATGAATATGGTGTGTTTGGATATGGAAGGCGTTCTCGTACCGGAGATCTGGATTGCCTTTGCGGAAAAATCCGGGATTCCCGAACTGAAGCGGACTACCCGGGACGAGCCGGACTACAACAAGCTGATGCAGTTCAGGATCAACATTCTGAAGGAGCACGGCCTGGGCATCAAGGAGATCCAGGACACCATCGCGAAGATCGATCCGCTGCCCGGCGCGGTGGAATTCCTCGATGAGCTGCGGACGCTGACCCAGGTGGTGGTCATCAGCGATACCTTTGAGCAGTTCGCCAAGCCGCTGATGAAGAAGCTGCACTGGCCCATGCTCATGTGCAACTCCCTGGACATCGACGAGAACGGAACCATCCTGGCCCACAAAATGAGGGTGCAGCCCTCCAAGCTGGTGACCGTGCGTGCCCTGCAGACCATGGGCTATGACACCATCGCCGCCGGCGACAGCCACAATGATCTGGCCATGATCCTGGCCAGCAAGCACGGGTTCCTGTTCAAGAGCACGGACGCTATCAAGAAGGAGCATCCGGAGCTGCCGGCCTACGAAGAGTTCGACGAGTTCCTCGAGGCCATCAAGGCGGTGCTGTAGGCACGGACTCTATTTCTGAAGACAGGCTTTCATGATATCCACGGAGGCACTGCAGCCCAGGCGATCGGCGCCTGCGGCGATCATTGCCTTCGCATCAGACAGACTGCGAATGCCGCCGGAGGCCTTGACCTGCATGGTCTCTCCGACGGTTTTTTTCATGAGTTCCACGGCGTGGACCGTGGCGCCGCCGGTGGAGAAGCCGGTGGAGGTCTTGACAAAGTCGGCGCCGGCGCGCTGGGCGGCCAGGCAGGCGGCGACGATCTCCTCATCGGTGAGGAGACAGGTCTCCAGGATGACTTTGAGCAGGGCGGGGCGGCCCGATTCGTCCTCTTGTTGGCAGACCTCCGCCAGGGCGGCGATCTCCCGCTCCACAACATCCCACCGGCCATCTTTGGCCGCGCCGATGTTCATGACCATGTCGATCTCGTCCGCGCCGTCGGCGATGGCGATGCGGGTTTCCTGGACCTTGGCTTCCGGCGACATGGCGCCCAGGGGAAAGCCGACTACGGTGGCCACCTTCACATCGGTGTCCGCCAGTGCCCGGGCAGCGGTCCGGACGTGGCAGCCGTTGACGCAGACGGCGGCGAAATCGTACTCGGCGGCTTCCGCCAGAAGGGCCTGGATCTGGGCTTCCGCGGCATCGGCCCTGAGCAGGGTATGGTCGAAGTATTTGTTCAATGGCTTGTTGTTCATCATTACCTCCCGGAGCAGTGCTCCCGGGGACAGTATAGCACAATTCCTGCCCGGCAGGCAGGACAATGGATTCGGAGAACATGACGGATAAAGACTCAGGGATCAACGAAATCATCGTGGTGGAGGGCCGGGACGACACGGCAGCCATCCGCGCCGCCCTGGATGCGGAAACCATCGAAACCCACGGCTACGGCATCCGGGAGGAGACCTGGCAGGTGCTGGAGAAGGCCTATGAGACGAAGGGCCTGATCATCTTCACCGACCCGGACCGGGCGGGAGAACTGATCCGCCGGCGTCTGACGGACCGTTTCCCAAAGGCAAGGCAGGCTTTTCTGGATCAGTCGGAGGCCACCCGCGGCGGGGACATCGGCATCGAAAACGCCTCCCCGGAAGCTATCCGCCGCGCCCTGCAGATGGCACGCGGCCCGGCCGGCGGCCCGCAAACCGCAGGCAGCGGGGATGCCGGGCGGGAGACCGGTGGCAGCGGGCAGCCGCAGGCGGAATCGGTTGCCTTTACCGTATCGGATATGGACCGCTGGGGACTGAACGGCTCCCCCGGGGCGGCGGACCGGCGCCGGGCACTGGGAAAGGAACTGGGGATCGGCTACGGAGGAGGGAAGAGCTTCCTCCGGCGGCTGAACCGCTTCGGCATTTCCCGGGAGGAAGTGGAGGCCGCCCTCGGCCGGCTGGAGCCGGATCGGTGAAGAACTGCGGACGCCGGATCGGTGAAAAACTGCTGACGCGGACCGGTGAAAAACTGCTGACGCGGACCGGTGAAAAACTGCTGACGCGGACCGGTGAAAAGTCCGTTGGCATCCGGCCGCTTCGGGTGTAGAATCAGAAGTGAGAGAGGGGGAGAAGAGAGGAAGAGGAGAGACGGAACATGCGAATTCCTGAGTTATACAAAGAGAAGAAACCGGTGTTTTCCCTGGAGGTGTTTCCGCCGAAGCGGAAGACCAACAAGGAGTCCATCCACGCGGCGGTGGAGCGGTTGGCGGAGTGCCGGCCCGACTTCATCAGCGTAACTTACGGAGCGGGCGGCAACATCGCCGACAATTCCACCTGCGAGATCGCTTCCAGCATCAAGAAGGATTTTGGGATCGAGACGGTGGCCCACCTGACCTGCGTCAACTCCACCCGGGAGGACGTCAAGGAGATGATCGGCCGGTTTGCCGAGTCGGACATCGAGAACGTGATGGCGCTGCGGGGAGACATCGTTCCCGGCGAAAACATCCGGCGGGAATACCGCCACGCCAACGAGCTGGCCATCGAGATCCAGCGGATGTGCAACGACCAGCTGCAGATTCTGGGCGCGTGCTACCCGGAGGGTCATTACCAGAGCGAATCCCTGGACAGCGACATCCAGAATCTGAAATACAAAATCGGCGCCGGCGTGCAGGTGCTGATCACCCAGCTGTTCTTTGACAACGAAGCCTTTTATGATTTCCTGGACCGGGCGAGGAGCGCGGGCATCAACGTGCCGATCTCCGCGGGCATCATGCCCATCGTCAAATCCAGCCAGATCGAAAAGACGGTGCAATTGTCCGGGGCCAGCCTGCCCCACGAGTTCACCGCCATGGTCGGGCGGAACGAGCACGATCCCGAGGGTCTTTACGAAGCCGGGATTGACTTTGCGGTGGGACAGATCCGCGACCTGATCGAACACGGCGTGGACGGCATTCACCTGTACACCATGAACGACCCCCGGGTCGCCATCCGGGTCTGGAAGGGCGTGAAGGATCTGCTTCCCTAGGCTCTTTGCCGTATACAACTGGTTTGAATGGTTGCTCAGACAGATTGATGAACAGCTGATGGGCAGGCAGGTGAATGTCTGACCGGATCTGTTGCTTCAAATACACCAGTCAGCAGGATTTCCCCTCTGAAAAGAGTCGTTTCAGTCTCTCTCGTGAATAAAAAGGCAACTCAATGAAGGCTATACACCACTTTTGGGAAAAATGGTGTATGGATTAATAATGTGGACAACTTTATTCACAAAATGGAAATAAATGTATTTTTTCGGGCGCGTATCAAGGTGTCTGGTGAATGATTCAATCCGACTATGCGTTCTTATACACCACTTCCGATCCGAAGGGAAGGCGAGTGCGGCGCGCGAGAGGATCTCCGGAACCATGGCAAGGTGAAAGGTGAGAATAATCCGATGAAAGATGTGGGTTTACAGAGCCCGCATCTTTTGCTATAATATTACACAGTAAAGGGATAAAGCACCGGCAATGTCGGCTGCGGGCCGCTGTTTGGGAAGTCACAGAGGTCTGGCCCCTGAGCAATTATAGCGAGCGTTGTTTTAGCAAGGAAGGAGATGGTTTTTATGATTTTCGGACTTCAGCCGCATGTCTTCTTCGCCTTTCTGTCCTGGCCGGTGATCTATGTCATCATTGCCATCATCATGTATTTTGTCATGGCAGCCCACGACAAGAAGGAAGAGGAATGGGAGAAAGCCTACGAAGAGTGGGAAAAATCCAAGGCCAAAGGGGGTGAGACCGAATGACAGAATATATTGTTCTCGGTATCTACCTCGTTGGTATGATCGGTATCGGCGTATACTGGTCGAAACATACGAAAAATTCGGAAGAGTACCTGCTGGGCGGCCGGAGCATCGGCTCGGTGCTGACGGCGCTGACGCTGCAGACCACCTCCATGAGCGGATACATGTTTATGGGCGGCCCCGCGCAGGCGTACAAAGAAGGTTATTTCACCCTGTGGTATGCCGTAGGAGACGGCGGCGGCGCCATCTTCAACGTGGGTATCCTGGGAAAGAGAATGCGGCGGCTATCCTATTACCTGGGCTGCCTTTCTCCGATTGAATACATCGAGAAGCGCTATCCCGGTTCGGCGACGCGGGTCATCGCGGGAGCCATCGCCATCGTATTCGTTTACGGTTACGTGCTGGCGCAGTTCCTGTCCGCTGGCAAGACCATGCAGGCGCTGCTTCACGTGCCTCTCGCGGCGGCGATCATCATCGGCGCGGGCGTAATCGTTTTCTACACCTTTGCCGGCGGCTACCTGGCCGTGGCGTGGACGGACTTCGTCCAGGGCATCATCATGGTTGCCTCCATGGTTACCATCTTTGTGCTGGCCTGGGGACAGGTCGGCGGCCTGACCGGACTGAATCTGGCGCTGACGGAACTGGATCCGACCCTCACGGGCATGTGGGGCAAAGGCAACATGTATCAGGGACAATGGGGCGTTGTCGCCGGTGCCGTGGGAGTATACCTGATCGGCTACATGGGACTGCCTCACGTGGTCATCCGGCACATGGCCATGGAGAGCCCGAAGCTGGCCAAGCAGACGGTGGTCATCGCTACGGTCTGGAACCAGCTGTTCATCTTCGTGCCGTACATCATCGGCCTGATGGGCATCCTGATGCTGCCCAACATCGACGACCCGGAGATGGTCGTGCTGACCATGGCCTATGAGCTGCTGCCGGGCGTGCTGGCCGCCATCGTGCTGGTCGCCATCATGTCGGCGATCATGAGTACCGCCGACGCGCAGCTGATGCTGATGGGCACCATGCTGGGCCGTGACATCTACCAGAGATACATCAACAAGGAAGCGGATGACAAGCAGCTGATGAAGGTGTCCCGGTTCTGCATTCTGGCTGCCGGCGTCATTTCCGTCATCATCGCGCTCCTGCGTCCGCCGGGTGTATTCAGCCTGGTCGTGTTCTCCTTCAGTACCCTGGGAAGTTCCTTCCTGCCGTCCTATGTGGGCGCGGTCTGGTACAAGCGGGGCAACACCGCCGGCTGCGTAGCATCCATGATCTGCGGCTGCATCACATCCATCGTATGGGAGGCGGCGGGACTGGCGTCCGTAACCGGCCTGCACACCTTCTTTATCGGGATCATGGTATCCATCGCGGCATACCTGCTGGGCTCCGCCATCGGCAAACCGCCGACGAAGGAGATCCAGGACCTCATGGACAGAGCGGCATGCAAGACGAAGATTCCGACGGGTCTGGCCACAGCCAACTACAAGGATATCGCACCGGAGACCAACGGCGTTCTCACCTACCTCAAGGAGAGCTCCTATATGGAGAAGAGGGGGTTCGCCGCGGTATAAGTTTTCGCAAAAGCAACGAACGGGACACTGCCGCATCCGCGGCGGTGTCCTTTCCCGTCTGACAGTTTGGAACAGGGGACGGTTCCCCGTTCCGCCGGCAGCCTCAGGTGATCGACATGGAAATCAAGATTCTCAAAAACGGCTACAAAATGAAGGACGCCTACGAGCGTCTGGTGAAGCGGAGCAAGCATTTCACCATCGAGAATATGGACCTGCTCTTTTATCCCTACCTGCTCATCGAGTACGACATCGACTTCGGCAGGAGACTGGAAAAGCTCAACGAGAGGGTCATCGTCATGGCGGATATGTTCCGGGGCGGATATTCCTTCGCCCGCTCCCGTGGATCCTTCGCCCGGATGGAGGTGGAGGAGGAGACGGTGATGCCCGTGAAGATGGACCGGCGCAAGGCCATCAAGGAGGGCCCCCGGACGGTCTACGGGGAAATCATGCGCAAGAAAAAAGTCCTCCGCACCCCCGATATCGAATACATCGACGATGAAGTGGTGTACAAGCCGTTCTACATCGTGGAGTGTACCAACGAGGAGGGAGAGACCTTTCACATTCTCTTTGACGCGGTCACCGGGGACTTCAGCCTGCTGAACGCCTGAGCGGCCCTAGTGGAATCCCTTCAGGGATCTGTCCGGACGGCGGACCGTTGCCTTTGCGGGATCCGGCGGCGCGAACCGGCTGTAGTCGGTTTCGCGGGCAAGTTCCTCTTTGACCTCGGCGAAGTTTTCCGCCAACTGGACCGTCTCTTCGGAGGCGTCATTTTTTTTGCCCCCGTCCCGGTTATACTGGTAGGATTTGTGCACGCCGGAAGCGTCCACCTCTTCCACCTGGAGATTGGAATTGATTTTGCGTCCCATCTTCAGGACGGCCCGGGCGTCCTCCCCGCGCATGATGACCTGCCGCTTCTTGTTGTCCCGGCTGAAGGTCAGCACGGCTCCCGGCTTCATGGATTCAAAATTGGCGTGGACCCTGGTGATCTCCTCCCAGGGCCAGATGCTGTGGGCGGTGTAGACCACGAACACGCGGCGCACGTCCAGGCCCTTGGGGCTGATGACCTGTTCCTTCTTGAAAAATGCGACGATGATCAGTCCGATGGCCAGGGGGATGTAGTACCACAGGCCGGCCTGGACTCCCTTGTAGCCCATGAACACGGCAATGATCGCCACAAGCCATTTCGTGATGTTCGCCACTTTCCCGTTCTGTCCCGGGATAATTCCATAATATTCCATTTAACGGTCCTCCTGATTCCGGTGTTAATTAAGTATAACAGAAAACGGGGGATGATGGTATACTACAAGCAGCAAGAAAAACGGAGGAATACAGCGTGCTGAAAAATTACGTAAGCGCCATGGACGACTGGCAGGGAAGAACGGACAGCGAGACGGATTACGACTCCTTCCGCTGGCATCAGTGGGTGGAGGAACTGGACCTGAACGCCCCGAATGAACCCTTTGACGGGCCCATGGGATTCGCCATCATCGGCTTTTGCAGCGAGCAGGGCGTGAGGCGGAACAAGGGACGGGTCGGCACGGCCCTGGCCCCGGATTTCGTGCGCCGGCAGATGTGCAACCTGCCCTGCACCTTTGAGAAGAGCGTGCGGCTTTTCGACGCGGGCAACATCATGTGCCAGGAGATCTCCATGGAAGAGGGGCAGGAGATCCTGGCCAGCGCCGTGGAAAAGATCCTGCAACTGAACCTTTTCCCCATCATCCTGGGCGGCGGCCACGAGACCACCTTCGGACACTTCCAGGGACAGCGCCGTTTCCGCGCAGGCAAAGGCAATCCTCCGGATATCGGCATCATCAACTTCGATGCCCACTTCGACCTGCGGCCCTATGACAAGGGCAGCTCATCCGGCTCCATGTTCCGCCAGATCGCGGACATCTGCCGGGAGGAGGGGATGCATTACGGCTATCTCCCCCTGGGGATCCAGAAGCACAGCAACACGGTGAGCCTCTTCCGCAAGGCGGAGGAGCTGGGAGTGCATTACGTGCTGGCCCGGGAGATCCAGAACGGCGCCATCACCTCCGTGCTGGAGAAGGTGGACACCTTCCTCTACGGCCACGAGAGCGCCTACATCACCATCTGCACCGACGTCTTTTCCTCGGCCTTCGCGCCGGGAGTCAGCGCGACCCAGTCCATCGGGCTGGACCCGGAGGTGGTGCTGCCGGTGATCAAGCACATCATCCGATCCAGCAAGATCATCGGCTTCGACATCTGCGAGATCTCCCCCCGCTTTGACCAGGACGATACTACGGCGAGCCTGGGGGCGGTGATCATCTTTTCGGTGGTCAACACCATCTGTAAACTGAAGGGCCTGGGAATCAACACCGAGGCGGACTTTTACGGGTAGATATTATGATCGATTTTAGGAAAAAAACCTGGATACTGGACGGCGCCATGGGCACCATGCTCCAGCGGGCCGGCATGCCTTCGGACTGCGACCAGAACGACTATCTGCTGGAGCACCCGGAGGTGATCGGGGACATTCACCGCCAGTACGCGGAGGCCGGCGCAGACATTCTCTACGTGCCCACCTTCACCATGAACCGGCAGCGGCAGCTGCAGAGGGAGGGCCATGTGGAGGAGGACATCCACCGGCTGATGGCCCCGGCGCTGAAGGTGCGTGAGGAAATGGCAGCCTCCGGGCGGGAAATCTTCGTGGCTCTGGACATGGGACCTCTGGGAGAGATGCTGGAACCCATGGGAGCCCTGGCCTTCGAGGATGCCTATGAGGCCTATGCCGTGCTGGCCTGCGCCGGTGCGGCGGAGGGGGCTGACCTGATCGTCATCGAGACCATGACAGATATCTACGAGGTGAAGGCGGCGGTTCTGGCGGCCAGAGAAAACACAGGTCTGCCGGTGATCGTATCCATGTCCTTTGACGAGGATGGACGGACCTTCACGGGCACGAGCCTGGAGGTCATGGCCGTGACCCTGGAGGGGCTGGGGGTGGATGCCATGGGCATCAACTGTTCCCTGGGACCGGCCCAGATCCTGCCCATGATCCGGGAACTGATGACTTACACGGACCTGCCGGTATTCGCCAAGCCCAACGCGGGCCTGCCGGATCCCACCACAGGGGAGTACGACATCACCTGCGGCCAGTTCGTGGATTATATGCGGGAGTACATCGCTTCCGGCGTCAATATGGCGGGCGGCTGCTGCGGCACCGATCCGGAGTATATCCGGGGCCTGGCCGAGGCGGCGAGGGAGGCCGCTGGCAGAAGGCCTGAAGGGAAAGATGTCCCGGTGCCGAAACTGACCAGCCGCAGCCGGACGGTCACCGCCGACCATGTGACGGTGATCGGGGAGCGGCTGAACCCCACGGGAAAGAAGCGGATGAAACAGGCCCTGCTGGAGGGCGATTTCGATTATATCCTGGGCCAGGCCATCGATCAGGCGGAGGCCGGTGCGGAGATCCTGGATGTGAACGTTGGCGTGCCCGGTCTGGACGAGGTTTCCGTTCTGCCGAAGCTGATCAAGCGGCTGCAGGCGGTGACGGAATTGCCTTTGCAGATCGATTCCTCCAACCCGGCGGCCATTGAAGCGGCCCTGCGGGTGTACTGCGGCAAGCCCATCGTCAACTCCGTCAACGGAGAGGAAAAGAGCATGGAGGCAGTTCTGCCTCTCGTGAAAAAATACGGCGCCGCGGTCATCGGGCTGACCCTGGATGAAAAGGGGATTCCGGAGAGTGCCGAGGAGCGCTTCGCCATCGCCCGGCGGATCGTAGGCCGGGCGGAAGAATACGGCATTCCCCGCCGGGATGTGATCATCGACTGCCTGACCCTGACGGCCTCGGCCCAGCAGGAAGCGGTGGATGAGACCCTGAAGGCGGTGCGGATGGTCAAGGAACGGCTGGGCCTTCGGACGGCGCTGGGCGTGTCCAATGTCAGCTTCGGCCTTCCCCTGCGGCCGGTGATCAACCGGACCTTCCTGACCATGGCCATGGAGAACGGGCTGGATCTGCCCATCATCAATCCCAACGACGAGGATATGATGGCCTCCATCTTTGCCTTCAACGTGCTGAAGAACGCGGATGAGACGGCGGCGGACTACATCGCCCGCTACGGCGATATGACCATGGGACGGGGCGCGGGGCTGAAGAGCCCCCAGGCGTCCGGCCCGGCGGGCCAGAGCGGGGCGGGTCCCCAGACCGGTGCGGCCGGCCAGACAGGTGCCGCGGATGCGCAGGCCGGCCAGACAGACGCTGCGGCGCGGACCGGCGCGGGCACCCACGATCTCTTCCGGGCCGTGCGCACGGGCATGGAAGGGGAGACCGTCGCGGCGGTGAAGGAACTGCTGCAGACGGCGGATGAAATGACCATCGTGAACCGGTATCTGATCCCGGCTCTGGACCAGGTGGGCAAGGCCTTCGAACAGGGCACCCTGTTCCTGCCCCAGATGCTTCAGGCGGCCACGGCTGCCCAGGCCGGGTTTGAGGTCATCCGGGAGAGGATGGCCGGGCGGGATAAGGCCGGCGTGGACCTGGGCGACGTGGTGATCGCCACGGTGCAGGGAGACATCCACGACATCGGCAAGAACATCGTGAAGGTGATCATGGATAACTACGGCTATCACATGATCGATCTGGGACGGAACGTGCCAGCGGAGGAGATCGTCCGCGCGGTGAAGGAAAGGGACGTCCGGCTGGTCGGCCTTTCGGCGCTGATGACCACCACGCTGAAGAGCATGGAGGAGACCATCGCAGCCATCCGGGCGGAGGCGCCGGCGTGCCGCGTCATGGTGGGCGGCGCCGTCCTGACAGAAGACTATGCAAAGGCAATCGGAGCGGATTATTACTGCCGCGACGCCATGAAATCGGTGGAGGCGGCACAGGAGGTATTTGGACAATGAACGGATTCAGGCAATGGCTGAGCAGGTTAATGATCGGCAGATACGGCAACGATGAACTCAACCGGCTGCTTCTTATCGCGGCGGCGGTGCTGATCATCATCGGCATCTTCGTACCCCGCCACTGGCTCAACGTGGTGGTGGTGATCATCCTTGCCATCGTCTACGCCCGGATGTTTTCCCGCAACATTCCCAAGCGGCAGGAAGAGAACAGGAAATATCTGGAAATGAAGAGCCGCTTTACCGGCGGCGCGGCCCGGCCGGGACAGGGGAAGCCCCAGCGGCCGGCCGGAACAGCACGGCCCAAAAAGCAGAAGGTGGAAGAGGGCAAACGCATATATATCTGCCCCCACTGCAAGGGCAGCCTGCAGGTTCCCGTGGGCGCGGGAAAGATCCGGATCACTTGTCCCCACTGCGGCAAGACCTTCGAGGAGATCGTGTAGGCCGCGGCAGGCGGAACAAAGCAGACCGCGGCAGGCACAGCACGGAAGACCGTTTGACAGAGTTGCTTTTGCGGGAATATACTGTTTCTATTGGAAACGAAATGGAGAGGAAAAATGTTTGAGTCAGTAGCGGAAGTCAAAAAGTACATCGAAGAAAACGGGATCGAGATGATCGATTTCAAGATGGTCGACCTGGAGGGAAGATGGCGCCATCTGTCCATTCCCGTGGACCGGTTTTCGGAAAAGACCATGAAGGAGGGCATCGGTTTCGACGGATCCAACTACGGATACGCGCCCATCGAGAAGTCCGACATGGTGTTCCTGCCGAACCTGAAAACGGCCATCGTCGACGGCTTCGTGGATGTGCCAACCATCACCATGATGGGAGACGTGTACGTCATCGATGAGCCGGAGAACCGGCCTTTCGACCAGTACCCGAGAAACGTTGCCCTGGCGGCGGAACAGTACATGCGGGATCAGGGCATCGCCGATCAGATGATCGTGGGACCGGAGTACGAGTTCTACCTCTTCGACCGGGTAGCCTACGCGGCCCGTTCCGACTCCGTTTTCTGCGAGGTGGATACGGAGCAGGCGGAATGGAACACCGCCATCGAAGATGACATCCGCAACAAGGGATACCAGGTGGGCCGGAAGAAGGGCTACCACGCGGACATCCCCCAGGACATCACCTATAACACCCGGGCGCGGATCTGCATGACCATGGAGGACTGGGGCGTCAAGGTCAAGTACCACCACCACGAGGTGGGCGGACCGGGCCAGGTGGAGATCGAGGTGGAGCTCGGCGAGCTGACCGAAATGGCCGACGCGACCATGATCGCCAAATACATCATCAAGAACACGGCGGTGGAGGATGACCGGACGGCCACTTTCCTGCCTAAACCCATCTACGATGAGGCGGGATCGGGGCTCCACGTGCACATGCATCTGTTCAAGGACGGCAAGCCCCTGTTCTACGGCGACGGGTACTCCAACCTGTCGGAGACGGCCATGTACTTCATGGGCGGCCTGCTGGAGCACGCGGCCAGCCTGTGCGCCTTCACCAATCCATCCACCAACTCATACAAGCGGCTGGTTCCCGGCTTTGAAGCGCCGGTCACCATTGGCTTTGCGACGGCCAACCGCAGCTCCGTCATCCGGATCCCGGCCTACGCCAAGTCGCCGGAGACCAAGCGGTTCGAGTTGCGCAACCCGGACGGCACCTGCAATCCCTACTACGCCTTCGCCGCCATCCTCATGGCCGGCATCGACGGGATCAAACGGAAGATCGATCCCATGACGGGCGGGTGGGGCCCCTACGACTTCAACCTGTACGAGCTGACGGAAGAGCAGAAGAAGGAGGTCAAGGCGCTGCCCACCAACCTGCTGGAGGCGCTCCACGCCCTGGAGGCGGATCACGATTACCTGACCGCCGGCGGCGTGTTCCCCCAGGAACTGATCGATATCTGGATCACGAGAAGAACGAAGGACTTTGAGCGGGTGAATTCCATTCCTCATCCGGCGGAGTTCTCCCTGTATTACGATCTGTAGACAGAAGGGCCTCATGGGAAAGCGACTGAATTTCTGGTACGGAAGCATCTTCGGTACCTATTGGATGATCTACGGCATCGTCAGCAGTTTCGCTTCGGTGTTCCTGCTGGCGAAGGGATATGCCAACGTGCAGATCGGCATGACCCTGGCGGCGGCCAATATCCTGGCCGTGGTGCTGCAGCCCCTGACGGCGGACCTGGCCGACCGGTCGGCGAAGGTGGGCGTCATCGGCATAGCCTCCGCCATGACGGTGATGATGATGGTCTTTACCCTGGGACTGTTCGTCTTCCCCGGGGGAGGCCTGGCCCTGTGCGTGATCTTCGTGCTGCTCATCGCCTGGCATACGGTGCTGCAGCCCATGTATAATTCCCTGACCTTCAAGCTGGAGGAGAGCGGCGTGCCCGTCAACTTCGGCATCGCCCGCAGCGTGGGCTCCCTGGCATACTCCCTGCTGGTGGCCGTTCTGGGGACCCTGGTGGAGCACATGGGGATCATGGTGCTTCCGGCGACGGCGGAGATCACCTGCGCCATGATGCTGATCAGCCTGGCCATGACCTGGAAGACCTTCCAGAAGGCCCGGCAGATGAACGCTGCGGGGGAAAAGACGCAACTCAATAAGAACGAAGGGGAAGAAGAGCATGAGACCATCACCATGAGGCAGTTCGTGGCGAGGAACCGGCTGTTCTTCCTGTTGAATATCGGGGTGGTGGGGTTGTTTTTCAGCAACTCCATCCTGAACAACTATATGGTGCAGATCGTCACGGACGTGGGCGGGACCAGCGAGGACATGGGCCGGATCCTCGGCCTGATGGCCTTCCTGGAGATCCCCACCATGGTGGTGTTCAGCCGGCTGAAAAAGCGGTTCTCCTGCCAGAGCCTCCTCAAGGTGGCGTCGGTGGGATTCACCCTCAAGATCCTGCTGTGCTGGCTGGCCGATTCCGTGGCCATGCTCTTCGCGGCACAGGCCTTTCAGCTGGTGTCCTTCGCCCTGTTCCTGCCGGGGATGGTCTACTTTACCGGCGAGATCATGAGCAAAGGCGAGGCCGTCCGCGGCCAGGCCCTCTTCACCACCATGATCACGGTGACCACGATCTTTTCCAGTCTTCTGGGAGGATGGGTCCTGGACGTCAGCGGAGCGAAGACGCTGACCTTCGCGGCGACCCTGGCTACGGCGGCGGGAGCGGCGCTGATCTTCGCGGTGATCGACCGCATCGGAAAAACAGACGGGAGGTAAAGGACTATGTATGAAGAACTGACAGCCATTCTGAAGGAAAGCAATAACATCGTATTTTTCGGCGGGGCGGGAGTGTCCACGGAGAGCAACATTCCGGACTTCCGGTCGGAGCAGGGCCTCTACAACGCCCAGCAGGCCTACGGGATGTCTCCGGAGCAGATGATCTCCCACAGCTTTTTCCTGCGGAACACGGAGACGTTTTTTGACTATTACAAAAGCAACCTTATCTATACCGAAGCCGAGCCCAATCCGGCCCACCTGGCCCTGGCAAAGCTGGAGGACATGGGCAAGCTGAAGGCGGTGGTCACCCAGAACATCGACGGGCTGCACCAGAAGGCCGGCAGCCGGACGGTCTACGAGCTGCACGGATCCGTTCTGCGCAACTTCTGCATGGACTGCGGCGCCGCCTATGATCTGGACTACATCATGGATCCGGCTCACTGCGACGGGCACATTCCCCGCTGCGAGAAGTGCGGCGGCATCGTCAAGCCGGACGTGGTCCTCTATGAGGAAGCCCTGGACGACGCCCAGATCCGCGGTGCGGTGGACGCCATCGCCGCGGCCGATACCCTGATCATCGGAGGGACCTCCCTGGTGGTCTATCCGGCGGCAGGCTTCGTCAACTACTTCCACGGAAAGCATCTTGTGCTGATCAATAAGAGCAGCACGTCCTATGACGGACAGGCCGACCTGGTGATCCATGAGGCCATCGGCCAGGTGCTGAAGGAAGCCACGGGCAATCTGTAGCGAAAGGGACAGGAGTGCAAAGGCAATGACCCCCAGCAGGCAAAACATATTCCGGCCGGACATCGTGCTGGCCAGCTCTTCACCCCGGCGGCGGGAGATGTTCGCCCGGGAGGGCATCCCGGTGAGGATCTGCCCCTCCGGCGCGGAGGAACATCTTCCCATGGAACTGGCCCCGGAGACGACGGTCATGTTCCTGGCCCTGTGCAAGGCACAGGATGTGGCCGCGAAGGAGGAGGGCCTCATCGTCGCCGCAGACACCGTGGTGGTGGCCGACGGAAAGATCATGGGCAAACCCGCCGATGAGGAGGAGGCTTTCGCCGTTCTGTCCATGCTGCGGGAGCGGACCCATCAGGTGATCACGGGGGTCTGTCTCATCGATAACTCGGTGGAACCGGCGGCAAAGCGCTGCCTCTTTGAGAAGGCCGATGTCGTCTTCGGCACCTATTCCGATGAGGAACTGCTGGCCTACGTCCGCACGGGGGAACCCTACGACAAGGCCGGCGGCTACGCCATAAAGGAAACCTTCGGAAAGTACATCGACCGGATCGAGGGGGACCGGGACAACGTGATCGGCTTTCCCATGAGCCGGGTCCTGCCCTACCTGAAGACAGATCTGGAGGAGGGCAGGAGGATATGACCATAACCCTGTCGCTTGTCCTGGGAAGCATATTGCTGGGCGTAGGCCTGGCCATGGATGCCTTTTCCGTATCCGTGGTCAACGGGATGAACGAGCCCCAGATGAGAAAGGAGAAGGCCTGCCTCATCGCGGGGACCTTCGGGTTTTTTCAGTTTCTCATGCCCATGGTGGGCTGGTTCTGCGTCCATTCCCTGGCCCAGGCCTTTGAGACATTCCAGAAGGCCGTTCCCTGGATCGCGCTGCTCCTGCTGCTGTTCATCGGCGGCAAAATGCTGCGGGAGGGGATCCGGGAAAACCGGGCCCGGAAGATGACGGAAACATTCGGAGAAGCGGTAGAGGAGGTGTCCCCGGACACGGCGGATGAAGTCCGGCCTTTCGTCGCCCCTCTGGGCGCGGCCATCCTGATCACCCAGGGCATCGCCACCTCCATCGATGCGCTCTCCGTAGGATTTGCCTTTGCGCGCTACAGCGCGCCGGAAGCCTTCTTCTGTTCGGTGATCATCCTGGCCGTCACCTTCCTGATCTGCATCGGCGGACTGGAGGCGGGACGGACCATCGGCACGCGGCTTTCCGGCAGGGCGAGCATACTGGGCGGCATCATCCTGATCTGCATCGGTGTGGAGATCTTTGTGAGAGGAGTATTCTTCTGATGGGTAAAACGATCGACGGCGTGAGCCGGTGGAAACTCTACACGGTGGGGATCGCCTTTACCCTGTCCATCGGGTTTTCCTTCTTCGGCATCAAGCAGTGCGTGCCCTACGCAGACACCCTGACCCTTCTGGCTTACCGGTTTGCCACAGCCCTGATTGGCGTCATCATGTTCGTCGCCGTCTGCAAGGCCCTGGGGAAGTATCCCAAGGCGGAACCGAACCGGCCGAAGGCAAAGCTCTATCAGACGGCAGGCTTTTATCTGGCCTTCATGGTGCTGCAGATCCTGGCCATGTACTTTGCCACATCCATCGAGGGGGCCATCGTCTTCGCCGTCGTGCCCATCTTCGCCAAGATCATCGGGCGGATCACCCTGGGAGAAAAGTCAACTCCCCTCCAGAACTTCTTCGTGGTCCTCACCGTCGCGGCGCTGGTCGTCCTGATCATCCTGAACGCGACGGACATCCGCCTGAATGTCACGGGCCTGATCATCATGACCATCAGCAGCATCTTTATGGGCTGCCAGAACGTGTCAGCCAGGTACGTGCGGGGCGTTTTCGCGCCCATCGAGATCACCGTCTGCATTTCCGTGGGCGGCTTCATCATCTTCTACGGGGCGGCCCTCCTCCGCGCCCTGGGCACCCATGACCTCTACGGGCTGGTGGAACCCCTGACCCATCCCCGGTTCGTGATCTGGGTATCCTTCCTGGGAATCTTCTGCATTCTGCTTTCGGCCCAGTTCATGGCCTTTATGCTGGCCCACATGGAACTCGTTCAGTGCACGGTCTTCAGCAGCGCCTCGACGCTGGTGTCCATCATCGCCGGTGCGCTGATTCTCGGCGAACCCCTCTACTGGTACCATTACATCTGCGGCGCCCTGATCCTGACCGGCGTGATCGGCCTGGCCGTCGCTCCGGCGGAGCCCTCCAACAGCGGCAAGTCCCTGCGGGACGATATGATCATTCAATAGAAGTCTGAAAGCCCATCACTCCGTATACATCTGACGGAGTTTTGTCAGATCTTTGCTGTCCAGACCGTAGGCTTTTTTCAGGAAGTTTTTCATTGAGCCATACTTCCTTTTGGCTGCGTTGACGGCATATTTCAGTTCGGAGGTCCGCACGCCCACATCGCGATTGCGGTAGGTCTTTGGCGAGTATTTCTTTATCCAGTCGTTCGTCATCGCATATTCTCTGTAGGCGGTCTTTTCCGGCACTCCGAGTGCGATCAGAGTCATGAAGGCTGCGACTCCCGTGCGGTCCTTCCCGTGAACGCAGTGGATAAGAACTCCACCACAGTCTTCGTTGTTAAGAAGGTAATCGAAGTATTTACGGTACTGCTTCTGGGAATAGGAATCCATGACGATACGCCGGGTATAGGTCTTGCCTGCGCGCTTTGCTTCCCGGGTCGCTTTTAGACGCAGCGTGGCATTGCCGCTCTTCCTCATGGTCCGGTATCTTTTCTTTGGCGTCTTTGCACTGCGCCGGGCCTTATACTCGATAGGAAGATTTATGTTGCTCACTCCGGGCATGTTCTTGTCCGGACAATATTTGTGATCCTTCGGGTGGCGGAAATCAAAGACGACCTCGAGCTGATAATGATTCTTTAGCCTGCTGAGGTCGCTCTTCGTCGCATAGGACAGCTCGGCGCTTCTGATGAAGATGCTTCGTTTCACCGTCCTGCCGTCTGATGTTCTGTATCCGCCAAAATCCCGGGAGTTGTTGATCCTGTCAAAGTTTATGGCATGTTCGTCATAGGCCGAAGAGGCATGGATGTTCGGCGCCAGAAGTGCAGTGACTGCAAAGGCAACGATCAGCAGCACGACCCGCTTCAGTATAGTATTCACATAAGTCTTTGACATGGTAAGCATCCCTGTTCTACAGATATCGGTATAATTAACCTGTAATTACCTGTATCATGATAAACCGTAAGAATGAAAATAACAAGAGTAGTATTGACAAATGCGGTGAAATACGACGTGTCATAGATCTTCAGTTCGTGGTATAATCGCAAGGGAAAGAAGGACTGTTTTGCCCTGTTTCCCGTGGCGGCTTACGGGGAGGATCAGGGGAGCGTGTTTTATAATCACAGAGCATGAAGAAAAGGAGAAGCGGCAATACATGAAGCTGGGAATCGTAGGACTTCCAAATGTTGGAAAAAGTACATTGTTCAACGCCATTACCAAAGCGGGCGCAGAGGCGGCCAATTATCCCTTCTGCACCATTGAGCCCAACGTGGGCGTGGTGACCGTTCCCGATGAGCGGGTGAAGACGCTGTCGGAAATCTATCAGTCGAAGAAAACCATCTATACCACCATCGAGTTCTGTGACATCGCCGGACTGGTGAAGGGCGCCAGCAAGGGCGAAGGCCTGGGCAACAAGTTCTTGGGACACATCCGGGAGGTGGAGGCCATCGTGCACGTGGTGCGCTGCTTCGAGGACGGCAATGTGGTCCATGTGGACGGGAAGATCGATCCCGTATCCGACATCGAAGTCATCAACATGGAGCTGATCCTTTCCGATATGGAGGTGCTGGAGCGGCGGATCCAGAAGACGGCAAAGAACCTGAAAGGGGACAAGAGCCTGCAGAAGGAACTGGATCTCCTGAAGCGGGTGGCGGAGTTCATCGGCGGGGGCACATCGGCCAGGGCCATGGATCTGGACGAGGAGGAGGCGGAGTTCGTCAAGAGCCTGAACCTCCTTTCCTATAAGCCGGTGATCTACGCGGCCAACGTATCCGAGGAGGATGCCGCCGGCGAGGATAACGAATACGTCCGCGCGGTGCGGGAGTACGCGGAGAAAGAGGGCTCCCAGGTGGTGGTCATCTGCGCCAGGGTGGAGGCGGAGCTGTCGGAGCTGGAGGACGATGAGCGGGAGATGTTCCTGGAGGAACTGGGCATCAGCCAGTCCGGCCTGGAGAAGCTGATCCATTCTTCCTACGCCCTCCTGGATCTGATCTCCTTCCTCACTACGGGAGAGGACGAGACCCGTGCCTGGACCATCCGCCGGGGCACCAAGGCGCCCCAGGCAGCCGGGAAGATCCACACGGATTTCGAGAAGGGATTCATCCGCGCCGAGACCATCTCCTACGACAAACTGATGGAAGCCGGCGGGAAGGTCTCCGCGGCAAAGGAGCACGGATGGCTCCGCTCCGAAGGAAAGGAATACGTGGTGCAGGACGGCGACATCTGCCACTTCCTGTTCAACGTGTAAGAGGGAAATACGAGAGCCGGGTGACTGCCGCGGACCAATGTGGACCGGGGCGGTCCTTTTTTATTCTTCTTTACTCTTTCTCTAATAACTTTCTAATCTTTTTCCGGTATCATTCGGTAAATGAAATGATTTCAATAGGCAGAAAGGAGGACCGGACATGAAGAGGATCATCAGACAGGTTACGGCGTTTTCGCTCATGTTGGCCCTGGCCCTGAGCATCGGTGTGGTTCCCGCTTCGGCGGCGTCAAAGGGAGCGCCGAGGGTCGAAGAGGTGGAATACAACGGAAACGGCATCGTGGAGGTGGAATTCGTCGGGGACGTGAAGTACAAGCGCGTCAAGGTGACCGTCAGGGACAATAAAGGAAAGAAGTACAAGACCCGGATCATCAGCCGGGATGAGGATGACATCAAGTTCAGGATCAAAAAATACAAGGCGGGCCGCACCTACACCATCCGCATCAAGGGTGTGAAGCGGTGGAACGCGGGCAAGTACGGGACCGTCAAGACCAGGGTGAAGGTCTACCGCAACTCGAGCTTTATCGGCGAGGAAAGGGCGAAACAGATCGCCCTGTCGGACGCGGGCTTCACGGAGAGCCAGGTCTGGTTCACCAAGCTCAGGCGGGACTACGATGACGGGCTGTATATCTATGAGGTGGAGTTCGTGAAAGACCGGTTGGAATACGAATACGAGATCCACGCCGTCAACGGAAAGATCCTGAAGAAAAAAATCGACTGGGACTGATCTCCCGGCCGAATGAATGAACCACAGAGAGCTGTTGCTTTTGCAGCGGCTCTTTTTTCGTTCCCTTTAGCCTGATACGCCATAGCACGATCTGCCTTCTCGTCCTGATTCTGTATTATTCTCACGCTGCTCCAAATGTTACGGAATTCTCGTATCCTGAACCTGCGGATATCCCTTGATATGACGCATATTCTGCATTTCTGGTCATCATTAGAATTTCTACAGACTGAATGGACTTTTTCTCTGCAGAATCTTGAAGTAAAGGCAACTCTTGCAGAAAAAGTCCCTTTGAGCGAGTTTGACTGGCTCAAATTCTGCGATAAGTACTCCCATTTATTTCCATTTAACGTAATATGGAAATAACAGCCAATTATCGATGGGGAAGTCGTGCGCAGATCATCGGCGGAGAGGGTAATCAGGATTGTGTGCCGCGATGGCGGCGGGAGAGGACGATGTAGGCGATGGCGCAGACGAGGAAGATGGCCAGGCTGATGACCTGGGCCTGGCGGAAGGGTCCGATCATGAGGCTGTCCGTGCGCAGGGCCTCCACGAAGAAACGCTCCAGGGAATAGAGCATGCCGTAGAGGAGAATGATCTGCCCTTCGAAGGAACGGTGCCGGCTGTCCATCCACAGAAGAAAGAGAAAGAGCAGGAAGCACCAGATGGATTCGTAGAGGAAGGTGGGGTGGACCGACTGGCCGTCCACGGTGATGGCCCAGGGGAGGTCCGTGGGGCCGCCGTGGGCTTCGGAGTTGAAGTAGTTGCCCCAGCGTCCGATGGACTGGGCAAGGGCAATGGAGGGCGCGGCCAGGTCCAGCAGGTTCAGGGGCCGGACTTTCCACAGCCAGCACAGGAGCGCCGCGGTGCCCAGGCCGGCGATCAGCCCGCCGTGAATGGCCAGGCCGCCTCCCCGGATATTGATGATCCGGAAGAAGTCCCCCGCGTACCAGTCCAGATGGAAGAGGACGTAGTAGAGGCGGGCGCCGATGATGCCGGCGGGGACGCAGATGAGAACGAAGTTCAGGATCTGGTCCGGGGACAGATCGTGGGAGGGGGCGCGGCGGCAGCATAAAAAAGTCGCGAGAATGATCCCGCCGCAGATCACGATCGCGTACCACATAATATCGATATTAAAGATGGTAAATGCTACAGGGTCCGGTACTGGCATAGGACTACTGGTTGCTGTTCACCAGCTGCCGGGGATCCAGAGGGAGAATCAGCTCCACTGTGTCTCCCATGAGATAGACGGTGTACAGGGCGTCCGGGTCATCGGAGTACTTCTTCTGGAAGGTTTCCGCGTCGCTCACGGCCGGTTCGCCGTTCTCCATCACGACGATGCCCATGTCCGCGCCGAACGCATACTCCGAAGTCATGTTCCGGTCGGCGATGTAATAGCCGTCTTCGTAGTTTTCGTTGACGACGACCTGCTTTTGCTCCACGACCACCTTGTAGCTTTCTCCTTCGGAAATGAGGGAAACGGAACCGGTGACCGTATCCGCGCCGTCATTGACCAGTTGGTCCGCGCACTCTCCGGTGAGAAACTCCACGTCCATTTCTGCTCCGTCATAATTGACATCGCTGTCCTCCGGCGAACCGCTGCACCCGGCAAGGGCGGCGGCCAGGGATAGGCATAATACCCCGGAGAGAATCAGTCTGATACAATTCTTCTTCATTTCTCCACCAACCCGGACTGACCGTCAACGCGGTCAAACCGTTCAAAATTCAATGATATCCAACTATCACCATCATACACGGAAAAGGGGAGCATGACAAGTAAATTGAAGAATTATGTCACTTAGGGGAGTAAAGTGGTTGACAAATGGAGGAAAGTGGCATAAAATGGTGGCGAATCAGAGGCAAAAGGAGTCTTATTCTCTAACGGGGAGCGAACATGTTTGTCGGAAAATACAGCAATTCCATAGACGGCAAGTTCAGGCTGATCGTCCCCTCCAAGTTCCGGGAGGAACTGCGGGGCAAGTGCATCATGGCCAAATCCCTGGACAAGTGCCTCACGATCTACACCATGGAAGAATGGAAGAAGTTCGTGGACAAGCTGGATGAGCTTCCCACGAGCAACCCTAACAGCCGGCGAGTCCGGAGACATTTCCACTCTTCCGCGGCGGAGTGCGACATCGATAAGCAGGGACGGCTGACGATCCCCCAGGAACTGCGGGAATACGCGGGAATCGAAAAGGATCTGATCACCGTCGGCAGCAACAAGGTCATCGAGGTCTGGAGCAGAGAGCAGTGGGATGCGGAACTGAATCCGGACACGGGCGAGCTCCTGGATGCCAGCGAAGCGGCAGAGGGACTGGAGATCTATGGATTTTAAGCACACGCCGGTACTCTTCGCGGAGTGCATGGACGCGCTGAAGATCAGAGAAGGCGGAACCTATGTGGACGGAACCCTGGGCGGGGGAGGCCACGCGGCGGGAATCGCCGAACGGATCGGACCGGCGGGAACCCTGATCGGCATCGACCGGGATCAGGACGCGCTGGACGCGGCGGAAAAGAGGCTTAAGCCTTACCCCTGCCGGAAGATCCTGGTGAAGAGCACCTACGCGGAGATCAAGAAGATCCTGGAGGAACAGGATATCCCCGGAATCGACGGGGCACTGCTGGACATCGGCGTATCGTCCTTCCAGCTGGACAATCCCGACAGAGGATTCTCCTACATGCAGGACGCGCCGCTGGATATGCGGATGGACCGGAGCGAAACCTTCAGCGCCCGGGATGTGGTGAACAGCTACAGCCGGGACCAGTTGGCGGACATCATCCGCAGATACGGTGAAGAACGGTGGGCAGGACGCATCGCCTCCTTCATCGTCGACAAAAGAAAAGAAGGGCCGATCGAGACCACCGGACAGCTGACGGAAATCATCAAGGCAGCGATTCCGGCATCGGCTCGGAGAGAAGGACCCCATCCGGCAAAACGGACCTTTCAGGCCATCCGGATCGAGGTCAACGGAGAACTTGACCAACTCTTACAATCCTGTAAAGACTACTGCGACGTCCTGCTTCCAGGGGGAAGGTTATGCATCATCACCTTCCACTCCCTGGAGGACAGGATAGTAAAAGAGGCCTTCGCCAAACGGCTGGACCCCTGCACATGTCCCAAGGACCTTCCGGTCTGCGTCTGCGGAAAGCGGGCGGACGTGAAGAAGGTGACCGGCAGGCCGGTAACGGCTTCCCGGGAGGAACAGGAAAGTAATCCAAGGGCCCGCAGCGCGAAAATGCGGGCGATAGAAAAACTGACACAATCGGAATGAGCATAACAGGAATGGGGCTATGGTATGATTGCTGCGGAACAATGGTATGAATTCCAGGAACAATATCAGAAATATGGCTTAGATATGAAACCCCAGGAGTCCAGGGAACACCGGGAACGGCGGCGGCAGGCCGCCAGGAAGGCCGGTGTAGCCGATCTGGGCATCCTCAAGGATAGGAGGCTGATCCTGATGGGGCTTGCGGCCATAGCGATGACGATGATCCTTCTCATTGTCATGACCGCCTACGCTGCGTCCATCAAATACGAGATCGGCGTGACGGAGGCGGAGAACAGCGCGCTCTGGGATGACATCAAGCACCTTCAGTCCAGCCAGACGACCATGAACGGAGTGGGGTACGTCGAAGAGCGGGCCGCTCAGGAACTGAAGATGAAAGCGGCAAAGACGGAACAGATCGTCTACGTGTCCAGAAGTGACATGCCGCCGGCGGGATTTGCCGATGTTCTGAAGTCAAAAGCCTATCAATAATCGTCGGAACCTGAACCCGGACCGCGCTATCTGCGGCCCGGGATTCGTTGTTTATTTACGGAGAATTCTATGTCGGTCACAGAGAGAAGCAAACGGAATCTGATCATCGTTGCGATGCTGTTTTTTGCGTTGCTTTTGCTTCTCGCCTTCCGGGTCGGCTGGGTGCAGATCGTGAAAGGTGAGGAGTACTCCGCCCGGGCCATCGAGCAGCAGACCAAGGACAAGACCCTGATGGCCGAACGGGGCGTGATCTATGACACCAACGGGGACGAGCTGGCGGTCAGCGTCAGCTGCTACTCCATCTGGGTGCGGCCCGATAGCGTGAAGGTGGGCGAGGACAAGAAGGAAGTCAAGAAGAACATCGCCCAGACCACCTCCGTGCTGGAAGCCTACACGGGCGTGGAGTCCAACAAGATCGCGGAGATCCTGAATTCGGGAGAGAAGCTGGTCTGCGTAGCCCGCGGGCTGGACAAGGACGCCGCGGATTCCATCCGCAAGTCCGACGCCAAGGGAATCGAGATCGTCGAGGACACCCGGCGCAACTACCCTCTGGGTGAGAGCGCGGCCCACGTACTGGGCTCGGTCAACATCGATAACGAGGGCCTGTCCGGGCTGGAGCTCCAGTACAACTCCTATCTCAGCGGCGTCTCCGGGCGCTGGGTGAGCTACACGGACACCAGCGGACGGCAGCTGTCCAACAACTACGGGGACGAGCGCCATTACCAGACAAGGGACGGCTACAACATCGTCACCACCCTGGACCACGTGATCCAGCACTACCTGGAGGAAGCCCTGGCCAGCGCCCAGAAGAAGACCAAGGCCAAGCGCTGCATGGGTATCGTGATGGAAGTGGAGACGGGCAGGGTGCTGGCCATGGGCCAGATCCCCTCCTTTGACCTGAACAATCCCATGGAACCCACCGATGACGATGACATCGTCGCCTTCAAGAACATGGACTCCGACGAACAGACGGAGTACCTTTCGGATATGTGGAGAAACTCCCTGATCTGCGACGTCTACGAGCCGGGCTCCACATTCAAGCTGATCACCACCTCCACAGCCCTGGAGGAGGACGTTACCACCCTCAACGACAAGTACACCTGCAACAGCGGCTATAAGGTGGCCGGCAGGTTCATCCAGTGCTGGGCCTATCCCGACTCCCACGGAACGGAGACGGTGAAGCAGGCGGTCAGCAACTCCTGCAACCCGGTGTTCATGAAGATCGCCCTGAAGATCGGACTGGACACTTTCTACGAGTATCTGGACACCTTCGGGGTCAAGGACAAGACCGGAATCGATTTCCCGGGCGAGGCTACGGCCATCCTTCAGGATAAGGACAGCGCGGGAGAGATCGGCCTGGCGACCATCGGCTTCGGCCAGGGCGTGGCGGTCACCCCCATCGAGCTGATCACGGCGGTCTGCTCCCTGGGCAACGAGGGCAAGCTGATGCAGCCTCATCTGGTGAAGGAAATGACCGACTCCAAGGGCAAGACCGTGGAGAAGTTTGATCCGGTGATGGTGCGGCAGACCGTGTCCAAGAAGACGGCCAAGCAGCTCTGCGACGTCATGGAGTACGTGGCAGGCGAGGGCGGCGGCGCGACGGCGGCGGCGGTTCCCGGATACCGGGTCGGCGCCAAGACCGGAACGGCGAACAAGCTCAGTGAAAGCGGCAGGGGTTACGGCGGCGACACCTATTCCTCCTGCATCGCCATGGCGCCCATGAACGATCCCAAGATCGCCGTGCTGATCATCGTGGACAGCCCGAAGGGCGTGCGCTTCGGCAGCGTGACGGCGGCGCCGGCGGTCAGCAAGGTGCTGAGCAAGACGCTGCCCTACCTGAACATCTCCGCCGATGCAAAGGCAATCAAAGAAGCGGAGAAGGAAGAGGAAGAAAAGACCCTGCTGGTTCCCGACGTGATCGGAAAGGGCGCCAGCGACGCGGCGGCTCTCCTCATGGACGAGGGCCTGGATTACGATCTGGATGACGGCGCCGACGGCGATGACTTCATCGTCATCAAGCAGTATCCGGCGGCGGGAACGGAAGTCAAGAAGGGAACGAAGATCTATCTCTACCGGGAAGAGTAGAGACGGACAGCCGACGGACGGCAGATATCAAACAGAGTTAAGGGACGAAGAAGAGAGAAGTGACAATGAAGACCATAACCATAGAGGAAGCGGCAAAGGCTGCGGAAGGACACCTCATCCGGCGGGGTGAGCGGGACACTGTCAGCGGCGTCGTCCACGATTCCCGGGAGTGCGGGGAGTCGGATCTTTTTGTGTGTGTTAAAGGTGCGCGGACGGACGGGCACCGGTTCCTGCCCCAGGCGGTGAAGCAGGGATGCGGCAGCGTCCTGATCTCCGATGAATCGGCCCTGGCCGACGATATGCACATCAACGCCATCCTGGTGGAGGATACGGTCAAGGCCATGGGTAAACTGGCGGCCTGGTACCTGGATCAGCTGGACCTGATCCGCGTTGCCGTCACCGGCAGCGTGGGCAAGACCTCCACCCGGGATCTGATCTACTACGTGCTCAACGAGAAGTTCCGCTGCGGGCGGAATCTGAAGAACTACAACAACGAGATCGGCCTTCCCCTCAGCATCTTTCAGCTGGAGGAGGATCACAGGGCAGTGGTCCTGGAGATAGGCATGAGCGATTTCGGGGAAATCGATTACCTGGCGGGGATCGTCCGCCCCCATATCGGCGTCATCACCAATATCGGCAACTCCCACATGGAAACGCTGGGCAGCCAGGAGGGGATCTTCCAGGCGAAGATGGAGCTCGCGGCCCACGTGCCGTCCCGGGAAGAGGGCGGGACCATGGTCTTCGCTCATGACAGCGAATTCCTGACCCGGGAGCGGACGGCCGGAGACTACGAGAGCATCTTTGTGGGCAGCGACGGCCACAGCGACTATATCGTGACGGATATTGAAGACAGGGGTATCGAAGGAATCCGCTTTGCGGTAGAATATGAGGGAGAGCGGGTAATATTCAGCGTTCCCTTGCCCGGACGGCACAACGCCGTCAACGCGACCCTTGCCGGGGCGGTGGGCCACCATCTGGGCATGACGCCGGATGAGATCCAGAAGGGTCTGTCCAGGGCGACGCTTACGGGAAACCGCCTGAAGGTCCGCAGAAAGGGCACCCTGACAGTCATCGACGACACCTATAACGCCAGCCCGGCTTCCATGAAATCGGCCCTGCGCGTTCTGGAGAAGAGTTCCTGCGTCGGCAAACGGACGGCCATACTCGGCGAGATGTACGAGCTGGGCAGCGACGAAGCCAGGATGCACTATCATGTGGGCGTCTTCGCCGCCGGCTGCGGCATCGACCGCATCATCGCCGTCGGGCCCCTGGCCCGGCACATCGCGGAGGGCGCGGAAGCGGGCTGCATGGAGGCCTTCTGGTTCGCGGATAAGGAAGACTTCCTGAAACATAAAGAAGAGTATATCGCCCCGGATGACGTGGTTCTGGTGAAGGCGTCACGGGGCATGAAAATGGAAGCCATCGTGGATGCGCTGACGATGGAGGACGAAAAGGAATGACGGGAATCATCATCGGCACCGCGGTCATCGCCTTTATCATCACGGTGATCGTAACAAAATTCGAGATCCCCTTCCTGCAGAGGAAGGCCGGACAGAACATACGGGAAGAGGGGCTGAAGTCCCACTACTCCAAGGCCGGCACGCCCAGCATGGGCGGCATCAGCATCATCGCCGGCACTTTTGTGGCGGCGCTCCTGTCCAACATCGGCGCGTCGGCGGCCTGGGGAATGAACCCGGGAAACGTGATCGCCATCCTTCTGGTGTTTCTGGGTTTCGGCCTGGTGGGTTTTTTGGATGACTACCTGAAGGTGATCAAGAAGCAGAACGAGGGGCTGCGGGTGAAACCGAAGTTCGCCCTCCAGCTGGTGATCGCCCTGATCTTCGGCATCCTGTTCAGGATGATCTCCGAGCAGGGCAGCCAGGTATACATCCCCGGCGTGGACATCTGGGTGGATTTCGGCATCCTCTACATACCCTTCGTGGTATTCACCATTCTGGCCATGACCAACGCGGTCAATCTGACCGACGGGCTGGACGGCCTGGCCTCCGGCGTGACAGCGCTGGTGTCCGCCGCCTTCGTCGTTGCGGGAGTCCTGTTTTCCTACATGGCCTCCGGCGTGGACATCGAAGTCGTTCCGGGAATCCTGTTCTTTGCCGCCCTCTGCGGTGGCTGCCTGGGATTCCTGGTATTCAATAAGAACCCGGCGAAAATCTTCATGGGGGACACGGGCTCCCTGGCGCTGGGCGGAGGCGTAGCCGCCGCGGCCATCGCCATGAAGCTGGAATTGCTTTTGCTGATCATCGGCCTTCTCTATGTCATCGAGGCGCTGTCGGTGGTCATGCAGGTGGGCTACTTCAAGCTGACCCACGGCAAGCGGATCTTCCGCATGGCGCCTATCCATCATCACTTTGAACTGTGCGGCATGAAGGAGACCCAGGTGGTGGGCGCCTTCTGGGCATTCACCGCCCTCTGCTGCATCATCGGCATTCTGGTGCTGATCTGAGGCGGAGAGGGGACATCAGGAAACAGGCAGGAAAGATGAACAACGAACTGAAGGACAAAAAAATACTGGTGGTCGGCATGGGCCGCAGCGGCATCGCCGCCATGGAGACGGCGCTGGACCTGGGGGCGGAGGTGTCCGTGCAGGACAGCAAGTCCCTGGAGGAGATCGACCCCCAGCTGCGGAAAACCCTGGAAGGAAACCCGGTGAAACCCTGGCTGGGCTGCGTGCCCGAGGATATAGGGCAGTACGACCTGATGATCCTCAGCCCCGGCGTACCCACGGATCTTCCCATGGTGGAGGATGCCCGGGCGGCGGGCGTGGAGATCATCGGCGAGCTGGAGTTCGCCTACCGCCTGTGCAAAGGCAGCTTCATCGGCATCACGGGAACCAACGGCAAAACCACGACCACGACCCTCGTGGGCGAGATCTATAAGGCGGCGGGAAGAGAGACCTACGTGGTGGGCAACATCGGCGTTGCCGTGCTGTCCGGCGCGCGTCAGGCCTCGGCGGAAGGCTGGCTGGTGACGGAGGTCAGCAGCTTCCAGCTGGAGACTACCGAGGAGTTCCGGCCGGAAGTATCGGCCATCCTCAATCTGACGCCGGACCACCTGAACCGCCACAAGACAATGGAAAATTATGGCAAAGCAAAGGCGAGGATATTCCAGCGGCAGAGCCGTGACCAGTACTGCGTGGTCAACGCCGACGATCCGGTCTGCTATGCGCTGACGGAGGGCTGCCCGGCCACCGTCGTTCCCTTCAGCCGACTGAAGGAGCTGGACTTCGGCGCCTTCGTCCGGGACGGGATCATCACGATCCGTGATCAGGAAGGGAAGGAGATTTCCCTCTGCCGGGCCGATGAGCTGCGGATCCCCGGATCCCACAATCTGGAGAATGCTCTGGCGGCGGCCGCCATCGCCTGCTTCGGCGGTATCGAGCCCCAGGCCATTACGGAAACACTGAGAACCTTTGCCGGCGTCGCCCACCGGATCGAGCTGGTCCGTGAGATCGGCGGAGTCCGGTTCGTCAACGACTCCAAGGGAACCAATACGGATGCCGCCATCAAGGCCATCGAGGCCATGAAGGAAAACATCATCCTCATCGCCGGCGGCTACGACAAGAAGGCGGACTTCACGCCTCTGATCGAGGCCTTCGCGGGCCGGGTGAAAAAGGCGATCCTCCTCGGCGAGACAGCGCCCATCATCCGGGAGACCGCAGAGAAGATGGGCTTTACGGAGACGGAGACCTGCGCCGACATGGAAGAGTGCGTGGCCCGGGCATGGGCCTGCGCGAAGCCCGGTGACGTGGTCCTGCTGTCGCCTGCCTGCGCCAGCTGGGATATGTACGATAATTTTGAGCAGAGAGGGGAGCACTTCAGACGATGCGCAGAAAGTTTGCCTTTATAGGCGGAGACAATCTGAGAACGGTGGACTTCTGGTTTCTGCTGATCATCCTGGTCCTGGTCGCCTTCGGCCTGGTCATGGTGTTCAGCGCCAGTTACTATTCCTCCATCAGCGTCAACGGTACGCCCTTTTACTATCTTCTCCGGGACGGCATGTGGGTGTTTGCCGGCCTGATCATGATGTTCATCGGCATGTCTGTGGACTATCGGGTCTACAAGAGATTCGCCGTGCCCATCATGCTGGTCTGCCTGGCCACCCTGGTACTGGTCCTGGTGATCGGCGCCACGAGAAACGGCGCCACCCGGTGGCTGGCCATCGGGCCCGTTACCTTCATGCCCGGTGAGTGGGCGAAGCTGGGTATCATCGTTTTCATGGCATGGTTCTTTGGGGAGAAACCGGCCCGGGCAAGATCCTTCTTCCTGGGCATTCTGCCGGCCCTCATCGTGACCGCCGGATTCGCCTTCCTGATCATCCGCCAGCCCAACCTGTCCACGGCCCTGACGGTCTGCGGCATCGCCGTGGCCATGATGCTGGTCGCCGGCATGCACTGGGCCTATGTGGGCGGAGCAGCGGCTGTCGGTATCGGCGGATTCCTGTTCATCTTCCTGTTCATGAAGGACAGTTACTGGTACACCCGGATGACCAACTTCATCGATCCCTTCCAGGACATGTACGGGGAAGGCTACCAGGTGGCCCAGTCCCTTCTGGCCCTGGGCTCGGGCGGATTCACCGGCGTGGGCCTTGGCAAGAGCGTGCAGAAGAGCCTGTACCTGCCGGAACCCCAGAATGACTTCATCCTGGCCATCATCGGCGAGGAGCTGGGCTTTATCGGCGTCATTCTTCTCCTGGCCGTCTACTGCCTGCTGATCTGGCGGGGCATGAAGATCGCCCTGAACGCGCCGGACCAGTTCGGTATGCTGCTGGCCTCCGGCGTGGTGATGATGGTGGCCATTCAGGTCATCCTCAACGTGGCCGTCGTTACGGCATCCATGCCGGCGACGGGAATCAACCTGCCCTATATCAGCTACGGCGGAAACGGACTGCTGATGTTCATGCTTTCCGCGGGAATACTGCTGAACATATCCAAACAGGAAAACAGACTCCGTGAAGCGGAGAGCGGGGGAGCGATATCATGAAGATCATGATGACCGGCGGAGGAACCGGTGGACATATTTATCCGGCGATCGCCATCGCGGATGAAATGAAGCGCCGCATGGAGGATGCGGAGATCCTCTTCGTCGGCGCGGAGATCGGCATGGAAAAGGATATCGTGCCCGAATCGGGCTATGAGATCGCCCTGATCAGCGCCGACGGATTCGGCCGCAACCTGAGGGCCAACGCCCGGGCGGCGAAGCGGGTGCTGAAGGGACGGCAGCAGGCGAAGGAGCTGATCCGGACCTTCGAGCCCGACGTGGTCATCGGGACCGGCGGCTACGCCAGCGCGCCCGTGGTCTCCACGGCGGAGAGAAGGGGAATCCCCACCTACATCCATGAACAGAACGCCATTCCCGGCAAGACCAACAAGTTCCTGGGCAGAAAGGCAAGGAAGATCTTTCTGGGGTTCTCCCGGGCGGGAGAGTTCTTCCGGGATCCGGGAAGGCATGTGCTGACGGGAAATCCGGTGCGCAGCGAGTTCGCCGATCTGGACAAGAATGAGATCCGCCGCCGGCTGGGCATCCCCGAGGACCACTTCGTCGTCCTGGCCTTTGGCGGAAGCCAGGGAGCCGGACGGCTGAACCGGGAAATGGTCCACGTGATCGAAAAGCACGCCGGCGATCCGGCCTTCCACGTGCTGCTGGGTACGGGAAGCTACTATTATAATGCGGTGCTGTCGGAGCTGGCGGAAAAGGGCATAGAGCCCGGAGAGAACATTCGCGTCATGGAATACATCCACGATATGGCGGACCTTCTGGGAGCCAGCGATCTGGTGATCAGCCGCAGCGGCGCGCTGACGGTGGCGGAAGTAACGGCCTGCGGCGTACCGGCCATCTTCGTGCCCTTCCCCCAGGCGACGGAAAACCATCAGTACTACAACGCCCTGAGCGTAGCCAGCGCCGGCGGAGCGCTGATCATTGAGGAAGAGAATCTGGACAGAGAACGGATGAACAATGAGATCGACCGGCTGCGGGACAACCCCGCCCGTCTGGCGGACATGCGGAGCAAGTGCGCCTCCTGCGGAACGACCCGTGCCGCCGAGAAAATCTGCGATACCGTTCTGGCGGATTACCGAAGATAGAGGACGATGGATAATCAGGAAAGACCGGAAAACAGAGATCTGCGGGACGAGGCGGAAGGCCTGATGCCGGAGGAGACGGCTGTGGAAGCAAAGCAGCCTGATCCGGATGAGACCATGGAAGTCCCCGGGCTGAAGCCGGAAGGGCAGACCGCAAGCGGAATTCCGGATGCGGAGAAGACGCGGGTCATGCCGAAGCCGGATGAGGCTGCACCGGAGTCGGATGTGGACGAGGCATCGGAACCGGATGACGCTGCGCCCGAACGGGATCTGGACGAGGAAGCCGCGCCGGAACCGGATGAGCCGGAGGCCGGGGAGAGCGCATCCCCCCGGAGAAAGCGCCGGCGGAGAAAGCCCAAGGCGGCGAAGCCGCCCCGCAAACGGAAACGGCACAAACGCCGGCACAGGGTGCTGCGCGTGCTTTTGGTTCTCGCCCTCATCGCCGCGGCGGTGGTCGTGGCCAATTTGTCCTACTTTACGATCCAGAACGTTTCCGTCATCGGCAACGAACAGGTCAGCGACGCGGAGATCCTGCGCCTGGCGGAGATCGACGATGAACAGAGCATCCTCGGCCTGAACATGCTTCTGGCCAGGCACAAGATCAAGCTGAATCCCTATATCGAATCGGTGAACATCAACCGGAAGATGCCGGACACGGTGGAGATCATCGTGACGGAGAAACCGGCCTTCGCCCAGCTGGCCACCCCGGAGGAGAAGGGGAAGACCCGGAAGTACGTAGCCATCGACAGCGACGGCAGGGTGCTGGAGATCTCCGAGGAAAAGATGAAGGCGACATACATCAAGGATGTGGCCGTCACCAAGGCGAAGCTGCGGGACAAGGTGGAGATCAAGGAAGAGGGCGCCTACCTGAAGGCCATGGACATCATCGCCGTGGCCCAGGAAACGGATATGTTCTTCAAGCGGATCTCCATCAAGGGAAGCTGGGTCGAGGCCCGCATATATGACGATCTGATGTGCGAGGGGCGGTATGCCAACATCATCAAAGCCCTCCGCGCGGGGACGCTGAAGACGGTCGTCTACCGTCTGTATCAGCAGAATGTTGACGAGGGGACGGTAAACGTTGGAGATAATAATTATTGTTCCTTTACGCCGAAAAAGTAATGTGATATACTACATATAGTTTTTTTACAGGAATATGGGAGGTTTTTCAACAATGCTGCAATTTGAGGTTAATGAGTCCAATATACAGGAAATCAAGGTCATCGGTGTCGGCGGCGGTGGCTGTAACGCGATCAACCGGATGATCGAAGCGGGGATGCAGGGCGTATCTTTCGTGGCGGTCAACACGGATAAGCAGGCGTTGCAGAGAAACCGCTCCGAAACAAAAATACAGATCGGTGAAAAACTGACGAAGGGACTCGGCGCCGGCGGAAATCCTGAAATCGGACAGAAATCCGCGGAGGAAAATCTGGAGGATCTTCAGAAATTCATCGCCGGATCCGACATGGTGTTCATCACCTGCGGAATGGGCGGCGGAACGGGAACGGGAGCTGCTCCCATCATCGCCAAGATCGCCAAGGACATGGGGATCCTGACCGTTGGCGTGGTGACCAAGCCCTTTAAGTTCGAAGGCAAGAAGAGGGGCGAGCATGCCGAACTGGGCATCAAGTTCCTGAAGAAATACGTGGACTCTCTGGTGGTCGTTCCCAACGACAAACTGCTGGAGACGGTCAAGGAAGAGACCTCGCTGATGGAGGCCTTCAGCATGGCGGATGATGTGCTGCGCCAGGGCGTACAGGGCATTTCCGACATCATTGTCGACGACGCGCTGATCAATCTGGACTTCGCCGATGTCACCACCATCATGAAGGACAGAGGCATCGTGCACATGGGCGTCGGACGCGGAAGCGGCGAGAACAAGCTGACCGACGCGGTAAGCAACGCGGTCAACAGCCCGCTGCTTGAGACCAAGATCTCCGGCGCGAGAGCGGTGCTGATCAACATCACCGGCGGAAGAAACCTGACTATGTTCGACGTGGACAAGGTAGCGACCCAGATCGAGGAAGAGGCGGACAACAATGCCATCATCATCCTGGGCGCCTCCATTAAGGAAGAGATGCAGGACGAGATCGCCATCACCGTCATCGCGGCGGGATTCGAGCGGGCTCAGGGCGCATCGGCCAGAGGAGCCATCGACGATACGGTCATCCCCAACGTCGCGGAAAGGGATACCTACCACGGAAACCAGGGAACAGCGGCCACGGAGGAGCGCCATACGGCTTCCTTCGATCAGGTTCCCGGTATGGACATTCCGGACTTCCTGAAGAGATAACCGCAGCGAAAGCTGAAGATGGATCAATAGCCGGTGCATGCCGGCTATTGACGCATTATCCGATTCGTCGTCACTGAGAACATGAACGTGATATCTTCCCGAGAGAACGTCCTCTATAAACGTACGACCAAACTTCTCAGAAGGAAATACCGTGATGAAACGGGGCTGTATCTGTTGGAGGGAATCAAGCCCCTGACGGATGCCCTGGGAACGGGAATTGCGATAGAGAAGATTTTTGTCTGCGACGGGACAGATCCGGACCTGCCGGAGGAAATCGTTTCCGGACAGGATGTGACGGGACTGACGAGGGACCTGTTTGAGGCCCTGTCCGATACCCGGCACTCCCAGGGGGTCATCGCCGTCGCCCGCCAGCGGACGCTGAGCGGAGAGGAGTTCTGCCGCCAGGCATCCGGCCGCCACATCGTGGTGCTGGACCGGCTGCAGGATCCGGGCAATGCGGGAACTATCATCCGGACGGCGGAGGCCGCGGGCTATGCCGGCATCCTCGCTCTGAAGGGGACGACGGATATCTACGCGCCCAAGGTGGTGCGTGCGGCGGCCGGGTCCCTCTTTCGCGTTCCGGTGATGACCGGCGTGACGGAGGACGAGGCCATCGGGATGATGGAAAAGGGCGGATGGCTTCTGGTGACCGCCTGTGCCGACGCGGAGGAGGATTGCTTTTGCACCGCCCCCGGTGGACCGGCGGCCCTGGTGATCGGCAACGAAGGCCGGGGCGTCAGCGAAGGACTGAATGGCCGCGCTGATCTGCGCGTCAGGATACCCATGGAGGGGGAGATCGAATCCCTCAATGCCGCAGTGGCGGCGGGCATCCTGATGTACGCGATGAGATAAATCAAAGGATACGGGAGACAGAAAAAGCACATGAAAGAGCAACTGAACAGCATACTGGAAGATGCGAAGAAGCAGCTTGAGTCGGCGCAGACCCAGAGCGAGACCGATGAGATCCGCGTCCGCTTTCTGGGAAAGAAGGGCCGGCTGACGGAGATTCTCCGCGGCATGGGCAAGCTTTCGCCGGAGGAGAGAAAGGCAACCGGGCAGATGGCCAACAGCGTCCGGGATGAGATCGAGACCATGCTGGCCGAGCGGTTCGAAGCGGTGAAGGCGGCGGCCAAGGAAGCCCAGTTCAGGAAGGAACGCATCGACGTCACCGAACCGGGAAAGGTGGAGGAACTGGGCGTTGCCCATCCCCTGACCATCACCATGGAGGAGATCTCCCGGGTGTTCCGCAACATGGGATATTCTATCGTGGAAGGCCCGGAGGTGGAGACCGTGTTCAACAACTTCGACGCCCTGAACGCCGGTCCGGATCATCCGGCCAGGGATATGACCGACACCTTCTACATCACCGAGGACGTGCTGCTGCGGACCCAGACATCTCCCGTTCAGGTGCGGACCCTGCTGAAGGAGAAGCCGCCCATCAAGGTGATCTCCCCGGGCAGAGTGTTCCGCTGCGATACTCCCGACGCCACCCATTCCCCCATGTTCCATCAGGTGGAAGGCCTGCTGGTGGATGAGGGCGTCACCATGGCGGATCTGAAGGGTACCCTGGACAGCTTTGCCAAGCAGCTCTTCGGCACCTCCACAAAGACCAAGTTCCGGCCCCATCACTTCCCCTTCACGGAACCCAGCGCGGAGATGGATGTCTCCTGCTTCAAGTGCGGCGGGAAGGGCTGCCGTGTCTGCAAGGGCAGCGGCTGGATCGAAATTCTGGGCTGCGGAATGGTTCACCCCAGCGTCCTGAAGGTCGGCGGACTGGATACGGAGAAGTATACCGGCTTCGCCTTCGGCCTGGGCGTGGAGCGGGTGGCCATGCTGAAATACGGCGTAGATGACATCCGTCTGTTTTACGAAAACGATATGCGCTTTATTGAGCAGTTCAAATAGAAGGAGGAATCCATGTTAGTTCCCATTGAATGGTTAAATGATTATATCGATACCGGCGTAGGCCTGGAGGAGTTCTGCGACCGGATGATCATGTCCGGATCCAATCTGGAGACCTGCCAGGTCTTCGGCGAGGGCATCGACAAGGTCGTGGTGGGCCGCATCGAAAAGATCGAGCCCCATCCCGACGCGGACAAGCTGGTCATCTGCCGGATGGACGTGGGACAGGATGATCTGCTGCAGATCGTTACCGGAGCGCCCAACGTCTTCGAAGGCGCCCTGGTGCCCGTGGCTCTCCACAAGAGCCATATTCCCGGCCCCCTTCACGGACAGCCGAAGCAGGAGGGCGGCGTGAAGATCACCAAAGGCAAGCTTCGCGGCGTCGAATCCTACGGCATGCTCTGCTCCTGCGGCGAACTGGGTTTTGAGGACAAGGTCGTTCCCGTGGCCCACAGGGACGGGATCTGGATCCTGGAAGGGGACTATGTTCCCGGAACGGAGTTCACCGAGGCCCTGGGCCTGAAGCAGGCGGTGGTTGATTTCGAGATCACCCCCAACCGGCCCGACTGCCTGGCCATGGTGGGCATGGCCAGAGAGGCGTCGGCCACCTTCGGCAGGCCCTTCACCAAACCCGACATCGATATTCAGCAGGAAAACGGAACCGGCAGCGCTTCCGACCACGTGGCCGTGGAGATCAACAATCCGGAAAGCTGCAAGCGGTACGTGGCCCGCGTGGTAACGGACATCAAAGTGGAACAGTCCCCCTGGTGGCTGCAGAAGCGGCTCATGTACGCGGGGATGCGTCCCATCAACAATATCGTCGACATCACCAACTTCGTCATGCTGGAGTACGGCCAGCCCATCCACGCTTTTGACATCCGTCAGGTGAAGGGAGGAAAGATCATCGTCGAGAACGCGAAGAGCGGCGAGGTATTCACCACCCTGGACGAGACGGAACGGACCCTTGGGGGCGACATGCTCATGATCAAGGACGCAGAGCGTCCCATCGCCGTCGCCGGCGTCATGGGCGGACTGAACTCGGAGATCGAGGCGGATACCCAGACCATCATCGTGGAATCGGCCAACTTCGCCGCCGGCAGCGTGCGGCGCACGGCCAAGGCCCTGGGTCTCAGGACCGAAGCCTCATCCCGCTTTGAGAAGGGCATCGATCCCAACCTCTGCGCCGACGCGGCGGACCGGGTCTGCCGGCTCATCGAACTGGTGGGCGGCGGCAAAGTCTGCCCGGGAAGGGTGGACGTCTATCCTTCGCCGGAAAAGGCCAAGACCATGGATGTGCGCGTGGACCGGATCAATGCGGTCCTGGGCATCGACCTTTCCCGTGAGGAGATGGTGTCCATGCTGGAAGGCCTGGAGATCCAGGTGGCCGGAGAGGGCAACATCATGACGGTCACTCCGCCCACGGTCCGGCAGGATCTTCTGATCGAGGAGGACTACGTGGAGGAGATCGCCCGCATGTACGGTTACGACCGTCTGCCGGTGACCATGCCCCGGAGCAACAGTGAAGTGAAGACGACCAGGGAGTGGGAGCTGCGCGATCTGACGCGGCAGACCCTCTGCGCCCTGGGCCTCAACGAGATACAGACCTATTCCTTCGTCAGCCCCTCATCGGTGGATCAGGTGAACATCGCCGAGGATTCCTGGGAGAGGGCCTTCGTGCGGATCATCAATCCTTTGGGCGAGGAGAACTCCGTCATGCGGACCATCCTGACCCCCAACATGCTGGAGACCCTGGGGAGAAACTACGCACGGAATATCGACAAGGTGAAGGCCTTTGAGATCGGCAATACCTTCATGGCCAGCGATCTGAACGCGGACCATCTGCCCGACGAGGAGTACTCCCTGTGCATCGGGATGTACGGAAAGGGAGAGGACTTCTTCACCCTGAAGGGTGTGGTCGTGGAGATGCTGAAGATCCTGGGTATCCGGGAACCGATCTTCACGGCGGAACAGGAATACGGCCCCTACCATCCGGGGCGGTGCGCACGGATCAGCGTCCCCGCGTCGGCGGAGATGAAGGCGGCCGGCGTCGAGACGGAGGAGCTGGGCATCATGGGCGAGATCCATCCCGACGTGGCCGAGCGCTACGGCATGGAGGGCCTGCGGGTCTACTGCTGCGAGATCATGTTCGGCGCCATCCTCCGCAAGGCGGACACGGAAGTGGTCTACAGACCGCTGCCCAAATACCCGTCGACCACCAGGGACATCGCCCTGCAGGTGGACGAAGATCTGGAGGTCGGAAAGATCGAGAAGGTCATCCGCGACCACGGCGGAGACATCCTGGAGGACGTCCGCCTCTTCGACGTATACCGGGGCAAGCAGGTCGGAGAAGGCAGGAAGAGCGTTGCCTTTTCACTGGTCTACCGCGACCGGGACAAGACCCTTACCGACGAGGAAGTTACAGCCGTTCACACAGATGTGCTGAAGGCTTTGGAAGATAATCTGAACGCAGTACTGAGGGAAATGTAGGAGAAGGATCTATGGAAATGAACAAGGCAAAAGTCAAGATCTACGGTCAGGAGTATACGATCTCGGGAGAGATGTCCAAGGAGGAGATCATCCAGGTGGCGGCCCACGTGGACATGAAGATGCAGGAGATCTCCGAGGCGGCCAAGGCGGCCGGTGTCGTTCCCGGCAGCGTGGCCATCCTGTCGGCGGTCAACATCGCCAGCGAGTACTTCAAGGCTCTGGAGGAGATGGAGGAGTACAAGCGGCTCAACGCCCAGCTGGAGAAGGACGCTCAGCACTACGTCCAGCTCTGGGATGAGGCGAAGAAGAACTACACCGACTACAAGGAGGAGACCCAGCAGGTCGTCGCCCAGAAGGAAGAACTGACCGCTGCCATCCGCCAGAGAGACGGGGAGATCTCCCGCCTGCGCGGCGAGGTGGAGGACGCCCGTTCCCAGGCCCAGAGCGGCATGGAAGAGGTGGTTTCCGAAATCGAAGACCGGTGCCGGGAACTGGAGAACAGCTTCTTTGATCTGCAGATGGAAAATCTTCAGCTGAAGAAGGAGCTGGAGAAGTACAAAAACAACAACGACTGATCGTCCATGAAAGAGAAGACACTGCAGGTTCTCGAATACAGCCGGATCATCGACATGCTGAAAGGGCAGGCTGGTTCTGAAATGGCGCAACAGGCCGTTTCAGAGCTTAAGCCTGTTTTTGATGTGGAAGATATCCGGGAAATGCAGCGGGAAACCACGGAGGCGGTCCGGCTGATCAACGGCAAGGGACCCCTGCCTATCGGCGGCATCACGGACATTCACGGCATGGTGTCCTTCGCGGTCAAGGGCGGCACCCTGACCATGGCCCAGCTTTTGCGGATCCTGCGGCAGATGAAGACGGCCCGGGATGTGGTCACCTTCATGAAGGGGGAGGACGTGCCGGAGCTTCCGCTGATCCGCTCCATCGTGGAGATCCTGGCGGTACACACCGCCCTGGCGGAACGGATCGACGCCTGCATCCTCTCCGAGGACGAGATGGCGGATAACGCCAGCCCGGAACTGCGGAGCATACGCCGGGCCATCCTGCGGCAGAACGAGGCCCTGCGGGCGAAGATGAACCAGATCCTGAATTCTGCCGGGAACCAGAACCTGCTGCAGGACGCCATCGTGACCATCCGCAACGGCCGGTACGTGGTGCCCGTCAAGCAGGAGCACCGGGCCAGCGTGCCCGGCATCATCCATGACCAGAGCGGCTCCGGGGCGACCCTGTTCATCGAGCCCCAGGCCATCGTCAACATGAACAACGAGCTGCGCCAGCTGCAGCTGGACGAGCAGGCGGAGATCGACCGGATCCTGCGGGAGTTTTCCGAAGCGGTGGCGGAGCTGCATCATGATCTGGACAACAACCAGAAGCTCCTGGTGCTTCTGGATACCATAATGGCCAAGGGAAGGCTTTCCGTGGCCATGGACGGAGAGGAGCCGGAGATCGCCGAAGGCGGCGTGCTGGATCTGCAGGCGGCGGTGCACCCGCTGCTTCCCCGGGACAAGGCGGTGCCGGGGCACATCCGCATCGGCGAGGACTACCGGACCCTGGTGGTGACCGGACCCAACACGGGCGGCAAGACCGTCACCCTGAAGACGGCGGGACTGCTGACCCTGATGGCTCAGGCGGGCCTCCACATTCCGGCGGCAGCCGGCAGCCGGATCCCCGTATTCCGCCAGGTGTTCGCCGATATCGGCGATGAGCAGAGCATCGAGCAGAGCCTGTCCACCTTTTCCTCCCACATGTCCAACATCGTGGAGATCGTCCGGGAAGCGGACGGGGAGAGCCTGGTCCTGCTGGATGAGCTGGGGGCGGGAACGGATCCCGCCGAGGGCGCGGCTTTGGCCATCGCCATTCTGGAGGAACTGGAGCGGCGGGGGGCGTGTACCCTAGCCACCACCCACTATACGGAACTGAAGAAATACGCCATCGCCACGGAGGGCGTGGAAAACGCCTCCATGGAATTTGACGTGAAGACCCTGCGGCCCACCTACCGGCTCACCATCGGCCTGCCGGGAAAATCCAACGCCTTTGAGATCGCCTCCCGTCTGGGGATCCCTGATGGGCTGACCCGGCGGGCGGGACAGCTTCTGGATGCCGGCGACGTTGCCTTTGATGACGTGATCGGCTCCCTGGAAGAGGAAAAGAAGCAGGCAGAGCGGCAGCGGGCGGAAGCCATGGCCATGGCCGACGAGATCCGCCGGGAGAAGGAAAAGCTGCAGGCGGACGCCCGCCGGCAGAAGGAGCGGCAGGAAAAGGAACTGGCTGAGGCCAGGGAAGAGGCACGGGAGATCGTCCGGGAGGCCAAGGAGGTTTCCGACGAGATCCGCCGGGAACTGAAGGAACTGTCCCGGCTGGACAGTCCCGCCGAGGCGAACCGCCGCCACGACGCCAACCGCAGGCGGCTGCGCCAGCTGGAGAAGAAGAACCGGCCGACGATAAAGAAAGAAGAAAACACGGCACCGGTGGACCCCGGCAAACTGAAGGTAGGGGACCGGGTCAAGGTGCTGACCATCGGACAGAACGGGGAGATCCTGGAGCTGCCCGACGAGCGGGGCGAGCTGATGGTGCAGGTGGGCATGATGAAAGTCAACGCCCATGTGGACGACATCATGCTCATCGACCAGCACAGGCCCGTATCCCGGCCTAAAGGGAGCGGCCACGGCAGTCTGTACCGCAAAAAAGCCCAGATGGTGTCCACTTCTGTGGATGTCCGGGGAAAAAACCTTGACGATGCCGTCATGGATGTGGAAAAATATATAGATGACGCCTTTTTATCCGGCCTGCCGGAGGTGACCATCATTCACGGGCGCGGCGAGGGGATCCTCAGCAAGGGGATCCGGGCAAGGCTGCGGTCCCTGAAAAATGTGAAAGATTACCGCAGAGGCGGCTTTGACGAGGGCGGAGACGGGGTGACCGTCGTCCGGCTGAAGGTTTGAGCAAAGGAGTGACACGATGATCAACTACAGAGAGAAAATTGCGGATGTCCTTACCCACCACATGGAGGGTATATCCTTTGAAGAGGTCCTGGACATGATCGAAAAACCGGCTGACCCGAAGATGGGCGACTACGCGCTGCCCTGCTTCAAGCTGGCCAGAGTCCTGCGCAAGGCGCCGCCTATGATCGCCAAAGGCATCGCCGAGAGCATCGAGGACGAGCACCTCTTCGAGAAGGTGGAGGCGGTAAATGCCTACGTCAACATGTTCGTCGACCGCAACGACTTCGCCCATGAGGTGGTCGCGGAGGCCATCGAGAAGGGCGACGACTTCGGCAGAAGCGATGTGGGCGCCCACCGCAAAGTCATCGTGGAGTACTCCTCCCCGAACATCGCCAAGCCTTTCCACATCGGCCACATCCGGAGCACGGTCATCGGCAGCTCCATCGCCAACATCTACGATTTCCTGGGCTATGACATCGTCCGGATCAACCATCTGGGCGACTACGGCACCCAGTTCGGCAAGATGATCGTGGCCTACCGCCGGTGGGGCAACCGGGAGGATGTGGTGAGAGAGCCCATCAAGACCCTGCTGGAGTACTACACCAGATTCCACAAAGAGGCGGAGAACGATCCGACCCTGGAGGATGAGGCCAGAGCGACCTTCACCAAGCTGGAGCACGGCGAGAAGGAAGAGATGGAACTGTGGCAGTGGTTCCGGGAGGAGTCCCTGAAGGAGTTCACCAGGGTGTATGACATGCTGGGGATTGCCTTTGATTCCTATAAGGGCGAGAGTTTCTACTCCGACAAGATGCCCCGGTTCGTGAAGGAACTGGAGGAGAAGGGCCTGCTGGAGGAGGACCAGGGCGCCAAGATCGTGCGATTGGACGAATACGACCTGCCGGTGGCGCTGATCACCAAGTCCGACGGATCCACCCTGTACATCACCCGGGATATCGCCGCCGCGGTCTACCGCAAGGAGACCTACGATTTTTACAAGAACATCTACGTGGTGGCCTCCCAGCAGAACCTGCACTTCCAGCAGTGGATCCAGATTCTGGAAATGATGGGCTATCCCTGGGCCAGAGACTGCGTCCACGTGCCCTTCGGCCTGGTGAGCATGGAGGAAGGCGCCATGTCCACCCGTGAGGGAAGGGTCATCTTCCTGGAGGATGTGCTGAACCGGGCGGTGGAAAAGACCCGGGAAATCATCCGGGAAAAGAACGTCAACACGGAAAACATCGAAGAAACGGCCGCTGCGGTAGGAATCGGCGCCGTGATCTTCAATGAACTGTCGAATTACAGAATAAAGGATTATGTATTCTCCTGGGATCACGTGCTGAATTTCGAGGGCGAGACCGGTCCCTACGTCCAGTACACCCACGCCAGGGCCTGCAGCATCCTGCGCAACGCGGGAGAAGAGGTCGTTGCAAAGGCAATGAAGGGCTTTGACTCCACCTACATCACCGGAGACAGCGCCCATGAGCTGGAGAGCCTCCTTTACGAGTTCCCCGACGTGGTTCACGAGGCCGGCGACAAGTACGAGCCCTCTATCGTGACCCGCCACATCGTGGATATCGCCCAGGCCTACAACCGGTTCTACCACGACGAGCACATCCTGACCGACAACGAGGATGAGAAGGTGGCCAAGGTGGCCCTGGTCATGGCGGCGAAGAACGCCATCAAGAACGGCCTGGCTCTCCTGGGCATGGAGGCGCCGGAGAGGATGTAGCGCCGGCGGGTGAGCCCGGCGCGGGCCGCCGATCAAGGCGATTAAGGAGCGAGACTTGAGATACGAAGGCAGCATATTCCGTCCCCCCAGCGAGGCCTACAGCCTGCTGGTCCAGGTGACGGTGGGATGCACCCACAATAAATGCACATTCTGCAGCATGTACAAGGACAAGAAGTTCCATCTGCGGGATCCGAAGGAGGTTCTGGAGGATCTGCAGTGGGCCCGTGCCCATTACCGCCGGGTGGAGCGGATATTCCTGTGCGACGGCGATGCCCTGGCGCTGAAGAACGACAAGCTGATGCCCATTCTGGAGCACATCCGGGACAACTTCCCCGAATGCGAGCGGGTCACCGCCTACGCCCGGGCATCGGATGTCCTGCGCAAAAGCAACGAAGAACTGCGCCAGCTCCGGGAGACCGGCCTGACCATGGTCTACATCGGCGCCGAATCGGGCAGCGATGAGGTGCTGAAGGCCATCAACAAGGGGGAGACCCGGGCCCAGCTCATCGAGGGCGTGCGCAAGGCGGAGGACTGCGGCATCAAGGCTTCGGTCACCTTTATCTCCGGCCTGGCCGGAAAGGCCGGCTGGAAGGACCACGCCGTGCAGACGGGCACCATGATCAGCGAGATGGAGCCTTCCTACGTAGGGCTTCTGACCCTGCTGGTGGACCCGTCGGTACCCATCGCCGAAGAGATCCGGCAGGGGAGGCTGCAGCTGCTCAGCCCGGAGGAAGTGGTGGCGGAGACGCTGCTCATGCTGGAAAACACCTCCGTGAGCCGCCCCTGTGTATTTCGAAGCAATCACGCGTCCAACTATCTTTCGCTGGCAGGCACGCTCCCCCAGGACAGGGAGCGCCTGATCGCCATCCTCCGGGAAGCCATGGAGGACAGCGGCATGCTGAAGGATGAGCGTTTCCGGGCGCTGTAAATACGTGAGGCGGCGGCATCAGCCGGAAGGTTCGGCGCCGCGGCCGGGAAAGGAAATAACATGGCAAGGAAAAAGCAGAAACAGACGCTGATGCAGTCCATGGGCGTAACCCGTACGGTGGTCAGGCCCAGGGAGGAATCGGATATCCAGCTCCGGGAGGACCGGATCGGCAGGTATTTCCGCAAGTATCTGAACAAGTTTGTTTTCGTGGAATTCTCCGATGACTTTATCAAGCGCTCCAAGGCCGGGGATCTGATGAAAGGCGTCCCCGTACCCCTGCGGCGCAAGGAAGTCAAGAGCTTTGCCGGGGGAGACGGCGTGTCCATGCTGGTCATCGCCGAGAATATGGCCTGGGTCATGGGCTGTGATCCCCACTTCAAATACACGAAGAACTATGTGGCTATCCTGAACAAGCTCTATCAGCACAAACTCTTTGAGGGGCTGATGAAGGAGGGAAGAGACGCGGCCGAGCGGGGCGACATGGACAACGCCTGCATCCACTTCCGCGCATCCCTCTGCATCCAGTACGACTATCTGCACTCCATGTACAGTTATGCCCGGGCCTGCCGGGTCATGTACGAGAACAGCCGCAACGAAGAGTACATCGGCCGGTTCAAGGCAGAGGCCCTGGACTGGTTCGAGCTGCTGACGGAGACCCATCCCCGGTTCGCCATGGGATACTATTATCTGGGCTACTCCTACCTGAACATGGGCCTGTACAACAAGGCGGTCCTGGCCTGGGAGGGCTTCCTGAAGTTCACCCACAATTCCAAAGACCGCAAGGAGATCCGCAAGCGCATCGAGCAGCTCCAGGATCCGGTCACCATCGAAAAGGGATGCCTCAGCATCACTTCCGGCCGGCTGGATGAGGGTATCAAGACCCTGGAACCCTACCTGAAAACCAAGTTCAAGGACTGGTGGCCCCTCCACTATTATCTGGGCATGGGCTACAAAGGCATGGGAAGGACTGCCGACGCGGTGGCGGAATTCCGCAAGGCCCTGATGATCAACGGCAGCCACCTGGAAAGCATGAAGGAGCTGGTCGAGATCTATGAGGATTCCGACGACAAGGCCAACGTCCGCAAGTACACGGAGAAGATCAAGCTGATCGAAGCCGCCCAGGAAGAAGACCAGAAAGCTTACGAGAAGCAGGCCGAAAAGGAAAACAAGCGCCTGGAGACCGAGGAACCCAAGCCCCTCCCGCCGGAACAGATCGAACACGTCGACCTGTCCGAGGCGGACGCCCTCGTCGGCGCCCCGGAGGACCCGGCTGCGGCTGCGCAAGGTGCGGCGGCTCCGGCAGGGGAACCCGGCGCGGAGGCTGCGGATGCGGCGGCAGGTGAATCTGACGCAGAGGCCCCGGCCGACGAAGCCGACGCGGAAACCATGGCAGGGGAGCCCGACGCGGAGATCGCGGCCGATTCCGGTGAGGCTGACGACCTGCCCGATGTCCCGACTGATGAATCCGAGCCGGAGGCCGCTGAAGTCCCCGATGAGAAGCCGAAGAAGAAGAGCCTCGTCCGGCGGCTGAAGAAATAGCAGTCGACCGCTGCGAATAAACCGGCAAATCATCTCCGGCAGGCGCAATGATCCCCGATGAATACACACCGATACAAAGGGAGTATCGCATCAGAGCTGATGTGCCACTCCTTTTTCATGCTCATTTACCGGTTGCGCCTGATGCTGATGCTTCTGTCGATCTCATTTATATGCCTTTTGGCGAAAATCCATATGTCTTTGGAATACGAAGAATCCACATAAGGCATATAGACGATTACATGCCGTCTCTCAGACAGCATTATGTGGGTGGCTGAGGGGGGAGACCTTGCGCATATCGTCCCGTTGCCTTTGCCGGTTCAAGCCCCTCCTCATGCGAATGAACGAGTGGTGAATGAAAGAGTTGATTTATCGTCCACATTCACCAGATTGTCGATTTCCCCCTCTGAAAAGGCCCATTCAAGCCTCTCTCGTGAATAAAAAGGCAATCCCTCAGCATCCATACACCACTTTCGCCGAAACTGGTGTATAGATTCCATTTCACGAGGGAAAGATTCACGAAATGGAAATAAATGTAATTATTTGAGCGTTCAAAAGAGGTTTTGGTGAATGAAACCCATATTCAAAGCGGATCTATACACCAGCACACTCTGGCAGGACGACTTGATGGTGAGAACAAATGTTCTTGAACATGCGGTGCCACTGTGATATACTCACAGTAGAGCGAACCGGAGTGACAATCAGATGAACCGAACAGAGGAGAAACAGAGAACCTATATCGCCATCGACCTGAAGTCCTTCTACGCCTCGGTGGAATGCCGGGAGCGGGAGCTGGACCCCATGACGACCAATCTGGTGGTCGCCGATCTTTCGCGTACGGAAAAAACCATCTGCCTGGCGGTGACGCCCAGCCTGAAGAGTTACGGCATCAGCGGCCGGGCCAGGCTGTTCGAGGTGGTGCAGCGGGTGAAGGAGATCAACGCCCGGCGGCAGAGCGCCAACGGGGGAAGACCTTTTACGGGCGAGTCATGGGACGCGGAGGAGCTGGCTGCGGATCCGGGCCTGAAGCTTTCCTATGTGGTCGCGCCGCCCAGGATGCGCCTTTACATGGAGTACAGCACCCGGATCTATCAGATTTATCTGCAGTATGTCGCTGCGGAGGACATCCACGTCTATTCCATCGATGAGGTGTTCATCGACGTGACCAACTACCTGAAGACCTACGGCATGACGGCGCGGCAGCTGGTGATGACCATGATCAAGGATGTCCTGGAGCAGACGGGAATCACGGCGACGGCGGGCATCGGAACGAATCTGTACCTGGCCAAGATCGCCATGGATATCGATGCCAAGCACAATCCGCCCGACGAGAACGGCGACCGGATGTCGGAGCTGGATGAGATGTCCTACCGGAAACGGCTCTGGACCCACGAACCCATCACCGACTTCTGGCGGATCGGCAGAGGATACGCCCGGAAACTGGCCGCCCACGGCATGTACACCATGGGGGATGTGGCTCGGTGCTCCCTGGGCGGACCGGCGGACTTCTATAACGAGGAGCTGCTCTACCGGCTGTTCGGCGTCAACGCGGAACTGCTCATCGACCACGCCTGGGGCATCGAGCCATGCACCATGCAGGACATCCGCGCCTACCGGCCCCAGACCAACAGCCTCAGTTCCGGGCAGGTACTGAAGGAGCCGTACTCCAGTGCAAAGGCAAGGCTGGTCGTGCGGGAAATGACGGAGCTGATGGTTTTGGATCTGGTCAGCAAGGGAGTGACCACGGATCAGATGGTGCTGACCGTGAACTACGATATCGAGAATCTGACGGACCCCGAGCGGCGCAAAAGATACCGGGGCCCGGTGACCACGGACTACTACGGACGGAAGGTTCCCAAACACGCCCACGGAACCGCCAATCTTCCCCGGCGTACTTCCTCCACAAAGATAATCTGCGACGAAGTCATGGCGCTCTATGACCGGATCATCGATCCGGATCTCCTCGTCCGCCGCCTCACCATCGCCGCCTGCCGGTTGGAATCGGGGGTCAGACCCGCGGAGGAAACAGCAGCGGCAGCCGGCGCGTCCGGGGCAGCCGCCGGCCCAGCAGCCGACGCCCAGGGGGAACAGCTGGATATGTTCACCGATTACGAGGAGAGAGACCGGGAAGAGCAGCAGGAACAGGAGGCGCTGCAGAAAGAAAACCAGATGCAGAAGGCCATGATCGCCATCAAGGAAAAGTACGGCAAGAACGCCATCCTCACCGGAACCAATCTGGAGGAGGGGGCCACGGCCATGGAGCGGAACCGGCAGATCGGAGGGCACAGGGAGTGAGCGCAGATCGGAGGGCACAGGGAGTGAGCACAGATCGGAGGACACAGGCATGAGCACCAATAAGGATCCCCATCGCTATGACGACATCCTGTACGAGCAGCGGCCCGTCAGCAGGAAGCACGTTCCCATGAAGCGGGAGGACAGGGCGGCCCAGTTCGCGCCCTTTGCCGCGCTGACCGGATACGGGGAAGCCGTCTCCGAGATGGCGGAATACAACGCGGAATGGGTGAAGGAGAGCAATCAAAACGACCCCTTCGAAGAGGGGCCGTAGAGTTTCGTTTGTTGTTTTGCATACGGGCCTGCGCGGGTCCCGCAGACGATCCGGCCTTTGCCGGATTATTTCTTTTCGGCGCCGGCTTCCGTTGCCTTTGCGTCGGCATCTTCCGCCTCCGCCTTCTTCGGCTTGCCGAAGTCCTCGAGCCACTTCACCATGAAGGGGATCCGCAGGGGACCTTCCGTGAGGATGTCGTAGAGTTTGACCCAGAAGGGCGCGCACAGGGACACGCCGGTCAGCAGGGCGCTGCCGTAGACCATGGGGAAGAAGATCCAGAGGTTCTTCGGGCACTTGCCCACCAGCGGATCCAGTACCCCGCAGTTCCACAGCCAGATGGCGCCGGCGATGGAGAGCACGGTCACGACGATGGAAACCGTCCAGTTGTTGTGCTTCCGGTGGGCCAGGGAGATCAGGGAGAACCAGGCGACGATCAGCGCGGAGATGGCGCCCAGGTAGAGACCCTTGATCTTGATGATGTGCCGCAGGCCGAGATGGAAGATGTAGATGGGCATGGTGTTGGTTCCCACATAGCAGAGAAAATTCCGTGTCGAGGGAAGGATGTTGACCATCAGGGTGATCCATCCGCAGGCCAGACAGAAGACCAGACCCCGGTACCAGAAGTCATCCCAGAGGGAGACGCCGAGGGCCGAGGCGCTGTCTTTGAGCAGGAACCAGGAGAGCCGCGGTCCGGTAAAGACCAGCCAGATGGAGCAGCCTACCAGGGCAGCCGCCAGCAGGACGATGATCACCGGATGGCGCTTCAGGGTACGCACCTTGTCCAGGGTTTCCTTGGAGCAGTAGTAGCCGATCAGGAAAAACGGGAAGTAGGAAAAGACCCTTCCCAGAGCCAGATAATCGTTAAAAGGCAACGCTCCCGCGGCGAACATCATGATGATGCTCATGGGCAGGGCCCACTGGAACTTGATGATGTCCCGCAGGAAGAAGCGGTAGAGGAACAGGGCGAACAGGAACCACAGGGCGAAAGGCGGCGTCAGGTAAGAGAACCAGTGGCCGATGCCCGTGTCGAAGCCGTAGCCCGCGATCATGGTAATCGTGGTGAAGACCAGATAGGGCCAGAGGATGCTGCGGAACGCGGTATCGTGAGCCCGGTCAGGTTTTTTGGAAAAGTATCCGGACAGGAACATGAAGGCCTGCATGACGAATACGTTGATGGTGATGTACATGAAGCCGCAGAAGGATTCGTGCGCGAATCCGGGTGCGTACAGGGCCTGGTACCAGTTGGCCGAGGCCTTGGTGAAATGGGACACGGGAATCGACAGCATCAGAATACCGCGAAAAGTGTCGAACATGTAATCACGCTCTTTGATGATTTCTCCCATGATTCATCCCTCCAACATTGATGAATGCTACGTTGTATATGATAACAGAACTCGGGTGAAGTGACAAGAAAAGGATTGCTTCTTCCCGAGGGGGATTTAGGGTATGGTATAATGATGGACATGAGTCAGGAGAGTGAATTCTACAATCGAATGCGGCCGGCGGCTGACCGGCTCCGGGCAGCGGCGGAGAGTTCGGCGCACCCGGAGACAGAGGCGGCGCCGAGCGAAGCTACAGAGGCAGCGCCCGGGGAGGGCGGAATCCGGGTCTCCCAATCGGAGGGCGGATTTGTCTGCGAAAAGACCTTTCTGGACGGCCAGTTCCTGGCCCGGATCTGGATCCCCGAAGAGGGGCCGGTCCGGGGAGAAGTCATCGACCTGGATACAGGGGAGGAGTATCTGCCCATCCGCTCCCGCAATCAGATCGGCGGATTCGTGGGGACGGTGCGGGAAGCCTACCGGGAAGTCCTGAAAGAAATCGGGGACGCCTTTTTCCTGCCGGTCCATTTTATCTGGGACCAGTCCAACCGGATCGCCGAAGGGATCCGGAAGGAGTGGGGCGTGGAACCCTCGTTTCCCTGGGAAAGGGACCCGGGAAGCGGGACCTTTTCCTGCCGGGAGAACGGCCGGTGGTTCGGCGTGCTGCTGCCCGTTGCCTTTGGGAAACTGAGGGCGCCGGAAGAAAGCGCAGGGCCGGCCCGCGACAGGGAGGAACTGGTGGAGGTCATCAACCTGAAGGGGGACCCGGACCGCATACCTGAGCTGACGAAGACCCGGGGGATCTATCCCGCCTGGCACATGAACAAGACCCACTGGATCAGCGTGATCCTGGACGACACCCTGACCGACGATCAGGTGATGGAGCTGATCCGGGAAAGCCATCGCCTGGTAACGGAGAAGCACAGGGGATCCGGCATCCGCAGCGGCGCCTGGATGATTCCCTCCAATCCGAAGATCTACGATGTGGATGCAGGATTCGCCGGGGGCGCGACCATAGACTGGCATCAGCACAACGACATCCGGGAGGGGGACGAGGTGTTCATCTACAGCGCCGCACCCAACTCCGCCATCATGTACCGGTGCCGGGTGGAAGCGGCGAACCTGCCCTATGACGGGATGTTCCGGGAGAGCCGGGGATACGAGCGGTCAATGCGGATCAGCCTGGTCGAAAAATATCCGCCGGACAGATTTCCCCTGTCCTTTCTCAAAGCCAACGGCGGCTCGGTGGTGCGCAGCGCCAGAAGCATGCCGCCTCAGCTGTATGAAGCGATCCTGCGGGATCTGAGGGAGGATTGATCCATGTCCATGGCCTGGATTGCCTTTACCTGTGCCATATTTGCCCTTGCCGGGCTGCTGCTGGTAGCCTACATATCCGAGGACGATTTTGAGGGAGACTGGGTCTGCGCGGGAACCATGGTCGGCGACCGGTTCGCGCCCTATCCCGGCGGGTTCATCCACAGCGAGATCGTCATCGAAGATGACCGGGTTCAGTATTTTATCGCCGGGGAGCAGGTGAGCGCCACCTACCGGCGGCGGAAGATCCAGGTTGAGCTGGCGGCGCAGATCGTTATGGAGTATCGGCTTTCCATTGAGGAGGGCAGACTGATCATGCAGGATCAGAACGGGACCCGGCTGGTCTATGAGCGGCTTCCCGAGGAGGCGGTTCCCCGGTAGGGGACGGAAGGTATGCCTATGCAGAACAAACGGTATTTCAAAATCGGTGAGATCGGGGAGCTGTTCGGCCTCAATATCCGAACTCTCCGTTACTACGACGAGATCGGGCTGCTGAAGCCGGACCATACGGACCCGGACAGCGGGTACCGCTATTACAGCACGTCCCAGTTCGAGCCCCTGAATACGATCCGCTATCTGCGGGAGCTGGACGTTCCCCTGGAGGATATCCGGAGGTTCCTGGGCAGCCGGGATGTGGACGCCATGAAGGAGATGCTCGGGGAGCAGATCAGGGACATCGAGGAAAGGCAACGGAGCCTGGAGGGAATCCGCCGGAAACTGAACGGCCGCCTGGAGCAGATTCGGGCAGCGCAGGAGGAACCTCTGGGGAAGGTGGAGATCCACCGGCTGCCTGCCCGGGAGGCGCTGCTTCTTCGCTACGCCCTGAAGCCGGACAGCGATCTGGAATACCCGATCCGCCTGCTGGCAAGCAGCCACGGGACCCGGGGAATATTCCTGGGAATGGTGGGGCTGTCCATCGACCAGAGCCGGCTTGAGGAGAACCGGTTCGAGCATTACGATTATATCTTCCTGCTGCCGGAACCGGAGGTGGGCAGGGCTGCCGCCGCCGAAGAAGCCGCCGGCGCGGCCGGAGAAACCGGCGACGGAGAAGCTGCCGGCTCGGCCGAAGAAGCCGCCGGCGCTGTCGGGGAAACCGGCGACACAGGCTGCGGAATCTTTCCGGCAGGGGATTATGCGGTTCTGCGCTTTGGCGGCACCCACCAGGGGGCGGCGGACCATTACCGGAAACTAGTCAGGGGGATCGCCCGCCGGGGCTATGAGATCTGCGGCAATTCTCTCGAGATCACCCTCATCGACTACGGCATGACCAGCGATCCGGGAAACTTCGTGACAGAGATCCAGATTCCGGTCCGAAAGAAGTGAAGGCATCCCCAGATGGCCAGGTAATGGCAAGCAGCCCGGGGCGGACAGTCCTGAACAGGTGGCCCGGGATGCAGCTCGGTGCTTTTGGAAAATACTGGACGTCGCATTTCCCTTAATCATGTATTATTCTGATGATAAACGGTGATCCGTATAGTTGGGACATGGCTGGATATGGTGGAGAAGTGACCGACAGGGATTCTGACTGACTTTCTCAACAAAACTGGTGATTCATCAGAGCAAGTCGGAAATGTCACATAGCCAGGGCCCGCGGCTTCCGTTGACTATTGAATTGAGACGGATTGGCTGCCGGAAATTATACGGATCAGCGGGTTACTGCTGAAAAATACAAGGTTTTGGATGACGGTCTTCTCCGGCAGCGATCCTGAGTAAGGAATCAGAGCGGGAGCCTGCGCCCCGGCCGCCGCCTTTTTCAAAAAAAGCATTGACTCTCCAGTTGCTGGAGAGTTTATTCTATTTACAGGAGGTACGAGCCGATGATCGGAACACTGGTAAACGTCGGAACGATTATTGCGGGAAGCCTGATGGGCGGCCTGGTCAAAAAACTGATCAGCGAGCGCATCAACGCCTGCCTGTTCAACGCCATGGGCCTGGCGGCCTTCGGCCTGGGAATCAACGCCGTGGTGAAAAACATGTCGGACAGCACCTATCCCGTGCTCTTTATCGCCAGCCTGGCCATCGGCGGCGTCATCGGAACCCTGCTTGATCTGGACGGGAGGGTGGGACGGCTGACCTCCCGCAAAGGCGACGGCAAGCTGGGGCAGGGGCTGGTGACCGGATCCCTGCTGTTCTGCGTGGGCACCCTGTCCATTCTTGGTCCGGTGCAGAGCGCCCTATATCAGGATCACACCTTCCTCTACACCAACGCTACCCTGGACCTGGTGACGGCCATGGTGCTGGCTGCCACCTACGGGATCGGGATGTGCCTTGCGGCGGGAATCCTCTTTCTCTGGCAGGGCGGCATCTACGGTCTGACCCTCCTCTGCGGCAACGTGATCACGGACACCATGATGACGGAACTGTCCATCGTCGGCGGCTTCCTCATCGCCATGTCCGGCCTGTCCATTCTGGAGATCAAGGACTGCAAGACCCTGAACTTCCTGCCGGCCCTGTTCATTCCGGTGATCTGGTGCCTGCTGGCACCGAAGCTTTTCTGAGGACAAAGGCAATTCCGCGGGACGGATCGGAAATACAATTTTAATACAATAGAAAGGGTGCTGAGCGTTTGACTAACCCCACATTTTTGTATATTGTTAATGTATACATGACGCCACCACTGTAGAGTGTTAAAAAGGAGAAGAAGTATGGGAAACAATGGAGGAAGACAAGAACTGCAGCGGTCCCTGAACATGAAGGACGTACTCGCGCTTGCCTTTGGCACCATGATCGGGTGGGGCTGGATCATGCTGGCCGGATCGTGGGTCGGCAACGGAGGCTCCATCGGAGCCATGATTGCCTTTGGCTTCGGCGGCGTCATGGCCATCTTTGTGGGACTGACCTATGCAGAGCTGACACCGGCACTGCCCCTTTCCGGCGGTGAGCTGGTGTTCTCGTACCGGGCCATGGGCTACAACGCCTCATGGTTCACCGGGTGGATGATCACATTGGCCTATCTGGGCGTGGCGGCGTGGGAAGGACCGGCGCTGGCCCGCGCGCTGGAATTCCTGTTCGTCGGAGTACTTCCCCAGGGAGGTACGCTCTGGACGATTCAGGGTTCGGACGTTACCACTACATTTTTGCTCATCGCGATCGTTGGCGCCGTCATCATGACCTTCGTCAACTACAAAGGCGCCAAAGCGTCGGCGGTATTCCAGACCGTAGCGACGGTGGCCATGGCCATCGGCGGAATCTCTTTCGCCATCTGCGGCACGGCAACCGGTTCTCTGGACAACTTCCTGCCTCTGTTCACTGACGGCAAGGGCTTCGTCGCCGTCATGCTGGCAGTGCCGGCTATGTTCGTCGGATTCGACGTTATCCCCCAGGCGGCGGAGGAAATGAACATTCCCCTGAACAAGATCGCCAAGGTGCTGATCATCTCCATCTGCATGGCAGCCTTCTGGTACTGCCTGATGATCTTTGCCGTGGCCATCTCCACACCGGGGGATGTGCTGAACGGATTCGTCAGTGATGACAGTGCGGTACCCGTGGCGAACTGCTTCGCCTTCTGCATGAACGCGCCCATCTTCGGCAAGTTCATGATCATCGCGGCCATGTGCGGCATCCTGACCTCCTGGAACGGATTTGTCGTGGGCGCCTCCCGGGTCATCTTCTCCATGGCGAGAGCCAAAATGCTGCCGGAGGTCTTTGCGAAAGTGCATCCCAAGTACGGCTCCCCGGTGGGCGCTGTCCTGCTGGTCGGCGTGCTGACCTGCCTCTCCCCGCTGTTGGGAAGAAGCGCTCTTGTCTGGCTGGTGGACGCCGCTGCCTTCGGCACCGTCGTCGCTTACTTCATGGTATCCCTTTCCTTCTTCGTGCTGAGAAGGAAAGAGCCGGATCTGAAGAGGCCCTTCCAGGCCAAGGCGGGCACTTTCGTCGGCGCCATGGCCATGCTGGTCGCTCTCTTCTTCCTCTGGCTCTATCTGCCCAAGCTGGGAAGCCCGGCGCCGCTCACCGGCATCGAGTGGGGCCTCTGCGGCGGATGGATCGTTCTGGGCATCATCCTGTTCTTCATCAACAAGGCAGGAAGGAACGGCAAGACCCCGGCGGGAGAGATCGAGTATCTCATGTTCGGCGACAAGTACAAGAGGTTCTAGCGGCCGTCCGCGTACCGGGACTGTTTGGCTGCTGCGGTTGCCTGGGGCAGTCCGGCCCCGCGGCTGGCGTGTGAACCGCGCTCTGCAGCCTGCGGGCGCGAAAGCCGCAAAAGTATGACAAAAGGGGCTGTTGCACGCGAACATTTCAAATGTCTATGGCAACAACCCCTCCTGTTTTCGCTGTCGCTGCTGCATCAGAACAAGACGCAGGAAGTGATTGCGGATTACCCCGCTGCTATTTGATCTTGATCTTTACGACGGTCGTTCTGGTCAGCGGATAATAGTTGGCGTTTCCGGCCGCGCTGACGTTGACTTTCACTTTGTAGGTCCCCTTCTTCAGACCTTTTTTGACGGTGATCTTGCCCGTGCTGCTGTTGATCTTGATCTTCTTGCCGTACTTCTTGTTGACCTTCTTGGATCCCACGCTGACCTTCTGGTAGGTCACCATTCCCTGGGCGTTGTTCACCGTGAAGGCCCGGTCGGCGCTGATGGTCTGGGCCTTTTTCTTCAGCTTCTTGCGCTTCACCTTGACGGTCTTGCCCGTGACGGTCATGGGATTGGCCTGGATCGCCGGCGTGTCGGGATCGCCGTTGATGTGGATGTTCGTATCGTAGTCGTATACCACCTTGATCTTAGAATCCTTCAGGATCTCTCCCAGCGGACTGGTGGGATCGATGCCGGCCGTCAGCTGTTTCCACTGGGCTTCCGTGCCGCGGTAACAGATCTCCTGCAGGTTCTCACACCCCCCAAACTCGCGATCCGAAATGAATGTCAGCGTAGAGGGAAGGACGACTTTCTTCAGTTCAGAGCATTGATTGAAGGCCGACATGGATTCGCCCCCATACTGCTCGCCGATCCGCGTCACGCCTTCGGGAATGATCACTTCGGTCAGGGACGTTCCTGCAAAGGCCTCGGAGCCGATCGCCTTCAGCGTCTTAGGCAGGTTGACCTGTTTCAGTCCGTCGCAGTAATAGAATGTATACCCGCCGATATTCTCCACTTCACCCAGATCTACGGTTTCTATGTTTGATCTGTCGAATGCTCTTTCCAGATTCTTTACCCCTTTGGGTATGGCGATCTGTTTTATCCCGCTGTAAGCAAATGCACTCTCGCCTATATGCTCAAGCCCGGATGGAAGATTTACCGTAAGGCTCCCCCACGGCCCATTAGGCTGAGTGTATCCACCGCATGCATCGAATGCACTCGCTCCAATGCTCTTCAGGCTCTCCGGAAGAACCGCCTCCTCCAGTTGCTTGTGCCACTGGAAGGCGCTGTTACCGAGAGAGGTCACACCCTCATTGACAACGACCTTGGTGAAGTCCTCTTCCCACCAGGGCTGATTATAGCTCCACGAACTGGAATTGAATTCATAATCAGCCATCTCTCCCTCTCCCGAGATGGTGAGCACTCCGTCTCTCAGTTCCCAGGTCAGGTTATCCCCATACTTGCCGCATGTGCCGCCCTTGGTTGCATTCGCTTCCTGGGCCGTCGCGGCGAACAAAGCCAGCGCCGCCAGCAGGGCGATGAGCCCGACAACGATCTTCCTCCTGCTCTCAATAGCGATTCTTTCTGTAGTCATGCTGAAACCTCCTTGCATCTGCTATTTAAATTGGTGAAGTGTAACATACCCTATGTATACCAGTAAACGCGGAGAATGAATAGTGACCCCAGGGCTACCTTTCCGGGTTATTTGAGAGCGGCATTGCGGGGGGATGATCTAAGCGGAGCCTCCCGTGCCGTCAGGCGACAGGCCGGGAAGGCGCAGGGAATATGCGCCCGGCCCCGTCATGGGAAGCATCAGGAATGTTGTCCTGCGCTGAGAGGGAAGTGCAGGAAATACAGCTCTGCTTTCCGGCGGCCGCCAGGTACGCGCCGCAAGATCGGGCTGAGCGCGCGCCGCCCCCTGAAACCGGTGCGATCGGGGAGGCCGATACACCCCATCGGCCGCCTCGCACAACAGCAGCCTTTGTTCCCGCTTTTGCCGCCCTTAAGATCATCATCGACAACTCATCCGGATGGGGAGGGCCATCAAATCGTTATTTTCGAATTCTTCCGCGTTTGCCCGGGATCTACTGAGCATTACGCTGAAAGGCTATTGTGCCTGACGATCCATCCCCCGCACAGGGAGGGGCTTCTTCGATTATCCAAGGGAAATGGTGCAACAAAGGCAATCCCATTACTCAGGATTACAAGGTTTCACTCTCTGCGTCAGTCACCTTAGACCCTCGCCAACAGTCCCTGAAAAGTATTTCAGCGTCAAGGGTGCTATTTCAATGCCCGCGAAATGAGCTGCGCTGAAAAAATCAAAATTGACATAATCTGGAAGGGGGAAAGGCAACCCCGTCAGGGAAAAGGGCTTGACAGGCGGCGGGGCGGTGGATATAATGGGCAGGTGTCAAGCCTCAGGGCTTGTCGGAGAAACGCGATGAAGATCGAGGACATCACCAGAACAAGTCTGCTGTGCGACTTTTACGGGGAGCTCCTGACGGAGCGCCAGCGGCAGATCACAGAGCTCTATGTACAGGAAAACTTCACCCTCGGGGAGATCGCCGGGGAGCTGGGGATCAGCCGGCAGGCCGTCCATGACGCCCTGCGCAGCGGGCAGCGGTCCCTGGAGGGTTACGAGGAGAAGCTTGGGCTGGTACAGCGGTTTCTGCAGACGCAGCAGGCCATCGAGGTCATCGATCGGAAGATTCAGCGCCTGATCGAACGGGCCGGCGCGGACGGCATTGATGCCGGCGAGCTGACCGCCGAGCTGAAGGAGATCAGGGCGATTATCGATCGATTGGAGGAGTAGAGCCGATGGCTTTTGAAGGATTATCGGATAAACTGCAGGGCGTATTCAAGGGACTCAAAGGCAAGGGAAGCCTGACGGAGGCCGACATCAACGCCGCCATGAGAGAAGTCAAGCTGGCGCTGCTGGAAGCGGACGTCAACTTCAAGGTGGTCAGGGAGTTCGTGGCATCCGTCAAGGAAAAATCCCTCGGCGAGGAGGTCATGGCCAGCCTGACCCCGGCGCAGCAGGTCATCAAGATCGTCAACGAAGAGCTGACGGATCTGATGGGCGGCACCGACAGCAAGCTGACCTATTCCCCCCGGGGCTTTACCATCTACATGATGGTCGGCCTGCAGGGTACCGGTAAAACCACCACCTGCGGCAAGCTGGCCCTCTGGCTGAAGAAGAACGGCAAGAAGCCCATGCTCTGCGCCTGCGACATCTACCGGCCGGCGGCTATCGACCAGCTGGAGATCGTCGGACAGTCGGTGGACGTCCCCGTATTCACCATGCGGGAATCCCGCGACCCTTCCGTCATCGCCAAGGCGGCCATCGCCGAGGCGGAGAAGAAGGGCATGAACGTGCTGATCATCGATACGGCCGGACGGCTGCAGATCGATGAGGAACTGATGGAGGAGCTGGTCCAGCTGAAGAAGACCGTCAAGCCCCACGAGATTCTCCTGGTGGTCGACGCCCTGACCGGTCAGGACGCGGTCAACGCGGCGGAAGGCTTCAACGACCGTCTGGGCATCGACGGCATCATCATGACGAAGATGGACGGCGACTCCCGGGGCGGCGCGGCCCTCTCCACCAAGAAGGTCACCGGACGTCCCATCAAGTTCGTCGGTATGGGCGAGAAGATGGACGAGCTGGAACCCTTCCATCCGGACCGTATGGCCAGCCGAATCCTGGGCATGGGCGACGTCATGTCCCTCATCGAAAAGGCCCAGGAGGACTACGACGAGCAGAAGGCCGAGGAACTGGAGCGGAAGATCCGCAAGAACCGGTTCACCCTGGAGGACTTCCTTGACCAGATGGGGCAGATCCGGAACATGGGCGGCATCGCCAAGATACTGGACATGATGCCCGGCATCGGCAAGCAGAAGACCGAGGACATCGAGCGGGGCGAGAAGGAGTTTGCCCAGTTCGAGGCCATCATCCAGTCCATGACGAAGCAGGAGAGGGAGGATCCCTCCATCCTGAACGCCAGCCGCCGCAAGCGCATCGCTGCCGGATCCGGCCAGCCGGTGCAGAAGATCAATCAGCTGATCAAGCGCTACGAAGAGGCGCGCAAGATGATGCGGCAGATGATGAAGCCGGGCGCGGAGAAACGCATGAATCGAATGTTCAGAGGCTTTTAGCCTTTGCGGCAGATAAACAGAATCATATTGTACAGGAGGAAATAAAACATGGTTAAGATCAGACTGAGAAGAATGGGTGCGCACAAGAAACCGTTCTACCGCATCGTGGTCGCGGATTCCCGTGCACCGAGAGACGGCAGATTCATCGAGGAGCTGGGTTACTACGATCCCATGAAGAAGCCGGCGGACATCAAGATCGATGAGGAGAAGGCGAAGAAGTGGCTCGAAACCGGAGCACAGCCGACGGAAACGGTCAGAGCCCTGTTCAAAAAGAACGGCATTGTATAGAAAGCGGTGAGTTCAATGGTAGAATTAGTCAGTGCAATTGCAAAGTCACTGGTAGAGCATCCGGAACTGGTTGAGGTTACCGAGACCGTGTCCGGAGACACCACGGTGATCCAGCTTAAAGTAGCGGAAGACGATATGGGAATGGTCATCGGGAAACAGGGCAGAATTGCCAAGGCAATCCGTACCGTAGTCAAAGCGGCAGCGACCAGAACCAACCAGAAAGTACTGGTGGAAATCGTTCAGTAACCAGACAGGGGCGCATATGAAGATATGGGCTCCTGTACTGTATCAGGAGAGAAATGGAAAAGGTATTGATCGGAAAAATCACCAGCCCCTCCGGGCTGAAGGGCGAGGTCAGGGTCTGGAACTATTCGGACCGGACCCAGATCTGGGAGGAGACGGAATCCTTCTATGTGGGGGATGAGCTCCGCCGCCTGGAAAGCCTGCGGCAGCACAAGAGCGTGCTGGTGATCAAGTTTGAAGGCATGGACAGCCGGGAAGACGCGGAGGCGGCCCGGGGCACGGAGATCTTCGTCACGGAGGCGGATCTGCCGCCCCTGGAGGAAGGGGAGTTTTACATCCGCGACCTCATCGGCATGGAGGTGATCGAGGCGGATGACGCCGGAGAGGGGTCCGAACCGGCCGGGGCAGTCATCGGCCGGGTGACGGACGTGATCCAGAACACCGCCCAGGATCTGCTGGAGGTGGAGACGCCCGAGGGCAAAAAGGTGCTGATTCCCCGTGTGGTTGCCTTTGTACGGGATATCGACCCGGAAGAGCGCCGGATCACCGTCGTGCTGCAGGAAGGACTGATGGACTTATGAGCGAGCAAAAGCAACGGAGCCTGCAGATCGACGTCCTGACCCTCTTTCCCGACATGTTCCGGCCGGTGACGGAGGAGAGCATGCTGGGCAGGGCCGGGGAGCGGGGCATTCTGGACATCCGTCTCCACGACATCCGGGACTATACGCTGGACAGGCACAACCGGACCGACGATTATCCCTTCGGCGGAGGGGGCGGCATGGTCATGATGCCGGAGCCGGTTTTCCGGTGCCTGGAAGACATCAGCGCGGAGGGGAAGCGGCTGCTGTATATGTCTCCCCGGGGACGGGTCCTGGACGAGGAGATGATCCGGGATTACGCCGGCGAGGAGCAGCTGGTGATTCTCTGCGGCCACTATGAGGGCGTGGACCAGCGGATCCTGGATCACTGGGGCGCCGAGGAGGTCTCCATTGGCGACTACATCCTGACCGGGGGAGAACTGCCGGCCATGGTGCTCATCGACGCGGTGGCCCGGATGATCCCCGGCGTGCTGGGCAACGCCGATTCGGCGGAGAACGAGTCGGTCTACTCGGGCCTTCTGGAGCATCCCCAGTACACCCAGCCCAGGCTCTACCGGGATCTGCCCGTGCCTGAGGTCCTGCTCAGCGGCAATCACCGGCAGATCGACCTGTGGCGCTTCCGTCAGTCCCTGGAGCTGACGGCCGGCCGGCGTCCCGATCTGCTCGCGGCCTACGCCGCGGGAGCGGAGGACCTGCCGAAGGAGGAAAAGGCGATCCTCCGGGAGATCCTGGACAGGCAGAAACACCTTTCGGGGGACGGAGAGGAAGACCTTTCAGAAGACGGGGAAGAAGACCGGTAAGCCGGGGCGTTTCTGACAATTAACAACTGAATTTGAAAATATTAGAAAAAACAAGATATAGTACATTGCACGGGAATGCTCTTTGGTGTACAATAAGACGATGAAGATCAGTATTCCAAAGAAGACACGAAAGTATATCCTGATATACCTGGTCATCCTGCTGGCACTATATCTTGTTATTATTCTCGTCCCGAAAGTGACGGATATTTTCGAGACGACGGAAACACTGGAGCCGGGGAACCTGACCCTGTCCTGCGAGGGAACGGGGTATCTGGTGAAGCGGGAAGCCATCGCCACGGCGGACCGGGCCGGGGACATCGACTACCGGCTGGACGACGGAACGGTGGTGGGCAAGGACTGGAAGATACTGACCATCAACAGCGGAGAAGCGATTCAGGAAACCGGATCGGGAAACGTCTCTTCCGCCTTCGCGAGTCAGATGAACGAGCTGAAGGGTTTCGACCGGCTGGTGGAGACGAACAAGTCACCCATCAGCGGAATACTCTGCCTGTCCTTTGACGGAAACGAGAAGTATTTCTCCCCGGAGAATCTGGACAGCATCACACGGGAAGAGGCGGAGAAGCGTTCCCTGAAGAAGAAGTCCCTTAGCCGGAGCAATACCACGGCGGGAGATCCCCTGTTCAAGATCACCAGCGACGGCACATGGTATATGGTCTGCTGGCTGAAGGAGAAGGAACGGGAGAACTTCGACGAGGGACAGGAAATCAGCCTGAGCCTGCCCGAAGGCGACGTGCAGGGCAAGATCATCGGCATAAAGAAAGAGGACAAGAAATATTACCGCCTGATCATCTCCTCCAACTGGGGATATAAGGATCTGGCGGAAGCCCGGAAGGTGGACTTCACCATGTCGGGCAAGGACGTGTCGGGCCTTCTCATCGACAACGGATGCATCGTCCGCAAGCACGGTACCCAGGGCGTCTACGTCCGGGATAAGAACGGGGATTACCAGTTCACGCCGATCCAGGTCATCAGCACCGACGGCAGCCATTCCATCGTCACCGGTACCCGGTTCTACGATGACAAGGGCAAAACGGTGATCACCGTCAGCGTGTACGACGAGATCCTGAAGAATCCCAAGGGCCAGCTGAAGCGGGAATTGAAGGAAGAACAGAAGAAGAAGGAAGAGAAGCAGACCGAAACCAAGGAACTGTAATACAGAGAGGAGAACAGCGGGAATGGAGGACATCAAAGGCAATCTGAGTGTTGTTTACCAGCGGATGGACAGGGCTGCCCAGCAGTGCGGCAAGACGGGAGAGGACGTTCTCCTGGTCGCCGTCAGCAAGACCAGGACGCCCGAGGAGATCAATGTGGCCATCGATGCCGGCGTGACGGACATCGGGGAAAACAAAGTGCAGGAGATCATGGACAAGTACGAGGCGGTGAAGCCGGTGAAGTGGCACATGATCGGCCACCTGCAGACCAACAAGGTGAAGTACATCATCGACAAGGTCGCCCTGATCCACTCGGTGGATTCCCTGAAGCTGGCGAAGGAAATCAACAAGAGGGCAGGAGCCCACGGGATCACCATGGACATTCTGGTGCAGATCAATCCGGCGGACGAGGAGAGCAAGTTCGGCGTCAGCCTGGGCGAGACGAAGCAGCTGATCGGGGATATCCTGGAGCAGTGTGAAAACGTCAGGATCCGGGGGCTCATGAGTGTGGCGCCCATCGCCGAAGATCCCCGGGATGTGAAGGTATACTTCGATAAAGTTAAGGAACAGTACGATGAATTCAGTCGGATCGATCATCCGAATCTGGATTTTCAATATCTGTCGATGGGCATGTCCCACGACTTTGAGGTGGCCATCGAGGCCGGATCCAATCTGGTCCGGGTGGGCAGCGCGATCTTTGGAGAGCGGGATTACAGCAAAGCACAAATAGGAGGATAATCGAAATGGGTGTATTTAATAAGTTCAAGGACATCATCGGTCTGGACGACTATGAGGATGAGGGATTCGAAGAGGAAGAATACGGACCGGCCTATTATGAGCCGCCGAAGGATGCGGATTCCGGAGCTTCGGAGCCGGTCAGCCGCCGCACGGGAACGGTGATTCCCATGCAGGAGAAAAAGGTCAAGGCCATCACCAGCGCCTTCCAGCTGGTGGTCATCGAGCCGGAAGGCTTCGAGGACTGCGCCAGGCTGGTGGACGACCTGAAGTCCAGGAAGCCGGTCATTCTGAATCTGGAGAAGCTGGACATCGAGCTGGCCAGAAAGATCTTCGACTTCCTCGGCGGAGCGACCTACGCGCTGAACGGCAGCGTGCAGAAGGTGGCCAACAACATCTTCATCTTTGCGCCGGAGAACGTAGCCATCGACGCGGAGAGCGAGCACAAGCCCTACAACTTCAGCGACAAAAACGAGGATTACAATCCGTGGAAATAAGCGGGAGGCCAGGATATGATCAGACCCATTGACATTCAGGAAAAGGAGTTTTCCCGGGCGGTGCGCGGGTACAAAGAGGATGAGGTCAACGCCTTCCTTGATGAGATCACCCTGGATCTGGAGCGTCTGCTCAACGAGCTGAGGGAAACCAAGGAGGAGAACAGCCGGCTGGTGGAAGAACTGGAACGGCACAGAGGCTCCGAGGGAACGGTGGTGGAAACACTGGAAGCCGCCAAGTCCCTCATGGCCGACATTTCCTCCAGCGCCGAAAAGCGGGCGGATATTCTGCTGAAGAACGCGGAACTGGACGCGGAGCTGATGCGGAAAGAAGCCCGGGAAGAGGCGGAGAGCCTGAACCGGGAGAGCGAGAGCCTCAGGGCCCGTTTCCTCAGCTTCCGGACCAAGTACAAGCAGCTTCTGGAGGCTGAGCTGAGCCGGTTTGATTCCCTGACCACGGAGCTGTTCCCGGAATATGAGCTGAAGGATTTTGACGATCTGTCCGAGGATCCCGGCCCGGCGGTCCGGCCGGTCGTCGGCGTTTCCACGGACACTCTGCGCACGAGCCGAAGCTAAGGGAGGAGGGGCGCCTGCGCCCCCTTTTTTTCATGATATATATTCTGTTGATCGTTGCGGTGATGGTCCTTGACCGGGTGGTCAAGATCGCCGTCACCACCAATCTGAAGCCGGGAGAAACGATCCCGGTTCTCGATCCCCTGTTTCACATCACCTATGTTCAGAACCAAGGGGCGGCTTTCAGTATGCTGCAGGGCCACCCTGTCCTTCTGATCGTTCTGCCTGCCGTAGTCATCGGCATCGGCATCATTTTCATCTGTGTGAACCAGAAGGCCTATAACAAAACCTTTCTGATCTCCCTGTCCCTGATTTGCGGAGGGGGACTGGGGAATCTGACCGACCGCCTGTCCCAGGGATACGTGATCGACATGTTCGACTTCCGCGTGTTCCCGGTCTTCAATGTGGCGGATATCTGCGTCTGCGTGGGCTGCGGCCTGCTGATCCTTTATATGATGATGCATACCGACGGGAGTGGGAAACGTGGCCGGCGGTAAGCAGGAGGAGATGACGGGGCAGAGGATTGCCTTTGACATTCCCCCGGAAATGGACGGGATCCGCCTGGACAGGGCCATGGCCGAAACCATGAGCGGCGTGTCCAGAAGTTATCTGCAGAAGCTCATCAAAGGGGGAGCCGTTACGGTGAACGGCGAGGTATGCACGGAGAAGAAGGCGGCCGCCGCCGGAGGCGACCGGGTGGAGGTGCTCATGCCCGAGCCCCAGCGGCTGAACGTGGAGGGACAGGACATTCCCCTGGATATCGTCTACGAGGATGAGGACCTTCTGGTGGTGGACAAGCCGGCGGGGATGGTGGTCCATCCGGCGCCGGGAAGCCCGGAGGGAACCCTGGTCAACGCCCTGCTCTATGCCCGGCGGGATCAGCTGTCCTCTATCAACGGCGTCCTGCGGCCGGGGATCGTTCACCGGATCGACAAGGATACCAGCGGACTCCTGGTGGTGGCCAAAAGCAACGCCGCCCACGAGTCCCTCAGCCGGCAGCTGGCGGAGCATTCCATCACCAGAGTCTATCATGCCATCGTGCTGGATAACCTGAAGGAAGATGAAGGAACCATCGACCGGCCCATCGGCCGGGACCCGAAAAACCGCCTGCGCAACGCGGTGGTGGAGCGGGGCGGCCGACCGGCCGTCACCCATTTCCGGGTGCTGGAACGGTTCGGGAGATACACCTATATCGAGGCGAAGCTGGAGACGGGGCGGACCCATCAGATCCGGGTGCACATGAGCTGGATCAGGCACCCCCTTTTGGGGGACACCCTGTACGGACCTCAGAAGAATTCCGCGGGAGCCCATCGGCAGATGCTCCACGCCCGGACCCTGGGATTCGTTCACCCGGCGACGGGGGAATACATGGAGTGGGAGAGCCCGCTGCCCGAGGACTTCCGGAAGGTGCTGGAGGGCCTGCGGCGGAAGGCGTGACCGAAAGCGGAAGGCCTGACCAAAAAAGGAAACCGGACGGCTCCTTCGCAGGAAGCCGCCCGGCATCGATGCCCGCGCAAAGCCGCGGGATGGCGGTGGGTCAGATTTTTCGTTCGGATGGACTCTTTCCCTTCAGGTACTCCAGACAGTTGTCGCATACGTAGCCGCTTTTGAAGGCGATGGTCTGCCGGTAGTGGCAGCCGCAGATACTGCATTTCTTTTTCATTTACATCGTCTCCTTTCTTTCGTTCTCTGGACGGATGGACAGGTGATCGGCTGACAGTCGGGCAGATGATAGTAATGATTGACCGATCGTTCTGACAGGTTAATTTGTTGTAGACCCATAGTACCCGACAGGGGACACCCGGGCAAGAAGAAAAACCCGGAGTGTAACAGACAGGAAGAAAGATGTCATCAAACGGATTTTTCTGGTAATTATGACGAAAGGGGAAACCATGTACGAAACATTCACCTTGCGCACCCTGCCAAAGGGGATCATTCAGGGATACAGCTGGACGGTGGAGGACCCGGAGCGGGTGGTCTGCGTCGTCCACGGCATCGGCGAATACGGCGGACGCTATGAGCGGGTGGCCGGGAAGCTGAACGAGGCCGGCTGCAGTGTGCTGACCATGGATCTGCGTGGCCACGGGGATTCCGTGGAGAGGAAGGGCCACTGCGCCTTCCGGGATGATGTACTGGAGGATGTCAGCGCGCTCCTGTCCTACGCGGCCAGGCACAATGAAGGCAAGCCCGTCATTCTCTACGGTCACAGCATGGGCGGCAACATCGCCCTGGACTACCGCAGCCGGGGAACCTTCAACGATCTTCCGGCGGCCTATCTGATATCCGCCCCCTGGATCCGGCTGGTCCGGCCCATTCCTTTCCCTCTGTATGTAACGGTAAAAACCATGGCCAGGCTGTTTCCCTCCATGACCATCGGTGCCAGCGTCAATGAGGACCATCTAGGCAACCTGGAACTGGTGCGGCCATACCATGACGATCCCATGGTGCATAACCGGATTTCCCTGCAGTGCGCCGTGGACGGTTTCGAAACGGGCCGAAAGCTGGAAGAGGGGACACTGGAAGATAATGGAAATGCAAAGGCGATCCCCACCCTGATCATGCACGGGGGCGAAGACAGGATCTGCGACATCCGGGGCACGAAGGCCGTGGTTGAGCGCATGATCGCCAGAGGCGATGCGGTGGAATTCAAAGAGTGGCCGGGACTGTATCACGAGATCCATAACGGGGGAGCCGAGTCCAACGGGGATGAGGTGATCGAAGAGATGATCCGCTTCTTTAAGCAGTTCTGATCAGGGCCTGCGACCCCAGGACAGGGGTCTTCGGCCTTCCGTCAGCGGACTTCTTCCGCCCCGGGGGGAAGGGCAGGCTCCACGTAGAGTGTTTTATTGTGTGTGAAGATGACCATGCCGGGCCTTGCCCCGGCTGGTTTTTTTACGTGGCGGACGAGGGTATAGTCCACGGGCACGTTGGAAGAAGACTTGCCTTTGCTGTGAAAGGCGGCGATCCCCGCGGCCTCGAAGAGCTCTTCCTCTGTGGGCTGGCCGCCCTCCAGCAGGAGGATCACGTGGGAGCCGGGGATATCCTTGGTATGCAGCCACATATCGTTTCCGGCGGCCCGGCGGCAGGTCAGCCAGTCGTTTTCCCGGTTGTTGCGTCCCACCAGGACTTCCCGTCCCGAGGACAGGGCGTAGCGGCGGGGCTGGGGCCGGGGATTCTTTTTGGTCTGCCGGCGGGCATCCTTCGCCCGGCGGCGGAGGAAACCGTTCTCCGTCAGCTCCTGGCGGAGAAGATCCGTCTCCTCGATGGTGGCGGCGTTTTCGGCAAAGGTGAGGACCGACTCCAGATAGTCGATCTCCCGCTGGGTTTCCTCGATCTGGATCGCCTTTTCCTTGATGGCCGTCCTGGCCTTGCCGTACTTCTTGTAGTAGCGCTGGGCGTTGCGGGCGGGGGAGAAGCGGGGATCCAGAGGGATGCTCACCTGGCTGCCGTCGTAGTAGCTGGTCACCGTGACCTTGTCGGCGCCGGGCTCCACCAGGTGGAGATTGGCCGTCAGCAGCTCGCCGTAGAGCCGGTATCGGTCCGCATTCTCCGCCTTCTGCCGGTCTTCCTCCAGGCGCTGCAGTTTCAGCTTCAGCTTGTCCAGGGTAGCCTTGATCACCCGCTGCAGGTCCGCGGAGCGCTGCCGCACCACATTGGTGGAATCCCGGTGGGCGAAAAACCACTCCGCCGCCTGGCTCAGGCTGGGGAAGGGAAGAACCCTGTAGGTCGGATCGTTTTCGTAGACGGACAGGGGCGTGATGTGAAAATCCGCCGGCCGGCCGTCCTCCTTCAGGTAGACGGCGGGGCGCAGGCTGCCATCCTCAAGGGAATCGACGATCCCCCGAAGATGGGCAAAGGCAAGGGAGGCGTCGAAGGATCCGCCCTGCTGCTGATCGCCGCCGAACCCGGCGCTGGCGATGGTCTGGGCGAGGGGCGGGCTGATGCCCTGGATCCCGTCCAGAAGATCCCGTTCGGGCTGGAAATCATTGGAAATCATACCTTCGATCTGTTCTGCCGTGACCTGGGAGAAGGGGATCTTCTGCTGCACCGGAGGATAGGTGTAAGCCTTTCCCGGAAGGATCTGGCGAACCCGGTTCACATCGATGGAGATGTGCTTGATGCTGTCGATGATCCGGTCCTTCCCGGTGTCCACCAGGAGGATGTTGCTGTGCTTGCCCATGATTTCCACGATCAGTTTGCGGTTAACAGAAAACCCTAATTCGTCTACTGTCTCCAGGGAGAACTCCAGGATGCGTTCCGTGTCGTGCTGGGCGATTTCAACGATCCGGGCGGCGCCCAGGTGCTTGCGCAGGACCATGCAGAAAACGGGCGGAGTCAGGGGATTCTCGGTCATCTTCTCCACCAGATAGGCGGCGGAATGGTTGCCGGCGGCGGACAGCAGAAGAAGGCGCCGTCCGCGCTTCGTGTGGATGCTCAGCAGGATCTGCTCCGGCTGAGGCTGGTAGATTTTCTCGATTTTGCCCATGAGAAGCTCCTGGCGAAGCTCCCGGGCAGCGGCCATGGTGACCACACCGTCGTAGGACATCCCTGCGGTTCCTCCGTTTTACCCGTTGATATTTTGCGAATTCCAACTTACAATGAGTATAGTATCACAAAGAAGGCAGGAGTGAAAAGGATATGATCAAAAGCATGACCGGATTCGGCCGCGGAGAATACAGCGACGGCCACAGGAACGTAACGGTGGAGATCCGCAGCGTGAACCACCGCTATGGGGATATTACCGTGAAGACGTCCAGGCGCTATTCCTTTGCCGAAGACGCAGCGAAAGTTGCGGTGAAGGACATCATCAAGCGGGGCAAGGCGGATGTATCCGTCATGGTGGAGACGCTGACGGAGGGTGATCTGACCGTAAAGCTCAACGAACCGGCAGCGGCCCAGTACATGGAGAACCTCCGGGCACTGCAGAAGAAGCACCGGCTGGCTGGCGAGATCGATATCGCCCTGCTGTCATCCATGCCCGACGTGCTGAAAGCCGTCCCCGATGTGGAGGACGAAGAGGGCGTGAAGGAAGCCGTCTCCCAGGCGGCGGAGAAGGCGGCGGAGGCCATCGATGCCATGCGGATCACCGAAGGGGAGAAACTGGCGGCCGACCTGCTGATGCGGGGAGACCTGGTTCGGGACATCGTCCGCCGGATCGATGTGCGGGCGCCTCAGATCGCCGGGGAATACGTAGCGAAGATGAAGGAGCGCATCGCCGAGCTTCTGGGCGGTGATGTGGAGATCCCCGAGGACCGGATCCTGACGGAGGCAGCCATCTTCGCGGACAAAAGCAACATCACCGAGGAACTGGTCCGGCTGGACAGCCATATGCAGCAGCTGAAGCAGATCCTGACGGAGGCGGAGGGACCCGTGGGCAAGAAACTGGACTTCCTGGTGCAGGAGATGAACCGGGAAATCAACACCATCGGATCCAAGGCCAACGACCTGGAGATCACCTCTCTGGTGCTGGAGGCCAAGAGCGAGATCGAGAAGATCCGGGAGCAGGTACAGAACATCGAGTAGAAAAGTGCCGGAAATAAAGGTGCCGAATATTAAGAAAAAAGAATCTTGAAGCCGGCGCCCGCTGGTGATATACTTGATACACTGCAATCGTCGATCGACACCTGGGGAAAGAACATGAGAGAAGGAAAGCTGTTCATCATCTCCGGGCCTTCGGGAACGGGGAAAGGAACCATATGCAAACGGCTTGTGGCGATGGACCCGGACATTACCCTGTCGGTTTCCGTGACAACGCGGAGCCCGCGGGAAGGTGAGGCCCACGGCAGGGAATACTTTTTCATCAGCCGGGAGGAATACCTGCAGCTGCTCTCCGACGGGGGATTGCTGGAACACGCCAGCGTGTACGGCAAGACCTTGTACGGAACGCCCAGGGAGCCGGTGGTGAAGTGGCTGGCCCGGGGCAGGGACGTGATCCTGGAGATCGATGTGCAGGGCGCCTTTCAGGTCAGGCAGAACTATCCGGAATGCATTCTGATCTTCATCCTTCCCCCCTCTATGGAGGAACTGGAGGCGAGGATCATCGGCAGGGGCTCGGAGACGGAGGAATCCCTGACGGCCCGGCTGGCCGAAGCCGAGAAGGAGATCGAGCTGGCGGACCAGTACGATTACCAGGTAGTCAACGGGGATCTCGAAGAGGCCGTGAGACAGGTCTACGGGATCATCACCGAAGAGAGAAATAAAGAGTAAAGAAAACCGAATCGAAGAGATCGAAGAGAGAGAAAGAGAGGAATAACGATGTTATATCCGTCCATCAATACCATCAGAGAAAAAGCGGACAGCCGGTACACCCTGGTGATCCTGGCTGCAAAGAGAGCGCGGGACATTATCGACGGCTATCCCAGCCTGATCGATGAGGATATCACCAAGCCGGTGTCCATCGCCGCCAACGAGATCGCGGATGATCTGATCACCTACAAGGAGGCGGAGGAGTAATACCGTTTCGCGTCCGCGCGATAATCTGACCCGGATCATAAAGACTTCCCTGTTAACGTCGTAACCTGAGAAGAGGGAGGTCTTTTTATGTTGAAGAAGACACTGTCGATCAAGATCCGGCGGCGGATCGTTGTCCTCCAGATGGGTGACATTCTGTTCATGGAAAAGAAAAAGCGGCAAGTGGTCCTGCACGCGTCGGATGGGGAGTATCTGTTTTATGGACGGTTTTATGAGCTCATGGATGATCTGGATGCCCGCTTTGCCTGGTGCCACCGAAGCTATATCCTGAATATGGACCGGATCGTCTCCATGGGAGACTGCGTCATCCGGCTGGACGATGATACGGAGCTGGTCTTCGGCAAGGAGCCCTACGGCCGTCTGCGGGAGACCTATGACCGGTATCTGGACTGGAAGCGGTCCCTCCGTAAAGCCCAACGGCACCGGCGGGGGCAGTAGAGCCCGGCCGGTCACGGGCCGGGACCGGATCAGCCGCGCAGAGAGGACAGCCCGCATCGCCGCGGGGCAAAGAAGACAGCCCGCATCGGCGCGGGGCAAAGAAGACAGCCCGCATCGCCGCGGGGCGGCTTCAGCTGCGCAGTTTGCCCAGGTAGAAAATGGTGACGAACAGTCCGAGCCCGATGAGGACATAGCCCAAAGCCGGATGGGACGTCTCGAAGTATCCGGTCTTGAAACAGAGACCGGTGATGGCGATCACCATACCCATAGCCGCGGCGAGTATGTTAAAGAGGGTTTTTCCGTAGTTCATCCGATGATCCTGACGCGGCTTCCCTTGCCTTTGTATGGGGCGGGGAAACACCCCTGCCGGGTCCGCGTCTTTTCCTTTCCTGATCTGACGAACCCATTCTACCATTCCCGGCCGGAATTGAAAAGGCATCCTGAGGAGTAAGGCATTGTCACTGCCAAATACATGGAAAGAATTGACTTTTCATGCAAACACTGTATAATTAGATTATTATGCTGAAAAGAAAACACGCAAAACGATTCATTGCCTTTGCCCTTGCCGCGTGCATGGCGGTGACGGTGCCGGTGATTTCCCTGGCGGCGTCCTCCAACGAGCCGGCGGTTTATGGTTATCTGACGAGGAACATGCACCTGAACCGGGCGGCTTCCTGCGGGGTCATGACCAACCTCCAGGCGGAGAGCGGAATGAAGTCCGACAACCTGGAGAACCTGTACAACGTCCGCTTCGGCCTGACGGACAGGCAGTACACGGACCGGGTCAACAAGGGCATCCACCAGAACGGCAAATACAAAACGGGATACGGATCGACCAGATACTTCACCAAGGACTACTGCGGCTACGGCATCTGCCAGTGGACCTCCCTGGGAAGACGGCAGAACCTGCTGAAGAAGGCCCTGGCCAGGAACGTGTCCATCGACAACCTTCCCATGCAGCTGGAGTTTCTCTACGATGAGCTGAAGGGGAGCTATCCCCAGGTTCTCGCCACCCTGCAGGGCGTGCCCGATACGGCCGAGGGGGCCTATCTGGCGGCGGCCCACTTCTGCGCTGCCTTTGAAGTCCCGGCGAACACGACCAGGACGGCGGGCAAGCGGGCTGAGAAGGCGCTGTCGGGATACTGGAAGACCTACAGCAACCAGTCCGTCAAGGCGAAGAACATTTCCGCCCTGGGACTTTGCGGATACGCTTATCCCGTCCAGGTGAAAAAGGGAAGCAAACTGACCTGCGGCGGCCACGTTATCGGCAACAGCCGGATCAAGAGCCTCTCGGTGAAGATCCTGGACAAAAGCGGCAAGGCTCTGTCCAGCAAGACCATGCTCCCCGGGTCCACCGTAGGACGGCTGTCTACCGCCGGGAGCTATATGCATTTTGAAAAGCTGGCTGCGGGCAGCTACATCTACATGGTGTCCGCCACGGACGTGAAGGGCAGGACCGTATCGGCCAAGCACGCCTTTACCGTTGCCGCGGGCGGATCGACCAAGACGGCCAGAGGCTTTTCCTGCCGCAACGGCGCGTCGGAATACGCGGGAGCCTCAGCTCCCTCCGCGCTGCGGATCACCGGCGTCAAGGCGCCCACATCCCTGAACCAGGGAAAGAAGTTCACCATCAAGGGAACGGTACGCTCCAATGTCCGCCTGAAGAAGGTGACCGTGGGCATCTATACCACCGACGGGACGAAGAAATACCAGGCTACGAAGAAGCTGAAGAAAAAGACCTACAGCATCAAGAACCTGCGCAAGAAGATGAAGTTCAACAAGCTGGCCAAGGGCACCTATGTCTTCAAGGTCACCGCTGTGGACAAGAAGCAGACGAAGGTTCTGGTCAACCAGCAGTTCACCGTGCGGTAGGCAAAGGCAACGGAATACAGGAAAAACCGGCACGGGCCAGTCCCGTGCCATTTTTATAGGCCAGTTTTTCCTCATTACTTCTTGACGTTAACGTAATGAAGTGTTAGCATAGGGACAAGTGCGGAAAACCAGAGAAAGGTGGAACACCATTTATGACCAATCCCGTCACCCAACTGCAGAGAAACGAGCAGATGATCTTCGACCTGCGGGCCATGTACGCCGACTACGGCTACGCTCCCTTCCGGATCCGGAAGTTTGAGGAGTACGAGCTCTACGTGAAGAACAAGGACTTCATCGACTCGGCCAACATCATCACCTTCACCGACACCAACGGCAAGCTGATGGCCCTGAAGCCGGACGTGACCCTGAGCGTGGTGAAGAACAGCCGGGATGTGCCCGGCCAGGTCCAGAAGGTCTACTACAACGAAAACATCTACCGGGTCTCCCGGCGCAGCCACATGTTCGAGGAACTGATGCAGGTCGGCATCGAGTGCATCGGGGACATCGACGACTACAACATCCACGAGGTCCTCATGCTGGCGGCCATGACCCTTCAGTACGTCTCCCCCGAGGGAGTGCTGGTGGTGTCGGACCTGGACATCCTGTCCCGGATCATGGACCACTACTGGGTGCCCGCCGACGTCCAGGAAGAGCTGATCGCCTGCCTGGGGGAAAAGAATATCCACACCCTCCGCCGGATCTGCCGGGAGAGCGAGATCGACGAGATCTGCGCCGATCTTCTGGCCCGCATGGCCCGGATATACGGCCGCCCGGAAAAGGTGCTGGCCGAACTGGAGGAACTGATCCGGGAAGCGGAGGCGAAGGAGGAGGCTCCGGAGGATGGGGAAGAAGCGTCCCCGGAGGGAGGGGAGGAAGCGCCCCTGTCCCTGCAGGTGAAGGAGGTGACCGATCACCTGCGCCAGCTGCTGGACGCCTTCGTTGACGAGGAGGTGCGGGACATGATCCGCATCGATTTCTCCGTGGTCAGCGATGTGAACTATTATAACGGCATCGTCTTCAACGGCTTCGTGGAGGGCCTGCCGGACTGCGTCATTTCCGGCGGCCAGTATGACCGGCTCATGCAGAAGATGAAGCGGAAGTCCGGGGCCATCGGCTTCGGCGTATACATGGACCGGCTGGAGCGGTATCTGGCCACGGGCAGCGATTACGATATCGACATCCTGCTCCTCTACGATGAGAAGGAGGATATGATCACGGTAAAGAGAAGGGTGGAGGAACTGGTGGTCAAAGGCAACCGGGTCCTGGCCCAGCGTGCCGTGCCGAAAAAACTGGTTTACCGGAAACTCATGCAGGTGAAAGACGGGGAGGTGACGGAAATTGGATCAGATGATTAACATCGCCCTCCCTAAGGGAAGACTGGGGGACCAGGTTTACGACATGTTTGAGGAGGCGGGATTCGACTGCCCCGCCATCCGGGAGAAGAGCCGGAAACTGGTTTTTGAAAACCGGGAGGCCGGCGTGCGCTTCTTCTGGGTCAAGCCGGTGGACGTGGCTATCTACGTGGAGAGAGGCGCGGCGGACGTGGGCGTCGTCGGCCGGGACATCATCCTGGAGACGGAGCCGGACGTCTACGAGCTTCTGGATCTGGGCGTCGGCCTTTGCCGCATGGCCGTGGCCGCGCCGGCGGGCTTTCGGGACACCCAATCCAGGACCCTGCGGGTGGCCACCAAGTTTTCCAACATCGCCCGCAGCTATTACGCCTCCATGGACCGGGATATCGACATCATCCACCTGAACGGATCCATCGAGCTTGCGCCCATCATGGGCCTTTCCGATGTGATCGTGGATATCGTGGAGACGGGCAACACCCTCCGGGCCAACAAGCTGGAGATCGTGGAATTCTTCGCCTCCATCAGCGCCCGGCTCATTGCCAACAAGTCCGCCTTCCGGTTCAAGTACGAGGGCATCGATGCCATCACCCAGGGCCTGTCGGAGATCGTGGGCGCCCGGGCGGAGGAGGACTGGATGAAAGAGCCGGAAGGGGAGGAACAGTCATGAGCCGGTTTTTCAGCGACAAATATACGGACCTTGAGGCCTATACCCCCGGGGAGCAGCCCCGGGATATGCAGTACGTGAAACTGAACACCAACGAGTCGCCCTTCCCGCCGCCCCGGCGCGCTGTGGACCGGGCAGCGGAGGCGGCGAAGAGGATGCATTTGTACTGCGACCCAGACTGCACCGCCCTGACGAAGGCGGCGGCGGAGTATTTCGGCGTGGGCAGGGAGCAGGTCCTGATGACCAACGGGTCCGATGAGATCCTGCACTTCGCCTTCATGGCCTTCTGCGATGACGCATGCCCGGCCATCTTTCCGGACATCACCTACGGATTTTATCCCGTCTTCGCCGATCTGGAACTGATACCCGTGCGCAGGATCCCCCTGCGGGAGGATTTCACCGTGGACCCGGCGCTCTACATGGAGAACAAGGGCACGATATTCCTGGCCAATCCCAACGCCAACACGGGGATCGCCCTCTCCCGGAAGGAGATCGGGGAGATCCTGGACGCCAATCCCGACCACGTGGTGGTCATCGACGAGGCCTACGGGGACTTCGGCGCGGAGAGCGTCATCCCCCTGACGAAGAGCCGGGACAATCTGCTGGTGACCCGGACCTTTTCCAAGGGCTGGTCCATGGCCGGCGCCCGGCTGGGCGTGGGCATCGGCAGCCCGGGACTGATGGCGGATCTGAATACGGTGAAGTATTCCACCGATCCATATAACGTGAACTCCATGACCCAGGCGGCGGGGATCGGCGCCCTGGAGGCAGCGGAGGAGATCCGGGAAAACTGCGCCCGTATCGTGGAGAACCGTCGCTGGACGTGGGAGCAGCTTTCCCGGCGGGGATTCACCCTGACCGATTCGGCGGCCAACTTCGTCTTCGCCCGCCACGAAAAGCGGAGAGGGCAGGAACTCTATGAGGGGCTGAAGGAACGGGGCGTTCTGGTCCGCCACTTCAGCGCCAAGCGGATCAGCGACTACATCCGGATCACCATCGGAAGCCGGGAGCAGATGGAGCGGCTGATGAGGGAACTGGACGGCCTGCTGGCGGAAGAGCCGGCGGCGGAATAGGAATAAAAGAGGCGGCTGCCGCACGGGAGCGGTGAGCGGCATCAATGGATAGCACAGGAGGAGTACCATGAGAACAGCGGAAATCAATCGGAAAACGGCGGAGACGGACATCCGCCTGTCCCTGGATCTGGACGGCGCCGGCAAGAGCGCCGTGGATACGGGCGTGGGTTTTCTGGATCATATGCTGACCCTTTTCGCGGCCCACGGCCGCTTCGATCTGACGGTCAGCGCCAAAGGCGACACCCAGGTGGACGACCACCACACGGTGGAGGATATCGGCATCGCCCTGGGTCAGGCTTTCGCCCAGGCCCTGGGGGACAAGGCGGGCATCGTCCGCTACGGGGACACTATCCTTCCCATGGACGAGTCCCTGATCCTGACGGCGGTGGATCTTTCGGGACGGTCCCATCTGTCCTTTGATCTGGCGCCCCTGTCGGAAAAGGTGGGGACCTTTGACACGGAGCTGGTGAAAGAGTTCTGGCTTGCCTTTGTACGGAACTGTCCCTGCTCCCTGCACATCCGCAAGCTGGCGGGGCTGAACACCCACCACATCATCGAGGGGGCCTTCAAGTCGGCCGCCCGGACCATGGGGCAGGCCTGCGCCATCGATCAGGCGGCGGCGGGCCGGATCCCGTCCACGAAAGGAGTGCTGTAGATGTTAGCCCTTATCGATTACGGCGTCGGCAATCTGTTTTCCCTGAAGAGCTCCCTGGCGTCCATCGGCGAGGAGGTCACCGTCACCTCCGACCGTGAGGAGATCGCGGCGGCGGACCGGCTGATCCTGCCCGGGGTGGGGGCTTTCGGCGACGCGGCGGCAAAGCTTTCCTCCACGGGTATGGCGGAGGTGGTGCGCAGTGAGGCGGCCCGGGGCAAGCCGGTGATGGGCATCTGCCTGGGCATGCAGCTTCTGCTGGAGAAGAGCTACGAGTACGGCGAGCACGAGGGGCTGGGATTGATCCCCGGCTCGGTGCGTCCCATCGCCGACGTGATCCCGAAGGATCTGAAGATTCCCCATATCGGCTGGAACAGGCTGGCCTTCCCCGGGGAAAAGGACCGGCTCTTCCGCTATATTGAGGAAGGGGACCACGTCTATTTCGTCCATTCCTTCTACGCCACGGAGTGCGGCGAGTCCACCATCGCGGTGACGGACTACGGCGCCCCCCTGACGGCGGCGGTTGGCAAAGGCAACGTTTACGGCTGCCAGTTCCACCCGGAAAAGAGCGGCGAGGTGGGCCTGTCCATTCTGCGGGCCTTCTGTGAACTGTAGGAGGGGAGACGATATGTATATATTTCCGGCCATCGATCTGTTTGACGGCAAGGCCGTGCGGCTTTATAAGGGCCGCTACGAGGACATGACCATATACAGCGAGGATCCGCCGGCCATCGGCGGGGAGTTCGCCGCCTGCGGCGCCCGCCACATCCACCTGGTGGATCTGGAGGGGGCGAAGAGCGGGCAGACGCCCAACTTCGACACCGTCTGCCGGATCAAAGAGCGCAGCGGGCTGTTCTGCGAGATCGGCGGCGGCATCCGCAGCATGGAGGTGGTGAACCGCTACCTGGACGCCGGGCTGGACCGGGTGATCCTGGGCACGGCGGCGGTTACGGACCCGGAGTTTCTCCAGGAAGCCGTGGCGGCCTGGGGAGAGAAGATCGCCGTGGGCGTGGATATCCGGGACGGTTTCGTGGCCATCCGGGGATGGACCCAGAAGTCGGAGCTGGAGGCCATGGCCTTCTGCCGGCGCATGGAGGAGATCGGGGTGAAGACACTGATCGTCACCGACATCTCCCGGGACGGCGCCATGAAGGGCACCAACCGGTCCCTGTACGAGGAGCTGGCCAGGTCCTTTGACCTGCAGATCACCGCCTCGGGCGGAGTGTCCGATCTGGAGGATGTGCGGGCCCTGGCAGCGATGGATCTTTACGGAGCCATCATCGGCAAGGCGTATTACATCGGTGCCATCGACCTTAAGGAGGCCGTGGCGATCGGCGGAAGACAGGAGTAACAACAGGAGCGACAGGAGCAATACCCATGATTACCAAACGCATCATTCCCTGCCTGGACGTAAAGGACGGCCGGGTGGTCAAGGGAGTCAACTTCAAGGATCTGAACGACGTTTCCTCGCCGGTGGAGCTGGCCCGGTTCTATTCCGGCTGCGGCGCCGACGAGTTGGTCTTTTACGACATCACCGCTTCGGTGGAGGGGCGGAAGCTGTTCACGGACATCCTCTGTGAGACGGCGGCTTCCGTATTCATCCCCCTGACCGTGGGCGGCGGCATCAACACCGTAGAGGATTTCGACCGGGTGCTCAAGTGCGGCGCGGACAAGGTCAGCGTCAACTCCGGCGCCATCCGCAACCCCGGGCTCATCGATGAGGCGGCGAAACTCTACGGCGACCAGTGCGTCGTCCTGTCGGCGGACATCGCCCGGGTGGACGGGCAGTTCCAGGTCTTCGCCCGGGGCGGCCGGGAGAACACGGGGATGGAAGCCATCTCCTGGATCAAAGAGTGCGTGGAACGGGGCGCGGGAGAGATCGTGGTCAACTCCATCGACACCGACGGGGTGAAGAAGGGCTTTGACATCGAGATGCTCCGGGCGGTCTGCGACGCGGTCCGGGTGCCGGTCATCGCCTCCGGCGGCGCCGGCTGCCTGGAGGATTTCCTGGATCTTTTCGATCAGGTGCCGGACATCGACGCGGGGCTGGCGGCCTCCGTATTCCACTTCGGAGAGGTCAGCATCGCCGAACTGAAGGAGAGGATGATCGAACACGGCATTCCCGCCCGGCCGGGAAGAGAAGCGGAGGAATAACATGATCAACATAGACGAACTGAAATTTGATGAGAAGGGACTGATCCCCGCCATCGTCGTGGACGCCGTGACGAAGCGTGTGCTGACCCTTGCCTATATGAACCGGGAGAGCCTGGAGATCTCCATGGAGAAGGAGCTGACCTGCTTCTGGAGCCGGTCCCGGCAGGAACTGTGGCTCAAAGGGGAGACCAGCGGCAACTACCAGCACATCGTTTCCATCACCGCAGACTGCGACCGGGATGCGCTGGTGGTCATGGTGGAGCCCGACGGGCCCGCCTGCCATCTGGGCACGGACTCCTGCTTCGAATACCCTCTCTATCAGAGCGAAGAGCGCCATGAGTTTTCCCTTCAGGGTCTGGTGGACCTCATCGAGGACCGCCGGGACCATCCCAAGGAGGGGTCATATACCAACTATCTTTTTGACAAGGGCATGGACAAGATCCTCAAGAAGGTGGGGGAGGAATCCACAGAGGTCATCATCGCGGCCAAGGATGAGGATAAGGCGGAGACCATCTATGAGGTGGCGGACCTGGCCTACCACGTTCTGGTCATGATGATCCAGGCGGGCATTTCCCTGGAGGACATCCATCGGGAACTGGCCTCCCGCCACGTGATCGACCACAAGGTGAAGCAGGAAAAGATGACCGCCGGGACGGAGTGAGCCATGATCAGCTGCGATTATCATATGCATACGACCTGGTGCGACGGCAGCGCTTCCGCCGAGGACATGGTGAGGGCGGCCATCGCCCGCGGCATGACCGAGATCGGTTTTTCCGGTCACAGCCATACGGCCTTTGACGAAAGCTACTGCATGAGTCCGGCCGAAACGGAAAACTACCGGCAGGAGCTTCTCGCCCTGCGGAAAAAGTACGACGGACAGATCTCCATCCGCATCGGCCTGGAGATGGATTATTATTCCGACGCCGATCCGGCGGGCTTCGATTACCTGATTGGATCGGTGCACTACGTCCGTGCCCTGGCCGGAACCTGTTCGGCCCGGCCCGATCCGGCGGGCGTTTTGCGGGACGGGAACCGGGTCTATGTTCCCGTGGATGAAACGCCGCAGCTGCAGAGGGAAGCGGTGGAACGCTACTTCGGCAGGGACTGGATCGCCTTTGCGGAATGTTACTTCGACACCGTCGGCGGCGCGGCGGAAAAGACGGGCTGCGACATCATCGGCCACTTCGACCTCATCACCAAATTCAACGAGGGGGGCGTCCTCTTCGATGAGGAGGATCCCCGTTACCGGGCGGCCTGGATGAAAGCGGCCGACCGGGCCCTCGCCTCGGGCGCCCTGTTTGAGATCAACACGGGCGCCATGGCCAAAGGCTACCGGAGCGCGCCCTATCCGGCGGCACCTATACGGGAGTACATCCGAAGCCGGGGCGGCCGGTTCATCCTGTCCAGCGACAGCCACCGCACCGACAGCCTCTGCCACGCCTTCGACCAGTTTGAAGAGGAGGCGGCGGTAACCAGGCTGCCCCTTAAGCAGTGGTAAGCCCCGGCGGCACCCCGCCGCCAGAGAGGGCAGACCCCCGATCCGGAGAGTGACCATGCAACTGACCATCGACCGATCATCCCCCAATCCCATTTACGCGCAGATCTGCGATCAGCTGCGCCGGCTCATCCTGTCCGGCGAGCTGACCGACGGGTATCTTCTGCCCTCGGAGCGGAAGCTGGCGGCGGAGCTGGGCGTGCACCGGAACACGGTCACCCGCTCCTACATGGAACTGAAGAGCGAGGGGCTGATCGATGCCCGGCAGGGCATGGGCTACCGGGTGCAGAGCGAAGGCCCCCTGAGCAGCATGAAGAAAAAGCCGGTCCACTGGGAAGCCCTGATCGAGGACCGGTACATGGATATCCGCAGTCCCTTCGACGAGCTCTACCACATGTCTTATGAGGAGGGCCTGATCCCCTTCGGCGGCGGCGTGGCCGCCCGGGAACCCTATCCGGCGGAGGAGATCGCCGACTGCTTTGAGCGGATCCTGAAGAGCTCCGCGGACCGTCCGTATTTCCACACGCCCTATCAGGGGGACCTTGCCCTGCGGGAGCAGATCGCCGCCTACCTGGAGGAGCGGGGCATCCGGGTGCGGCCGGCCAACCTGCAGATCTTTGCCGAGAGCAACCAGACCATGGACTTCCTGAACAGCCTGCTCCTTTCACCGGGGGATGTGGTCATCGCGCCGGAAGCCATGTCGGCGGACGTGTTCCGCTCCATTCAGCTTTCCGGCGGGAAGCTTTGCACCGTCCCCATGGATAAGGAGGGGATGATCTGCGATCATCTGGAAGGGATCATCGAAAAAAGCAGGCCCCGGTACATCTATGTGGATTCCAGTTTCAATAATCCCACAGGGGCGATCCTGTCCGTGAAGCGGCGGCAGAAACTTCTGGAACTGTCCTACCGTTACCGGGTCCCCATTCTGGAGGAGGACGAGGGATCCGAGCTTTACTACGGCGAACGTCCCATGCCCTCCATCCGTTCCATGGACCCGGGCAGCAACGTGCTCTATCTGAATTCCTTTTCCCTTCTCCTGCGGCCGGGGCTGGGCATCAGTTTCGTGGCGGCGGAGCGGGAGATCATCGAGCGGCTGCACAACATGGTTTCCGTCCGGCTGGCGGCCCTGGACTGGGCGCCCCAGATGATCACCCTGGATTATATGCAGACCGGCAAGTTCACCGCACGCCTGGAGGAGTTCCGCCAGGTCTGCCGCAAGAAGAGGGACCGGATGTATGTCCACCTGCAGCGGCTCACGGAACGCTTCGGCATCCGTGCGGACCTGCCGGAGGGCGGGGTTTACTTCTGGGTCCGGCTGCCCGCGGGGATGGACGCCGGACGGCTCCTCATCGAGGCGCAGAAGGAGGGGGTTACTTTCATCCCCGGCAATCTCTTCTATCCCGACAGGAAGGGCGGCGCCGACCACATCCGCCTCAACTTTTCCTATCCGTCCATCGCCCAGATCAATGAGGGCATGTCCATGCTGGAAAAGGCAATGGAGCGCCTGGCCTGACCGTCCGGGCGGCGTTGCTTTTGCCCCTGGGACGGCGTTGCTTTTGCGTCCGCGGCGAAATTGCAATTTTTTTCCAAAGGCAACTGGCACATTAAAAAAGAAAACGACTGGCACTTTCGGTTGGGGATATGGTATAGTATCCTTTAGCCAAGGTGTTTTTCATTGTACGAAAGGAGCAAAATTATGGCTGTCAATCTGAAAGGAAGAAGTTTTCTCACACTGATGGATTTCACACCGGAGGAAATCCGGTACATGCTGGATCTGGCCCACGATCTGAAGGCGAAGAAGAGAGCAGGCATCAAGGGCGACCTGCTGGCGGGCAAGAACGTGGTTCTGCTTTTTGAAAAGACCTCCACGAGAACCCGGTGCGCTTTTGAAGTCGGCGCCATGGACGAGGGCGCCGGCGTCACGTTCCTGGACAGCAAGTCCTCCCAGATGGGCAAGAAGGAATCCCTGGAGGATACGGCGAAAGTCCTGGGCAGATTCTATGACGGCATTGAATACAGAGGATATGATCAGAAGGTCGTGGAAGACCTGGCCAAGTACGCGGGCGTTCCGGTATGGAACGGCCTGACCGATGTGGACCACCCGACCCAGATCCTGGCTGACCTGCTGACCATCGAAGAGCACGTGGCCAAGCCGCTGCGTCAGGTCAAGGTCGTTTTCGTCGGCGACATCCGCAACAACATGGCCTATGCCTGGATGTACGGCTGCGCCAAGATGGGCATGAGCTTCGTCGCCTACGGCCCGGCGGAACTGGCGGATCAGGTCGACGCTGACGTCGTTGCCAGAGCCAGAGCCGTTGCCGAGGAGACGGGCGCTTCCATCGAGATCAGCTCCGATATCGAGAGCATCAAGGGTGCCGATGTGCTGTACACGGACATCTGGGCATCCATGGGCGAGGAAGAGCAGATCCCGGAGAGAGTCCGGATGCTGACTCCCTTCAGAGTGACCAAGGAAATGCTGGATGCCACCGGCAACTCCGATGTCATCTTCCTGCACTGCCTGCCGTCCTTCCACGATTTCGAGACCACCATGGCCAAGAGCCAGCAGGAACTGGGCTACGATATCCGCGAGGTCACCGACGATGTCTTCAAGAGCAGACATTCCAAGGTCTTCGACGAGGCGGAAAACAGAATGCACACCATTAAGGCGGTCATGGTCGCCACGATGGCGTAGCGGACCGTACGAAAGGAGTTCCATCAGCCCGCAGTACCCGCTGCGGCAACTCCGCTAGGTATTGCCTTTGCAGAAAGGAACATATTATGAAACCTGGAATCAACAATTATTCCGAGATCGGAAAACTGAACAAGGTGCTGCTCCACCGGCTGGGCGGCGAAGTCGAAGGTCTGGTGCCGGACAACTTTGAACGGCTCCTCTTCGATGACATCCCTTACATTAAGGTAGCCCAGAAGGAGCACGACATTTTTGCCGATGTGCTTCGGGAGAACGGCGTCGAGGTCATCTACTATGTGGATGAGACCGTCAAGGCGCTGGCGGATAAGGAAGTCCGCCGTCAGTTCGTCAAAGAGTTCGTCGGAGAGAGCAACATCTACTCCGAAGCGGTCAGAGAGGCCCTGGAGGAGTATCTCATGGAGATGACCGTCCGGGAGATGGTCGAAAAGTGCATCGCCGGCGTCAAGAAGAACGAGATCGCGGTCAAGACCAACTCCCTGGCCGAGTACATCGCGTCGGGCTATCCCTACTACATGGATCCTATGCCCAACCTGTACTTCACCCGTGACCCGGGCGCCTGCGTGGGCGGCGGATTGAACATCCACCACATGAGCACCACGGCCAGACGCAGAGAGCCGCTGCTGCTCAAGTATATGTTCAACCATAACAAGGACTTCGCGCCGGAAGGTTCTTCCCAGTGGTATGACTACTATGACGAAGAGTCCGTGGAAGGCGGAGACGTTCTGGTCCTGTCCAAGGAGATCGTGGCCATCGGCCTGTCCCAGAGAACGACGGTTGCCGGCATCGAGCGCTTTGCCAAGAACATTCTGGGCAATTCCGAGTTCAAGAAGATCCTGGTCTTCGACATTCCCAAGTCCAGAGCCTTCATGCACCTGGATACGGTCTTCACCATGGTCGACTTTGACAAGTTCACCATCCATCCGGAGATCGAGGGACCGCTGCAGCTGTTCGAGATCACCCTGGACAAGGACGGCGAGGCCCATTTCGCCAGCATGACCGACAGCCTGGAGAACATCCTGAAGGCTGAGCTGGGTCTGCCGGCGGTGGATCTGATTCGCTGCGGAGGCAACGACCTGCAGGCGGCGCAGCGTGAGCAGTGGAACGACGGCTCCAACACCCTGTGCATCGCGCCGGGCACCGTCGTCACCTACGAGCGCAACTACGTGACCAACGACATCCTGGACCACAAGGGCATCAAGGTCCTGTCCATCCCCAGCTCGGAGCTTTCCCGGGGAAGAGGGGGCCCGCGCTGCATGAGCTGCCCGGTCAACCGGGACGACCTGTAGGAAGATACGTACACTAGGAGTTTCATCAGGAGGAGTATAAAAAATGTCAGAGAGAATTGTAATCGCCCTGGGCGGAAACGCCCTGCAGTCGGGCAAGGGCCAGGCAACGGCGGAAGCCCAGCATGAGGTGGTCAAAAAGACCTGTGAAAGAGTCGCCGACATCAGCGGCAGGGGTTACGAGATCGCCGTAGTGCACGGCAACGGTCCCCAGGTCGGACGGATCGTCATGGCCAGCGAAGCGGCCAGAGAGGTCACCCCGTCCATGCCCTTCGACGTCTGCGGCGCCATGTCCCAGGGATATATCGGCTATCACATTCAGCAGTGCCTGAAGTACGCCCTGAACAAAGCCAACCGCAATGTCCCCGTGGTCACCGTGGCCACCCAGATGATCGTGGACCGCAATGACCCGGCTTTCCAGAAGCCCACCAAGCCCATCGGTCCCTTCTACACGGAAGAGGAAGCAAAGGCAATGGAGCAGGAGAAGGGCTGGACCATGAAGGAAGACGCCGGACGCGGCTGGCGGCGTGTCGTAGCTTCCCCGATCCCCAAGCGGATCGTGGAGATCGATGCGGTCAAGCAGCTGTGGGACGATGCCATCGTCATCACCTGCGGAGGCGGCGGCATTCCCGTCGTCGAGCGTCCTGACGGCATGCTGGAAGGCGTTGCCGCCGTCATCGACAAGGACTTCGCCGCGGAACTGCTGGCGGAAGATGTGGAAGCGGACATCCTCATGATCCTCACCGAGGTCGAAAGGGTTTCCATCCACTACAAGACTCCCGAGCAGGAGGACCTGGCCGGCATGACCCTGGCCGAGGCCGCCCAGTATGTTCAGGACGGCGAGTTCGCCCCGGGCAGCATGCTGCCCAAGGTGGAAGCGGCCATGAAGTTCGTCCGCCGCTACCCCAACAAGAAGGCCATCATCACCTCCCTGGACAAGGCAGTGGAGGCCCTGGAAGGCAAGACCGGCACGGTCATCACCTTCAACTGATCCTTCGGCCTTGCGGCTGCTGGACCCGATCGACCATCGGTCACGATCGATCACTGAACCCGATCGGCCGGCCGCAGCCACAATGAAAAACCGAAACGCAGGAGCTGCAGCCCCGAACACCTCCGGGCAGCAGCTCCTTTTCGTTGCCGCGGCCGGCAAAATCTCGCCAATTCGTTAGACTGGTGAATGAGGAGACCAGACTGTCTCATCCAATTCACCAGTCAGCCGGATTTCATCCCTGGAAAGGCCCATTCAAGCTCATCATGTGAATAAAAAGCAATCCCATGGGAAGACATACACCACTTTTGTGGAATCTGGTGTATTAGTTTTCATCGTATCCAAATAGATTCACAGAATGGAAATAAATGGAATTATATAGGACTGAAAAAAGGATTTTGGTGAATCTTTCTGTTCATAAAGGCGGTCTCATACACCACACACCTGCCAGGCCGGTCTCTGCTTCATAAGATTATATCCAGTAAACCGTTTACCATCCCACCGGCTCCGCCCCGCGCCGGCCGGCGGCTCCGCCCCCGGCTGCCGGGAAATAACTTGATATTCCGCAAGAAGGGTGTTATGATTAACGGGTACGTTTTGCGAAGAGGAATCAACGGAAAGCATTATGGAAATAGAATTGAAGTACAGGATCCCCGACGGGGAAACCGCCGAGAGGATCTGGGAGGACCGCCTCTTTAACGATATGGAAGAGGAGGGTTCCCGGGAAGATCTCGATCTTCTTGCAAAGTACTACGATACGGCCGAACGCGATCTGGCGGAAAACGGAATCGCTTATCGTATACGCAAGGAAGGGGATCATTACATCGCCACGCTGAAATGGCAGGGCAAGAGCGAAGACGGTCTGCACAGCCAGGAGGAACTGGCCTGTCCGGTTCCTGACGACCAGCCGAATATCGGAATCTTTGCGGAGAGCGATATCGGTGAGGAACTGGCGGAGATAGTCAGTGACAAGCCGCTGGAGACGCTGCTGGAGACCGAGATCCACCGGCGCCGTCTGCGGATCGACACGGGCATGGCCATCCTGGAGCTGTCCGTGGATCAGGGCCAGGTGAATACTTCCTGCGGTTCGGAGGAAATCTCCGAGGCGGAGATTGAGCTGTTCACCGGCGAGACGGAGGAGCTTCTTCGCATCGGCAGGAAGCTGCAGAAGCAGTACGGCCTGGAAACAGAAGACACCACCAAATACGTCAGAGGGCTCCGGCTGCTCGGCGCCGCGGAGTAGGCCGCGAAAACACCGCGAAAACAGAGTATGGTATCGCGCAGGGCGCGTGCAATAACAAGGTATATTAGGAGGAATTAATACATGAAGGCAACATTACTGTCCAAGGAAAACAACGAAGCGAAGTTCAGGATTGAGATCACGCCGGAGGAGTTTGAAAACGCCGTCGTCGCCGTCTACAAGAAGGAAAAGGATAAGTTCCAGATCGACGGCTTCCGCAAAGGCAAGGCTCCCAGAAGCATCATCGAAGCTCATTACGGCGAAGGCGTATTCTACGAAGACGCCGTCAACAATTTGTTCTCCCTGCAGTATCCCCTGGCCATCGACGAGCTGGACCTGCAGGTCATCGACTATCCGAGAACCGAGTTCGGACAGATCAAGAAGGGTGAGCCCCTGGAGGTCACCGTTACCGTTGCCGTTTATCCGGAATTTGAGGTCACCGGCTACACCGGCGTAGAGATCGAGAAGGTCAGCGCCGAGGTAACCGACGAGGACGTGGACCAGGAGATCGCGGACATGGCCAAGAGAAACTCCCGGATGGTGGAGGTCGACCGGCCGGCGAAGGAAGGCGACACCGTCCTGATCGATTACGAAGGATGGGTCGGCGACGAGCAGTTCGAGGGCGGCACCGCGGAGAGACAGCCCCTGAAGCTGGGCTCCGATACCTTCATCCCCGGATTCGAAGATCAGCTGATCGGCGCGGTCAAGGACGAGGAGAGGGACGTGAAGGTCACCTTCCCGGAAGAGTACCACGCGGAGAACCTGGCCGGCAAGGAAGCCGTCTTCAAGTGCAAGGTCCACGAGATCAAAGAGCAGGAAATGCCGGAGATCAACGACGAGTTCGTCAAGGACATCAGCGAGTTCGATACGCTGGATGAGCTGAAGGCCGACACCAGGGAAAAGCTGGAGAAGTCCAGACAGGAAAAGGCCGAGACTTCCATGAAGAACAGCGTCATCGAGGCGGTCTTCAACGCCAACGAGATCGACGTACCCGATCCCATGGTCGATCAGGAGCTGGACAGCATGCTCAACGAGTTTGACCAGCAGCTGAGAGCCCAGGGCATGGATCTGAATACCTACTTCAAGTACATCGGCAAGGAGCCGGCGGACTTCCGTACCGAGATGAGGGACGAGGCCTTCAAGAAGACCAAGACCAGGATGCTGGTTACCTGGATCGCCGACCACGAGGACTTCGACGTGAGCGACGAAGAGGTTTCCCAGGAACTGGAGAACATGGCGCAGCAGTACGGCCTGGAAAAGGACAAGCTGGTGGAGATCATCGGCGCGGAGAACATCAACATGATCCGCGGCGACATCAAAGTCAGAAAGGCCGTCGACTACATGTACGACAACGCGGTCATCAAATAAGAGACCGCCAAAGGGGGAGGACAGGATTATGGCAATGGTTCCCTACGTCGTCGAACAGACGGGCGGCGGCGAGAGAATGTACGATATCTATTCACGGCTGCTCAAGGACAGGATCATCTTTATCGGCGAAGAGATCGATGACCACCTGGCCAGTATTGTAGTGGCCCAGCTGCTGTTTTTGGAAGCGGAGGATCCGGATAAGGACATCAGCGTCTACATCAACAGCCCCGGCGGCCAGGTGACCGCGGGGATGGCTATCTACGACACCATGCAGTACATCAAGCCGCAGGTGTCCACTATCTGCGTGGGGATCGCGGCCAGCATGGGCGCGTTCCTGCTTTCCGCCGGCGCCAAAGGCAAGCGTTACGCCCTGCCTAACGCCGAGATCATGATCCACCAGCCCATGGGCGGAGCCCGCGGCCAGGCCGAGGACGTGAAGATCCAGGCCGAGTGGCTGCTGAAGACCCGGGAAAAACTCAACCGCATCCTCAGTGAAACCACGGGCAAGCCCCTGGAGACCATCGCCATGGATACGGACCGGGACAACTTCATGTCGGCGGAAGAGGCGGCGGAATACGGCATCATCGATCAGGTGATCAGCCAGCGGTAAGCGGCAGGAGGAAGAATACCCTATGGCAAAATACAACCGGAAAAACGAACTCTGCTGTTCCTTCTGCGGCACACCTCAGAGCCAGGTGGAGCGGCTGATCAGCGGACCCGAGGTATATATCTGCGACGACTGCGTGGAACTTTTCGCGCAGCTGCTGAAGGAAGAAGCCGAGCAGGAATTGCCTTTGCAGACGGTGCAGGGAGAACCGGCCCATCTGCCCAAGCCCAAAGAGATCGACCAGATCCTTTCGGAATACGTCATCGGGCAGGAGAGGGCCAAGAAGGTTCTGGCCGTCGCCGTCTATAACCACTATAAGCGTATCCAGCTGGAGAAGAGCGGCGACGATGTGGAGATCCAGAAAAGCAACATCGTCATGATCGGACCCACGGGATCGGGCAAGACGCTTCTGGCCCAGACCCTGGCGAAGATCCTGGACGTCCCCTTTGCCATCGCCGACGCCACCACCCTGACCGAAGCCGGCTATGTAGGCGAGGACGTGGAGAACATTCTGCTGAAGCTGATCCAGGCGGCGGACTGGGATGTGGAGAAGGCCCAGCGGGGCATCATCTACGTGGATGAGATCGACAAGATCGCCCGCAAGTCCGAGAACCCCTCCATCACCAGGGACGTCAGCGGAGAGGGCGTGCAGCAGGCACTGCTGAAGATCATCGAGGGAACCGTGGCCAACGTGCCGCCTCAGGGCGGGCGCAAGCACCCCCACCAGGAGTTCATTCCCTTCGATACCACGGGCGTGCTGTTCATCTGCGGCGGCGCCTTCAGCGGCATCGAGAAGGTCATTCAGAAGCGGATCGGCGAGAAGGTCATCGGCTTCAACGCCAGCGTGGAGGCCAACAAGGTCGACCGGGAAAAGCTCCTGGAACACGTTCAGCCTGAGGACCTGCTCAAGTACGGACTGATCCCCGAGATCATCGGACGTCTGCCCGTGCTGGTCAGCCTGGAGGAACTGTCGAAGGAAGCGCTGATGGAGATCCTGACCGAGCCGAAGAACGCCCTGGTCAGACAGTACAGCAAGCTTCTGGATATGGACCGGGTGGAGCTTACCATCGAACCGGAAGCCCTGGAAGCCATCGCCGATATGGCCATGGAGAGAAAGACCGGCGCCAGAGGCCTCAGAGGAATAATGGAAAAACTGATGACGGACATCATGTACGACATCCCGTCCCGGGGTGACGTTACCGGATGCGTCATCACCGCTGCCGCGGTGCGCGGCGAGGAGGAGCCGAAGCTGATTCTCCGGGAGGAAAAACCCAAGCCCACCCGGCGCAGGGAAAAGAGCGGGACCGGAGGCAGCGGGAAGCCTGCCGCAGACGACGGAGAAGAGAAGACATCGGAGACGGCATAGAGATGCCGCCATGGGAAAGCGGCTGTCGGAATATGGCCGCTTTTGCGACTAAGGAGAAGAGATTAACAAAGGACTGACGAATATGGAAGATAAGAAAGACAGAGTGTTTTTTGACAGTGAAACCGTGGACCTGCCCATGATCCCCCTGCGGGGTCTGGCGGTGTTCCCCAGCATGGTTCTGCATTTTGATATCGGCAGGGAGAAGTCCATCAATGCCCTGGAAAAGGCCATGGTGAACAACCAGTACATTTTCCTGACCTCCCAGCTGGACGAGAATACGGACCTGCCCACGCCGGAGGATTTCTATCATCTGGGCACCATCGGCAGGATCAAGCAGATGCTCAAGCTGCCCGGCGACAACATCCGGGTGCTGGTGGAAGGCATCTGCCGGGGACGGATCGAGGAGATCCTCTTCGAGGTTCCCTATTTCAAGTGCCGCATCCGGCCCATCCGGGTGGAGGAGTGCGACTCCTCGGATCCGGCGGTGGAGGCCATGATGCGGACGGTGCTGGCCAGCTTTGACGAGTACATCAATCTGGACCAGAACCTGGCGCCGGAGGTTTTCGCCTCCGTGGTGTCCATCGAAGAAGCGGGCAGGATGGCGGACGTCATCGCCTCCCACCTGGACATCCGGCTGGAGGACAAGCAGGAACTTCTGGAGACTTTGGACCCGGCCGAGCGGCTGGAGAATCTGAACGGCATTCTCCTGAAGGAGATCGAGATCATGAAGATCGAGCAGGACATCTCCACCAAGGTCAAGTCCCAGATCAACCAGAACCAGAGGGAGTATTACCTGCGGGAGCAGATGCGGGCCATCCAGGAGGAACTGGGCGGCACCGAGGATGTGGAAGACGAGGTCGCCGGCTTCCGGGAGAAGCTGGAGAAGCTGGAGCTGGCCGACAAGACCAGGGAAAAGGTCTCCAAGGAGATCGACCGGTTCTCCCGCATGCAGGCCTCTTCGGCGGAGGCCACCGTCAGCCGCAGCTACATCGAGACCATTCTGGAGCTGCCCTGGAACACATACAGCGACGACAACATCGACCTGCACAAGGCAGAAGATATCCTGGAAGAGGATCACTACGGACTCAAGAAGGTGAAGGAGAGGGTGCTGGAATACCTGGCGGTCATGCAGCTTTCGGAAGGGCTGAAGGGCCCCATCCTGTGCCTGGTCGGCCCGCCGGGAACGGGCAAGACCTCCATCGCCAGGAGCGTGGCCCGCTCCATCGGCCGCGAGTTCGTGCGCATGTCCCTGGGCGGCGTGCGGGATGAAGCGGAGATCCGCGGACACCGGCGCACCTACATCGGCGCCATCCCCGGACGGATCATCAGCGCCATCCGCGACTGCGGAACGGCCAACCCGGTCTTCCTCTTCGATGAGGTGGACAAGATCGGCGCGGATTACAAAGGCGACCCCGCCTCGGCCCTCCTGGAGGTGCTGGATCCGGAGCAGAACAAGGACTTCACCGACCACTACCTGGAGGTGCCCTTTGATCTGTCCAAGGTGATGTTCATCACCACGGCCAACACCACGGAGACCATTCCCCGGCCCCTGCTGGACCGGATGGAGGTCATCGAGGTGGACAGCTACACCGAAGAGGACAAGCTGCAGATCGCCAAGGGCTATCTGGTGCCCAAGCAGATCAAGGAAAACGGACTGCAGAAGAAGAACATCCGCTTCACCGAGACGGGGATCCGGACCATCATCAACTACTATACCCGGGAGTCCGGCGTGCGGAACCTGGAGCGGGAGATCGGCAACATCTGCCGCAAGGTGGCCCGCAAGGTGGTGGCCGGCGACGCGGAAAAGGCAAGCATCACGGGGAAGAACGTCGAGGATTACCTGGGCAAGAAGAAGTTCCACTTTGACGTCATCCGCGGCAAAAAGGAAGTGGGCGTGACCACCGGCCTGGCCTGGACCATCGTCGGCGGAGACACCCTGTTCATCGAGACCGTGGCGGTCCCCGGCACCGGCAAGCTGGTGCTCACGGGGCAGATGGGCGACGTCATGCAGGAGTCGGCCAAGGCCGGACTCAGCTATATCCGCTCCATCGCCGATGAGCTGAAGATCGAAGAAGAATTCTACAAGAAATATGACCTGCACATTCACATCCCCGAAGGCGCCATCCCCAAGGACGGCCCCTCCGCCGGCGTGACCATGTGCACGGCCCTGGTGTCCACACTGACCGGCCGTCCGGCCAGAAAGGACATCGCCATGACCGGCGAGATCACCCTGCGGGGCAACGTGCTTCCCGTGGGCGGCATCCGGGAAAAGGTCATGGCGGCCCACCGGGCGGGCATCCGCAAGGTGCTCCTGCCCGAGGAAAACGAGGCTGACATCCAGGACATCCCGGAAGTAGTCAGAAATGACATGGAGTTCGTCCTGCTGAAGACGGCGAAGGATGCCATGAAGCAGGTGCTGCAGTAAGCGGACAGGTGAGAAGATGAGAATCGTAACATCCGAACTGGAGCAGATCGCGGTCAAGCCGTCCCAGTACCCGCCGGGAGACCTGGCGGAGATTGCCTTTGCAGGAAGGTCCAACGTGGGGAAATCCTCCCTGCTGAATCTGCTGACCGGCCGCAAAAAGCTGGCCCATGTCAGCGGCAATCCGGGCAAGACCCGGACCATCAACTTCTACCGGATCAACGACGCTTTCCGGATCGTGGACCTGCCCGGCTACGGCTACGCCAAAGTGTCCAAGTCCCTTTCGGAGAGCTGGGGCGAGATGATGGAGACCTACCTGGAAGGGAGAGAGAACCTGCTGACCGTGGTGCAGCTGGTGGACATCCGCCACGCGCCCTCGGCCCAGGACGCGGCCATGCATGAGTACCTGCGCCACTACGGCCTTTCGGGCATCATCGCGGCCACCAAGGCGGACAAGGTGTCGCGGAACCAGCTGCCGAAGCAGATGAAGATGATCCGGCAGACCCTGAAGCTTTCGCCGGAGGAACAGATCTATCCCGTGTCGGCCCTGAAGAAGACCGGACACGGTGCGCTGCTGGACGCCATCGGCGCCCTGCTGGAGGAATAGGAAATGCAGTTTCTTGGATTTCGTGTGCTGTTCAAACGAATCAAAGCCATCCGTTTCATGATGGCGGACAAGAGCGTGCGCTGGACGAAGAAGGCGATCATCGTCGCCGGAATCGCCTATCTTTTCCTGCCTATCGACCTGATCCCGCCGGTGCTGTTCCCCTTCGGGATCCTGGATGACATCGTGGTCTGGGCCCTGATCCTCTGGTATCTGCGCAGCGAGCTGGACAAGTACTGGATCGGGGAAAAACCCAAGGACTATTCCCGCAAATTCCGTGGCAAAAACGTCGTCGATGATGTAGAATATGACGTGGACGACGGTGAACAGGAGACAGAGACAGAGAAGGAGAAGGCAGAAGAGAATGCATGAGGAAACCATCGGGACGGTGATGATCACCCAGGATGAGATCGCCGACAAAGCAAGGGAGATCGGCAGACAGATCACGGAGGACTACAAGGGCGAGGAGATCGTCATGGTCGGCATACTGCGGGGCGCGGTCCTGTGGATGGCCGATATCATGAAGAGCGTGGAACTGGACATGACCATCGACTTCATGGCCTGCTCCAGTTACGGCGCGGCGACCCGAAGCTCCGGCGTGGTCCGGATCAACAAGGACCTGGATACGGACATCGACGGCAAGAACGTGATCATCGTCGAGGATATCGTGGACAGCGGCGTGACCCTGAACTACCTGAAGGGATACTTTGAAAGCCGCGGGGCCAAGACCATCCGCATCTGTTCCCTTCTGGACAAGCCGACCGGCCGCCGGGTAGACATCGGTGTGGACTACGTCGGCTTCACCGTGGACGACCGGTTCATCGTGGGCTACGGCCTGGACTTCGACCAGCGCTACCGGAATCTGCCCTACATCACCTATCTGAAGGATTAACCACCGCCCGGAGTGGTGTGAATGCCCGTAATAATAAGACTTGTAAGCACCTTTTTGATGTGAGATAATAAAGGTGCTTATTTTTGTATGTTTTTCCGGATCGGAAACGGTACCGGCGGTTTTTGTATGAGAGAACGGGGAGGAACTGACGTGAGTGTCAATGGAAACTGGGGAGCCTGTCAATGGATGATCGCTGAAGACGGCCTGCTGACCATCAGCGGAGGAAAGGCGGAGAGCATCCCTTCGACCGGCATAGCGCCATGGTTTGATAACCGGGAGGATATCCGCGCCGTCCGTATCGACGGACAGGTGGCCTTTGACGAGGGGGAATCCCTGGGCTGCATGTTCAAGGACTGCGTCAACCTGGAGGAAGTGGATCTGGAGGATCTGGATACGGCGGGCATTATTTCCATGCATTCCTTCTTCGAAGGCTGCAGCAGCCTGACCGATGTGGCCGTCGGCGGACTGGACTTTTCCCGGGTGACGTCTCTGTCCGGCATGTTCAACAGCTGTGAGAACCTGAAGCAGGTCGACTTTTCCGGAGCAGACACCTCCAATCTGGTCAACATTCTGGGTATGTTCATGAACTGCCGGTCCCTGGAGGAGATCGACCTCTCACCCCTGAATACATCCAACACCGTGGATATGAGCTGGCTCTTCTGCGGCTGCGAGAACCTGAAGCAGGCGGACCTGTCCATGCTGGATACGAGCCGCGCCGTGGATATGAGCTGCATGTTCCTGAACTGCACCTCCCTGGAGGAGGTCATCTTCGGGGGCGCCGACCTGTCCCAGGTCATGGATGCCTCCCGGATGTTCATGTACTGCGGCAAGCTGAAAAGCATTGACTTTTCCGAAACGGACAACAGCTCCATGGAGCATACGGATGATATGTTCTACGGCTGCGCCGGACTGCGGTCCCTGGCCATGGGCGAGAAGTTCAGCCTGCTCGGCGGAGGCCGGGCGGCCATCCTTCTGCCCGAGGACAAAGCCGCGGAGAGCGGCCTGGACAGGGCCGCTGCGGATGCCGCGGACAGCTTCGGAGAAACCATTCAGGAAGACGGCGGCGAAGCCATGTCCGCCGATGAGATGAAGGAGTCCGAGTGGAGACGCTCCCGGGATGACGTGTACTACATCCCCGGTACCCGGTTTGTCCTGCACTACGACGGATCCGGCGCCGAGGGCGAGATGGAAGAGGTATGGCGGGTGGCCGGAGAGTCGGTGACCCTGGGCCTGCCGGCTTTTGACACGCCGAAGGGAAGGGTGTTCCGGGAGTGGAACACGAGAGCTTCCGGCATGGGCCGGACCTTCCAGCCGGGGGATGAGATCACCCTCTACGGAGACAAAACCCTGTACGCCATCTGGGCGGGACGCCCGCAGATCCTGCAGGAGTACGAGATCCCGCAAATGGCCCACGATGAAGCCTTCCAGCTGCAGGCTCCCGACGTGGATCCCTGCTTCGGGGAGATCACCGCGTTGACCGCGCAGATCCAGCGGCCCGGACAGAAGCGCTGGGAGGACATCGCCGAAGGGCAGAGCGCGGAGAAAGCCGATGACGGCTCCCTGATCCGCTACAAGATCACCAACTACGTGGGCACGACCTGCACCGAGCCGGCGCCCCTTCACGTGGATAAGGCACATTACGACATGAGCGCCATGCATTGGGAACTGCCCGAGGACCTCACCTACAACGGAGAGGAAAAGAGCGTTCACCTGGAGGGACTGCCCGAGGGCATGGAGGTGAGCTACACCGGACAGAGCGCCGTGAATGTGGGCAGCTATGTCACCACGGCGAAGCTGACCGGCGATGAGGAGAACTACTATCCCCCCGAACAGCCCCAGCCCCTTACCTGGTCCATCGGACGGGGACGCTACGACATGAAGGACATCGGATGGTCCTACATGGAGGCCTTCACCTATGACGGCCAGTCCAAGAGCATCCGCCTCGACGGGCTTCCGGAGGGAACGACCGCTTACTACGACGGCGCCGACGCTGTAGATGTGGGAACCTACATCGCCACCGCCGGGCTGGATTATGATATCGACAACTACGAACGGCCGGAGGGGATCCGTCCCTGCACCTGGGAGATCCGTCAGACGACCCACGACATGAGCAACGTGTCCTGGGGCGACCAGTCGGTCTTCGTCTATGACGGCGGGGAGAAGAAGGTGGAACTGATCGGGCTTCCCGAAGGCGTCTCGGCGCGCTACACGGGCAATCAGGCAACGGCCGCGGGACAGTATACGGCCCGGGCGGCTTTCGTGGTGGATGATCCGAAGAACTACATGATCCCCGAGCCCATCTCCTTCGACTGGGAGATCCGCAAGGCGGACCATGACATGTCCCGGATCGCCTGGTCCGAGGCCCACTTCGTCTACGACGGGCAGGAGAAGGAAATGACCCTGGACGGCGTTCCCGAGGGCGTGACCGTCGCCTACGAGGGTACAAAGGCAACGGCAGCCGGCAATTACACGGCCAGGGCGGAATTCCTCGTGGATGATCTCCACAACTATAATCCCCTGTCGCCGGTGACCTGCAGCTGGTGCATCGACAAGGCGGTGGTCGATCTTTCCGCCACCCGCTGGAACTACAGCAGCCCCTACATCTATAACGGCAGCGTGAAGGAGGTGGGGCTGAAGAATGTGCCCGAGACCATCAGCGTCCGCCTGGAGGACAACCAGGCGGTGGAAGCCGGAACCTACGAGGCGAAGGCCTTCATTACATACGACGCGGAAAACTATGAGGAACCCGTCATCGAGCCCTGCCGCTGGGAGATCCAGAGAGCGGTTCCCAAACTGGACGGCATCCAGTGGAACTACGGCGAGGCCTTCGTCTACGACGGACAGGAGCACGGCATCGAACTGGTGAACGTGCCGGAGACCTTCACCGTGCGCTATGAGGACAACCGGGCGACGACCGCCGGCAGTTACACCGCGAAGGCGTTCCTCCATCCCGTGGATGAACAGAACTACCGGGATCCTCTGCCCCTGGAGTGCCGCTGGGAGATCCAGAAGGCCCTCTTCGATATCTCCGGCATTCACTGGAACGCGGAGAAGAAGCGCACCTATGACGGCAGCGGACAGTCGGTGGCCATCACCGACCTTCCCGAAGGCATCACCGCGTCCTACACGGGCAACGCGGCGACCGCCGCCGGCAGCTACACGGCCAAAGCCGTCTTCGAGGTGGCGGACAAGACCAACTTCCGGGCGCCGGATCCCATGGAAGTCGAATGGTCCATCGGCACCAGCGATCTGGACCTGTCCGGACTCAGCTGGGACTATGAAGAACCCTTCGTCTACAATGGCCAGGTGCAGGGCATCAGCCTGAAGGGCGTGCCTGAGGACATCGTGGTGCGCTACGAGGACGCCTCCGCCATGGAGGCGGGCGAGTACGTTGCCCGGGCCGAACTGATCGTGCCGGAGGGCAGCAACTACCATAATACGAAGACCCTGGGCCAGCTGTGGAAGATCGAGAAGGCGGACATCGACGTGAGCGGCGTCTTCTGGGAGGATCCCGGCAGGCTGGTTTACGACGGCACCATGAAGGAAGTCCGCCTCAGCGGACTGCCCGCATCGGTGAACGCCGAATACGAAGGAAACCGGCAGACGGACGCCGGCGAGTACGAGGCCTCCGTCAGGCTGCATCCCGTTGATCCGAAGAACCACAGGGAACCCAGCGTGGAGGGTACCGCCTGGTCGATCGAAAAAGCCCAGATCGAACTGGACGAGGTGGAGTGGACGGACAGCACCGACTACGTCTATGACGGCACGGTGCACCGGGTGATCATCCGGGATCTGCCCGAGACCCTGGAAGCTTTCTACGACAGCAACGAGGCGATAGATGCCGGCCAGTATGTGGCCACCGCGTCCTTCATGCCCATCGATGAGAAAAACTACGTGACTCCCTCGCCCCGGCAGCACGCCTGGGCCATCGCCAGAGCCGACATCGATATGTCCGACGTCCGGTGGGGCCTGCAGAAGGTCTTCACCTACAACGGACAGCCCCACCGCATCGAGCTGGAGAACCTGCCCATCAACCTGGATGTTTCCTACCAGGGCAACGAGGCGGTGGACGCCGGCCAGTACATCGCCGCGGCGGAGCTGACGCCGACGGATCCGGACAACTACAACGTACCGGCAGTGGATCCCCAGACCTGGGAGATCAGCAAGGTGGACATCGACATGTCCGGCGTATCCTGGGTCTCCGCCGAGCGTCTGGTCTATGACGGAAACCTGAAGGTCATCGGCCTGACCGGGCTGCCCGAAGATGTGGACGTGGAATACGAAAACAACGTGGCGACAGACGCGGGAACCTATCACGCTTCCGCGGTGCTTTCCCTGGACAGCGCCAACTACCGGGCACCGGAGATCAAGGGCTGCACCTGGACCATTGAAAAGGCAACCCCGTCCATTGAGGGCGTCGCCTGGAACTACCTGATCGATTTCGTCTACGACGGTTACGAGAAGAGGGTGGAACTGACCGAACTGCCCCCGGGCATGACGGCGGTCTACCAGGGGAACGCGGCCATCGAGGCCGGAACCTACCGGGCCGAAGTGAAACTCATCATGGACGATCAGATGAACTACGAGGCGCCGGTGATCGAACCCCTGGAGTGGACGATCCAGAAGAGGGACTACGATATGAGCACGGCGGCCTGGACAGGAGAGGAAGGTCTGGTCTACGACGGCACGAAGAAGGAAGTGGTCATGACAGGCCTGGAAGAGGGACTGGATCCCATCTACGAGGGCAATACGGGAGTGGATGCCGGCGAATACACGGCGACCGTGCGCTTCCTCTATGACGAGGACAACTACAATCCGCCGCCGCAGATCGAGCATATCTGGCGGATCGAGAAGGCGCCCCTGGATATTTCCGGCGCCCGCTGGGATTATGACGGACCGCTGCGCGCGGGACGCAAACCCAGAACCGTCACCCTCGCCCTGAAGGATGGAAGCCACAAGGGCGGCGGACTCTTCCGCCGGTCCAGAGAGGAAAACTACGCGGGACTGCCGGAGGGAACGACAGTCCGTTACGAAGGCAACTCGGCCAAGGACCCGGGAATCTATGAAGCGGTAGCTTATCTGACCATTCCCGAGCAGCCGAATCACGAGGTGAAGGAACCCCTTCGCCTGACCTGGGAGATTACTGATGGAAAGGGATAAGCAATCCTTTTTCTCCCGCATCAGCGGCATCACCCGTCTGGTTTTCGGACGGACAGGGTTGTTTTTGCTGCTCCTGGTCGTGCAGGTGGTCGTCCTCTTCGGCGGGTTCTTCCTGCTGGGTGAGAAGATCATCGTCTTCAACTACGTGGCCGGTTTCGTGGCCATGATGATCCTCATCTACGTGGTCGGCTCCCGCAGGGACGCCAATATGAAGATGACCTGGATCATCCTGGTCCTGTCGGTGCCCATCTTCGGCGTGGTGCTCTTCATCTATACCCGCATCCAGCCGGGAACACAGGCCCGCGCGGAGCGGCTGGCCCAGCTCATCGAGGAGCAGCGTCCCTATCTGGCGCCTCAGCGGGAGACCATCGAGAAGGAACTGGTGGACGCCCGTCAGGAGTACGGCATCTTCAAATACATCTACGAGGGAGGGGATTATCCCTCCTACCGGGACGCGGCGGTGAAGTATTACCCCCTGGGTGAGGATAAATTCGAAGACATGCTTCTGCAGCTGCGCCGGGCGAGGAAGTTCATCTTCCTCGAGTACTTCATCATCGAAGAAGGGGAGATGTGGAACGCCATCCTTTCCATCCTGAAGGAAAAGGCCGCGGAGGGCGTGGAGGTCCGGCTCATGTACGACGGGACCTGCAACCTGTCCCTGCTGCCCAGGGACTTCCCCCGCAGGATGGAGGAACTGGGCATACAGTGCAAAGTGTTTTCCCCCATGATTCCCTTCCTGTCCACGCACCAGAACAACCGGGATCACCGGAAAATCTGTGTGATCGACGGAAGGGTTGCCTTTACGGGAGGCGTCAACCTGGCCGATGAGTACATCAACCGCAAGGAGCGCTTCGGCCACTGGAAGGATACGGCCATCATGGTGCAGGGCGCGGCGGTGGACAGCTTCACCCTCATGTTCCTGCAGATGTGGCACCTGGAGGACAACGGGCGGGAGGACTACCTGAAGTATATCGTCGCCAGCGACGAGCAGATCGATGAGGATATGAAGCGGGGCGGATTCATTGCGCCCTACGGCGACAGCCCCCTGGATCAGGAAGAAGTCGGGGAGAAGATCTACACGGACATCGTCAGCAAGGCGGAAAGCCACGTCCACATCATGACACCCTACCTGATCCTCAGCGAGACCATGGTCCACACCCTGATCTTCGCTGCGCAGCGGGGCATCGATGTGAAGATCATCCTGCCCCATATCCCGGACAAGGCCTACGCCTACTGGCTGGCCAGGACCCACTACATGGAACTGATCACCGGCGGCGTGAAGATCTACGAGTACACCCCGGGATTCGTCCACGCCAAGGTGTTCTGCAGCGACAATATCCGCGGCGTGGTGGGGACGATCAACCTGGATTACCGCAGCCTGTACCTGCACTTCGAGTGCGCGGCGTACATTTACGATAACCCGGTGATCCAGGATATCGAAGAGGACTTCAACCAGACCCTGAAAAAGTGCGAACGGATCACGGTGGAAAACTGCCGCCGGTTCAGCTGGCCGAGCAGGATCGCCGGACGTGCGCTGAAGATAGTGGCCCCGCTGATGTAGGGGGCGGACAGAAAGAAGAATATGACTCAGAAATCACTTGTGAAGGGGGCTGCCGTACTGGCGGCCGCCGGAATCATTGTCAAAGTAATCGGAGCGGCCTTCCGGATCCTGCTGGCCAGTTTCATCACGGACCAGGGCATGGCCTACTACACGCCGGCCTATGCCATCTACGCCGTGCTGCTGGTCATCTCCACCTCGGGCATTCCCATCGCCATCTCCCGGATGGTGTCGGAGCGCTACGCCATCGGACGGTTTGACGAAGCGGACCGGGTGTTTCACATCTCCCGCTATCTGATGATCTCCCTGGGCGCGGCCGGATTCATCGCTCTGTTTTTCTTTGCCCGTCCCATCGCGGACGCGCTGCACCTGTCGGGTTCGGCCCTGGCCATGCAGGCAACGGCGCCGGCGCTTCTGATCGTGCCCATCATGTCCTCCTACCGGGGATATTTCCAGGGCCAGCAGCTCATGGCGCCCACGGCGATCTCCCAGACGGTGGAGCAGGTGTTCCGGGTGGGCTTCGGCCTGCTTCTGGCGGTGGTCCTCATGAGAGGGACCCTCTTTGCGGAGGACTACACGGATCTGCAGCGGGGCGCTGCCGGCGGATGCTTCGGCGCTTCGGCTGGCGCCATCGGCGGACTGGCGGTGATGGTATTCATCTACGCCCTCGCCCGCAAAGGCCTCAAGGCCCGGGTCAAAAAGAGCCGGGGAGGGGAGAGGGAGACCGCCGGGTCTATCCTGAAGAGCATTCTGATCATCGCCGTACCCATCACCGTCGGCGCCATGCTCATGCCCCTGGTCAATCTGGTCGACGCCTCCGTGGTCAACATCCGTCTGGAGGACGCGGGCTTTGACGATTCCACGGCCAAGGCTCTCTACGGTCAGCTGACCGGATTCTGCGAGCCCATCGTGGCCCTGCCTCAGGTCCTCATGTCCGCCATCGTCATGAGCATCGTGCCCATGGTGGCGGCGGCCAACAAGGTGGGCGACACGGAGCGTCTGCACGAGACCATTTCCCTCGGCCTTCGCATGGCATCCATCGTTGCCTTTCCCTGTGCCATCGGCCTGGTGATCCTGGCCAAGCCGTCCCTGACCATGCTCTTCTACACCCAGAAGGAGGCGGCGGCCAACGCGACGCCCTGTCTGCAGGTGCTCGCCGTGGGATTCATCATCCTGGCCCAGATCACCATCATGACCGGCATCCTGCAGGGTGTGGGCCGGCAGGTGTTCCCGGTGATCAACCTGTTCATCGGCCTGGTGGTCAAAGTGGCGGTGACCTGGATCCTGGTGGGTACCCAGGCAGTCAACGTGGTGGGCGCGCCCCTGGGCACCCTGGCGGCTTACCTCATCGCCGGCGGCCTGGACATGTATTGCCTTTGCCGCTTTACGGGCGCGAGGCTGCCCGTCCGGCTCCTGCTGACCAAGCCCCTGGCTTCCGCCCTGGTTATGGGCGTTGTCGTGTGGGGCGTATATAAAGGAATCTTTGCCCTGGCCGGCAGCAACACCCTGGCCACGCTCATCGCCATCGCCGTCGGCGCCCTCGTCTACGGAGTGATGATCGTCAAGACCCGGACCATCCTCCGGGACGAGATGATGGAGATTTCCTTCGGCCGCCGGATCGCGGTGATCTGTGACCGGCTGCGGCTGTGGTAGGGGAGCTGCCCGGTGGCCGCTTTCGGTTTTGGTAGGTAAAACGACGGGGCCGAAACACCCAAAAAGGTTGAAAAGTCAACAAAAGGTTTAAGAAAACCATTGACAAGAGAAACTAAAAATGGGACAATAAGTATGCGATATTTGACCGCTCAATCAGGTCAAAAAAGAATAGTCTTGTGGCTGTTATTTCACGTATAAGGAGGATTTTTAGATGAACAAGGCGGAATTAATTGCAGCAGTAGCTGAGAAAACTGGCGCGACAAAGAAAGAGTCAGAATTGGCAGTCAATGCGTTCGTAGGAACCATTGAGGAAGCGCTGAAGAAGGGTGAGAAGGTTCAGCTGATCGGATTCGGAACTTTCGAAGTTCGTCAGAGAAAAGCCAGACAGGGCAGAAACCCCAGAAAGCCTGGCGAAGTGATCAAGATTGCCGCATCCAAGGCGCCGGTATTCAAGGCTGGCAAAGCTCTGAAGGACGCCGTCAACAAATAATCGGCACGAACACGGAATGGACGGACAGCTTCGGCTGTCCGTTTTTCTGTCTGCCAGCCGAGTGCGTCAGCATCCGGCCCGCCCGGCGCCAGCGATCCGCGCGGCCGGCGCGTCAATGGAGGAATAATAATAGTATGAGAATCGACAAATATCTGAAGAACTCCCGCATCATCAAGCGGCGGACCGTCGCCAAGGAAGCCTGCGAGCAGGGGAGGATCAGCATCAATGACAAAGTCGCCAAGCCCGGCACCGAAGTCCGGCCCGGCGATGAGATCTTCATCCAGTTCGGCAACGGCAGCCTCCGGGCCCGCGTCCTCGCTACTCCGGACTCCTGCCGGAAGGAGGACGCCGCCAGCCTGTACGAGGTTCTGGAGTAGTACCCCTTCATACCATCTTCGGGTCCCAGCTCTGGATCCCGACTCCGGATCCTCCCTCCACCTGGTGAACGAAAGCATAGTTTCGTTCTGCAGATTCACCAGGACCGCGGATTCTCGCGTGAAATCAGCCCGATCCGGCGTTTTCGTGAATCAAAAGCAATTCTGCTTGATGAGATACACCACTTTTGGAGAAACTGGTGTATCTTTTTTCGATACGGCTCCGCTTGTTCACAAAACAGAAATAACTATCATTTATTCATGCCGAATAATCGATCTTGGTGTATCCGTCTGTTCCAAATGCCTTCCTCGTTCACCAGTCCCTCCGAAACAGTGCAGAAAGCAGGGGTAGAACAGGGCGGAGATCAGGGGGAAAGGAGGGCAAAAAACGGGGGCGGAAAAAAGAACAAAAATAAACAGGAAAAAGAGTAAAAAAAGTGTTGACAAGGGGAAGGCGGTGCCATATAATGAAAAAGCTCGCCGGCGAGAAGGTTTTCTTTCGGCGCGCACATTGAAAACTTCATAGTGTAGAAATTTGAGTCAAAATTTCTTGAAACCAAGCAAACCTGAAATGGGTAAGCAAGGTTTCCGACAATTCTAAACTCAAAACAATAATATCGGAAGATAGCAAGCGTTTTGAGCACGGATCAGGTATTAACGGCCAAGCCGTTGATATACCATTTCATTAA
>JAFRHG010000015.1 GCA_017433375.1 Bacillota bacterium
AGGCGATGCTCTACCCCTGAGCCACTTCCGCTTATCATATTGGTCGAGGGAGATGGATTCGAACCATCGAAAGCTCAGCTAACGGATTTACAGTCCGCCCCCTTTGGCCACTCGGGAATCCCTCGACATCGCTGTGCGTAGGACATTATAACACAATCCCCTACATTATCCAACACCATTTTTTAAGTTTTTTTCCGGTGTTGTATTGGAGCTGGCGGAGGGAATCGAACCCCCAACCTGCTGATTACAAATCAGCTGCTCTACCGTTGAGCCACGCCAGCGCATCCGCATCGTCCATCGGCAGATCGCGCGCTGCAATGACCCGACACAGTTATTAAATATACCTTAATCATTCCGGGATGTCAAGGCATAGTTAAGTCTATTTTTTCTCTCTTCCCGCGGGTCGTCTTTCCCCTCTTTCCCGGTCAGTCCACCGGCCGCTGGACGGTCTCCGATTCCAGGATCTCTCCCTTCCCCGCGGTCAGGTTGATGAGCATCTTCTCCACCTGGTCGCCGTACTCCTCCTGGGTCAGCAGGGTCATGGTCACCTTCTCCCCGTACTCCGCGCCGTCGATCACGAAGGAGCCTTCCCCGCAGGTCAGGGTGTCCTCCCCCTTCTTTCTGATCCGCTCATAGAAGGTATAGTCCACCCGCACGCGGATCTGCCGCACGTCGCAGACCCGGCAGATCCCTGCCGCTTCGATCGCCAGCCTGGCGCTGGAGGTATAGGCCCGGACCAGTCCGCCGGTGCCCAGTTTGATGCCGCCGAAATACCGGGTGACCACGATCACCAGATTGGTCAGCCCCTCGCCCACCATCAGCTGCACCATGGGCGCGCCGGAGGTTCCCTGGGGTTCCCCGTCATCGCTGGCCCACTGGATCTGCTGTTTCTCTCCGATCACCATGGCCGGCACATTGTGGGTGGCGTCCCGGTATTCCCCCCGGATCCGGGCGATGAAGGCCTCCGCCTCCTCCCGGGTTGCCACCGGGCAGGCGTGGGCGATAAAGCGGGACCGCTCAATGGTCTGCTCCGCCGACACTTCCTCTCTGATTGTCCGATATCGTTCCATCCGTCTCCTTACAGAAAACGGCACAGATCTGCATTGCCTTTGCACAGACCCGCGCCATATTTCTGTCTCTTCTTCTCCTCAACCGTCACGCCTATCTGGCGATCCGGGCCAATTCATCCTTAAACTTGTCGTTGAGGATCCTGATCCGGGTTCCCTTCATGCCAAGGGATCTGGACTCGATGATGCCGGCGCTCTCCAGTTTGCGGAGGGCATTGACGATCACCGACCGGGTAATTCCCGAACGGTCCGCGATCTTGCTGGCGACCAGAAGTCCCTCATCGCCGTCCAGCTCCTGGAAGATCTGATGCACGGCCTCGATCTCGGAATAGGAAAGGGTTCCGATGGCCATCTTCACCATGGCGAGCTGACGCTCTTCCGCCTTCTCCTCCTCCGTCTTTTTCCGCTGTATCTCCAGGCCGACAACGGTCGCGCCGAACTCGCCCAGAACCAGATCCTCGTCGGAAAATTCCGGCTCATAGCGAACCATGATCATGGTTCCCCAGCGTTTGCCGCCGCCGAGAATGGGGATCACCGTGTGGATCTTGTCCGTGGTGTCGTAGTCGTACTTGAACATGTTCAGCACTTCATCCCCGGTGAGATTCGCCACCGTTTCCCGAACCTTCAGGAACTCGTCATTGTATTCCACAGGGAAGGCCTCCTCCCCCGTCTCCGAATCCGTAATGGTCGAACTGTCCGACTTGATTTCGTATCCTGCGCCGATTACCTTTCCCTTGCGGCTGACAACATAAACGTTGGAGTCCAGCATATCGCTCAGGATCTCGCACATCTCATTAAAGGAAAAAGCTCCCGAGGGGCTCTCCTGCAGAAGCCAGTTCAGTTGTCGCACGTTTTTCAGAATATTACTCATTTCCCCTCCTCTCAGGTCAAATTCTTACGGGTCTATATCTATAATAATCCTCCAGTTTAGAAAATACAATGTGCATTAATGGGCTTTTGAATTGTTAGGCAAAAGTATAACAAGATAATCTTATAAAAACAACCGGGTAATGTTAAAAATCCTAAACTTTTGTAGGAAAAAAGAAGAGGGCTGCAAAAGCAATCCCTCCTCGCATTCACTTCCTGTTGTCCCGCGGAACGGTCTACAGAATGAACCGGTCGATATCCTCCGGGTGGATCTTTTCCTCAAAGATCTCCTTGACGTATGCCCGGTCGATGACCACCTTCTCCGTTTCCATGTCCGGGATGTTGAAGGAGATATCCTCCAGCAGCCGCTCCAGAATGGTGTGCAGCCGTCTGGCGCCGATGTTCTCCGTCTGCTCGTTCATGAGGAAAGCCATCTCCGCGATCTCGTCCACCGCCTCGTCGGTGAACTCGATCTCGATCCCCTCGGTCTCCAGCAGCGCCTTGTGCTGCTTCAGCAGGGCGTTCTCCGGAATGGTGAGGATCTTGACGAAGGTGTCCTTGTCCAGGTTCTCCAGCTCGACACGGATGGGGAACCGGCCCTGCAGTTCCGGGATCAGATCCGTAGGCTTGGCCGTGTGAAACGCGCCCGCGCCGATGAAGAGAATGTGGTCGGTCTTCACCGGGCCGTGCTTCGTGTTGATGACGCTGCCTTCCACGATGGGAAGGATGTCTCTCTGCACGCCCTCGCGGGAAACGTCGGCGCCGCTCCGGTATCCGCTGCCCGACGCGATCTTGTCGATCTCGTCGATGAAGATGATGCCGTTATGCTCCGCGTTGGTCAGGGCGTCGTCGGTCACCTGGTCCATGTCGATCAGGTTCTGCGCCTCCTCCTCACGGAGAATTTTCCTGGCGTCCTTGACCTTGACCTTCTTGTTCTTTTTCTTCTTGGGGGCCATGTCGCCGAAGATGTTGCCGATGGCGATGCTCATGCCCTCATTGCCCATATCCAGCTGATTGGTCTTGGGCGTATCGGTCACCTGGATCTCGATGTACTGTTCCTCCAGGAGTCCTTCCCTGAGCTGCTGCCGCACCTGTTCCCGGGCCAGCTCCGTATCGTGCTCTTCCTCATCCTTGGCCGCCGCCTGCTGCTGTTCGTACTGCTCCTTCTGGCTCACATAGCCGCCGTTGCCCAGCAGGAAATCGAAGGGTCCCCGGTTGGTCTGCCCGGTGTTTCTCCGGCCCTTTCCGGGAATGATGGCCTCGATGATCCTCTCCTCCACCAGCTCATCGGCGATGGAATACTTCTCCTCCAGCATGGCCTGCTTGGTGATGCGGATGGATGCCTCCATCAGATCCCTGACCATGGAGTCCACGTCCCGGCCCACGTAGCCGACCTCGGTGAACTTCGTCGCCTCCACCTTGACGAAGGGGGCGTCCATGAGCTTGGCCAGCCGTCTGGCGATCTCGGTCTTGCCGCATCCGGTGGGTCCCATCATGAGAATGTTCTTGGGTGTGATCTCCTCCCGCATTTCGTCGGAAAGGAGGCTCCTGCGGTAACGGTTCCGCAGGGCGATGGCCACGGACTTCTTGGCGTCGTCCTGGCCGATGATGTATTTATCCAGTTCGCTGACGATCTCTTTCGGCGTCATCTGGTACAGTTTGTTTGCCATATTCTCTCTCCTACAGCTTCTCTACGGAAATGTGATCGTTGGTGTACACGCAGATCGACGCGGCAATCTCCAGAGACTTCCGGACGATCTCCTCCGCGCTCAGCTCCGTGTTGTTGTAGAGCGCATTGGCCGCGGCGTAGGCGTAGTTCCCGCCGGAGCCGATGGCCACAAAAGGCTGGTCGGGCTCGATGACCTCGCCCGTTCCGGAGATGATCAGCAGGTCATCCTTGTCGGCCACGATCATCAGCGCTTCCAGATTCCGAACCGCCTTGTCGGAACGCCACAGCTGGGCCAGTGCGACGGCCGCCCGCTTCAGGTTCCCGCCGTGCTCATCCAGCTTGCTCTCGAATTTCTCCGTCAGCGAAAAAGCGTCCGCAACCGATCCGGCAAAACCGGTGATGATCGAGTTACGGTAGATCTTCTTCACTTTCTTCGCTCCATTCTTCATGATCGCAGTTTCGCCCATGGTGACCTGGCCGTCTCCGCCGATGCAGATGTCGTCAGGACCGCGCTTGACCGCGACGATGGTGGTCGCATGAAATTGTCCCATATCTTCCTCCAATGTCTGTTGCAGCGTTTCTACTATTATATACGCTACTCTTTATAATCGCATTCTTTATTTGCGCATTCGAATTCGTGGTTCTTCGTCTTCTTCTCCACCAGAAGGCTTCCGCACTTCGGGCACTTGCGGTCCACCGGTCTGTTCCAGTAGACGTTCTTGCACTTCGGATAGTTGGAGCATCCGTAGAACAGGCGTCCCTTCCGGCTCCGCTTCTCGATGATCTCCCCGTCGCAGTCCGGGCACTTCACGCCCACCTTGTTGACGATGGGACGGGTGTTCCGGCACTCGGGATATCCCGTGCAGGCGATGAAGTCGCCGAACCGGCCGTGCTTGATGGCCATGGGCTTGCCGCACTTCTCGCAGACCTCGCCCGTCAGCTGGACCTCCGGCGTCATCCGTTCGATCTCTTCGTTGGCTTTGTCCAGATCCTTCTTGAAGCCGACGTAGAAGTCCTCGATGATGCTCTTCCAGCGGGTGCCCTTCACCTCGATGTCGTCCAGCTTCTCCTCCATGTCCGCAGTGAAGCCGGTGTCCACGATCTCCTTGAAGTATTCCGACAGCAGGTCGGTCACCGTGAATCCCAGGTCCGTGGGTACCAGGGACTTCTTTTCTTTTTTGATGTATTTCCGGTCGATGAGGGTGGCGACGATGGGCGCGTAGGTGCTCGGCCGCCCGATGTCCTTATCCTCCAGATCCTTGACCAGGCTGGCCTCGGTGTACCGGGCCGGCGGCTGGGTGAAGTTCTGTTCCCCGTAAACCTTTTCCGGCTCCAGCGCTTCTCCCTCGGACAGGGCCGGCAGCCACCTGTTTTCATCCTCGTTCTTCGCTGAATCGTAGACCTTCAGGAATCCGTCGAAAAGCAGCTTGGATCCCGTGGCCCGCAGGCTGTAGTCGCCGTTCTCGATGTCCGCGGTGACGGCCTTGAAGCTGGCGGATGCCATCTGGCTGGCGATGAACCGGTTCCAGATCAGCCGGTACAGATGGTACTGGTCCCGGCTCAGCTGGTCCTTGATGGACTCGGGGTCCAGATCCACGCGGGAAGGACGGATGGCCTCGTGGGCATCCTGCACGTCCTTCTTCCGGTTGGTGTAGACGTTGCCGCCGTAATACTCCTCACCCATGGCTTCCACGATATAGTCTTTGGCCGCCGCTCTGGCTTCCTCGGACACTCTCACCGAATCCGTACGGATGTAGGAGACGAGACCGATGGTTCCCATGCCCTTGATCTCGATGCCTTCGTACAGCTGCTGGGCGACCATCATGGTCTTCCGGGTGGAGAAGTTGATCTTGTTCGCCGCGTCCTGCTGGAGGCTGCTGGTGGTAAAGGGCGGAGCGGCCTTCCTGGTGCGCTCCTTCTCCTCGACCCGGCCGACGACGAAGGGATTCTTCTTCAGATCCTCCAGTACGGCCTCGTTTTCCTCCGCGCTGCGGATCTCGATCCTCTTTCCATTCTTTGCGGCCAGCTTGGCGGTGAAGGGCTTGTCCTTCCTGAAGTCGGCCATGACCTGCCAGTATTCCTCCGGCTCAAAAGCGGCGATCTCCCGCTCCCGGTCGCAGATGATCTTCAGCGCGGCCGACTGCACGCGTCCGGCGCTCAGTCCCCGGCGGACCTTCTTCCACAGCAGGGGAGAGATCTGGTATCCCACCAGTCTGTCCAGCACGCGCCTCGCCTGCTGGGCATCCACCAGCCGCTGATCCACCGGACGGGGATTCTTCACCGCGTCCTTGATGGTGTTCTTGGTGATCTCATTGAACACGACCCGGCAGGGCTGCTCGGGATCGATCCCCAGAAGGGCTTCCAGATGCCAGGAAATCGCCTCCCCTTCCCGGTCCGGGTCGGTGGCGAGATATACTTTGGACGCCTTGGACGCCTCTTTTTTCAGTTCACGGATCACGTCGCCCTTTCCCCGGATATTGATGTAACGGGGCTCAAAGTCGTTGTCAATGTCAATGCCCAGCTGACTCTTGGGCAGGTCCCTGACATGTCCCACAGACGCGATGACCTTATATCGTTTACCGAGAAACTTCCCGATGGTTTTCGCCTTGGACGGCGACTCCACGATGACCAGATTCTTTTCTGCCGCCATGAATTGTCCTCCTCATAAGTACTCCGTTCCGATTATAAAGCATTTTTATCTATTTGCAAGAAAAAATTTCCCCGACGCGGAGTGAAGGAATCCCTTGATCTCCATCACGGAAAGTACGGGGCTGATCCGCTGAGGCCTGTCGTCCAACACCATGCAGATCTCCTCCAGCCCCATCTCTCCCCGGTCTCTGATCACCTGCCAGACCTGCTGTTCCAGAGGGGTCAGCTCCGTCAGCATGGCCTTTTCATCCCGCCCGTTCAGTCCCAGGGCGTCCAGGATATCGTCCACCCGGATGAGGGGCGCCGCTCCCTCCTGGATCAGCTTGTTGGTCCCCAGGTTGTACTGGCTGTCGATGTTCCCGGGCACGGCGAAGACCTCCCTTCCCTGCTCCGCCGCCAGCTCCGCGGTGATCAGGGCGCCGCTGCGGCCTCTGGCCTGCACCACCACCGTCACCTCCGACAGGCCGCTGATGATCCGGTTGCGCTGGGGGAACCGCCAGTACTCCGGCGGTGTCCCCGGTTCATATTCGGACAAAAGCAACCCCTGGGTTTCCAGTCGGCTCATCAGGGGACGGTTCTGTTTCGGATAACAGATATCCGGCCCGCAGCCCAGCACGGCCGCCGTTTCCCCGCCGGCGTTCAGCGCCCCTTCGTGGGCGCAGGCGTCGATCCCGGCGGCCATACCGCTGATCACGGTCACGCCCCGGCTCGCCAGGCGGGCGGCGATGGCCCTTGCCGTGTTCCTGCCGTAGGTGGTCGTCGTCCGGGATCCGACCACGGCAACGCACCGCTTCTTCAGCATCCCGATCCCGCCCCGGAAGTAGAGCTGCCGGGGATAGTCTTTGATCTCCTTCAGCCGGGCCGGATAGGCCGGGTCGCCCGACGTGATGACTTCGATCTCCGTTGCCTTTTCATTGTCTCTCATTGTTTCGCCTCCTCAGTTCCGGTCCTCCGCAGCCGTGCGGCCGCCTCCTCAGTTCCGGTCCTCCGTCTCCACCGTCCGGTAGGACAGGGCTTCCGCGATATGGCACGTGCCGATCTGCTCCTGCCCGTCCAGGTCCGCGATGGTCCTGGCCACCCGGATGATCCGATGGAAGCCGCGCATGGACAGGTTCATCTTTTCATAGGCCGCCGACAACATGGCCGTGCACTCCCTGTCCAGGGCGCAGTAACGTTCCAGCCCGCTCTCATCCAGGCCGGAGTTGAAGGAGTACGGCTCCCTCGCGTACCGGCTCCTCTGGATCGCCCTCGCCCCTTCCACCTGGCTGCGCATCTGGGCGGAGGTCAGGCCCTTCCTGTCCTCCGCCCGCTGCTCCAGCAGTTCCCTGTCCACGGGCATCATCCGGATGTGCATATCGATCCTGTCCGAAAAGGGCCCGGCAAGCCGCCGGCGGTGACTCTCCAGCTGGCGCTGGGAGCAGGTGCACACCCGCCGCGGGTCCCAGAGGTTCCCGCACTTGCACGGGTTGGATGCCACGACCACCATGACCTGGGAGGGAAAGACCAGCTCCGTCAGATTCCGGTTGATCCGCACGCATCCCTCCTCCACCGGCTGGCGCAGGCTGTCGATGGTGCGCATATCGAACTCTCCCATCTCGTCCAGAAACAAAACGCCCCGGTGGGCCAGAGAGACCTCTCCCGGCCGGGGCTTCGCTCCGCCGCCGATCATCCCGGTCAGGGTGATGGAATGGTGGGGGCTGCGGAAGGGCCGCTGATCCACAATGGGATGCTCTCTGGACAGAAGCCCCGCCACGCTGTAGATGGCGGTCACCTCCATCTGCTCCTCATCGTTCATGGAGGGCAGGATCGTGGGCAGCCGCCTGGCCATCATGGTCTTCCCGCACCCCGGGCTCCCCATGAGCAGCATGCCGTGGCGCCCCGCCGCGCCGATGACCATGGCCCGCTTGACGCTTTCCTGGCCGATGACCTGAACGTAGTCCAGCTGCTCCGCCGCCGGTTTACCCGATTTGCTTCCTCTATATACGGGCAGGCTGCGCGCCCCTTCCACGTAGGCGATCACTTCCTCCAGGGTGGAGGCGCCCCGGATCCGCACATCCTTCACGAAGGAAGCCTCCTCCGCGTTCTCCCGGGGCAGGATGATGTCCCTCATCCCCGCCCGGCGCAGGCCGATGACCATGGGCAGCACACCGCGCACGGGATTGATCCGTCCGTCCAGGGACAGTTCCCCGAGAAAGGCCGTCTTCTCCGGCGCCTCCCACTCCTCCATGAGGAGGATGATGGATACGGCGATGGGCAGGTCAAAGTGGCTCCCCTCCTTGGGCCTGGCCGCCGGCATCAGATTCACCGTCAGCCTCTCCACGGGAAATATGTATCCGCTGTTGCGGATCGCCGGCCGGATCCGCTTCACCGACTCCCGGATGGTCGCGTCCCCCAGGCCCACGATGGCAAACTCCGGCATCCCCCGGCTGATGTCCGTCTCCACCGTGACCGGATACCCCTCCACGCCGGCAATGGCCGCCGTGCTCATTCTGATCAGCATGCTTCCCTCCTAAAAGGCGTGGCAGCTGTGCTCCACCACGATCTCGATGATCTGAAAGTCGATCCTTCTCGGGATATACCCCTTTGACTTCATCTCCTCCAGGTACCGCCCGGCCACCCGGCGGATATGGCTCCTCTTCTCCCGGGAAACCGCCTCGCATGGACGGCCGAAATGAAAACTCTGCCTCGTCTTCACCTCGATGAAACACAGCTCGCCGTACCGCTCCGCGATGATATCGATCTCCCCTTCCCCGCACCGGAAGTTCCGCCGCAGGATCTGATAGCCTTTGCTGCGCAGGACATCCGCCGCCATGTCCTCGCCGATCTTTCCTAATTCCATATTTTTCATATTATTTCCTTTTATTTCCAGTTTCGACTTATCCGCATTATATTATGGAAAATATTTCCTGTCAAGGGCCGAATTGACAGATTTTGGAAGTTGGTTCGAAAAAAAAGACCGCTGTTTCCACAGCAGTCGTTGCCTTTGCATATTATGTGTGCCCGGCGGGGCCGTGCCGGACTTGTCCGCGTCGGTGCTCAGTCCAGTACGAATTTCTCGATGGCGTCGGCGACGCCGTCCTCGTGGTTGGTGGGGGCGACGTAGCGGGCGATCTTTTTGACCTCATCCTTGGCGTTGCCCACGGCCACGGGCATGCCGGCCTCCAGCAGCATGGCGATGTCGTTGGGGCTGTCCCCCACGGCCATCATCTCCTCCTGCTTCACGCCCAGAAGCTGGCCCATCTGCCGCAGGGCCTCCGCTTTGCTGGTGGTCGCGCCCCCGATCTCCAGATTATGATCGAAGGAACTGGTGATGGTCGCTTCCGGCAGCCGGATCAGTTTCTCGTACATGCCCGGTTTTTCATCCAGATTCTCGAAGTTGACGTTGATGTTCTCCAGGTGCTCCCGGTTGTCCATCATGAACTGGTAGATGTCGGGGACGGGATTGCGGGTGTTCAGGATGTACTCCGCGTTGCGGAAACAGGTCCCCGTCTCCCGGACCTGCTCGTAGTACCAGCCCTCGATGTAGGCCACGCCCTTGACGAAGGTCTCCAGCACATAGTCGTACTGCCGGAGCAGTTCCACCGAGGCCTGCACCGCCCGGGGGGAAAGGCAATTCTCGTAGAAGGTCCGGTCCTCCCGGATATCCGTAATGGAGGCTCCGTTGGAGGTCAGGGCGTAGCGGATCGCTTCGATCTCGAAGACATCCGAAGGCAGGGCACCCAAAGGGCGGCCCGTAGCGATCACGATATTGACCCCGCGGTCCGCCGCCTGGGCCATCGCCCGGCGGGTCCGCTCGCTGATCACCCGATCGTCGTTCAGTGTTGTGCCATCCAGGTCCAGTGCGATCAGTCTGATGCTCATCTTGTGCTTCTCCTGTCCACGATATCCAGAAACTCACGGTTTATCTCCCGCACATAGGCCATGGTGCAGTCGTCCCCGTGCCCGGGGTAGATCCGCACATCGTCGGCCCACCGGTCCACGATCTTGCGGATGGTCTGCTCCATTTCCTTCGGGGAGCCGTCGGAAAGGTCCGTCCGTCCCAGGTCCACGTTGAAGATGGTGTCCCCCGTGAAGCAGCAGCGCTCTTCACCGAAGTAGAAGCAGACGCCGCCTTTGGTGTGGCCCGGGGTGTGCACCACCCGGCAGCTCAGGCTGCCCAGGGTCAGCTTTTCGCCCCCCTCCAGGAGAACGTCCGCCGGTCCGCCGTAAGCCGCCCGGTCCGCCCGGTGGATATAGACCGGACAGTCCAGCTCCCTCTTCAGCGCGGCCGCCGCGCCCGTATGGTCATCGTGGTGGTGGGTCAGGAGGATCCCTTCCGGCTGAAGCCTCTGCCGGCGGATGGTCCAGATGAATTTCTCCGGATGATAGCCCGGATCGATCACCCAGCACCCCGTGCCTGTATCGCCAGTGATGACGTATCCGTTGGCGCTGTACGCGCCGCCAATAAACCGTTCGATGTTCATAACGACCCCATTGTAACACATTCCGCAAAAACTTGGAATTCGTTCGGAAGAGTGATACAATACGATGTCGGAATGGGCAGTCATTCCACAGGAGGATAGTAAACATGAAAGTAGCAATTGTAGGTGCGGGAAAACTGGGCGTTAAGGTGGCCCGGGCGCTGCTGGACGGGGACAACTCCGTCACCATGATCGACACCAACGAGGAGCAGCTGCAGAAGGTCAGCGGCCAGATGGATATCATGACGGTCAACGCCAACGCGAAGGAGATCCGGTCCCTGCGGTCCATGGGGATCTCTTCCTATGATTTTCTGATCACCACCACGGGCAGCGATGAGTCCAACATCGTCATTTCCGCCTTTGCCAAGAAGCTGGGCTGTGACAAGACCATCGCCAGGGTCCGGGATCCGGAGCACATGCAGCAGATCGAATTCATCAAGGAACTGATGAACATCGATTATGTGGTCAACCCGGACCTGGGCATCACCGTGGAAATCTATAAATACCTTGCGGAGAAATATACCCTGAGCAACGGCATCTTCTCCAGCGGGAAGATCTCTCTGCTGGAATTCAAGGTGAACCGCCTCAAGCAGCTGATCGACCTGCCGATCACGGAGTTCGCCTCCGTGCTTCCCGGCATGCTGGTGGTTGCCATCTCCCGGAACGGCAAGGTCATCATCCCCCACGGAAGCGACGTCATCAAAAGCGAGGACTTCCTCTACGTGGTCGGCGAAAAGGAGCCGATCCAGAAGCTGAACAAGAAGGTTCACGAGCGGGGAAAATACACGGACCTGCAGAAGGTCATGATCCTGGGCGGCGGAAAGACCGGATTCTATCTGGCCCGGATGCTGGCCGAATTCGGCGCGGCGGTCAAAGTCATTGAGCAGGACAAGGAACGCTGCCACTATCTGGCCACCCATCTGAACGACGTCATGGTTCTCCACGGCGACGCCACCGACCGGACCCTTCTGGAAGAGGAAAACCTGGATGCCATGGACGCGGTAGTCACCGCCACCGGCTTCGACGAGGACAACCTGATCCTGGCCCTCATGGCCAAGCACAGGGGTATTGAAGATGTCATCGCCAAGGTCAGCCGGACCAGCTATTCCGATATTATCTCCAGCATGGGCATCGACATGGCGCTGAATCCTCTGGATATCACGACCAGCACCATCGTTCGCCTCGTTCAGGGGAACAAGAAGATCCTGTCCTCCCAGCTGATCCAGGGACAGGCGGAGATCGTGGAGATCATCGCCGGCTCCCACATGAGCTTTGTGGACGTGCCGCTGAAGGAGCTGGATCTTCCGGACAGCATCATCATCGCGGCCATTCACCGGGGAAGGGATGTCATCATCCCCACCGGCGACACGGTCATCGAGGAAGACGACAGGGTCATTCTCCTCAGCCTGCTCAGCGACATCTCGAGTCTGGAAAAGCTGTTGAAGGACAACAGCGCCCTGTACTCCTTCCTGAAGGGATGAGGAGGAACTGATCTGATGAAACCGTCTCTGCGCCCCACCTTTCGGATCGTCGGCACGGTACTCATGGCAGTTGCCATTACCATGGTACCTGTTTTTGCCGTTGCGCTGATCTGCGGAGAACTCAGAGAGGGTCTGATCTTCATTATCCTCGCCGCCGTCGTATTCTTTCTGGGATATTTCATGCGGCGAAAATGCCGCCGGCGGCGGAACAGGAATGAGCTGATCCACATCGCCGACGGTCTGCTGATCGTCGTCCTCAGCTGGATCATCGTCTCCATCATCGGGGCCATACCCTACATGCTGATCGGCGCGGTGGAGAATCCCATCGATGCCTTCTTTGAGTCCTGCTCCGGCTTCACCACGACCGGGGCAACGGCCCTGACCAGCATCAACCATCTTCCCCGGTGCCTTCTCTTCTGGCGGTCCATGACCTGCTGGGCGGGAGGGATCGGCATACTGCTTCTGGGCATCGCCCTGATGCCGGCCCTGGGGCTCAACGCCCAGCGGCTCACGGTGGTCGACAGCCACGGCCCGACGCTGGACGCCCTTACCCCGAAGATGATCGCCTCCGTGCGGGTCATCACCCTGGTCTACCTGGTGATGACCATCGTGGAAACGATCCTGCTGACCCTGGGCGGGATGACGCTGTTCAACGGCCTTCTCCACAGCATGTCCACGGTCAGCACGGGAGGATTCTCCCGCTATGACCAGAGCATCGGCCACTTTGACAGCACCTACATCCGCACCGTGATCCTCTGCTTCATGATCCTGAGCGGAGTCAATTTCGAACTTTACGTCCGCGCGGTCCGCGGCGGCCTGCGCGCCTTCGCCGGCAATACAGAGCTGAAGCTGTACGGCTTCTTCATCGTTCTGGGGAGCATGGCCATCACCACGTTCCTGCTGCTGAACGACACCTACAGTTCCACGACGGTCACGGTCTCCAACGCCCTGTTCCAGACGGTTTCCGTCATCACCACCACCGGTTTCACCACGACCTATTACATGTTCTGGCCGGTGGTCTGCCACATGATCCTCGTCCTGCTGATGTTCATGGGGGCCTGTTCCTCCTCACCCGGCGGCGGGATCAAACTGGTACGCGTAGCGGTCATCCTGAAACTGATCCGGCACGGGCTGTCCATGCGGCTTCACCCCCGTTTCTTCGAGACGGTCATGCTGAACAAACAGGGGCTGCCCGGCGACAAGGTCTCCGGCGCGGTGACGATCCCCTTCCTGTATCTGACCGCCCTCTTCGCCGGCGTATTCCTGCTGACCATGATGAACAATCCCCTTCCGGAATCCTTCAGCGCCGGGCTCTCCTGCCTGACGAATACGGGAGCCGGCTTCGGAGGCGCCGGATCGGGATCCATATACACCATCTTTGACGGTCCGTCCAAGCTGATCCTCTCCATTCTGATGATCGGCGGGCGGCTGGAGCTTTACGCACTGTTAGTACTGATCATTCCGAAATACTGGACAAAGGATTATTAAAGGCAATGGGCAGTTCATCGACGAATTATCGGGTACTCATCAAAATATTCGGCATGATCATTCTGATCACCGGCATCGGCATGGTCTTCCCCTGGATCTACGCAGAGGTCACGGGAGACCAGTCTGTCGCCCTGGCTTTTCGTGCCTGCGTTCCGGTCATCGTGATCATCGGAATCTGCATCTGCCTGTTTTTCCGCACGGACCGCGCCCACTTCCATGCCCGGGACGGCTATCTGGTGGTCTCCCTCTGCTGGATGCTGGCCTCCTTTGCCGGAAGCTTTCCTTATTATCTGTCCGGCTGCACGGAGACCTACGTCGACGCTCTCTTTGAGTCCACCTCCGGCTTTACCACCACCGGATCGACCATCCTGGTCGGCGGGCTCACCAACCGGAGCCTGATGCTCTGGAAGGCCATCAGCCACTGGCTGGGCGGCATGGGAATCCTCGTGTTCGTGATCTCCATTCTCCCGGCCCTGGGCATCAGCGGCCAGTTCATCGTCCGCGCCGAGGCTCCCGGTCCCGTGTACCAGAAAATCACCACCCGGATCAGCAGTTCCGCCCGGGCCCTGTATATAACCTACTTCTCCTTCACCATCCTGGAGTTCATTCTCCTGATGCTGTCGGGAAAGATGCCCCTCTATGACGCGGTCATCAATACGCTGGGCACCATCAGCACCGGCGGGCTCTGCGCACAGCCCGCGGGCGTCGTCGCCTATCACAGCCTGTACATCGAGCTCGTCATGGCGGCCTTCTGTATCCTGGCTTCCGTCAACTTCGTTCTCTACCACTATATGCTCACGGGAAAGATCCTGGAAATGCTCCGGGATATCGAGCTGCGGGCCTATCTGCTGATCATCGCTGTCGCCACGATGCTCTGCACCGTGAACCTGATCACGGTCCGCGGCATGCGTCCCTCGGATGCCCTGCATGATTCCTTCATTCAGACCGTCTTCATGGCCAGCACGGCCGGCTTCTACCGTTCCAACCATCTCATCTGGCCGGCGGCCTGCCAGTTTGTCCTTCTTGCCCTGATCCTGATCGGCGGATGCTCCGCATCCACCGCCGGTTCCATCAAAGTCATCCGTATCCTGGTCATGTTCAAGCTCATGGCCAGAGGCATGACCCGGAGGATCCACCCCCGGTCCGTCGTGGCGGTGAAACTGGGCGGCAACGCTATCTCCGCGCCGGTGGTTTCCAACATCACCATCTTCCTGCTGACCTTCGCCGGACTCATCATCATCACGGCCCTTCTGCTGTCCATCCAGGGAGACGACATGGAGACCAGCCTCACCACAGCCATCGCCCTGCTCTCCAACACGGGCACGGCGATCACCCACGGGGTCACCTACAACGATTTCCCCCTCTATCATCCCCTGCTGAAGATCTACATGTGCGTCCTCATGATCGCCGGCAGACTGGAACTCTTCACGGTCATCCTGCTGTTCACCAGCGGGCTGTGGCGGAGGAGATAGTCTCCGGAGCCCCGGAAACCCGCACCATCTGTACCATTCCCTTCCCCCGCAGGTGCGATTTTTATTCTATACACAGTTTTTTGCAATACGCCTATATAAATTATTATCACTTTCCCTTCGGCAACATACAATTATCCCGAAGCAATACTTCCCGTCATTATTGTGTACAGGATTAAGCCGGAGGAACCCGATGATAAACAAACAGACAGAGCTGCCTGTGACGGAACCGGATTACGCGGCCATCGGCAAGCGGATCCGCAAAGCCCGTAAGAAACTGAATTACACCCAGGAAAGGCTGGCCGAAAAGGTCAATCTTTCCGCGCCCCATATGAGCCACATCGAGAACGGCAAGACGAAGGTCAGCCTGCCCTCTCTGATCCTTATCGCCAACGCCCTGCAGACCACCGTCGATGCCCTTCTCCACGACAGCGTCACGGTCACGAGGGAAGCCTTTGACCAGGATTTCCGGGATCTGCTGGAGGACTGCACCGTGGAGGAAAAGCAACTCCTCTATACGGCCGTATCGGAGATGAAAAAGGTGATGAAGAAATAGCCGGTGTTGCCTTTGCGCGGGGGTAAGGGGTCTGCAAAGGCAACGCCCGTAAGGACAAAGAAAAACCCGCTGGCGAACTGCTCGCAGCGGGTTTTGTGCTGTTCTGATGTCCTCAGGCGCGGTCCTGTGAGGACGCCGGAGCGGATGCCGATTAGCCGATCAGGCCGCCGATGCTCACGAACAGGGGAGCGAAGACGACGGATACGATGGTCATCAGCTTGATCAGGATGTTGATGGACGGGCCGGAGGTATCCTTGAACGGATCGCCTACGGTGTCGCCTACGACGGTAGCCTTGTGGGTATCGGAACCCTTGCCGCCGTAGTGTCCTTCTTCAACGTACTTCTTGGCGTTGTCCCATGCGCCGCCGGCATTGGCCATCATCAGAGCCATGAGGACGCCGGCTGCCAGCGCGCCGGCCAGCATGCCACCCAGGGCCTCAGGTCCCAGGACAATACCGATGAACAGGGGAGCGATGATCGCCATCAGGCCGGGGATGATCATTTCCTTCAGCGCCGCCTGAGTGGAGATGTCCACGCAGTGGGCGTAGTCCGGCTTGACCGTTCCTTCCAGGATGCCCTTGTCGGAGCGGAACTGTCTTCTGACTTCCTCGATCATCTGGTTCGCCGCTCTGCCTACGGAATTCATGGTGAAGGCGGAGAACATGAAGGGAAGCATCGCGCCGACGAAGAGGCCGATGATGACGATGGGGTTCAGCAGGCTGATGGCGGACAGGCCGGTCACCGCCGCGTAGGAGGCGAACAGGGCCAGGGCCGTCAGGGCAGCGGATCCGATAGCGAATCCCTTGCCGATAGCCGCTGTGGTGTTGCCGACAGCATCCAGCTTGTCGGTGATCTCTCTGACTTCAGGTTCCAGTTCGGACATCTCCGCGATGCCGCCCGCGTTATCGGATACCGGGCCATAGGCGTCGACCGCAACGGTCATGCCCGTGGTGGACAGCATACCGACAGCCGCCAGGGCGATGCCGTACATGCCCATGCCCTGTCCGACGGTCTCCGTCGCGAAGTAAGCGGCGAAGATGCCGACAGCGATGCAGATGATGGGCCATACGGTGGACATCATGCCCACGCCCAGTCCGCTGATGATGGTCGTTGCGGCACCGGTCTGGGACTGTTCCGCAATCTTCTTAACGGAGCTGTAATCTCCGGAAGTGTAGATCTCGGTGATCTTGCCGATGGCTACGCCGACGATCAGGCCCGCGATGATAGCCACGGCGAAAGCCAGGCTGCCCAGCATCACCTTGGAAAGGATCAGGGCGCAGATCACAACGCATCCGGCAGCGATGTAGGTACCCACGTTCAGGGCGTTGGCCGGGTTGGAACCGTCCTTACCTCTGACCAGCACAATGCCGATGATAGAGGAAATGATTCCGATAGCCGCCATGATCAGGGGGAACAGCGCCGCTGTAGCTTCATCAAACAGTCCGCCGGAAGCGGTTGCCGCTACGGCAGCCAGCGTGATGGCGGAGATGATGGAACCGACATAGGACTCGTACAGGTCGGAACCCATACCGGCAACGTCACCCACGTTGTCGCCTACGTTATCCGCGATAACCGCCGGGTTTCTCGGGTCATCTTCCGGAATGCCGGCTTCGACTTTACCGACCAGGTCAGCGCCTACGTCAGCAGCCTTGGTGTAGATACCGCCGCCCACACGGCCGAAGAGAGCCATGGAAGAGGCGCCGAATCCGAATCCGGTGACGCACTGAACGACAGTGGCCAGGTCCAGGCAGACAACGATCATGGACAGACCGAAGAGGCCCAGGCCGGAAACCGCCAGACCCATGACCGCGCCGGAACGGAAGGCAACCTTCAGAGCCTTGTTCATGCCGGAGTCCTTCGCCGCCGCAGCGGTTCTGACATTACCCCACGTAGCCACGTTCATGCCGAAGAATCCCGCCAGCACGGACAGTACCGCGCCGCATACGTACAGGACTGCCGTGGTCACGCTCTGCAGGCCGAAGCCGATGAGCAGGGCCAGAATAATGATAACGACGGCCATGATCTTGTATTCCCGCTTCAGGAACGCGAAAGCACCTTCCCGGATAAACCCGGAGATCTCTTTCATTCTGCTCGTCCCTGTGGGCTGCTTCCTGATCCAGGTGGCCAGCGAAAGCGCTACGATCAGACCGATGACTGCCGCACATACAGCAATCAGTGCTAATAGTTTCATTTTGTTGTTACCTCCCTCACGTCATTAACGAGTTTAAGAGGCATCTGCCGATACCTCTTAGAAAGCGCTATAACACGATAATTATTTAGAAAATAATTTCTAACAATGTCACTTCTGCACTATTCGATGGCTACCAGCACAAGCGAAATCAGGATGAACAGGATCGCTGTCACCGTGGAGATTTTGCTGAGGATCGCATCGTAGCCGGAACTTCTCTTCTTTCCGAAGAGCTGCTCCGCGCCGCCGCCGATGGATCCGGACAGGCCCGCGCTGTTGCTCGACTGCAGTAAAATGCTGACGGTCAGTATGATGCTGGCGATCAGCAGTACGATTTTCAGAGCCAGACTCATGGTAAAATACCCTCCTTGCGTTCTAACTTGGATAGTGTAACACAGGGAACGGGAGAAATCAACCGTTTCCGCGAAAAAGACGCCGCGCCCGGAAAGGGGCACGGCATCCTCATCATTCACGTTGATCCGCCGGTTTTATTTGATGTTGTAGAAGGCGTTCAGACCGGCATACTGTCCGGACTCCTCCAGCTGCTCCTCGATGCGCAGCAGCTGGTTGTACTTGGCGATCCGGTCCGTTCTGGAGGCGGATCCGGTCTTGATCTGACCGGCGTTGAGACCGACGACGATATCCGCGATGGTCGTGTCTTCCGTCTCGCCGCTCCGGTGGGAAACGACCGCCGTGTAGCCGGCGCGCTTGGCCATCTCAATGGCATCGAAGGTTTCGGTCAGGGTACCGATCTGGTTGACCTTGATCAGGATCGAGTTGCCTGCGCCCTCTTCGATTCCCCTGGCCAGACGCTTCGTGTTGGTGACAAACAGGTCGTCGCCGACCAGCTGGATCCGGTCGCCCAGCTCGCGGGTCATCATCTTCCATCCGTCCCAGTCGTCCTCGGCGAGGCCGTCTTCGATAGAGATGATGGGATACTTGTCGCAGAGCATCTTGTAGTACTCGACCATTTCCTCCGCTGTCCGGTTGACGCCCTCACCCGTCAGCTTGTAGATGTTCTCCTCAGCGTCGTAGAATTCGCTGGCCGCCACGTCCAGGGCGATGCGGATGTCCTTGCCCGGCTCATAACCGGCTTCCTTCACCGCCTCGATGATCACCTGGATGGCCTCCTCGTTGGTGCTCAGGTCGGGAGCATAGCCGCCCTCATCACCCACCGCGGTGTTCAGGCCTCTTCCCTTCAGGATCTTCTTCAGGTTGTGGAAAGTCTCCGCGCCCATGCGCAGCGCTTCCCGGAAGGTCGGCGCGCCGACGGGCATGATCATGAACTCCTGAATGTCTACGGTGTTGTCCGCGTGGGCTCCGCCGTTGAGGATGTTCATCATCGGTGTGGGCAGGGTCTTGCCGTTGATTCCGCCCAGATACTGGAACAGGGGCAGTCCGCAGGATTCCGCCGACGCTCTGGCCACCGCCATGGAAACGCCCAGGATCGCGTTAGCGCCCAGCTTGCCTTTGTTCTCCGTTCCGTCCAGCTCGATGAGCAGGCGGTCCAAACCCGGCTGATCCGCCGCGTCCCATCCCAGGACCTCGTCGGCGATGATCTCGTTGACGTTCTTCACCGCCTGAAGGGTGCCCTTGCCGAGATATCTGGACTTGTCGCCGTCCCTGAGTTCCACGGCTTCGTGAACACCTGTGGACGCTCCGGAAGGAACGATCGCTCTTCCCGTGCTGCCGTCGTCCAGCAGAACCTCAACCTCCACGGTGGGGTTGCCGCGGGAATCCAGTACCTCTCTTGCCACAACATCTTCAATATAGGACATAGTGCTTTCCTCCTTTAATAATTATCCATCAGAAATCGATGATCGCCATCAGGTCCGCCGGCTTCAGGGAAGCGCCGCCGACCAGGGCTCCGTCGATCTCCTCCATGTTCATGATCTCACTGGCGTTTGCCGGTTTCACGCTGCCGCCGTACTGCAGGATCACCTCATCCGCCGTCTCCTCATCGTAGAGATCGATGAGGGTCTGCCGGATGAAGGCGCACATTTCTTCCGCCTGCTCGGGCGTCGCCGTCCGTCCTGTGCCGATGGCCCAGATGGGCTCGTAGGCGATGACAACCTTACGCATTTCTTCCGCGCTGATGCCCTCCAGACCCTTCTCCAGCTGGCCTCTGACCACGTCGAAGAGCTGTCCGGCGTCCCTCTGCTCCAGGCTCTCGCCCACGCACATGATGGGCCGGATCGGGCCTTCCAGCAGTTTCTTCAGCTTCAGGTTGACCGTCTCATCGGTTTCCGCGAAGTACTGTCTCCGCTCTGAGTGGCCGACGATGCAGTAATCCACGCCGATCTCCTCGAGCATCTGTACGGAGATCTCCCCCGTATAGGCTCCGCTGTCGGCGAAGTGCACGTTCTGCGCCCCGACGCCGATGCCCGTTCCCCGGAAGGCTTCCACCAGAACATCCAGATCGGTAAAGGGCGCGCAGATCGCTGCCCGCACGTCGGTTCCCTTGTAAAGGGCTTTGAAATTGTACGCGAAGCTGGCAGCTTCGGCCTTTGTTTTGAACATCTTCCAGTTCCCGGCTATAAAGGGTATTCTCATTTATTTATCCTCCAGACAGGCGATACCGGGCAGTTCCTTGCCCTCCAGGAATTCCAGGGATGCTCCGCCGCCGGTGGAGATGTGGGTCATCTTGTCCGCGTAGCCGAACTGCTCCACAGCCGCCGCCGAATCGCCGCCGCCGATGACCGTTACGGCATCGCTCTCCGCCAGAGCCTGGGCGATCGCCCTCGTTCCTTCCGCGAAGGACGGCATCTCGAAGACGCCGCAGGGGCCGTTCCAGACCACGGTCTTCGCCTGGGCAATGGCCTTTTTGTACAGGTCAATGGTCTTGGGGCCGATGTCCATGCCCATCATATCCGCAGGAATCTGATCCCGGTCGACCACGGTCTTCCGGCTGTCATTGGAAAACTCCGCCGCGCAGACCGTATCCACGGGCAGGAGCATTTCCACGCCCATGTCCTTCGCCTTGGCCATGAGATCCTTCGCCAGATCAATGCTCTCCTCGTCCAGGATGGACGTGCCGATCTCCAGGCCCATGGCCTTGAAGAAGGTGTAGCTCATGCCGCCGCCGATGATGATGGTGTTGACCTTTTTCATCAGGTTCTCGATCACCGGGATCTTGTCGCCGACCTTGGCGCCGCCCATGATGGCGACGAAGGGTCTTTCCGGATTGTCCAGGGCGTCGCCCAGGAACTTCACTTCCTTCTCGATCAGGAATCCGGATACCGCCGGCATGTACTTCGCCAGTCCGGCCGTGGAGCAGTGTGCCCGGTGGGCCGTACCGAAAGCGTCGTTGACGAAGATCTCGCCCAGCTCAGCCAGCTGGCCGGTAAAGGGCTCCTCGTTCTTCGTCTCTTCCTTGCGGTAGCGGGTGTTTTCCAGCAGCATGACCTGTCCGGCAGGCAGCGCCTTTGCCGCGGCGGTCACCGCCTCATCGACGACCTGATCGGAGGCGACGAAGAGGACTTCCTGCCCAAGCAGCTCCCTCAGGCGGTCGGCCACCGGAAGCAGAGTGAACTCCGGCTTCGGCTCGCCCTTGGGTCTGCCCATATGGGACATGAGGATGACTTTCGCGTCATGCTCGATCAGATACCGGATCGTCGGCAGAGCGGAGCGGATACGGATATCGTCGGTGATCTCGCCGTCCTTCATGGGGACGTTGAAATCGCAGCGGACCAGAACCCGTTTGCCTGACACATCAATATCTCTGACTGTTTTTTTCATCTTGATGACTCCTTTGACTGTTGAATATTCTCGAACTTCCCGTGGAAGCGGTTTACTTATGGTCTACGCTGTACATGTGGCGGATGAGCTCCATGACCTTCGTCGCATAGCCGTACTCGTTGTCATAGTAGGCGATCAGCTTGAAGAATTTGTCGTTGAGCGCAATGCCCATGGTGGCGTCGAAGATGGACGTGTTGGTGTCGCCCACGAAGTCGATGGTGACGCACTGATCTTCTACGTACTCCAGGATGCCCTTGAGTTCTCCCTCGGAAGCCTTCTTCATGGCCGCGTTGATCTCGTCCAGGGTGGTGGACTTCTTCAGCATGACGTTCAGGTCGACGACGGAAACGTCATTGGTCGGCACACGATAGGCGAAGCCGGTCATCTTGCCCTTCAGGGAGGGGATGACCTTGGCCACGGCCTTGGCCGCGCCGGTGGTCGTCGGAATGATGCTGTTGAAGGCGGAACGGCCGATTCTCCAGTCTTTCATGTTACGCTTGTCCACGGTGACCTGCTTGGATGTGGCCGCGTGAATGGTTGCCATGAGACCCTGCTCGATGCCGAAGTTGTCCTCCAGGACCTTGCACTGGGGTGCCAGGCAGTTGGTGGTGCAGGAGGCGTTGGACACAATGTTCATGTCCGAGGTGTATTTGTCCAGGTTAACGCCGCAGACGAAGGTGGGGGAATCATCCTTCGCGGGAGCGGTGATGATGACCTTCTTCGCGCCGGCGTCCAGATGAGGCTGCGCCTTCTCCGCCGTGTTGTACGCGCCCGTTCCTTCCACGATGTATTCCGCGCCGCATTCGCCCCACGGAATCATGGAAGGATTGGATTCACTGTATACGGGAACTTCTTTTCCGTCGATGAGCAGACCGCCCTCATAAGTTCCCAGTTCCTTCGGAAAACGTCCGAAGACCGAGTCGAACTTCAGCATATACACGAGATAATCCAGATCCGCGTTCCGGTAATTGATTCCCGCGATCTCGATGTCCGGCATATCCATCGCCGTCCGTATTGCCAGTCTTGAAATACGACCAAATCCGCTGATTCCAACTTTAATAGCCATGATGTCCCTCCTGAAAAATGACCATTGAAATAATTAATTCTTTATTTATATCGACCTGCCTGGGGCAGGATCAATATCTCCTCTGCCGGGCCCCCGCCGGGCCTCAGTACCGTCTCCTCTTCGACGAGGAGAGGATGCCCAGTTCGTCCCGGTACTTCGCCACGGTCCGCCGGGAAATGGTGAATCCCTTTTCGGCCAGCATGCCGACCATGGCCTGGTCGCTGCAGGGCTTCTTCGGGTCCTCGCTGTCGACGATCTCCCGGATGTACTCCTTGATGCTCCGGGAGGAGACCCCTTCTCCCTGTCCGCCGGTGACACCGGCGGAGAAGAAGTGCTTCAGCTCGAAGATCCCCTGGCAGCACTGCAGGTACTTCCCGTTGATGGACCGGGAAACCGTGGATTCGTGCACGCCGATCCGCTCCGCCACGTCCCGGAGGGTCAGCGTCTTCATGTATTTGCTTCCGCGGTCGAAGAAGTCCCTCTGGAAATCGACGATCGCCTCCGCCACATTATATATCGTCTGTTTTCTCTGATCGATGCTGCGGATCAGCCAGAGGGCGGAATTCACCCGGTCCGACAGATACTCCGACAGCTGCTTGTCCTGATCCGCCTGACGCAGCAGACCCCGGTAATAGGAACTGACCTTCAGCCTGGGGGCGCTGGTGGAGTCGATCTCGATGGCATAGCCGTCCTCCGTCCTCTCCACGATGACGTCGGGGATGATGTACTTCGTCTCCCCGCCGCCGGCAAACTGCCGTCCCGGCTTGGGCTCCAGCGTCCGGATCACATCGCCCATCTGCTGCACCTCTTCCGGCGTGATGCCCATGGCCTTGGCGATGACGCCCAGCCGGTTGTCCGCCAGATCCGACAGATGCTCCCGGACGATGGTCTCCAGGGGTTCCGTCAGCAGGCCCACGCTCCTCAGCTGGATCAGCAGGCACTCCTGCAGATCGGAGGCGCCCACGCCGGAGGGATCCATCTTCTGGATGATCTCCACCGCCTGCTTTACCCGGTACTCCTTCGCCTGGACCGCCTCCGCGATCTCCGGGACCGTCAGGGTCATGTAGCCGTTCTCGTCCAGGGACTCGATGATGTACTTCCCGATGCGGTGCACCTCATCGCAGGGAGCCATGAACTGCAGCTGAAAGAGAAGGTGCTCCGGAAGGGTATCGCTGTCGGCAACGTAGCGCTCATAGAGATCCGTTTCCGGTTCCTTCTTCTCCGCCCACTGGCGGTAACTGATATCGTCGTAGGCGCTGTTGCGGATGTGCTCCTTCCAGTCCAGGGGCTCCGCCTCTTCCCGGGCGCGGGGCACCGGTTCCTCCTCGGGCATCTCCCGGTCCAGCACCGGATTGGCCAGCAGCTCCTCCTGCACATAGGCATCCAGCTCCTGGGTATTGAACTGGAGGATCTTGATTGCCTGGATCAGTTCCGGCGTCATGACCAGTTTCTGCGTCTGTTCAATTGTCAGATCATATCCCAGTTTCAGGCTCATGAACGTTCTCCGGTCTGCAAAGGCAACTAAATGATCCCGCACATACTCATTGTACCACATTTACCCTGCCGACGGGGAATTCATTTGCCCGGATTCCCCATTTCGGAGAAGGAAAAAAGCAGCGTGACCCGCTCCCTCAGGGGAACGGATTCACGCTGCTTTCGCCGTTTAATTCACAGGCATCCGGAAGGCCTTATACCATGCCCCGGTTGACGATCTCCGTCAGCACGAAGGAGGCCACGTCCTCGGCATACTTATGCGGGCCGAAGCCGGCATCGTAGCCCAGTTCCTGAGCCAGTTCGTGGGAAATACGGGGGCCGCCGCAGACCAGGATCACCTTGTCCCGCATGCCTTCCGCTTCCAGAAGCTCGACCATGTTGGTCAGGTTCTGGATGTGGATGTCCTTCTGGGTGACCGTCTGGGAAACCAGGATCGCGTCCGCGTGGACTTCCTTCGCCTTGGCGATCAGCACCTCGTTGGGCACCTGGGATCCCATGTTGTAGGCCTCTACGCCTTCGAAACGCTCCAGGCCGAAATGGCCGTGGAAGCCCTTCATGTTCATGATGGCGTCAATGCCGACGGTGTGGGCGTCCGTACCGGTGGACGCGCCGACCATGACGACCGGACGGCGGATGTTTTCCTTAATATATTCCGCACACTCCAGACGGTCCATAACATCGACTTCCACCTTGGCCACCTTGATCGTCGTGTAGTCCACGGTGTGCTGGCACTTGCCGTAGACCACGAAGAAGGTGTACCCTTCCGTCATGCTCTTGGAATAAACCACGTTGGGCTCATCCAGTCCCATCTGCTTCGCCAGAAGTCTGGCCGCTTCATCCGCCTCATCACCGTAGGGCACGGGCAGAGTGAAGGCGACTTCCGTCATGCCATCGTTCAGTGTATCGCCGTAAGGCTTGACCTTGGTCAGGTCAACCTGCGCAACCGCAGTGTTCGCACATTGTTCTGCCATTATTCTGCACCTCCTAACATGAGCGGAATGAACGGATTGAAGTATTCATCGTCCTTCACGCAGACGCCTTCCAGACCTTTTCCTCCATCACGGGGACGCTTGACGCCGCCGAACTTGCCCTGCTCGATGGTGGAGAACAGGCCTTCCTCGACGATTTCCGCCAGCAGCGCATCCGCCTTGTCCAGGACTTCCTGGGCACGGCTCTGGATGATTCCGCCTTCCTTATAATATACTTCGGAGCCGAGATCTCTCATGTTGTTGAAGATGTACTGCGCATTTTCAATGGAGAGATAACGGTCATGCATGTGGGGCGTGTGGATCGCCTCGGTCAGCATACCCAGCAGCTGCAGGGACTGTCCGGACCAGATGGCGATCATGTTGAACAGCGCGTCCTGAACGTTGCCTTTGAAAATGTTGCCGGTCATGTACTTGGTCGGCGGCATGTACTTCAGCGGCGCGTTGGGGAAGATCTCCCTGGCCATGATGGCCTGGGACAGCTCGTAGAGGAATCCGTTCTCAATGTCCGGATCCATCTCGAAAGCGTGGCCGAGACCCATCTGCTCTTCCTTGACGTTGGCCAGTACCGCGAACTGCTCGTTGATCAGCTGGGAGGCCAGCACGGTGTGCGCGTTCTCGTAGGCGTCGTCCGTGGTCAGGTAGTTGTCCTCGCCGGAGTTGAAGATAATGTCGCAGTATCCGATGATGACACGGGAGAAGAACTGGTCGACCAGCGTTCTCTGCATGTTGATGTCTCTGAACAGGATTCCGTAGATCGCGTCATTGAGCATGACGTCCAGACGCTCGATGGCGCCCATGGCGGCGATCTCCGGCATGCACATTCCGGAGGAATAGTTGCACAGGCGGATGTAGCGGCCGACTTCCTCGCCGACCTCGTCCAGCGCCTTTCTCATGATCCGGAAGTTTTCCTGCGTCGCGTAGGTTCCGCCGAAACCTTCCGTCGTCGGTCCGTAGGGAACGTAGTCCAGCAGGGACTGGGCCGTCGTACGGATGACCGCGATAATGTCCGCGCCCTGGCGTGCGGCCGCCTGGGCCTGCACCACGTCTTCGTAGATGTTTCCGGTCGCTACGATGACGTACAGATAGGGGCGCTTGCCCTCGCCGATGGTGGCCAGGTACTCGTTTCTCTTTTCCGTCTGCTTGCGGATCCGCGCCAGCGCGTCGTGCACCAGCGGCATGATCTTCTCTTCCGCTTCCTTGGCGGGAGCCATCTCCAGTTTGGTAATGTCCATCTCGCCTCTGCCGACAGCTTCCGCGATTTCCTGGGGAGTCTTACCCGTCTGAATCATGGCGTTGCCCATCCAGTAGGCGATGCCGCGGGGCAGTCCGCCTGCCTTCAGCAGCTGATCCACAACGACGTTCGGCAGCGGCTCATCGAACTCGTCCACACCGTCGACGCCCAGCAGACGGAGGACCGTTCTCTCCGTACTGACCGTGGTGTGCCTGTCGATGAATTCCTGCATGCTCTGCGCGATTTTCGCCGCGCTGGAGCGGGCATGATCCACCTTCGCCGGATCCAGGTTCAGTTTACTTTTCATCCTTTTTCTCCTTTACGTTAAATACTCCTTCGCTCTGTCTATAATGTCGCTTCCTATGCCCAGCATCTGTGCGATATGAAGCGCATCCCGCGGGACATTGTCCCCGCCGCCTGCCGGACGCAGACGGTAGTTCATATGCCTGCGGATCACGTCGATCCTGCCCCTGGCATCGGCTGCCTTGAGCTGTGTATCCAGCTGGGAGAAATCCGCGTCCGCAAGTCCGGTAACCTGCAGTTTCACGATATCCTCCTCCGCCGGGCCCAGCTCGTAGTGGGTGGTCATCAGCGTAATATAGGCTTTGGTTTTCAGGTGATCGATGATGCTTCTGGTCAGGGCCAGTCCCTCGGAAGGGTTGGTTCCGCCGGCGATCTCATCGATCAGCAGCAGGGCGCGCGGCTGGCTTTCGTCCAGCATCCGCTTCAGCTCTTCCATCTCGCTGCCGAAGCTGGACAGCCCCCGCTCCACGGACTGACTGTCGCCAATCAGGATCCGTACGCTGCTGGAAAGGCCGATCCTGGCCGAGTCGCAGGGAACCGGCATACCGTACTGGGCCATGAGGGGCACCAGTCCGGACAGCTTCAGGGAGATAGTCTTGCCTCCCATGTTGGCTCCCGTGATGCAGGTGACGCCGTCGGACAGGCCGATGGAGATGGGGCAGTATTCGCTGCCGTCCTTCTTCAGGATCTCCTCCACCTGCAGATGCCGGCCGTTCTCGAACTCGACCACGTGGTCCGTGACGATCTCGGGAACCGTACACCTGTGCTTCTGCGCGTACTCCGCCTTGGCGACGGCCAGATCCAGGGCGCCGATCCTCCGGCAGTTTTCCTGAATCATCTTGCCGTGCCCGGCCACATGTGCCGTCAACCGGCGCCGCACGCGGAATTCCTCCTGCTCGATTTCCTCTTCCAGATCGTTGAGCTCCCGCAGGATCCGATCCGTCGATTCATCGGCGGCCAGCTGCCAGGTGACGGACATATAGTCTTCCGCCGACTTTTCCAGGCCGGCGATATTCTCTATCATTTTTATACGGTCACGGTCCGCCTTGCTGACCCGGATGTCAAACTTCGGGGTCAGGGCGATGCCGTGTTCTTTTTTGAGCTGGGCTGCCTTCTCCTTGCGGAGTTTCCTTCCCTGCCGCTCCGCCTCCTTCTTCCTCTGCCGCAGTTCGGCCAGCTGTTCCGAGAAACTGTCGTAAATGTAGAACGTGCTGATCCGCCCGCCGTCTGGGTCGAGAATGTCCAGGAGTCTGGTCAGGTCGTCCGGGACAAAGGCCGGGGGGAAGTGCTCCGTCTCGTTCATCCTGCGGAGCTTCTCCATCTGCAAAAGCAATATTTTCAGCTCAAACAATTCCACGGTGGTCAGGGTGCTGTCCTTGCTTTTTTCCACGGTCAGCGTGTTGTCCTTGACCAGCATGAGAATCTCTTTGAGTTCGCCGGTCCGGGACGAATCCCGGCCGATGATCTCGCGGATTTCTTCGATCCGGTCCAGCTCCTCCCGCAGTTCCTCCTCCTGCCCCGGCAGGAAAGGACGGAATCCGCGCAGAAGCCTGGTGCCGTATGGAGTCAGGATGTTCAGGGAAGCAAAGACGTGTTCCAGTCCCGTTTCCCTTCTCACCTTTTCCGTTGCCAGTTCGTTCTGCTTCACTTCGTTACTCCATAACGTCGATGACGGGGATCTCCGGAACCGCTCTCTGCATGGCCGCGATCAGTTCCTGCTGATCGAAGCGGTAGCCCAGCGGCGCCGTGGGGTTGACGGTGATGGCCGCCACGTTGATCCCGTCCAGCACCCGGATATCCAGGCCCCGGTTCCTCAGCTTCCGCCAGAGGGGCGCGGGGAAGAATATTCTGGTCGCATCCCGCAGGATAAAAGTTGCCTGCCTCAGCTTCCGGGGATCGATCCCCTCGATGGATCCGGGGGTGAAGGCGCCGGGAAGGAAGATGTGGCTGACGGAGTCGTCGATCTTCGCCGCCAGCAGTTTCCCCGCTCCCAGGCCGGTGCGGATGTCCATGACCTCCGCCTTGCCGTCCCGGATCAGGAGGATCCGGTCGCTGTCCCGGTACTCTTCCACGGCCTGCCTGGCCGGTCCTTCATCCAGTTCCGGAAGGCTGTAGACATCTACCGTGTGAGCGGTCTCCTCCACGACGCTGCTCATCTTTCTCGACAGGACGGCGCCTGTGGACAGGATGATCGCGTCGGATGTCTCCGGAGCCGCGATGGATTTGCGGTCGATGGCGCCGTCGATCAGAATGACTTCGGCGCCATATCCCAGCATCTTCTCGCAAAGGGTCTCGTGCTGCGCGTTGATGACCGGTCCGGCCACCTGCACATACCCCGAGGCGGCGACCCTGCAGATCAGGATGGGGCCCAGGGAACTGCCGTAATCGGTTCTCTCCAGGATCTCCAGTCCCGCTTCCGCCAGGTCATAGAGCTGCACCGGCACGGATACGAGCGTATCCTCTTCCAGGTAGATGCTCGGCTTTTCCGTCCCCGTTACCAGGTCCGTCCGTTCGCCGTCGCGTCCGGTGGAGGTGACGCCGCAGATCATGCCCTCGTCCATGGCCTCTTCCAGAAGATAGTTCAATGTAGTGGTCTTGCCGGCGTTTTTCGCCATGCCCACGATCGCTATTCTCCTGTACTTTTCTGCCAATTCCCGAAGCATTGATCCTCCCAGCCGGTGCAGTCCGATCCGCAAATTGCCTTTGCGAAAAACTTATTTCTTGTTTCTCTCGTGGCGGAGCAGTCCCATGGGTTCCATGGACATTCTCTCGCCTTCCGCCAGTCCGGCAACGCCTTCGTAACGGTATTCCTCAACCGGCTTGCAGTTCTCGTAGCTGCACTGCAGCTTCGGCAGCATGGTCGGCTCGGTGTAGGTGGTGATGACGCCTTCGTAGTTTCTCAGGATCACCTTGTCCGGTGTCTGGGAAATGACGTACTGCGGCATGACCGGAGTCTTTCCGCCGCCTCCCGGAGCGTCGACCACGAAGGTCGGAACCGCGTATCCGGAGGTGTGTCCTCTCAGGCCCTCGATGAGCTCGATGCCCTTGGAGACCGGTGTACGGAAGTGCTCGATGCCCAGGGACAGGTCGCACTGATAGATGTAGTACGGCCGGACTCTGTTCTTGACGCACAGGTGGACCAGGTTCCGCATGACGTGGACGTCATCGTTGACGCCTCTGAGCAGTACGGACTGGTTGCCGAGGGGGATACCCGCGTCGGCCAGCTTGCGGCAGGCTTCCGCTGCATCCGGCGTAACTTCCTTCGGGTGGTTGAAGTGGGTGTTCAGCCAGATGGGGTGATACTTCTTCAGCATATTGACCAGATCGTCGGTGATTCTCTGGGGCATGACGACAGGGGTTCTGGATCCGATACGAACGATCTCCACGTGGTCGATCTTTCTCAGTTCGCTGATGATGTATTCCAGAACATCGTCCTCAACGCACAGCGCGTCTCCGCCGGAAAGCAGCACGTCTCTGACCACCGGAGTTCTCTTGATGTAGTCGATGCACGCGTTGATGTCTTCCATGCTTCTGGCGCCGTCGGTCTCGCCGGCCAGCCTTCTTCTGGTGCAGTGCCGGCAGTACATGGAGCACTGGTCCGTGATCAGGAACAGGACTCTGTCCGGATATCTGTGGGTCAGTCCCGGAGCCGGGGAGTCCTCGTCCTCATGGAGCGGGTCCAGCATGTCGGCTTCGCCTCTGTGGGTCTCCGCCAGCGTCGGCACGGCCTGCATTCTGACCGGGCAGCCGGGATCATCGGGATCCATCAGGGAAGCGTAGTAGGGCGTGATGCCTACGCGGAAGCCGTGCATGACCTTCTCGATGTCCGCTTCTTCTTCCGGCGTCAGATTCACGACCTTCTTGATCTTCTCGACGGTATCCAGCCGGTTTGCCACCTGCCAGTGCCAGTCATTCCATTGCTCTTCGGTCACATCCTTGAACAGGGGGATGTCTTTCCAATTTCTGATAGCCATTTGATTACCTCCAAATTATGTCGTCTGCTTACGCATACATCTCCGCGAACAGGTCTCTCAGGCCCTGGTGCTCTCTGAGTACCTGCAGGGTGATCTCCGCGTGGCCCTTGGTGTAGCCGTTGCCGATCATCATGTTGACATCCTTGCCAACGCCCTCTGCGCCCAGAGCAGCCTTGGTGAAGCTGGTGGCCATGGAGAAGAAGTAAACGATGCCGTCGTCCTTGCAGGTCAGGATGGAGCCCATCTCGGTGTTCTCGATGGAAACGCAGTTGATGACCACGTCGCACAGCTCGCCATCGGTCAGCTCCATGACCTTCTCATACATGCCCACCGCATCGGTGGCATCCATGTGGAAGTAATCGTCCGCCAGATCCAGCTTTCTCGCTCTGTCTTCGGACTTCTGGGAACCGGCCGCGCAGATGACCTGGCCGGTGACGCCCGCCATCTTCTTGGCCATGTACAGGCACAGCAGACCGGACTTGCCGCCGCCGCCGATAACCAGGACCTTGTCTCCGGGGCGGGTCAGCTTGGCCGCCTGTGCCGGCGCTCCGGCAACGTCCAGTGCGGACAGGGCCAGACCTTCGGGCATGTCATCGGGCAGCTTGGCATAGATGCCGCTCTGGAACAGGATCGCCTGTCCGGTGATGTCGACCTGGTCGATAGCCGGTCTCATCTCGTGGATCTCTTCGATGACCAGCGGGGTCAGGGAGAGGGATACCAGGGTCGCGATCTTGTCGCCAGGCTTCAGGTCGCCCTTGTACTCCGGTCCGACTTCCTTGACGGTTCCGATCAGCATGCCGCCGGATCCGGTCCAGGGGTTCTTGTGCTTACCGGCGTTAGCCACGATGTCCAGCATCTTGGCCTTGACCTTCTCCATCGCCGCCTCGTCGCCCTCGATGTCGGCCGGCTTCTTGCCGTCGCAGACACGTCTGACGATTTCGGTGAAGGATGCGGAGTCGATGTTCAGCGTGATGACGTCGATGAGAACTTCATTGTCGTAGATCTCCATGTTGTTGTCGATCACGTCTGCCGGCTGCGGCAGGATGCCCTTCGGGGAGATGACTCTGTGCGTTCCAAACGGATTTCCTTTTTTCATGTGCTTGTTCCTCCTTGTAAAACAGGTGTTATTGACAGGACCGGTGACCAGTGGATGAGCATTTTCCGCCGACCCCAGGTCCTTTGTAACCAGTCCGTTACGTTACATTCTATGTTAAGCAATTTGTATGCCATTTTCCCCGATCCGCCGGGCAAAAAGGCAACCCTTGCAAAATCAACGCTCCTCGGAACCGGTTATTCGTCTTGTATTAATCGGGATACAATCCCCCTCCTCTCTGAACCGGTTTTGGTTCAGGGGGCGGTCCGCTGCCCTTCCGGCGGGATCACTCGATGTTGTACTTGTTCTTTTTGCGGACGAACTGGGTCTGGCTGACGCCGATGGCTTTGGCTGCCCGGCGGGTTGAGCCGTACTTTTCCCAGGCGTAGCGGATCAGATCCTTCTCAAAGGCGTCCACCAGCTGGGTCAGGCTGGCGTTCTCCCGGTCGATCTCTTCCCTGCCCGCCGCGTCCTGCATGCGCATGGCCACCTTCTCTTCCATCTCCGTCAGCACGTCCATGATGGTGATGCTGTCCTGGCGGCTGGCGATCATCAGCCGCTGGATGACGTTCTCCAGCTCCCGGATATTGCCCGGCCAGGGACGGTTCTTCAGGTATTCCACCGCGTCGTCATCGATGTATTTGTTCATGCCGAACTTCTCGTTGTACCGGCCGATGAAGGCGTGGATCAGGGGCGGGATGTCCTCCCTGCGCTCGCTTAGGGCGGGGATGTTGATGGGAAAGACGTTCAGCCGGTAATAGAGGTCCCGGCGGAATTGCTTTTGCTCCACCATGTCCTCCAGCCTGCGGTTGGTGGCGGAGATGATCCGCACGTTGGTCTTGATGGGCACCGTTCCGCCGACCCGGAGGAACTCGCCGTCCTGGATCACCCGCAGCAGCTTGGCCTGCATGTCCAGGGGCAGCTCCCCCACCTCGTCCAGGAAGATGACCCCGTTGTCCGCCGCTTCGAAAAGGCCCTTCTTGCCCCTGGTGTCGGCGCCGGTGAAGGCCCCCTTCTCGTAGCCGAAAAACTCCGATTCCATCAGGTTCGGAGAGATGGAGGCGCAGTTGATCCGGATGTAGGGGTACATGTTGCGCTTGCTGTTCTTCTGGATCAGGCCGGCCACTTTCTCCTTGCCGACACCCGTATCCCCGGAGATCAGCACGTTGCAGTCATACTTGGCCACGCTCAGGGCCTCCTCCAGAACTCCGCTCATGGTTTTGCTGGCGACGACGAAATCCCGGGCCTCCGACAGGTTCTGTCCCCGGTAGATCTCCTCCAGCTCCATTTCGTAGGTCACCCGGCGCTCCTTCTTTTTCCTGGCCTCCCGGCTGATGAGGCCGCCCTCCAGCCAGGGCGCCAGCTCCCGCACCAGGTCGTAGTCGAATTCATCGTACTCCAGAATGTACCCGTCGGCGCACTTGATGCGCAGCTCCCGGGAAACGGCCTCCGTGATGTACAGGGCGATGTTGTAATTGCTGATGAAATTGGCGAAGACCACCGTTCCGCCGGAGCGGGTCACCATGATGTTGATGGTCTCCGAACCGGGGATATCCACGCAGTTGACCGTCAGGTCCATCTGGGGATAGGGCTCCAGGGTCTCCAGGCAGGATACGGGCCGCAGCATGTTCATCCGCACCTCCGCGTCGAAGACCTGATCCATCAGTTCCCGGATCCTTTTGCCCTGGAGGGGATCCTCCGCGTTACGGTCCAGGAAGCAGTAGATCTTCGCCTCCGGACCCGCCGCCCGGCGGATCGTATAGCCGTAGAGGAGGTTGGTCAGGGTGTTGTTGCCGATGACCGCGAAGTTCTTCTTCCCCTCCGCCTCCTTGCAGACGTTGTATATGGTTCCCGACTCGTTGAATACAAAAAGCAGCAGATCTTCAGGCAGATCCGCCGGTTTTTTTAAAATGGGCACGCCGGGCAGAAGAATGGCGTAGCCCTCCGCTTCAAATTGGGGGTGGATGGGGTCGATGGAGGTAATGTTGGAAACGGCCATGGGCAGGCCGGCCAGGGAGGCATTGCAGAACACCTCGTCCCCGACGGCGAATCCGCCCCCGTTCTCATAGTCCGGCGCGATCTCCTCGATGACGCCGTACAGCACGCCGCCCGTGTCCGTCACCGGATTGTGCAGTTTTCCCCGTTTCAGTATGATGTCGGAAATGATCTCCTTCAGGCGCTCCTCATCCCGGCCCGCGTCCTGCCACATCTGGCGGAAGCTGGTTCCTTCAATATGGACCCGCCTCAGGCTGACCCGGATCTCCCCCTTGCGCAGCTCCCGGCTGTTGTCCAGTTCCCACGCGGCCGCAGGGAAAACCTGCGGCGGAGACACCACTCTGTCGATCCCGTAGTTGCTCTTCATCTGCTTCCTCTTGATTCTGTACCCTCATTGTCCAGCTGAACACATTTCGGATACACCTTTTCATCCATTTTGAACCGAAATCGGTTCATCCTGTTCTGTTTTCAATGATACCCTATTGGCACAGCATTTGCAATAGATAATCGGCGTAACACCATCAATCATCTCTCATTGAACCTTAAGGAGAATAACATGGAAAAGATTACTTCAACCCTGAGATTACGTATGTCCCACAAGGATGCCCACTACGGCGGAAGCCTGGTGGACGGCGCTCACATGGTTCACCTCTTCGGAGACGTGGCCACCGAGCTGCTGATCAAGGCCGACGGAGACGAGGGTCTGTTCCTGAGATACGATGAGGTCGAGTTCCTGGCTCCCACCTATGCCGGCGACTACATCGAAGCTTACGGCGAGATCACCGAGTTCGGCAACACCTCCAGAAAGATGGTCTTCGAGGCCAGAAAAGTCGTCGCGGCCAGACCGGACATCAGCCCCTCCGCTGCCGACGCGCTGGATGAGCCCATCGTCGTTGCCAGAGCCAAGGGCGTCTGCGTAACCCCGAAGGAAGCCAAGAGAAAATAAATCCGCTGACCCGGACCACCTGATTCATCGGTCCGATTCAACGGTTCATCTCTCAAAACAGGAAACTGCTGCGACAGGCATCCGCGAATGCCGAAGCGGCAGTTTCTTTTTTCTCTGCTTCGCGGATCGCATCCCGATGCCCCTACAGGGACTTCAGATACTCCACTTCCTCCCGGCTGAGCTTCCGCCAGTGCCCCTCCTTCAGATGGCCGAGCCGGATGTTTCCGACGGCCACCCGCTCCAGGGCCTGCACCCGGTTGCCCACCGCGGCGAACATCCTGCGCACCTGCCGGTTCTTCCCTTCCCGGATGGAGATCTCCACCAGGGCGGAATGGGGATGCTGCTTCAGCACCGTTGCCTTTGCGGGAGAGGTAACGAACCCGCCGATGTCCACGCCCCTGCGCAGCTTCGCCAGGCGGGCATCGCTCATCACGCCGGCCACCAGCGCCACATAGGTCTTGTAGACCTCATGGCCCGGATGGGTCAGGTGCTGAGCCAGATCGCCGTCGTTGGTCATGAGCAGCAGGCCGGTGGTCTGGGCATCCAGCCGTCCCACAGGGAACAGCCGCTGGGGGATATCCGCCACCAGATCGGCGACGGTGGCCCGGTCCTTCTCATCGCTCAGGGTCGTCACATAGCCGGCGGGCTTGTTGAGGGCCACATAGACCTTCTTCTCCGCCGCCTCGATGGTCCGGCCGTTCACCTGGACCCGGTCACCTTCTTCCACCTGGCAGCCCATCTGCCGGCACACGGCGCCGTTGACTTTGACATTCCCCGCCGCGATCAGCTCATCCGCCTTCCTGCGGCTGCAGATCCCGGCCGCGGCGATATACTTATTGAGACGCATTCTGCTGCACCTCCGCCTGGGGCGGCTGGGTCTGGGCCTGCTGGGCCGCCGCTCCGAAGGGATCCCGGATCAGGCCGTCCTTGGCGAACATATTCTTCAGCACCTCGATGTCCACTTCCACGTCCATCTGATCGCTCTCCAGAAGATCCGCCTCGATGTTGCTCAGGGCGTTGGCGCTGGTCAGCAGGGCCTTGCGGATCTGCCGGCGGGTATCCTCCGTGGTATCGTCATCCTGATACCGCTGGATCAGCTCGATGATCTGGGGCATGTAGTATCGGTAGAGATTGCGGATGCTGCTCTTCTTTTTCAGTTCCGGATTCTCCTGCACCCGTTCGTCGATCCGGCGCAGGGATCCTTCCAGGCCGTAGAGGGAGTTGCGCACATCCTCCTCCGGCGTCATGGCGATGGCCTGCTGGATGGTCTCCAGGTCGGTCATCTCCACCCTGATGGGATTGTCCTGCCACTGGGCCTGGGGAATGTCCTCGGGGTCCTGCCAGTTTCCTTCCGCCGGCTCCTCCCGGGGCGCCTCTTCCTGCACCTTCTCCAGCAGCGGCTCAATGGGGACCCCTCCCCGGCACATCACCAGCATCTCGTGCTCCCCGTCGATCCGCGCCTCCACGTTAAAGGCGGGCCCGACGAAGAAGTCGTTGCTGATCATCCGGTGCAGGTCCGCGTAGACGGTCTTCTCCGACAGCTTCATTCTCCGGGCGAGCATGGGTATGGATGTGTTGCCCTCCTTGTTGATCAGGGCCTCATACCGGTCCCACCGCTTCACCTGGCGGGCGGCCATCCACAGCAAAAGCAGTCCGGGGATCAGGAAGACCAGCGCCGAAACCAGTCCGTCAGCGCCGCCTCCCGCCGCCAGTCCGGCCAGGGTCTCCAGTGCCGTGATCCCGCCCAGGGACGTCAGCACCCAGCCCCAGATCTTCATGGTCCGGCAGCTGCGTTTGCCTTTGATCTTTCTCAGTCTTTTCGGGTTAAAATACAGATTATCCATGGCATCATCATATCACAGATCGGCCCGGGAGGGCAACGGCGATTCGTTGAATATCCCCGGGGAATGGAGTATACTGTGGTCATCCGATAGTCGACAGGATCAGAGAAGGCGAGGTGCCCTGATGAACAAGGAATTTGCCGCATACAAAAGCCAGCTGGACGCGCTGACCGTATTCAGCGCCCTGAAACAGGACCCGGTGGTCCGGGGGCTGCGCCGGCTTTTCGCCGAACTGGCCTCTTCGGGGGGCAAAGGCAATCCCGGCGGGGAACCATCCGATGAACTGGTCGGCCTCTACGCCGATGTGCTGGCCGCCCTCTACCCGGTCACCTCGGACCTGAGCCGGTACATCCAGCAGATCGTCCTGGCCGACGACAACTTTTACGTGCGGGCCGTCGCCGCCGGAAAGCCCCAGAGCGACGAGATCCAGACCGCCGTGCGCCGGGAGCTGAACATCCTGGAGGACCTGGCCGCCCTGCCCTGCGGGGAGGTGCGGGAGGCCATGGATTACCACGGGTATCTGCCGGCGTGGACCAACAGCAGCGTCCACCTTTTGGGATCCTTCACGGAAAAACTCCGCCGCCTTCCCGTCACCGGCTACGGCATCTTCGCCCGGCACCGGTTCTTCCGTCTGGCCGGGGAGGAAATCCTGCCCGTCACCCATCCCGATGTCCAGCCCCTCTCCCGCCTCTTCGGTTATGAGCGGGAACGGGAAATGGTGATCCGCAACACGGAGGCACTGCTCTCCGGAAACGGCGCCAGCAACATGCTCCTCTACGGCGACGCGGGAACGGGCAAGAGCACAACCATCAAGGCCGTGGCCAATGAGTATGCTGAAAAGGGCCTCCGCCTCATCGAAATCAAAAAAGACCAGCTGCTTCAGATCCCCGGGATCCTGGAAGAGCTGTCCGATAATCCGCTGAAGTTCATCCTGTTCATCGACGACCTGAGCTTCGCCGAAAACGACGACAACTTCTCCGCCCTGAAGGCGGCCCTGGAGGGCAGCGTCGCCGGGCGCAGCGCCAACACGGTGATCTATGCCACCAGCAACCGGCGCCATCTGGTCCGGGAGACCTTCAACGACCGGGAGGGGGATGAGGTCCACGTCAACGATTCCCTGCAGGAGACCATGAGCCTGGCGGCCCGCTTCGGCCTGGCCATTCCCTTCCAGAAGCCGGACCGGGAGGAATACTTCCGCATCGTCCGCGCCCTGGCCGACGACGCCGGCGTCGACATCTCCGACGAGGATCTGGCCCGCAAGGCCGAAGCCCACGCCATCCGCCGAAACGGAAGAAGCCCCCGCACTGCCCGGCAGTTCGTGGAGCTTCTGCAGGCCGGCCTGGCCTGAGGCCCGCCGGCAGTCTGTTCACGATGAGAAAAGACCGCGCCCGCCGGCGCGGCTTTTTTATCACTCGATCCGCCTCTTCGCTTCCGCCAGGAGCGCTTCCCGCTCGTTGGGCAGGTCCCCTTCGATCACCTTGTCCAGAAGATCCCGCAGGATCTCCCCCAGAAGGGGCCCTTCCTCCGCGCCCAGGGCGAGGAGATCCCTGCCGCCCACGGCCAGCTCGGCCAGGGTGATGCAGTCCCCCTCGTCCAGGATCCCGTAGATCCGATCCCTGATGCGGTCGAACTTGACCAAAAGTTCCGCCGTCACGTTTCCCGTGGCGATGTTGTCCGCCCGCTTCAGAGCCAGGATCTCCAGAAGGATCTCCGGCGTATATCTTCCCATCCACCGCTTCAGCAGACGGTCGTCTTCTTCAAAGTGCAGGTCGTGATGGCGGATCAGGGTCTCCACCCGCTCCGCCGCGGCCCGGTCCGCCTTCAGCCGTTTCATGACCCGGCGGACGATCGCCGCCCCCGCCTCGGGATGTCCGTAGAAGTGGCCGATGCCCTCCTCATCCCGGAAGAAGGTCTCCGGCTTTCCCGCGTCGTGGAGCAGGGCCGCCAGCTTCATGACCGCTTCTCTCTCCGGCGGCGCCTTCACCGCTTCATCACCATCCGGCGGCGCCTCCACCGCCTCCACCGTGCGGATGCAGTGCTCCAGCACGTCGTAGCGGTGGTAGGGATTGTGCTGCTCGAACCCCTTCATGGGCGTAAGCTCCGGCAGGATCTGCTCCAGCACAGGGGTGTACTGCCGCAGGATCCGGCCCGCAGCCTTCCCGCAGAGGAGCTTTTTCAGTTCCGCATAGATCCGCTCCGCGGAGATGCCCTCCAGGAGATGGCTGCACTCCATGAGGGCACGGCCGGTCTCCTCCTCGACCCGTGCGTCCAGCACGGCGGCAAACCGCAGGGCCCGCAGGATCCGCAGGCCGTCCTCCTTGAACCGGACCCGGGGATCGCCCACGGTTCGGATCAGTCCCCGCCGAAGATCCTCCTGCCCGCCGAAGGGGTCCACCAGTTCCCCCCGCAGGGAAAGGGCCATGGCGTTCATGGTGAAATCCCGCCGGGAAAGGTCTTCCGTAAGGGATCGGACGAAGCGGACCTCATCGGGATGGCGGCCGTCGGAATAGGGGCCGTCCCACCGGTAGGTGGTGATCTCCACCGGGCGGCGGGGAGGCATGAGCACCGTCACCGTCCCGTGTTTGATCCCGGTCTCGATGACCGGCCAGTCGGAAAAGACCTGGGCGGTCTCCTCCGGCAGCGCGCTGGTGGTCACATCCAGATCCGTCAGCGAAGCCGGACTTGCCTTTGCGCCCTCTTCCGGAGAGACTTCCTCCCGCAGGCTTTCCCGCACGCAGCCGCCCACCAGGTAGGCCTCGAAACCGGCCTCCTCCAGACGGGTGAGCACAGGCGCTGCCTGGGCGATATATTCCTGTTGTCTTCTCGTGCCTTCCATGGGTTCAGTATAGCACAAAGAGTTCCCGGCTGCGTTTACTTTCCGTTCATCTTATGATAATCTTGAGCCATGTTGGGATACGTCACACCGGACAAGGGCGAACTGAAGGTTCGGGAATACGAGATCTACTCCGGCTACTACTGCGGCATCTGCAAATCCATCGGCCGGCGCTACGGCCAGCTGCCGCGCATGGCCCTGAGTTATGATGCCGCCTTCCTGGCCATCCTTCTGGCCTCCGTGGACGGGGAGCCCGACGCCCCCCGGCAGGAGCACTGCGCCGTCCACCACATCAAATACAAGACCATCATTCAGAACCGGGCCGTGGAATACGCCGGGGACGTCATGCTGATCCTGGCCTGGCACAAGCTCCAGGACGACGCCCGGGACGAGGGGAAAGTCTATGCAAAGGCAACGTCCGCCCTGCTGAAGGGCCAGTACCGGAAGCTTCAGGAAGCCTACCCGGAGCTCACCCGCCTCGTGGGGGAGCACCTGGCGGAACTGTCCGCCCTGGAAGAGGAACAGTGCCCCAGCATCGACCGGGTCGCCGAGTCCTTCTCCCATATCATGGCCGTCATCTTCCGGGAGGGATCCCGCCTGCTCTACGGGGAGGGGGATTTTCCCGAAAATCTTCACGAAACCTTTGCAAAGGTCGGGTATCATATGGGCAAGTGGATCTATCTGATCGACGCCGTGGATGACATCGAGGAGAACCTGCAGTCCGGCGCCTACAACCCCCTGTTCCCCCGGTTCGGATTCGACGGGGACACGGAGACGGCGGCCTCCTTCCGGGAGCGGATCAACGGGACGCTGCAGTTCAACCTCTACCACTACCTGGCCGTCATCAGCGAGTCCCTCAAAGACCTTGATATCCGGAAGAATTCTGGTATTATAGAGAACGTGGTGTACTTCGGGCTGAACCGCAAAACGGAAGAGATCCTGAAGGGCATCCGGCCGCCGAAGCGAACCTTCCTCGGCATACCCAAAACCAACGATCAACTACAGGAGTAAAGCCTAATGAATCCCTATGAAGTTCTGGGCGTTCCCGAAAACGCCACCGACGAACAGGTCAAAGAAGCCTACAAGGAACTGGTCAAGAAGTACCATCCGGACAGATACCAGGACAACCCCCTGGCGGATCTGGCGGAAGATAAGCTGCAGGAGATCAACGAAGCCTACGACACGCTGATGAAGCAGCGGTCCAGCGGCTACGGACAGTCCGGCGGCTACAGCCAGTCGGGCGGTTTCAGCCAGTCCGGAAGCTACGGACAGTCCGGCGGTTACAGCCGGTCCGCCGACTACAATCAGGTCCGCAGGAACATCGACGCCGGCAACCTGGCCGCCGCCGAGCAGATGCTGAAGGAGACCTCCGACCGGAGCGCCGAATGGTTCTTCCTCACCGGCGTCCTCGCCTCCCGCAAGGGCTGGTACGACGAGGCCGTCAACCAGCTGCAGACCGCCTGCGACATGGCGCCCGCCAACATCGAATACCGGCAGCACCTGAACGCGCTGACCAGCCAGGGCGCCCGCTACCGCAACACCGCCGCCGGCAGAGGCTACGGCACCAATGACGATCTGTGCTGCCAGGCCCTGCAGTGCTACATCTGCGCGGACTGCTGCTGCGACTGCATCTGATCCGGACCCCGGGAGGAGCCATGGAAAGAAGCCGCACCTTCAAGATCGCCCTCGGCGGAATATGTCTCGCGCTGACGATCATCTTTCTCTTCGGCGGGACCATCGTGCCGGGCATCGACATGACCCTGTTCATGCTGGCCTCCCTGTTCACGGCCGTCATGATCATCGAGACCGGGGTGGGCGGAGGCATTCTCCTCTACGCAGCCGCGCTGCTGCTGGGATTGCTTTTGCTCCCCAACAAGCTGGCCATCCTCCCCTACGCCGCCTTCTTCGGCTGGTGGGGGATCCTGAAATTCTATATCGAAAAAATCCGCACGCCCTGGGCGCAGATCGCCCTCAAGTGTGCGGTTTTTGCTGCCGTTCTCTGCGTCGGCCTGCTGGGCCTGCGGGAGCTTCTGGCCCGGAGCATCCAGATCCCCGACTACCCCGCCGCCCTTCTCATCATCGCCGGCATCCTTTTCCTCCTGCTCTATGACTTCGTCTTCACCTTCCTGATCAACTGGTATATGCGCCGGTTCAAAGGCCCGGGGGAAGACGCCATGAAACTGAGCTGAATCTTTTCCCCCGCCCCGTCAAAAAAATACTTCAATTCTGAATGCTTTTATGGAGTAATGTGTTATAATCCATGGTGTAATCATCATTATCATTCATTTTCAGAAAGGAGGAAAGGAAAGTGTCTTTCAATGAGCAAAGCGAGATCATTACCAAGGAGATCGAGACATTCAACGCCAGAAAGTCTCTTGCCGGGGTACTGATCATCATTATCGCGACATTCATTCTGAACTTTTTCCTGCCAAAGGACCCGGCTGACTTCGGCTTCCTGTGCACGATCCCGGCGCTGCTGATGATCGTCTACATCTTCGTGACCAAGCGGATCATCGAAGCGCTGACCATGGGCGCCGTCGTCGGATTCATCATGTGTTCCCAGCCGGGAGACAACGTGCTGCAGATCGTCTGCGACTCCATGTCCAAGGTCATGTCCGAAGGCGACATTCCCTGGCTGATCCTGGTCTGCGGAACCATGGGCGGCATCATTTCCCTCATCGAGCGTTCCGGCGGAGCCTACGCCTTCGGCCAGTGGGCGTCCAAGCGGGCCACCAGCGAGAAGCCGGCCCTGATCTGGACCTGGCTGCTGGGCATCGTCATCTTCATCGATGACTACCTCAACTCCATGACCGTAGGATCCTGCATGGCGTCCCTGACGGACAAGCACAGGACCCCGCGGGAAATGCTGGCCTACGTCTGCGACTCCACCGCGGCTCCCCTGTGCGTACTGGTTCCCATCACCACCTGGGGCGTCTTCTGCGGACGGATCCTGGTATCCAACGGATGGCAGGTGGGCGATGCCAGCGAGATCGAGATGTTCGTCAAGACGATCCCGTACAACCTCTACGCCTGGATTGCGGCGCTGCTCGTGCCCCTGGTCATCCTGGGCGTCGTGCCGAAGATCGGCCCCATGAAGAAGGCCTACGAGCGTGTGGCCAACGGCGGCCCCCTGGCCCCGGAAGGATCGGACAAGATCTCCATCCTGGCCTCGGATAAGGGCGAACTGAACATCCCGGACAATCCGAAAATGTTCAACTTCTTTATCCCGATCATCGCCCTCGTGGCGTCGACCATGTTCTTTGACAACGCCATGGAAATGGGCGTTCTCTTCACCGTCGCGCTCATGTTCGTCATGTACACGGCGCAGAACATCATGTCCGCCGCGGAGTTCTGGGACATCATCATTCAGGGTATCCAGAACATGATCCTGCCCCTGCTCCTCATGGTCATGGCCTTCACCTTCGCCGACATGAACGAGCAGATCGGCTTCACCAAGTGGTGCATCGAGTCGGCAACAGGTGTCATGACCCCGGCCACCGCGCCCATGATCATCTTCCTGATCCTGGCCTGCACCGAGTTCATCACGGGCACCAACTGGGGCATGTACGTCATCGCCCTGCCCATCATCATTCCGCTGGCCATGAACATCGGCGTGTCCATGCCGCTGGTCGTCGGCGCCTGCATCTCCGCCGGCGTCTTCGGGTCCCACATCTGCTTCTACTCGGATGCGACGGTCCTGACCTCCGCAGCCTGCGGATGCGACAACTTCAAGCACGCCCTTTCCCAGATGCCCTACGGCTTCATCGCGGCGATCCTGAGCTTCATCGGATACGCGATCATGGGATTCGTCATGGCGTAAGCCGGCAGGCAAAGGCAATCCCGCCTGAGCCGGACGGCAAATCGACGGCAATAAAAAATCTGCTGCTCCGGACATCCATCCGGGCAGCAGGTTTTTTCTGTTTCCTTTTCTACTAGATCCGGATCTCGCCTTCCGCCAGGACCACGGCGCTTCCGCCCACCCGGATCCGGCAGTCTTCCCCGTCCATCCTCAGCTGGGACAGGATCAGGGACGGCCGGTCCATGGCTTCCCCCTGGATGAACCGGCAGTCGGCCTCATCGCCGATCACGCCGTTCTGATGGAGATAGTAGGTCATGGCCCCCGTGGATGTTCCTGTCGCCGCCTCCTCGTCGATGTCGTAGAGGGGCGCGAAGTTGCGCGCGTGAGCGGTGACGCCTTCCTCCGCGTCCAGGGTGAAGGCGTGGACGCCCACCACCTCGTACCGGCGGGAGAGCTCCGTCAGCGCCTCCATGTCCGGCTTCATGGCGTTGAGCGCTTCCCGGTCCGCCAGGGGCATCATGATGTCCGGAAGCCCTGTGGAGATCAGCCGGGGGACCATGCCGATCCGGGCGGCGTCATACTCCGCCCCCATGACCCCGTACAGTTCCTCGATGGCCGCCGGGTCATCCATGACGCTGATCTGCCGGGGCGTGGCCATGTCCATCATGACGAAGCCGTCCCCCACCTGGATCTGCAGATCGCCGGCCAGGGTATGGTTCATCACCGTCTCCCCGGGACTGATCATTCCCAGATGGGCCAGGGCGCAGAAGGATCCGATGGTGGCGTGGCCGCACAGATCCACCTCCGCCGCCGGCGTGAAATACCGCACCCGGTACTCCGCCGGGGAGATGGGCTGGATGAACGCCGTCTCCGAATAGCGCAGCTCGGCCGCTGTCTTCACCATGGTCTCATCGGAGGGAAAGTCCGCCCCCTCCGGAAGGATCACCACCCCGGCGGGATTGCCGCCGAAGAGGGTCCGGGTAAAAGCGTCAACAATGAGAAACTTCATATCCTACCTCTTTTCCGCCAGGGCGTCATACCACTTCTGCATGACGGCGCTGGCCTTGATGCTCTCATCGGCAAAGACCGCCTTGTACAGCATCTCGTTGTCGGACCAGGTCTGCCGGATATAGTTTTCGCCTCCCTCCGTCAGGAAGAAGTCAAAGCGCACTTCGTCCCCGGGGAAGTTGAGGACCACATACTCTCCGTCGGGAGCGTCCTTGATGTCCGCTTCCTCATAGGTCACCCCGTTGAGCAGGGGCGCGATGTAGGGCAGCGGATCCACGCCGTTGGGTTCCAGGGGGCCGTATTCCAGGGTGCTGACCGTGTAGTCCTTTTCCCCGCCGTAGGCGATCTTGGCCAGATAGATGTCCAGATCCGTGTTTCCGTGGGTCTCCGCCGTCAGGCCTTCATTATCCTTCACGAAGGTCGCCGGCACACCGGCCGCCCACTCGTTCAGCGCCGACCACTGGTCCATGGATGCCTCCATCTCCTCGTTGTCCATCCGGATAAGGCGAACGTCCGTGGGATGATAGAAGATATAGTAATTGTCCTCGCCGTCCTTGGCGAAGACTTCCCCGCCGGACATGTCCCCGGTCAGCATCTGGTGCATCTCATCCTCGCTGACCCGTCCGATGCTGAACAGCCATCCGGGGCCTTCCGGATCGTCCGCGTCCTCCGAGCCCTGCTCCTTTGCCGCCTCGATGGAAGCCTTCTCGGCAACCTGGAACAGTCTTCCTTCCTTGCTGCTGTCCGACGTTTCCACCGCCACCAGCTCCGCGTATTCCACCGGCACCGACAGGGTCATTCCGTCATTGGTGAACTCGCTGGAGGTCGGTTCCGGCTCCGATGACTCGCCGCAGGCTGCCAGGGCGAATACCACCAGGGCGGCGACCAGCAGTCCCGTCAGCGTTATTCCCAGTCTTCTCTTCATCGTTTTCTCCTCTCTGCCTTTTCATAGGCGGCACAGTAGGCGTCCCGGGAGATCTCTCCCCGGCTGATTTTCCGTTCAATGCACAGCTGCAGCGCTTCGACCATCACCGAAAGCCGCTCCAGGGTGTACTGGGCATCGGCCAGGCTCTCCACCTCCGACTCGTCGATAACGTCATCCGCCGTGATCCGAACCAGGCTCTTCTCGATGTCCTCCACCTCGTACACGGAATCCAGCAGATGAAGGATGATGCCCGGAAGTTCCGAATCGGGAACCCGAGGCACGTACCTCTTCCCGATCTCACAGTCCGTGCTGCAGTAGAAATTGCACAGTTCCGGGGCCTGGTAGACCTCGGACATGATCAGGACGTCCTGGGGATTGGGGCGCTGCTTCCCGTTTTCGATCCGCTCCAGCTTATCGTCGGATACGCCGATCTTTTCCGCGGCGTGCTCCCTGGACCAGCCGAGGGCCATCCTCCGGGAACGGTACGGGGTTGTGGGGGTCTTCGCTTCAGCCATGCTATACCTCGATGATTTTCTGTAAAGGCAATAACTGTCCGGGGCGGCCCTTCCGGCCGCGGTGCCGCACGTTGATTATACCATCAATTGACGGAGGCGGAAAGGTGTGGTATCATGCTGCGGGCAAAGCCAACGAAAGAAAAGGAGGACGAATTCTATGAAACGCTACCGTTCATCTCACATGGTCAGAATGGAGAACCTGAACCACCACGGCAATCTCTACGCCGGTCAGGGCATCGAATGGATGATCGAGACCTCCTTCATCGTGGTCTGCACCGAGTACGGCGACCCCCAGGGCCTGCTGTACAAGAATACCCACAAGTTCGATTTCTACCACTCCGTCGTCCCCGGCGACATCATCACCTACGAAGGCCTGATCGTCCGGACCGGCCGGACCAGCCTGACCCTCCGGGTCGGCCTCTACAACGAAAAGACCGGCGTGCTCCACGCCGAGGGATTCACCACCTTCGTTTCCGTCGACGAAAACAACCACTCCGTTCCCCACGGCATCGTCCTGGACGAACCCGCCGATGAGGAGGAGGCCCGCTGGCGGGCGGAGGCGGACAGCTTCTTCAGAAAAAAATAAAACAAAAGGTAACGACCGCTTCCTGTTTCCCAACATTCCGCGGTCGTTACCCTTCATGTGTTACATTTTGCACTTCCGGTGGACTCACCTCTTTCTTCCGGCTTCCGCTCATCTTCGTCATCCTGAGACCCTCTGTCCTGTTCCGTTCACCTCTATCACTCTTCCCGGTGACACTTCCTCCGTCTTCCGGCTTCCCGTGAACTCCTCCAGGTTCGAATCACTCCGTATCCGACTCGCTTCTTCCTTTATTACCTTGGATCCGGGTCCTCCCTTTCTCCTTGGTTGACTGTATTATATCATCACATTAAAGCGATGGCAAGAATTTTTCGGCAATTTCTCTAATTGTTTTTTCATGTTTTTTCAGGCAGGGGCTCTGCCCGTCCCCGGATTGCCTTTTTCCCCTGCCCCGGTTTGTGATATAATGACCCGGGGGGTAACCCGAATTGACGAGGAACGATTTTCTGGTGGAAAAACAACTGCATAAGCTGGATCCGGACCTGCACAGGAGATTCGCGAATTCCATATTCCTGCTTCCGAAACTCCTGTCGAATTATCTTGTCCTTTTCCCGGAGTTCACGGATCATTCCGAGACCCATTCCGTTGCCATCATCGATTACTGCAACAAACTGATCGGTCATGACAATCTCGAGCATCTGAATGCCGACGAACTCTATGTCCTCCTCATGGGGGCCTATCTCCACGATGTGGGGATGGGCGTCTCCGAAAAGGATTTCCAGGAGTTCTCCGAGCAGGTGGAATTCGACAGCCGCATCAGGGATCATGAAAACGCCAGCATGTTCGATGTGACCAGGGCCTATCACAACGATTTCTCGGCCTGCTTCATCGAGAAGTATTCCCAGCTCTTCGACTTCCCCTCAGAAGCCCATGAATTCGCGGTGATCCAGACCGCGAGGGGCCACAGAAAAGCGGACCTCTTCGACGAGGCTGAGTATCCCGCCAAGCTGCCTCTGGAAAACGGCAACACCGTATGCCTGCCCTACCTGACGGCGATCGTAAGGCTTGCCGACGAGGTGAATATAGAAAAGGACCGGAACCTGCTTCTGACCGTGGATCCCAGCAATGTGACCACGGAAAGGCAGCGCCTCGAGTTTGACAAACACGAGGCGGTAAAAAAGGTTACGATCTGTGAGGACAGAATAGAACTGGATGTACAGACCGACAATCCCTATCTCTTTGGGCTGATATCCCAGCTTGCGGATAAGGTCCAGGAGACCCTGGACTACTGCGTCAGGGTCGTGGACGAGAGGACTGACTTCGTCATTACCCAGAAAAAGATCCAGATCGTCCGGCCCTCTGCCTGAATCAAAATTTTTTCATGTTTTTCTTGGCGGCACCCCTGCCTTCGTGGTATACTGTTGTCGCTGTCCGCGAAAGCGGATACCCGGTTCCGTTAGCTCAGCTGGGAGAGCGATTGGGTCACAACCAATAGGTCGGCGGTTCGAGCCCGTCACGGAACACCAGTAAAAAATCCCTGAAGCTCTTTTGCTTCAGGGATTTTCCTTTCTTCCGTGATCTCTGTCCCTACAGATCGTCCCGGTTCACCGCGCAGCTCATGCAGCCCGGGCCGCCCCGTCCTCTGGACAGCTCCGCGCTGGGAATGGTGATAACCTCCAGTCCGTTGGACTCCAGCACGCTGTTGGTGATGTAGTTCCGGTCGTAGGTGATGATCTTGCCCGGCCTGATGCACAGGGTATTGGTTCCGTCGTTCCACTGCTCCCGCTGGGCTGCCATGGAATCGTTGCCGCCCACGTGGATCAGCTTGACCGCCGGCACGCCCAGGATCTTCTTCAGCATATTCGCCATGGAATCGGTGATGGTGCTGAACTCGGTCTCCCCGTCCTTCGTCAGGTGGATCTCATAGATGCCCACCGCGTCCAGGATCTCACTGTGGATGGTGAACTTGTCGTAGTCGATCATGGTGAAGACCGTATCCAGATGCATGAAAGCCCGCCGCTTGGGGATATCGAAGACGATGATCCGCCGGATCCCGGATTCGCCCAGCAGCCTCTTGGCCAGGGCCTGGATGCCCAGGGCCGTTGTCCGCTGGCTGAGGCCGATGATCATGGTTTCCCGGTTCAGGATCATGATGTCGCCGCCCTCCAGGGCTTCCGGTCCGTCGAACTCGTACCACAGGGGCGTTCCCTCGGGCACCACGTCGCGGTTGTATTTATGGATGTACTTCATCAGCAGGGATTCCCTGCGGCGGTTCTTCATCCGCATATGGTTGACGCAGATGCCGTCGCCGATGCAGGCCGCCGGATCCTTGGAAAAGTACAGGTTCGGCATGGGAGTCAGGTAATACAGGTTGGACGCGTAGACGTAGTCCGCCAGGGTCTCCTTGGCCTTCCTGGGCACATCGGATTTCTTCACGCCGGCGATCACCGTCTCCACCAGCTCCTTCGGCTCCATCCCCGAAAGGTACTCCGTCAGGATCTCGGAGATCTCCTCGGATTTGACCTCGCTGCAGTCCAAGAAGTCCCGGATGAACTCCGCCTTTACCGCCGGGTCGGCGATTGCCTTTGCGGTCTCATCCACATAGAAGAGAACCTCAACGCCGTTCTCCTCCAGCACCTGCACGTACCGGTCGTGCTCCTTCTGGGCCGCCTTCAGATAGGGAATATCATCAAAAAGCATGTTCTCGAGATTGTCCGGCACGATGCCTTCCACCGCCCGGTCGATCCGGTGCATCAGCACACGGTTCAGCTTCCCGATGTCAGAAAAATTGTGGACGCCTATACTCATTCGCGCACCTCCTTTTTTGGCTCGGGGCCCCGAAAGAGGACCCGCTGATCTTCTCTTATCATAACACAGGCCGCAAATGTATGCTTTATGAATATATGCATGAATATGCAAAGGCAACGCCCCTCCCCCGCCTCCAACAACTTTCTCAAAAAAGGCTTGAAATGCTCCGCCGGAATGTGCTATACTGACTTGCGTCAGTCAGACAGAGATGACATGCACCATTAGCTCAGCTGGCAGAGCACCTGACTCTTAATCAGGGTGTCCAGGGTTC
>JAFRHG010000016.1 GCA_017433375.1 Bacillota bacterium
AGTTTCGCGGTGAGGGTCTGTTCCATGGACTGATTATACCACAGGTCTGGGCAAAAGAGAACAGGTGTTCGTAGATTTAGAGAAAAATATTTTGCGAGATCGAGCCCGTTGAATCGTTGAATATTTTTCTTACGAGATCGAAGAGAACGTAAAGAAAAATCGTTAAAGCTGGAGTTGAAAGGAGGAGAGGCGCGGGCCCGTCAGGGACGCTCATCCCGCCACCTGGAGAGGTGGGGGGTTCCGCGTCAGGTTTGTCTGATGAAACGAAACCACTTTCGATCCATTATATATACCGGCGTACTGGTCGCCATGCTGGCCGTCCTGGCGTTGAGCCTGTCCGGATGCACCACCTATGACAACTTCCGCCAGGCCTTCATCGACGATCCCGAGGACGTGACCGATACCATCAACATCGGCGTCTACGAACCCCTGGCCGGCGCGGACAAGGACGCGGCCGAGCCGGAAGTCTGCGGCATCGAGCTGGCCCACAAGATGTTTCCCGAGGCGGCGGACGGCCGCAAGGTCAACCTGATCTACGCCGACAACAACTCCAACATCAACGCGGCGGAGACCGCTATCTCCACCCTGCTGACCAAGAACCCCTCGGTGATCCTGGGCAGCTACGGCAACCTGTACTCCCTGCTGGCCGGAGAGTACATCAAGGAGGCGGAGGTGCCGGCCATCACCATGACCAACACCAACCCGCTGATCACCCGGAACAACAGCTATTACTTCCGGATCTGCTACATCGACGCGACACAGGGGAAGCTGCTGGCCAACTACCTCAACCACGAAAAGGTCAAGAAGGCCGGCGTGCTCCTTCCGGAAAAGGATGACGCGGCCCTGGCTCTGGCCACGGCCTTCACCAACGCCCTGCGGGATCTGACCGACGAGGACGACCCCATCGGCTACTACGAGAAATACACCACGGGGGAGATGGACTTCACCGGGTACCTGAACACACTGAAGGAATCCGGCGTGAAATACGTCTTCCTTCCGGGAGAGGTCCCCGACGCGCTGAACATCATCACCCAGTCCGAAAAGATGGGCCTCGACGTCACCTTCCTGGGCGACATGACCTGGGGCAGCGAGGACTTCCGCAAAGGGCTTTCCGTGGGGATCAACCCGGAGAGACTTGCCTTTGTACAGTTCTTCGCCACCGACGGCAACGACAAGAAGCCCGTCGTCAACCAGGCCCGGGAAGACTTCCTGGAAGCCTACCGGAACGAGTACGGGGATGAGGAGCCGGAAGAGGCCGTGGCCCTGGGCTACGACGCCTACCGGATGGCCCTGGACGCCATTGCAAAGGCAACCCAGGACTCGCCCCAGCTGGCCAGCGGACAGCAGATCCGCGACGTGCTCCTGGGCGATGACTACCAGTTCGAAGGCGCCTCCGGGATCATCCGCTTCAACAAGAACGGCGACCCGAAAAAGACCGCGTACATCAGCACCTGGGAGGGCAACGCGGTCAAGGCCATTTATACGATCGAAACCAATCAACAGTAACACAGGAGGTATTCCAATGGAAAAGAAAATCAATGAAGCGCTGAACCAGATCCGTCCCTTCCTTCAGAGAGACGGCGGTGACATCGAGTTCGTCGAGTACACCGACGACAACATCGTCAGGGTCAGACTGCAGGGACACTGCGCGGGCTGCCCGGGCGCCCAGATGACCATCAAAGGCGTCGTCGAAAAGATCCTGAAGGAAAGTTATCCGGAAATCGCCGGCGTGGAAGCGGTTCAGTAACCGGGCAAAGGCAATGCCGAAATTTGATCTGCAGCCGGTTTACCACCGGCTTGAAGGGTACCGGGCGGAGATGAGCGAATCTCTGTCCCGTCTTATTGCGTTTCCCAGTGTTGCCGTGCGCACGCAGGGAAACCACCCTTTCGGGGATGCCGTTCAGCAGGCTTATGAAGCCATGCTGGAGATGGCCGCCGAGGAGGGGTTTTTCGTGTGCAACCTGGACAACTTCGGCGGACACTTCGACCTCCCGGGAAAGGGCGATCAGCTCGTCGGCATCGTCGGCCATCTGGATGTGGTCCCCGAGGGAGACAACTGGGACTTCCCGCCCTACGGCGGCGAGATAACCGACGGTTACGTCTGCGGCCGGGGCTCCACCGATGACAAGGGGCCGGTGATCGCCTGCTTCTATGCCATGAAGGCGCTGAAGGAGGCCGGCTTCGTTCCCGACAAGACCATCCGCATGATCCTCGGTCTGGACGAGGAGAGCGGCTGGGAGGGCATGAAGCATTACGTTGCCTTTGCAGACCGTCTCCCGGACTGCGGATTCACCCCCGACGGAGACTTCCCCGTCCTTCACGGAGAAAAGGGATTCCTGGTCTTCAACCTGGCCCGCAAGTTCGGCCGGACCACCGGCAAAGGACTGGACCTGCGTTCCTTCACCGGCGGCACTGCGGCCAACGCCGTGCCCGATTTCGCCCGCGCCGTTCTTCTGGATACGGCCCAGGGAGGTTACGGCGACATCCGCAAGCTTCTCACCGAGCTGAAGGAAAGCCGGGGCTGGCGGATCCAGTCCCGGGGCATCGGCAAGAGCCTGGAGATCACCGTTACCGGGACCTCCGCCCACGGCGCCAGACCCGAAGAAGGGGAAAACGCCATTTCCATCCTCATGGAAATTCTGGGGCATCTGAACTTCGTCAGCGACGAGGTCACCGAATTCATTCGTTTCTATAACCATCACATCGGATTCGAGCTGAACGGGCAGAGCATCGGCTGCGCCCTGGAGGACGAACCCTCCGGGAAGCTGATCTGGAACGTGGGCAAAATCGAACTGGATCAGAAATCCGTCCAGCTGACCGTCAACGTCCGCTACCCGGTGACCGCCGAAATGGACCAGGTCTACGACGGCATCGCCGCCGTGGTGGATCCCTACGATATCGGCATCGTCAAGATCGATCACAAACCGCCCATCTACTTCCCGGCGGATGATCCGATGATCGAGACCCTGGTGGAGATCTACCGCCGCCACACCGGCGACGAGAAGAGCCAGCCGCTGGTCATCGGCGGAGGGACCTACGCCCGGGCGATGGACAATATCGTTGCCTTTGGAGCCCGGTTCCCGGGAGAGCCGGACCTGGCCCATCAGAAAAACGAAAAGATATCCGTGGACAACCTCGTCCTCCTGTCCAAGATCTACGCCGACGCCATCGCGGCGCTGGCCGGGGAGGCCGAAGAGGCTGCGGTCGCCGACGATGCGGCGCCGGCCGAAGAGTCCGCGGAGGACAAGGCAACCGGGGAGGCTGAGGAAGCATGACGTACTGCCGGCCAGAGCTCTTTGCGGAGAGAACCGAGGAAGAAAAAAAGCGGGGACGCAGGATATTTGTGATCCTCCTGGTTTCCTCGATTCTGCTCACTCTGATTCTGTCCGGCCTTCTCGTCTACGTCTCCCGCGTCACCTATGACGTAACCATTCAGATCGATAACTGCGAAGCCCCCTACAAGACCCGGGAGAAAACCGTGGACGGCGCCCTGAAGGAAGCCGGCTTCTGGCCCGGGGACCTGGACATCATCAAGCCCGGCCCGAACACCCGCCTGCGTGACGGCATGCGGATCCAGGTGAAGCAGGTCTTCATCGTCAAAGAAGAGATCGAAGAGTCCACCGACTTCAAGACCGTCGAGGAAGAAGACCGGACCATGAAAAAGGGCGAGAAAAAGACGGTGCAGGAAGGCAAGCAGGGAAAGGATCTGCTGCTCTGCCGGGTGACCTATACCTCCGGCAAGGAGACCGACCGGGAGGAACTCTCCCGCAAAACCCTGGTTAAGCCCACCGATCAGATCATCCATGTGGGCGTCATCGAAACCATCGACGGATTCGCCTACACCCGGAAGGAAACCTTCCAGGCCACCGCCTATACCGGCGGCGGCAGGACCGCTTCCGGAACGAGGGCCCGCGTCGGCGAGATCGCCGTTGACCCCCGGGTCATTCCCCTTGGCACCACCGTATACGTGGAGGGCTTCGGGGAGCGCCGGGCGGAGGACACCGGCGGTGCCATCAAGGGCCACATCATCGACATCTACATGTCATCCAAAGGTGAATGCCGCCGCTGGGGCCGGCGGAACGTCACCGTGTATCTGCCGTAGGACGGGCAGGAAAACCGCGAGAGCCGCATGCCGGCAGAAATCAGACCGAAAAAAGACCGCCGCACCTTGTCGATGCGGCGGTCTTTTTCTGCTGTCTCTTTTCGGCCTACTGGGCATCCTCGTCGAGGATCTTCATGGCTCCGTCATAGGTCATGGACAGGTCGTCCATATCCACCGTTCTGCTCCAGATCTCCTTGTCGCCGCCGGCGCCCTGCTTGCTGAACATCACCTCATCGATGTCGTCCATCACGCGTTTGAATTCGCCGATGTAGGTATTGTACCCAACCTTCTTCTCGTTCTGGAGGTACTTGGCTTTACCGTTATCTTTGTCATCGTCGGACACCCTGTAGGTGGCCGTGACGCAGGCTTCGATCAGGCTGTCCATGTTGCAGTCCATTCCGTTCACCGTGTACTCGCCGGTCGTCTGCCAGGCATCCGATCCCTTCTTGAAGCTGGAGGAAATGCCGAAGCCGTTCCCGCTCTTCTTCTTGTAGATGATGAAGCCGGCGTTATCGTTTTCGATATCGTAGAAGGCATCCTGATACTGAGTGCTCCGGTTCGGGAAGTCGTACTTGATCTCCTTGGCTCCGCCCGTGTTGTAATCGTAGGTGTAGATGTGGAGTATGCCGTAGCCGTAATACTCCTGGGTGAAGAAGAACATTTCCGGCCACTTGTCCCCGTTGACGTCGCAAAGGGCAACGCAGCAGTCATTGATATCATCGTACCTTCTCACCGCCCATTCGTTATCCGCCAGGACACGGCGGAAGGGCTCTCTCCACTCGATGGAGGTCAGGGCTTTCAGATCCTCGGACAGCGCCGTAAAGGTCTTGCTTTTGCCCGTCTGTGCAACGCCTTCATTGACGGTATTGATCGCGTCGTCGTATTTTTTTTCGTCGATATAGACGTTGGCCAGTCCTTCATACAGTTCCGCCCGGTCGGGATATGCCTCGATGAGGGCCTTGTAGGAAGCCTCCGCATTCTCGAAGTCCTTCGTCTCGGCGTACTGCTGGGCCTGGGTCACCGCGTTCTGGTATTTCTCCGCCTCGCTGTGCTCCTTATGGGTCTTCGTGCCGACCAGGGCGCCGCCGGCCAGCACCGCGACGATCAGTACCACGAGGATGCCGATCTTCAGGCCGCGGCTGGAGTTGTCAGCCTTCCTCGAGGATGAGCTCTTTTTCTTTGCCCCAGTGGACTCGTCATCTTCGATGGGCTTGAGGTCTTCTTCCTCATAATCCTGGCCCAGAACCTTGGTCTTGCTCAGTTTGTTATCGTCTCCGCGGAGTTCATCCCGATCGTCAGCGTCGCGTCCGGCATCCGGTTTCTTCCCGGCTCCGCCCGTTCCGTTTTCGTCCGCCGAACCTGCGGCTGCCCGGGCTGCCGCGGCGCTTTGCTCCGCTCTGGCGCGGGCTGCTCTGCGTTCGTTTTCCTCCGCTTCCTTCTCCAGACGTTCCTTTTCCAGTTCTTCTTCAGGACGGAGGGACCGGTACCAGAATCCGGTGTCCTGGGTCACTTCGCCCTCTTCTTCGGCGGTCCATGCTCCGCGCTCCGATGAGTGCTCCTCACGGATCTCGCTCACCCGGCCCTTCGCTTTGCTGACGGCCTTGTCCGTTCCCTTGCGCATGGACTGCCCCAGAGAACCGAACCAGGCGCCGGCTTTGGCAAGGGGTTTTTCTTCCGACTCGGAAGACTCGGATTCACCAGCCTCTGCCTCTCCTGCTTCTCCGGATTTCTCCGCTTCACTGTCGACGAGGCCGAGCTCATCCTGCATATCATCGTGGAACTCCGCCGGTTCGGAATCGGGTTCTTCAGTCTGCTCCGATTCGGTGGCCGGTTCGGGTTCCGGTTCAATCGCATCTTCGTCCGAGGTCTTTTCCGGCTCGGGTTCTGTTTCGGGTTCCGGCTTTTCCTCCGCCTCGGCTTCTGTCTCCTCTTCCGCAGCGGCCTCGTCGATCGGTTCCGCTTCATCGGCGGATTCAGTCAAGTCTTCTTCCGCCGTCGCTTCCGGGGGCTCATCGCTCGTTTCCGGCTCGGCGTCAATCTCATGTTCAGCCGCAAAAGCATCGATCGCTTCCCGCTCATCCGCAGGTTCTTCGATCTGTTCCGTCAGCTCCGCGGACTCTTCAGCAGGTTCTTCTGCCGGTTCATCCGCCTCTTTGCTCGCCCGGTTTTCCTTGATTTCGCTGACCTTTTCCTTTGCCGTTCCGACGGCTTTCTCCGTTCCCTTCTGCACGGCCCCGGCGAGTGCACCTATCAGCGCACTGGCCCGATCCGACAGGGTCTGTATCGGTTCTTCCTCAATCCATTCCGATTCTTCCGGATTCCATGCGGGCTCTTCAGAGGTCGTTCCCTCTCCTTCGGTATCGACCCTGGTTTCTTCTCCGAACACCGGTCTCGGTTCCGTGGGCTCCGCTTCAGTTACCTCGGAGGCCTCATCGATCAGGTCCGAAGTCTTTTCCGCCTCGGCGGCAGAATCGTCAGTCTGTTCCGGCTTCTCTTCCGGCTCTGCTTCCTGTCCGAAGGATGGTTCATCAATGTCATTCAGGGATTCCGTCGATTCCGTCCCGTCTTCCTTAATACCGTCTTCCGGTTCAGCCTCTGCCAGGGCCGCCCCTATCGGCTCCGTATAGTCCGCCGTATTTGCACGGTTAAAGTTTACGCTTTCCTTTGCCGTTTCCTCCGGGGTTTCCGGCGGCGCGAAAAAATCATCCGGCTCCTCGGGCTCCTGGAACTTTCTATTCTCTTTGAATTCGTTATATTTGTCTTTTGCCTTTTCCCTTGCCGCGCTGCCTGCCCAGCCAAGTCCCGTGTGAACCGACTTGCCCAGTGCACCGAGCCATCCGCCGATCTTGTCCAGCAGGACTTCTTCCTGTTCTTCCTCGGCGGGCTCAATGGACTCTTCGTCGGTAGGCTCGATGGACTCTTCGTCGGTAGGCTCGATGGGTTTCTCTTCCGCAACCTCTGCACCGGCGAGATCATCCGCTTTTTCACCGGCGAACTCCTCCGATGCTTCCTCTTCGGCTGCTGCTTCGATAACCGGTTCGGCCTCATCTGCAGCCGCCGGTTCATCCCTGTCTTCGTCGCTCTTCCGCGTCGCGTACCAGTCAAAGCCCTCCAGGTCCTCGTCAGCCGGCTCGTCCTCAATGGGTTCTCTGATAACCGGCTCATCCTTGACTTCGGGTTCCTCGGTCTCCGGTTCTTCGGCATCCATCGCTTCTTCCGCCGCCGGTTCCGTTTCTTTTATCGGGGTCTCTTCCGCCGCCGGATTAAAGATCGGCGCCACATCTTCTGCTGGTGTCTCTTCCACCGCCGGTTCGCTTACGAAGACCGGTTCCGGCTCTACCGCTTTGACCGGCTCCGGTTCAGATGCCGGCTCAGCATCTTCAACCGCTGGCTCCTCTGCCCCTTTCTTTTCTGCAGCTTCCGCGAAAACGGTCTGCGTCGCGCCCCAATCAAGGGCCGCCGATTTCTTCGCAGACTCTTCCCGATCCTCCGCCTTCGGCTCCATCATTTCAAAGGCGGACCAGAAGTTCGAATCCGTCGCGTTGACCGCAATGGTCTCCGCCTCCGGAATGAAATACGTCGCCTGCTTAAGACCCGGCTGTTCATCCGGTTCCTCCGGCTTTGCAGGGTTCTCAACGTCGGGCTCCGGCGCGATCACCACTGTCGGCTCCTCAACCGCTTCATCTTTCTTCGGCTCTTCCGCTTCTTTCGGCGGAGGATTCCACAAGTATTCGCTCGTATCCTCAATGTCCTTCGGAGAGGCATTCCAGTCAAACTCGACAAAGGGCTCAGGCTCATCCGCCGCTTCTTCCGGCTCCGGCTCCTCGACCGCTTCTTCGAACGTCTCAGATTCGGACTCTGAAGCCACCTCTTCGGATGTCTCTGGTTCCTCGACCGTCGGCTCCTCATCCGCATTTTCCGGCATGTCAAGTCCCTGTTCCTCAACGGCTTCTTCGTGCTCGTCAGGCTCCGGCTCTTCCTCTGCCTCTTCGGGCTCATCGTCCTCCGGTTCTTCAACCTCTTCAACAGGCTCCTCTTCCGGCTCATCGGACTCCGGCTCTTCCTCCGCCTCCTCCGGCTCATCGGATTCCGGCTCGGCCTCCGGATTGGCCGCCTCTTCCGGCTCAGCCGGGATTGCCTTTTCCTCCGCTTCGCCAGCCTCGGTCACGTCTTCCGCCGCCTCCGGATTGGCCGCCTCTTCCGGCTCTTCATCCGTCACCAGCTTCTCGCCGCAATACCCGCAGAATAGGCTGTCATCTGAGATTTCTGCTCCGCAAAATCTGCATATCATAAAACTGTCCTCCTGAAGGCTTACCGCCCCGCAGCACATTGAAATCTTCTATGTGTAGTATTATACACTATTCCAACAACAATATGTGCTGTTTTTCTCGGGATTCGTCGAAGAAATCTGTTGCCTTTGCACTCCGCTGGTGAAATGTTCCCACCCTCCGGCTACTCCGCCCGCCGGACACATCCCCGGGCGGCCGGGGCAGAAGAAACACTTTCCTTTTCCCCGGGAATACTATAGAATAATGGCAGTCGCATTTTCCAAAAGAATTGGAGGTACTGTTTTGAAGGAGATTCGCATTGGACTGCTGGGTCTGGGCAACATCGGGACCGGTACGTACAAGGTTCTGGAGACCAACCGCAGTCAGATTGAAGAAGCGGCCGGATGTCCGGTCAACATCGTCAAAATCCTGGAGAAGGATATTGACCGGGAACGGGACATCACCGTGCCGAGAGAGAGTTTTGTTTCGGATGCGGAAGAGATCTTTTCCGATCCGGATATTGATATCGTTATCGAGCTGCTGGGCGGCGTAGAGCCCGCGGCCACCATGATCGAGCGTGCCCTTTGCAGCGGCAAGCATGTGGTCACCGCCAACAAGGCTGCCGTGGCCGCCAACTATCACCGTCTGATGGACGCGGCGAAAGCCCACGGCGTCACCCTCCGTTTCGAGGCCAGCGTCGGCGGCGGCATCCCCGTCCTGACTCCCCTGTCCAGCTGCCTGCGCGCCAACCGGCTCACCCGTGTTCTGGGCATCGTCAACGGCACGACCAACTACATTCTGGACAAGATGACCATGGAGGGCCTGCCCTACGACGAGGTGCTGAAGGACGCCCAGGCCAAGGGCTTCGCGGAAGCCGATCCCACCGCGGATGTGGAGGGCATCGACGCCGCCAACAAGCTGAGCATCCTCATGGCGCTGATGTTCGACCACTACGTCCACCCCAAAGACATCCCCACCAAGGGCATCACGGAGGTGACCGCGAAAGACATCGAGGCCGCACGCAAGGACGGCTGCCTGATCAAGCTCATCGCCTATGCGGAGGTCATGGATGACGGGCAGATCAAGTATGAGGTCCGGCCCATGCGGATCATCGACACCCACCCCCTGAGCGGCGTGCACCGGGAGTACAACGCCGTCTTCGTGGAAGGCAACGTGGTGGGCAATCTGATGTTCTACGGCCCGGGCGCCGGCCCCCTGCCCACAGGCAGCGCGGTCATGGGTGATGTTCTGGAAATTGCAAAGGCAATGGATCGGTAAGGAGAGAATCAATGACGTTATTTGAACAGTGGACTGATCTGATTGAGAATCAGACCAAAGAAACCTTCGAGGACTTCTGGAAGGAATACAGCGAAGCGGAAAAGAAAATCTACAGTGACATTCTGGACCACCCGGACCAGCCCGTGGAGGGCAGGCTGGGTGAACTGGCGGAAGGCTACGGGGTCCGGCCGGTGATCTTCATGGGATTCCTGGACGGCATCAACGAGAGCATCGAAGAGAAGAACGACATCAAAGACTGGGACGAGGAGTCCGATGTCAAACTGAAGATCGTTCCCGAGACCCTCTTCTACAATATGCTCAAAGCCGATGCCGATTATCTTTATGGGCTTCCCCAGTGGGAGGAGATCCTGGGCGAGGAGAAAATGGTCGAGCTGGCGAAGAAGTACAAGCAGTCCAAAACCGTCCGCCGGGAAACCCCGAAGGTGGGCCGCAACGACCCCTGCCCCTGCGGCAGCGGAAAGAAGTACAAGCACTGCTGCGGCAGGAACGCTTAGGAAAGCAATACATCAAAAGCACGAAAAAACTCCGGATCGCTCCGGAGTTTTTTCGTGCACGCAGCCGGCTCATTCCCCATCTTCGGAGCCGGGCGGGGCGTCCTCTGCGGAAGCCTTCGGGTCTTTGCCGCCGGCCGTCTGCCGCTTCGCATCCTCCGGCGGGGCGTCCTCCGACGCAGGTGGCGTTGCCTTTGCATCGGCCTGTTCCGCGGCTTCCGTTGCCTTTGCCTCTTCCCTTTCTCTCTGCATTTTTTCCTTGAGCTCCTGCTGTTTGACGTATTTGGGCTTGCCGATTTTCAGCCGGTCCTGGACCGGTTTGGGGATGACCGCGTCGGCGATGGCCTCCGTCGTCGAAGGGGCGTCTTCCGGGGTTTCGCCGATGATGACGTCCTTGATGGTCCCCAGGCCGAACTCAGCGGGATCCATGTCGAACTTGCTGTGTTCCCGCATCTCCTGCTGCAGGTGCTCCGGCGGCGTCCGCTTGCTGAAGGGCACGCTGGTGTCCTCCCAGACCTTGTCGAACAGTACGGCCAGGCAAAGGACCCAGGCCAGGAAGAAGAACCACATCAGCAGCGCGACCACGGAAGACAGGGCGCCGTAGACGATGTCGTATTTGGCCAGCGAGCTGGCGTAGTAGGAGTAGGCCCCTGTCACGATCAACATGCCTGCCGCCGCGAAAAGGGATCCCGGGATGACGTGCCGGAAAGGTTTGCGTTCCGTGGGCAGGATGTACAGGTTGTAGCTGATCATGATGAAGAACAGAAGGAAGCCCAGCGGCCACCGCAGCCACATCCAGGTGCTGTCCGTGTACTTTTCCGGATCCTGGCCGAGGGCCGAAAAGATGCCGGAGAGAATGACCCTGCCGTAGCAGAGGATCACGATGGAAAAGACAATGGTGGTCAGGGTGACGAACAGGGTTTTGATCGCCCGGACCCGCTCGATGAAAAAGTTCCGGCCGGTGCTGTCCCCCTCGGTCAGGGTGTAGTTGGCGATCCGGGTCATGGCGAAGGATGCCCGGGAGCCCGCCCAAAGGGCGATGATCAGATAGATGATGTTTCCGAAGCCCAGGGAGGAGAATCGGAACAGGCTCTCCACCGCCTCAGGCAGTTTGTTTCCGGTGTACTCCTGGATCAGGTTGACCGCCGTCTCGATGCTGATGTTGAACACGCCCAGAAGCTGGGCGATCAGGATGATGCTGGGCACGATGGAGAGAATCAAATAGAATGAGATCTGCGCCGCGAAACCCTGGTAGTAGGGGTCCTGCAGCTGACGGAATCCCATGACGAACATTCGGATGATTCGGTCTCGCAGTGTTTTCATCGTCTCCTCAGTTCTTCTTCCAGTTTCTTCAGCGCGTTGGCCCGATGGCTGATGCGGTTTTTCAGCTCCGCCGGCAGCTGGCCGAAGGTCTTGTCATAACCCTCCGGCACGAAAAGAGGATCGTAGCCGAAGCCGCCTTCGCCCCTCTCCTCGGGAAGGACGTGTCCTTCCACGGTTCCCCGGACGGTGATGGTTTCACCCTCCGGAAAGGCAATCGAAATGGCCGAAACAAACCGGGCCGTCCTCTCCTCGTAGGGGACATCCCGGATCAGCCGGATGAGTTTGCGGTTGTTGTCTTTGTCGTCGGAGTCGGCGAGGGGCGCCTCCTGCGGGGCGATCTCCGCGGAGTCCGGTGCGCCATCTGCAGAAACGGCGTTCAACAGGGTGCCCGCTGCGACACCCGGCGAGGGCGCGGGTGCCGGTTTGTCCGGCGAACAGACCGCGGCGGTCCCATCGCGCAGTTCCACGTCCGGCATGGCGGCGAAGCGGGCCGAATAGATTCCCGGCGCGCCGCCCAGGCAGTCCACCTCCAGGCCGGAGTCGTCGGCGATGGTCGGCCGGCCGCAGAGCTTCATGATCCCCTCCGCCTTCTTCCGGGAATTTTCTTCGAAAGTCTTCCCGTCCTCCACGATCTCCACATCGGGAACCTCCGCCTCGTCCCGGGCGATGATCTGCATGCCAAAGCGGGCCGTAATGGCCTCCATCTCCCGGATCTTATGCCGGTTCTTCGTCGCAGCGACGATCACGTTTTCCGGCAGGGTCGTGGGTTGCCTTTCCATCCCGATATCCTCTCCCTATCGCACAAAAACTCACTGTAAGTATACCACACTTGTCTCTCTGCGCTTTGTATTTTTTGCCGATTCCTCTTGTAGGGGCCTGTTCAGCAAATACCTTTCGTCTGATTTCCATGGCTGGGCTTCACATTTCTGTACTTATGTTTCATATATTTTGATACTCACAACATTTGCTTCCTTTTATTTCCATTTCAGTGGGTTTCTATTCCTGATGACCCTCCCTGCCAGCGCCTCATCCCCTCTTTCGGGCAAATCTTTATGCCATTTCCCGCTTAATATCCTGATTCGGCAAAAAAAGTGCCGCCGTCAGGGAGATCGGCTCTTCCACATCAGGGAAATCGAGGCCTTCCACATCAGGGCGATCAGATTCTTCCATCCTCGTAACTACCCGCAGCCGCATTCACATGTACGGCGTGATTCTTCGTTCGATCAGCTGTTCCAGCGTACTCGGCGTATTCATGTCTTTTTCGAAGGACAGAACAATGTGGGCATCATCGAACTGTCCGCCTTCGCGGTATGCCGCGATCTTCTCCATATTGTGTTCCCTGTACCTTTTCAGATCCGTGCGGCCAAGATGCTCCCAGACAATGATTTCACCTGTCGCCGTCAAGATGACGAAATCCGGATAGTAGATCTTGCGCCCGAAATAGTCCATGCCACGCACGTCCTCCATCCATTCCACGTCGAGCTCCATCGCCTGTTCATACCGATAGGGAATTCCCCTGATCTCCAGGCCGTTTCCGATACTCCGCTCCGATTTAGTTCTCATTTTGATCCCGGAATATGTTTCGTGAGTCAGTTCCTCGGGATTCATCGGATTCTGCAGATAATCGGCCTTAGCCCAGAGGTATTGGTCCCGGCTGCAGGTAATGCGCAGGATTTCCAATCCACGCCGCCCGTAGTAGTCGAGCAGCTTCTCCAACGGAGAGAGATGTACATTCCCGCGCGGCGTCTGTTTCCGCTTCGACCCCAGCGCGCTTGTTGCCCTGCGCGAGGCGATCCGCTGCTCACTGAGCCGGAGTGCGAGGTACTTTTTTCTGGCAAGGAGATAAACGAGGTCCATGTCGCGGGAAATGCTGTGTCTTTCTCCATTGATCGCGTGGTAAAAATATGTCTTTCCGGAGGTGTAAAGGCAATACAAGCTTCCTTTCGGAAGCGCTGCGAGTTCCTTTTCCCATGCACGCCGCTTTCTGTTTTCCATGGCAACGATCTGGTCCATCAGAGAGTTCATATTCGAATAGTATCTTCCATAATTTTCCATACCTCATGGTACCACGAGCTCGGCGGCGGGTCAATCTGAAATTGTAATATTTTTCCAGCACGTGGACACCTCCGCCGGAATCTCCTATGTGCGGCAGCCGGAAACTCCGGCAATCACCCATCAAAAGAGCCCATCAAAAGAGGAGGCTCCGGATCGGAGCCTCCCTCTGACATTGTGTCTTACTGCGTGTCACCAGCGTGCTGATCAAGGTGTCCACCAGCGTGCTGGCCAAGGTATCCACCAACGTGTCGGTCAACCTGAACCCCTGACCGCCGGTCGACGCCGCGAAGCTATTTCTTCTTGGTCTTGACCGACTTCTGGTTCCACGGCCCGACGTACTTCTTGCCGTTCTCGTACTTGATCGCCCGGACCTTGACAAAGTACCTGGTGTTCTTCTGCAGCCCGCCGACCTTGATCGACGCCTTGCCCTTGCCGACGATCCTCTCTATGGTGTCCCCCTTGGCGAAACCTGTATTGGGGCAGACCCAGATCTCATAGTTCGTCGCCTTGGACTTCTTCAGCTGCTTTTTCTTCAGCTTCGTCCACTTCGCCGTGATCTTTGCCTTCTTGGCTGCGGGCTTCTTGGCCTTCACCTTCGGAATGGTCGGGTCGTAGATTCCCTGGCGGGCGTCCTCGGCAGCCTTGGCCGCGGCCGCGATAGCAGCCTGTCTGTTCGCCTCGGCCTTGATCTGGACAACCCTCTTTTCGGCGGCGACCAGCTTGTTCAGGGTTGCCGCGGAGATGAACCCTTTTTCAGGAAGTGCATTATACGCCGCCCTTGCCTGCTTCACTGCATTTTCATTCGGGTTTGCCTGATTCAGACTGTTGATCTGATTTGTAACCGCGTCAGCCCGGGCTTTTCCTGTAGGATTGTTTTCTATTGTGAATCTGACTATAGAACTGGTAGAGTCATTCCCGCTGTATTTCCCTTTACCTATGACATAACACACATACGTCCCCGGGGTTGTTGGGAAGCCGTCAACCAAAGTTTTTGTAAGATAGTCCCATTCATCTCCCTCGAAGCCTACATCCTTGGAATCAATTGCCCAATACTGCACTGCATAGTCTTTTCCTTCAGTCAGCACAGCTTTTCCCACCGTAACTGCCGGCTTCAAAATGATGCCCGCAGGAATGATATAGTAATCATAGAATTTATCAACAGAGTCATCATAGTACTTTTCATCAAACTCAACTTCTCCGCCGTAGGGTGCTACACTGTATTTATCAAAGATTTCAAAATCCGTGTCTGTAGAGCCTTCATACACGTCCCCCTTCGCGGTTGCTGTCACAAGATAGTGTCCCTTGCCCAGTGGAGGTTCAACTTCTTCTCTGAAGTCCCACTGCTCATCCTCCGGCGCGGACGAGTCGAAGGTTTCCTTCTTGAATGATAGCTCATAATCCACCCCTTCTCTCAGAACAATTCCGTCATCCTCAACCCGTACTTGCGGAACAATCGTGCCGGCACCCTCAACATAGTATTTCCAGCCATCCACTGCGTCAGGAAGAACGACCTGATAATCCCCAAGGTCATAGGAGATCTCATCAAAATAATAGTTGCGTTCACATATCGACTCACTGTCTAGTAAGGCAGTAAACTTGACATCCAATTCCGATGTCGTCATTCGTGTGATCGTGAAAACTCCGTTTCTTTCGCTCCATTCAAAATCATCATCATCATTTCCCGACTCCACCTGAAAAGATACGCCATTGGTAATACGTGTTCCGTTCCGATTGCTCGTCGAATAACGCCAGAGTTCGGGTATGATATTGAGGGAATCATTAAGTGCAAGCTGGCGCTCTATCTTCAAGGGATGTATTTCATAGTATTGATTCCATATGTTTATCCTGATTGTGTCCTCTGCAACAGGGTTTTCTCTGTCACGACTGCTGTATAGTTTTATATTTACAAGTACTGAACTGCCGTCTTCCCCAACAGTGTTCCCCGTTTTAAGGACGGCTCGAGAAGAATCATTTTCGTTGGGCGTCAGGGTCGACCCCGCGTTTCCTTCATCTATAAGATTCCACTTAAAGGTGAACTTCTCTCCTTCAAAGTCTCTTTCTCCGCCACCCCCTGCAGTCAGTGCTATCACGGCCCCGGGCAGAGCATCATGGGAGCCAGTTTCAGTATCAGCCCAGACCCAGTAAATATTATCTTTCACTTCGATCTGATACGTTTCCGTACGATCGGGATCCGTCTGTTCCATGTCTTCCGTTCTGTAAGACACCGTCAGTTTTGCCGTACCGGTATCATTCTCGCTGGCCGTACATACATATATCCCGTCTCTTTTCACTACCGTCATCGGATCGCTCACACGACAGGCAACGCCGGTGACGGCAATCTCTTCTACGTCTCCATCCGGATATTCATTATTGTATGTGGTAGCAAAACCTTCAGGGTAAATCTCGAAGTAATCTCCCTGAATAATCTCATCCGGTATTCCTTCAAGGGATTCCTCGTCCGGCCCAAACTCCAGCTCCGTTCCGGCCTCATCGACGCTAATGCAATAGATTGCTTCGGCAATCCATTCGTCGTCTTCATCCTCAATGTAGAACTGGGCTTCAAGATATGGTTCATCATATCCCTTAGCTTCTGCAAGGCTCCAGATCGCTTCTCCCTTTAACGTCAGGGAGTTCACGGTTCGTAGATACTGGCCGTCTTGACCGGGCTGCAGTTCGCACTGCTTTTCCGAATCCACTCCATCACAAAGACTGATGTTGATTCCATCGGTATACGATCCGCCATCAGGATGCGTAAACACCAATCCATATTCTCGTGAACTGTCAGAATACAGTGTTGGGTTATTGAGATTCTCATCACTTACCTCTAGTCCGTTCAGTGTAAATGTTATGTCCGCCTCATCCGCATACACCGCCTGCGTTATGGCAAGCATCCCAAAGAATGCCATTGCCATCATCAAGGCAAGGCTGAGGGCCCGGCTCAATGGCTTCTTTAATCCTTCCATAATTAATCCTTTCTCCTACTGTCAATCCTGTGCCAACTGCTCTGCGCTGGTGAAGCGGTAAAGCCCCCTTCCTGAAACGAGCCACCGGCGCAATCTATACTGCGACGTTTTTCTACTGCGTGTTGTACATATTATACCTTGATTAGAAACTAATTAAAACAGTTTCCCGGCCGAATATGCAAAAGCAATTCAATGCCGGGAAACCCGTCTTTGTCAGTGTTGCCTTTATACCCTTTATCCCCGGCGGATTACGCCGGGTCAACCGCCTTTAGTTCTTCCAGGGAATAGTCCGTGATCTGCATGATTTCCTCATCGGAAAAGCCCTTCTTCCGCATTTTCCGAATGACTTCTTCCCGCTCCTGTCCGCGGCCTTCCTCGCGGCCTTCCTCGCGGCCTTCCTCTAAAAGATCTCTGTACTTCTCTTCCAACAGCATATACTCTTTTCTCCAATTCTGCTCCGTCTTCGCGAACTGCACCGCGTTCTCCAGCCGACTGGCCAAAGATCCTTCCGGCTCCCCTCCGTTCACGTAATCCAGGAATCTGCTCAATTCCGAACTCATCCCATCATCCGGCTGGGGCAGGGAGGACAGGAACACTTTTCTTGTACCGTCATTATACTCAATATTCGTTTCCTCTTCAATGTGGGGTTTTACCGTATATCGGCGAAGTCCTCCTCCAAACGGATCAAAAGTGCAGATGAAAATGATCACACTGTCCTTCAGTTCATCGTATTTCATGCCGCGGTCCATCATGTCCAGATCTGTCAGGTCCTGATAGTATCGACTTCGGCGGGGCAGGTTTTTCCTGTTTGCATTCTGCATCTCCAGATTGAACACGGTATCATCTCCCACGAGACGGACATCAAGGCGCACGCCCCTACCATCGGGAGTGATTTCAATCGGGTGTTGTTTTCCAATTTCACTGACCACTTCAATCCTCGTATCCAGGATCAGCTCAATCAGTTCCTTGCATAGTTCCGGGTTCCCCTCCAATACTTTGCAGAACATAAAGTCGTCGGTAAACGTCAATTCGTCGTAAGTTTTTACTTTGGTCATCTGATTTCCTCCCTTCTGGATATGGTCTTGATTCTAGTTCCAACTCCAGTATGTCATTTTGCTCATTTGACACTGAATCCGCATACTATCCTGAGCCATCTTGTCTGAGCCAGTATGCGGAATGATCCGTTTTCGGCTATTTCCGCATACTCAGGTTGTAATCGAAGCTCTATGTGGCGAGGCCTCACATCCGTTGCCTTTGCAAATCCGAAGAACACCCGATAAAAGTATGCGGAAACGATGTCAAACAGCAGTTTTGACATACTCCGCGCCGGCGGGACGAGGCTGCGGCGCTCATGCAGTATGCGGAACCGGCGTCAAACGGCGGTTTTGACATACTCGGGTCCGGCGACAGAAATCATCGCGGCATCACATGAACGACATGATCCTTTTGTCGATGATATGATCCAGTATTTTCGGGGATTCCATGTCTTTCTCATAGGTCAGGATCAAATGGTCGTCATCCAGCATGCCGGACTGACGGTAGGCAGCGATCTTTTCCATGTTGTGCTCCCGATAGCTCTTCAGGTCGACGCGCCCGAGATGCTCCCAGACGATGATATCGCCGCTGGCGGTCAGGATGATGAAGTCGGGGAAGTAGACCTTGTCTCCGACCCCGTCCATTCCGGGCACATCTTCCATCCAGTCCACATTGAGCCTGATCCCCGGCTCGTAGCGGTAGGGAATCCCGCGCCGCTCCATCGAATTGCCGATGGACTGCTCGGACTTGGAGCGTACACGGATACCCGAGTAGGTTTCGTAGACCTTCTTGTGCGGGTCTCGCGGATTCTGATAATAGGTCTTCTTCATCCACATGTACTGTTCCCGGGTGCAGGTGATCCGGGCGACATCCAGTCCGAGGCGGCCGTAGTAGTCGAGCAGTTTTTCGAGGGGCGAAGCATTGGCGAGGGCTCTCGACCGGGAGCAGCGTTTGCCCGACAGCGCAATCCGGGCTTCCTCCAGCATCTTTTCCTGTCCGTTGATCAGCAGGTTCAGGTACTTTTTCCGCGCCAGGACATACACCCGGTCCAGATCCCGCGTAATCCCTGTTCTCTTGTCACCGACGGCATGGTAGAAGAAAGTGTTTTTCCCCCTGCAAAGGCAACGCAGGCTTCCTTCGGGAAGTCCGTCCAGTTCCTTTTGCCAGGCGCTCAGTTTTTCTTTCTCCATGGCGACGAGGTGTTCCAGCGTCGCGCTTATTCTATGATTTCCATTATTTTCCATGCTCCTATTCTACACGGTCGGCGGATGATTGTCAATATTTTCCAGCAATCTTTACGACAAAGGCAATCCATGCTATATTGAACGTACCCGCGACGGGACGCACGCAGTACACGGGCTGTCGGATGCGGCAGGCCGAACGGCGGCGTAAACCGGCGGAAGCAACGGCCCGGCGGGGCGGGATCGGGAACACAAAGGAGAAACTGCATGAACATCGTATTGCTGGACGGACATACCATTAACCCGGGGGATCTGAGCTGGAGGCCGCTGGAGGATCTCTGCGGCCGGCTCACGGTTTATGAGCGGACGGCGCCGGAGGAGATCGCCGGACGGATCGCGGACTGCGAGATCCTCATGACCAGCAAGTGCCACATCACGAGAGAACTGATGGCCGGGGCGCCGAAGCTGAAGTACATCGGCTCCACGGCGACCGGGTACAATAATATTGACGTCGAGGCGGCCCGGGATCTGGGCATCGCCGTGACCAACATACCGGCCTACTCCACCGAGTCGGTGGCGCAGCACGCCATCGCCCTGATGCTGGAGCTGACCAACCACGTGGGCCTGCACAGCGATAGCGTGCACAGCGGCGACTGGACGAACTGCGAGTACTTCTGCTACTGGAAGCAGCCGGTGACTCTGCTGGCGGGACGGTCCCTGGGCATCATCGGTTACGGCGCCATCGGACGGAAGGTGGGCGAGATCGCCTCGGCCCTAGGCATGGAGATCAACATCTACAGCCGGGACCGGCAGGCGGCCATGGCATCGGACTTTGTCACCCTGCACTGCCCCCTGACCGCGGACAACGCGGGCATGATCAACAAGGAATTCATCTCCGCCATGAAGCCGGGAGCCTACCTGATCAATACGGCCCGGGGCGGCCTGGTCAATGAGAAGGATCTGGCCCAGGCCCTGAACGAAGGCATCCTAGCCGGCGCCGCGGTGGATGTGCTGTCCACCGAACCGCCGGCGGCGGACAATCCGCTGCTGCGCGCGAAGAACTGCATCATCACGCCTCACATCGCCTGGGTTCCCCAGGAAATGCGGCAGCGGGTCATCGATGTGCTGGCGGAGAATCTGCGGGACTGGCAGGCCGGCGGCACCCAGAACCGGGTAGAGTCGAAGCCGGCGCGCTGAACCGGGTAGAGCTGGAGCCGGCGCGCTGAAATGCGAGGGCGGAACGAAATAGAATGAAAGAACAATCCTATCGGACAATGTCGGAGGCGGTGGCATCGTCTCCCTTCATGAAATCCTATATCGTCTGGTTCAACCGGATCGTGACCACCGTGATCTACATGGTTTATCCGGCGCTGCTCATTATGCTTTATCTGCAGCGGGAGACGATTCCTTTCAGCCGGGGACTGATTCCGGCGATCCTGATTCCGGGGATCTCTTTCGTGCTGCTGAGTATATTCCGGCACTTCGTCAATTCGCCCCGGCCTTACGAGGTCTTCGATCTGACGCCGATCATCGACAAAAAAACGGCCGGGCATTCCTTTCCCAGCCGTCACATCTTTTCGGTGTTTATTATCGCCACGACATGCTTTTATTATTACCCTCTGGTCGGTGTGCTCATCGGCCTGACCGGCGCCGCGCTGGCCCTGAACCGGGTGCTCGGCGGCGTCCACTTCATTAAAGACGTTGTCGCCGGCGCACTCATCGGCATAGGCTGCGGCGTCGTCGGGTTCTACATCATCCTGCCGCTGTTCCTCTAGCGCACGCAACCGCCACGCTCATGCGCTGCCGGCCCGCGCGCCGCGCTCACTCAACCCCGAAGCACTTGCCGCATACTTCCGGCGCGGGGGTGTGCCGGTCGATGGTCTCGCACCAGGCCTGGCACTTTTCCCGGTCGATGCCTTCCGGGGTAATCGCTTTGCCCGGGCAGGCGGCGATCATCTCTTCGCTGCAGGGCTCCCCGCCCCAGCCGGCGAACCGGCAGTCTTTCATGACCTGGGTGAAGATCCGCTCCAGTTCTTCCGCGTCCAGTTCCTCCACCTCATCCGCATAGAGAGCCGCCGTGGAGATGGACCCTACCCGGCCGCCGCGGCTTCCGTCCACGACGAGGGATCCCGCCGGACCGAACTCGCCCAGGCCGGCCACGTATCCGGCGATCTTGTTGGACCAGCCGTAGCGATGCTTTTCCTTGTCCCAGTCCACCATGCTGCTGGTGTTGGAATGAATCCGGCCCACCTTGTCCAGGGTATCCCGGATCACCCGGTTGATTGCCATGGCCAGCCACAGGGAATCCCGGTCCGCGTCCTTCCACTCCTGGGAGGGGGCGTCCCCGGCGGCGTTGCTTTTGCAGACCTCTTCCGCCCAGGGAACGTAGTGGACGACCAGGGTGTTGCCCGGCCGGTAGACGTTCTTGGGGTGATCGTTTTCGCCGCGGGCAAAGAAGGTGTCGAAGAGGGGGTGGGTAGTGCTCAGAAAGGCAACCACCGGCTCGCCGAACTTCGTCTGGCAGCTGTCCTGCCGCTGGAATTCCTCCACCGTCCGGCGGACGTTCTCCACGATCTGGGCCTTGTTTCTCTTACCGATATCAACTTCCATAATGAGCCTCCTGAATTCATTCTGCTATCACTTTACATGATTTATGCGGAAGGCGCAATATCTAATCCGAATTCGGAGCATCGGCACATCCGCACGCCGAAACCGAAGGGAGCGAAAACAGAATAAAAACAATTTTGGGGGTTGCATAATATTCATTTTCGTGTATAATCATTCGCGTAGACACATGGTGCTTCTTTTTTATGCAACTGAGGAGGAAATAACAATGGAAAAAGAAAAAGTCGTACTCGCATACTCCGGCGGACTGGACACATCGGTCATCATGAAGTGGCTGAAGGAGAATTACAACTATGATGTGATCGCCGTCTGCTGCAACGCGGGCCAGAAGGAGGACTTCGACGCCATCGAGCAGAAGGCCCTGGCCACCGGAGCCATCAAGGCCCTGACCATCGACCTGCGGGAAGAGTTCATCACCGATTATATCTGGCCGACCCTGAAGGCGGACGCCATTTACGAGGGCCAGTACATGCTGGGCACCTCCATGGCCAGACCGCTCATGGCGAAGAAACTGGTGGAAGTCTGCGAGAAGGAGCAGGCCTTCATCATCGCCCACGGGTGCACGGGCAAAGGCAACGACCAGGTCCGGTTCGAAGCATCCATCAACGCGCTGAACCCGGCCATCAAGGTCATGGCCCCCTGGCGGTCCCCCGAGTGGCCTTTTGAATCCAGGGAGGACATGATCGAATACGCCCACAAGCATGACATCCCCATCAGCCAGTCCAACGCGAAGATCTACAGCCGGGACGAGAACGTCTGGCACATCAGCCACGAGGGCGGCGAGCTGGAGAATCCGTGGAACGAGCACTACTCGTCCATCCACGTGCTGAGCGTCCCGCCGGAAGAGGCGCCGGACGAGCCCACCTACGTGGACATTGATTTTGAAGAAGGCATCCCCGTGGCCGTCGACGGCGAGAAACTGGGGCCCATCGAGCTGCTGTCCAAGCTCAACGATCTGGGCAGCGCCAACGGCATCGGCACCGTGGACATCATCGAGAACCGTCTGGTCGGCATGAAGAGCCGGGGCGTCTATGAGACGCCGGGAGGCACGATCCTGTTCGCCGCCCACGCCGGGCTGGAGCAGCTGATCCTCGACCGGGATACGACCCAGTACAAGATGATCGTCGCCCAGAAGTTCGCCCAGCTGGTCTATGACGGCCTGTGGTTCACCCCTCTGCGGGAGGCCATCAGCGCCTTCGTGGACAAGACCCAGGAGAAGGTCACCGGCACGGTCAAGATGAAGCTGTACAAAGGCCAGGCCTACGTGGCCGCGCGGAAGGCTCCCTACTCCCTGTACAACGAAGAGTTCGCCACCTTCAGCAAGGACGACGTCTACAACCAGCATGACGCCGAAGGGTTCATCAACCTGTTCTCACTGCCGCTGAAGATCCGGGCGATCCAGAAGCTGACCGTCGAAGGCGGCGCTCCTGTGCACGAGTCTCTGGAGATGAAGGTCCTGAAGGGCAGCGACTTCATCGAGTAAGGAGGACGGCCATGAAAATGTGGAAGGGCAGGTTCGCCAAGGCATCCACCGCGTCTGCCGATGAGTTTAACGCGTCCATCGGCTTTGACCAGCGGCTGTACCGGGAGGACATCACCGGCAGCATCGCCCACGCGAAGATGCTCGGCAAACAGGGAATTCTGACCGGGGAAGAATCTGCGCTCATCGTGAAAACACTGGAGGAGATCCTCGCCGACATCGAAGCCGGGAAGGTGGAGTTCACCATCGAAAACGAGGATATCCATATGAATATCGAGTCTGTCCTGACCCAGCGGATCGGACAGACGGGCAAAAAACTCCATACGGCGAGAAGCCGAAACGACCAGGTCGCCCTGGACTTCCGGCTCTATCTGAAAAAGGAAACCGACGCCATCGACGGCAAGCTGGCGGATCTGCTGGAGGCTCTGGTCACCCTGGCCGAAAAGCACCAGGACACGGTCATACCGGGCTACACCCATCTGCAGCGGGCACAGCCCGTGACCCTTGCCTACCATCTGCTGGCCTACTACCAGATGTTCGCCCGGGACCGGGAACGGTTCGCCGATTGCCTTTGCCGGATCGACCGGCTGCCCCTGGGCAGCGGCGCTCTGGCCGGCACCACCTACAACACGGACCGGGAATATCTGGCGGAGGAACTGGGTTTTGCCGCCGTCCTGCCCAACGGCATGGACGCGGTGGCTGACCGGGATTTCGCCCTGGAGTTCCTGAGCTGCTGCTCCATCACCATGATGCATCTGTCCCGCTTCTGCGAGGAACTGATCCTCTGGAGCTCCGTGGAATTCGGATTCATCGAGATCGACGACTCCTTCTCCACCGGCAGCAGCATCATGCCCCAGAAAAAGAATCCGGACATGGCGGAGCTGATCCGCGGCAAGTCCGGCCGGGTCTACGGTGATCTCATGAGTCTGTTGACCATATGCAAAGGATTGCCTTTGGCCTACAACAAAGACCTTCAGGAGGACAAGGAGCCGGTCTTCGACGCGGCGGACACCCTGAACGCCTCCCTGGGGATCTTCACCGAGATGATCCAGACCATGAAGGTGAACGACGGACAGATGGCGATGGCAGCCAAGTACGGCTACATGAACGCCACCGACGCCGCCGACTACCTGGTCGCCAGGGGCATCCCCTTCCGGGACTGCCACGAGATCATCGGCAAGATGGTTCTCTACGCCATCCAGAACGGCAAGGCGCTGGACGAGCTGACCATGGAGGAATTCCATTCCTTCTCCCCGGCTTTCGATGAGGATATCTACGACAAGATCGCTATCCGAAGCTGCATCGAGGCCAAGAAGTCAGCGGGTTCCACCTCCTTCGACAGCGTGGCGAAACAGATCGCCGACATCCGCGCCGGGAAATAGGCCGGCCCGCGGGCACGCGCAGGTCCTCAAGCCTCCGCGGCTTGGTGATCATCCGGAAACCATCGGACACTTCGGCACGCCGGCCCGCTCAACATCCGCTCCTCACTGCGGTTATCCGCAGATGAAGCACCATAGTGAAACTCCCCGCGTCTTTCCGGCGCGGGGAGTTTCTCGTGGGTATATCATTACTCGAGAGAGCGGTGTCTCGGCTTCCGCGCCCATTCCGGGCGCTCATTTCACGGTGATCTTGAAGGTGGTGTACACACCGTTCTGGGCGTAGGCGTAGATGGTGCAGGTGCCTTTGCCTTTGGCAGTGACCTTGCCCTTCTTGCTCACGGTCGCCACGTTCGGGTTCGAATATTCCCAGGCCGTCGCTCTGTGCTTGGCGACCTTTTTCTTTGCCTTGACTGCCTTGACCTTCAGCTTCTTTGTCTTGCCGGCCTTGATGGCATACTTGGATTTCTTCGTCGGCTTCACCCGCTTGACGGACTTGTAGTTGCCTTTCTTGCCGCCGTTGGTGGTGACGTGGACCGTCTTGGATACGGCGATCACTCTGCCGTTCTTATCCACTGCCGCCACGAGGAACTTGTAGTATGTCCCCTTCTTCAGTTTCTGGCCGTGGATGTCCGTCGGGATGTACTTATAGGTGCCCGCGCTGAATTCCTTCAATTTGACATAGGCGTGTTTCTTGCCTTTACTGTTGCACTTGTTCCCGTAAACGATGTACTTGGCCGCGCCCAGCTGCGGATCCGTCCACTTGATCTGTACGTTCTTCTTGCCCTTGGCAACGCCCCTCGCTTTCAGCAGCCCAAAAGTGGATCCGGCAAGGTCACCATCCGTATTCGTTGCAGTGACCTTCTTGTCAAACTCCCCTTCCGTGGGCTTGTCACCCGTGGGATCATCGTCTCCTCTGGGCGTAACGGCGGGAGTGTGTTCAAAGGCAATCACATTTTCCTTCAGATTCTTGCCCGATACGCTGCCCTTGCCCTTTGCATCGATGGTCACGGTGTAAGTCACGCCGTCCGCTTCCGTCGTCGCGCTCTTGCCTTTGACCGGAATCTTCATCATGTTTCCGTTGACCGTTACCGCGGCGATCTCATAGCCGGCGTTGGGGGCGTCCTTCACCTCGAAGGTGAGGGCGTCCGTTTTATTCCCTCCCGTGTAGGGAAGGCTGTAGCCATCGGCCTCATTGACTACACGGCGGATCAGCTTCCAGTCATTGGGGTTCAGGTGGCCATTTGCGTCGGCATCACCATTTCGCAGCTGCTGGTCCGTCGTCAGATGATAGTCCGGATAATTTACATCATTCAGATCGTCCTTGACGTATTCCCAGTCCACCGCGGTGATCTCCCGGTCGGCGTCAGCATCGCCCCGGAATGTCCAGTCCTCGATGGTTCCGTTTTTATCCGAGGAGAAACTGATGCTCGCGGCGACGTCTTCATTACAGGCATCATGCTGGAAATCGATCTTGTTCTCCGCCAGATATTTGCCCGACACGCTGCCATTGCCGTCCGCATCGATGGTGACGGTGTAAGTCACGCCGTTGGCCGTCGTCTCCGCGTTTTTGCCCCAGGCCGGGACCGCCAGCTCTGCGCTGTTGACCGTAACGGCAGAGATCTTGTGTCCGTCATCAGGCACATCCTTCACCTCGAAGGTGAGGGCATCGCTGCCTGACTTGTCCGGCAGTTCATTTTCTCCGTTCCTTACCTTCCCTACAAGTGCGGCATCCTTCTCATCTATTATGTTGTCAGCGTTAGCGTCTGCGTTACACGTCTGCCGGGGGCCTGCCGAATTCGGAGAATTCAGGTAGTAATCCTCGATCCTCTGCACATCCTTCTCGGTGATCTTCCGGTTGTCGTCCGCATCGCCCCGGAAGGTCCAGTCGACGATATCGCCGTGGTCGTCAGAGGAAAACTCCAGCGTCGGCTCGATCGGCTCTGTCGGCTCAGTTGAAGAGCGGAGCCATTGGAGAACAAGCGCGTTATTCACGACCTTGATTTCGTATTCCCAACTATTCGAAACGGTTTTGGGCGCGCATGCGACTTTACTGATGAGCGTGATCCTATCCCCCTTTTTGTGTGCGGGAAAGCGGTTGGCGACCGAGATGTTCACACGGGCCAGATCAACCGGGTTTTGGACCGCGAGAAGAGTATCGCCGGGAGCGGTGTCTTCCGGCAGGGTGAAGCTCATACGTTCAAAATTGAAAATGGACTGCGCCTGCAGGCTAATGCCTTTCACCCTGAGCAGATTATCCGTGATACTGTCCTTGCCGGAGTCTTCCGTATGTCCGCCATATACATCTCCACCGATAACGCCTCCGGCCAGAACGACCGTATTCCCTGTGGCATTGCCATTTTTCGCCTGGCCGCCATATACGTTTCCACTCAAAGTGCCTCCGGACAGAGTGACCGTATTCCCTGTAGCGTTGCTTTCGTTGGTCATGGCGCCATATACGCTTCCACCGAAAGTGCCTCCGGCCAGGGTAACCGTATTCTGTGTGACTTCACTGTTGATGCCCTTACAACCAATTACATTATCTTCTACTGTGCCGCCGGTAATATCGACTGAATTGGCATAACCAAATCCGTCATGGCAATAGCTGCCAACTACATCATGCGTTACTGTGCCACCGGACATTTCCACTGAATTCCACGCGACCTTTTGGAGGTTCACACCGTGGTCAACACTCTCGGCACCATATACACGTTTCCCTATGGTGCCTGCGGCAATGGTGACTGAATTGTTCAAGGCATCACCACTGACAGTAGTCCCGCCGTAGACCTCTTTCAATACATCAGCAGCTATATATACAGAATTGTTATTCGTCGAAGCATTGCCAGGGCCTTGACCGCCAATAACAAGTTCAAATCCATCAGAGGCGTCATCGTAGTAGACGGCATTGCCAGAGGGCCCATTACTGCCAACATAGGCTTTCCAATCATGATATAAGTACCCTTGCCCTCCCGTGTTGGCGGCAAAGGCAATCGCCGGCAGTCCCAGGATCATCATAAGCGCCACCAGGACGCCAAAGAAACGGCTGATCTTTCTATTCATGTTCCTATCCTCCATGGCTTCGCGCATCACCGCGGTAAAGCTACCATTCTGGTTACTTTATTATAAGGATTCTGCCTGCTCCCGTCAATCTTCATTTTCTGCACGTTTCAGATACATTTTAGAGCGCCGGAGAATCACAGAACCAACATGCAACGTTGACGCAGTTTCCATATTTTACCAGTATGCTGTCGGCCACAGAAACCCGTTGAAATTCAAATACCGTATCAGGAGGATTCCCCATGAAACACAAGTATCCATTCACGAATGCTATCGTTTTCTCTCTGGTCATGAGAGACCCCTGCCGTTGCCGGGGGTTGCTGAAGACGATCTTTTCTGACCGCAAGATCCGGGACGTCCGGCTGCATAAAGATTATGCGGACGCAGAGCACACGATCATCGCCGGCATCGAATCCCGCAAAGTCCGGCTGGTTGTGCTTTTCGCTGACGACGAGAGCTGGTATGATATCGAACTGCAGGTGAGGGATGAGCATGATCTTCCGAAGCGGACCCGCTATGCCCACGCCTGCCTGGATGTGCGCGAGCTGAAGGCGGGCGATGGTTTCAACGAACTCAAACCCAGCTACGTCATATTCCTTTGCTGCTTCGACTACTTCAATCTGGACAAACCGCTCTACCGCTTCGAATTGTTCGATTCGAAAAACGGCTTGCCCCTGCAGGATGAAACCTATACAATAATCTTGAACAGCAGGAGCAGCGAGGCAGACATGCCCCCTGCCCTGAAGGAACTGTTCGGATACATGAACGAAGAAACGGTACCTGAGAACAACGCATTTCTTCAGGACCTGGACCACTCCGTCGAGGAGTGGAATACGGGAGAGAAGGTGAACATCATCATGACTCTTGAACAGGAGATCCTTATCAAAGAAGCCCGCGCCCGGGAAGATGGGATCAAAGAAGAGCGCCAGCGGAATGAACAGGAAAACGCCGCGCGTATCCGGCGCATGCACGATGACAGCCTTCCCGTCGACACCATCGCGGAATACATGGGCTGCACGCCCGAACAGGTGAAGGCCGTCCTTGGCCTTTAGCGACATGTCACCAGGCGACTCCCGTGTGGAAAAACCGGACGACGGCTATTCTACAGATGATCTTATGGAGAGGCTGCTGCAACAGCCTCTATTTTTTTTTCAAAAGGTATGATTTAGGATGCCGGAGAACCTGAAGAGGCCAAATGGCCCACCAACGAGGACAGCACGCCCCGCGTAATACGGAGCATGCTGTCTTCTTAAAGAATAGTTTAGGATGGTTGGCTATTTACTGGTTAGCCGCCTTGCGGCTGTTACTTGACGGTGATCGTGAAGGTGGTGTACACGCCGTTCTGGGCGTAGGCGTAGATGGTGCAGACGCCCTTGCCCTTAGCGTTGACTTTGCCCTTCTTGCTCACGACCGCCACGTTCGGGTCAGAGGATTCCCAGGCCACCGCTCTGTGCCGGGAGACTTTCTTCTTTCCCTTGACTTCCTTCACCTTCAGCTTCTTGCTCTTGCCCGCGCTGATGGTGTACTTGGACTTCTTCGTCGGCTTCACCCTCTTGACGGACTTGTAGTTTCCTTTCTTGCCCTTGGTGGTGACGTGGACCGTCTTGGCCGTGGCGACCACTCTGCCCTTCTTGTCCACAGCCGTCACCAGGAACTTGTAGTAGGTCCCCTTCTTCAGGCTCTTGCCGAGGATGCTCTTCGGCATGTACTTGAAGGTGTTGGCGTTGAACTCTCCCAGCTTGACGTAGTAGTACTTCTTGCCCTTGGCATTGCACTGGTTGCCGTAGACGACGTACTTGGCTACATCCAGCTTCGGATCCGTCCACTTCAGCAGGATCTTCTTGTTGCCTTTGGATACGCCTCTGGCCTTCAGCAGTCCGAAGGTGGATCCGGCGAGGTCACCGTCGTTGTTCAGGTTGGTGACCATCTTGTTGAAGTCCTCTTCCTTAGGATTCTTGGGATCATCCTTTGCCGGGTCTTCATCTCCTTTGGGGGTGATGATGGGCGTGTGTTCAAAGGCTACCTTGTTCTCCGCCAGATACTTGCCGAAGACGCTGCCCTTGCCGTCCGCATCGATGGTCACTTTGTAGGTCACGTCGCCCACTTTCGTTGTGACACTCTGCCCCTTGGCGGGGATGTTCAGAAGATTGCCGTTGACCGTTACCGCGGAGATCTCATAGCCGGACTTGGGGATGTCCTTGACTTCGAAGGTTGCGACTTCATTATCCTGATTATCCGGCAGCGTTATCGCTCCAGATAAGATGGCTGATACTACTGCGGCATCTCCCGAGTCGATTTGTCCGTCTATATTCGCATCAGCATTCCTTGCTTTTCTCTTGGACTCTTTGTCTGTGCCCTGAGATGGATCCGGTTCTTGCCCGAGGTCGATCTTGGTAATCAGGTTTACATCCGCAATCGTGATCTTCTGGTCACAGTCCGCATCACCACGGAAGGTCCAGTCGTCGATGTCTCCATGGTTGTCAGAGGTGAACGCCAGCGTCGGCTCAACGGAAGATTTCAGCCAGGTGAGTATAAGTTTGTTGTCGCTGACATTGATGTCGTATTCCTGGTCCTCCGATACGCTTTTGGGCGTATTTTGGACGTTGTTGATGAGTGTGATCTTATCACCCTCTTTGTGTCGGGGAACAGTACCGGCAAAGGCAACAGATACACTCATATCCTCCAGATCCACTGGCTCCCCAACCGTGAGGACAGTATCTCCGCCAGCGATGTCTTCCGGCAGGGCGAACCGCACATGCTCAAAATTGCTAAGAGCCTTAAGAGTCAAGCCTTTGGTATACACGTCGAGCGTATTGCCTGTGATGGCGTCCTTACCGGAGCTGCGAACCATGCCGCCGTATATGCTGACATTAGCCATCGCGTCTGCGCCAAGTTTTGCGCCCAGGACGACAGTGTTATCGGTGACGCTGCCGTCATAGGCATAGCCGCCATATATGCTGCCTATGGGGCTTGTGATCACGCCTCCGTCCAGGGCAACAGTGTTCCGTGTGGCGTCGCCGGAATAGGCATAACCGCCATATATGCAATCTGCTAAAGCGCCTCCAGTCATTCTGACTGTATTGCCGACAGCATCACCTTCTAGGGTATAGCCACCGTATACATGTTCTGCAGTGCCCCCAGCAATGTCTACTGAATTGCCACCAGCATTCCCGCTCTCACTGTATCCGCCGTATACCCGCTCTACACTGGAGCCGGCATAGAATACAGAATTGCCCTGCGCGTCACCGTCGGACATACCACCGATAACATTATAAATCTTATCATAACCCTGGACGTCGGAATCGTAGACGACGCTCCTGTCAGAGCCCCCACCATATCCAATATAGCATGGACCTCCAAAAACATTGTCGACAACTATTCCTCCAGAGTTGGCGGCAAAGGCAATCGCCGGCAACCCCAGGATCATGGCGAGCCCCATCAGGATACCAAAGAAACGGCTGCTCTTCCTGTTCATGTTTATAACCTCCTGCTACAATCTTCAATGAATTGACCACATTTCTTCATTCTGTCACTACGATTTCAGTTCCGTTTCTCGTGTTGTGTTCAATAAATCTACTAATTTGGTATGATTATTATAGGCAGATAGTTTCCCTGCGTCAATCCACCATTTCTGGACTTTTTGAGTATACCCAGAGCGGGGTCATCGGAAGGATCCGACTTGACCTGGGTATTGTCGGAAGGATCCGACGAATCACCGGAGGGCGATCCGGACTTCTCTCCCGTTGTTTCCTCTTTCGCCTCCTCCTTGGGAGGGTCCTCCTTCGGCGTTTCCGTTGCCTTTGCACTTCCCCCCTGCTCCGATGCCGCGTGCTGCTTGTCTCCCTCATCCGCGTAAGCTAGCGTGGCGTAGCTGGGCATCAGAAGGGTCACGCACATCAGCGCGACCAGGAGTCTTGAAAGCATCTTGCTTCGCATTGTTTTCCATATCGATCGTTTCTCCCTTTCATGGTATCTCAACTACTGCTTGACTGCAGCCGGCCGTTTCGCCGGCAATCATCTGACCGCGTCTTTCACGGTCCTGGATAGTTTCACACATATATAGGATATTCTACTTTTTAGCTCCACATGGGAATAGTGACCCTGGGGCTATCTTTTCATTTTTTCGGCCCCTGAAGACTCTATCTGCCTGAAGATCCCGAGCCGCAGGCACCAGATCCTGCCACCCCGAAGGGGCTTGCCCTTGACCTCGTGCACTCACGATGCTACACTGCCCGTCGCGACGGAGAGAAACCTCCATCTGCCTGTGAGTCCCTCGCCGTCGGTGACCTTCATCAGCATCGTGAGGGTGCGCTGTCAAGGGTGGCAGCACCGCTTTGGATCATCATGATTTACTTTTCAAGGTTCGTTTGGAGCCTTTTCCTTCAGTTCCGAGTTTTCATACGTCACTTGACGCTACCGTTCCGACGTGGGGAAAAGGCAATCCCGGCTTGGGCTGCACGCGAAAACAGCATACCCGCATTATACGGAACATGCTGTCTTCGTAAGAATAGTTTAGGATGGTTGGCTTGGTTGTTGGTCAGCCGCCTTGCGGCTGCTACTTGACGGTGATCTTGAAGGTGGTGTACACGCCGTTCTGGGCGTAGGCGAAGATGGTGCAGGTCCCCGCTCCTTTCGCGGTGACTTTGCCCTTCTTGCTCACAACCACGACGTTCGGGTTGGAGGATTCCCAGGACACGACTCTGTGCCGGGCGACTCTCTTCTTACCCTTGACCTCCTTCACCTTCAGCTTCTTGGTCTTGCCGGCGTTCAGGGTGTACTTCGCCTTCTTTGTCGGCTTCACCCTCTTGACGGCCTTGTCGTTTCCTCTCTTGCCCTTGGTGGTGACGTGGACCGTCTTTGACACGGCCAGCACTTTGCCGTCCTTATCCACCGCTTTCACGACGAACTTGTAGTAGGTTCCCTTCTTCAGCTTCTCCCCGTGAATGTCCCTGGGAACATAGCGGAAAGTGTTGGCGTCGAAGGTCTTGAGCTTCTTATACTTGTACTTCTTTCCTTTGGAGTTGCACCGGTTCCCGTAGACCACATACTTGGCTGCGCCCAGTTTGGGGTCAGTCCACTTCAGAAGAATCTTCTTCTTCCCTTTGGAAACGCCTCTGGCCCTCAGCAATCCGAAGGTGGAGCCGGCGAAGTCACCGTCCGTATCCGTTGCGGTGATCTTCTTGTCCGCCGCCTCTTCTGTCGGAGGCAGGTTCGGATCGACCGGCGGATCTTCCGTTCCTTCAATCTTAGCGATAGGAGCATGGGTAAAGGCAACTACGTTCTCCTCCAGATATTTGCCTGATACGCTGCCCTTGCCGTTCGCGTCGATGGTCACGGTGTAGGTCACACCGTTGGCCTCCGTCGTCGCGCTCTGGCCTTTGGCCGGGATATTCATCTGCTCTCCATTGACGGTGATCGTTGCGATCTCATAACCATCGTTGGGCGCGTCATTCACTTCGAATGCGAATGCCTTCTCAATGGACTCGAACTCGCCCATGACCGGCAACGCAGTAAATACAGCCCGTCCCTTGATCATGTCGTTCAGGTTATGCAAGTCCTCACGATTGACCAATTCGTCTGCGTCGACATCTCCGTTGCGCAGATGCCTCTCCGTCGTCATGTCGGAGCCTTCCGTTGCGTCATTGAAATAATCCATGAGCAGCTTCAAGTCATCCGCCGTGACCTTCAAGTCATCGTTGGGATCGCCCCGGAAAGTCCAGTCTTCGATGGTTCCATTCTTGTCGGAACTGAAGCTGAGGGTCGCGTATGTGATCGCCTCGTGAGCAAAGGCAACCTCATTCTCCTCCAGATACTTTCCGAAGACACTGCCCCTGCCGTCCGCATCGATGGTCACGGTATAGGTCACGCCGTTGGCTTCCGTGGTCGCGCTCCCGCCCTTGGCGGGAAGATTCATTGCCGTTCCGTTGACCGTAACAGCCGAGATCTTATATCCCAGCTTGGGCGTGTCATTCACTTCGAAGGTGAAAGCCTTCTCCTTGAACTGGTTGCCCATGACCGGCAGAGTAAAGCCTTCCGTTCCCTCGATCAAGTCCTTCACATCTGCATGGTCCATAAGGGTGACCAATCCGTCTGCGTCGATATCTCCGTTGCGCAGATGCCTCTCCGTCGTCATGCCGGATTCCTTGATTGATCCAGCGAGATAAGCACCGAGCGACTTATAGTCCTCCGCCGTGATCTTCTTGTCGCAGTTAGCATCGCCCCGGAAGGTCCAGTCTTCGATGGTTCCATTTTTGTCGGAACTGAAGCTGAGGGTCGGGCAGATGATCTGTTCGTGAGCAAAGGCAACAGCGGGTAGTCCCAGGATCATCGAAATCACCATCAGGATGCCAAAGAAACGACTGATTTTCTTGCTCATGTTTGTCCCCTCCTACTATTCTTCATGATTGGATCGCAATAACGATACCAATTCAGTATGGTTATTATAAATAGGTAGTTTTTCTGCGTCAATATACCTTTCGAGGATCTTTTGGATACTCTTAAAACCCCCCACGTCTTTCGGGTATCCAAAGTTTCTTGGGGTCTGCCCGATATGCGGACGCAGGATGCATTCCAGACGTGGGGCAGTTTGCCGAATTGGCCATCAGACAGCGATTCGGCATAGTGGACATCACTTGCCAGTATGCCGAATCGGTAGAAAACGGGGTTTTTGACATACTGAGACAGTCGAATACCTCAGAATTTCTGTGTTTTTCTGTAAATATACACTGCACCTCTGCATACTCACAAATTCATTCATCCCGCATACATCGGTATTATGCCGAAACACGCGTTTTATCGTGATACGGCAAAATCCCCCAACTCCAACCCAGAATACTTTGGATACCCATTTTTCACGATACCGGCTCGAGCGGTCCATCCGAAAGACCGGCAATGATGTTTTGGATACCCATGAAAACAGCATGCCCGCATTTCGCGGAGCATGCTGTTTTCTAAAGAATAGTTAGGATGGTTGGCTTGGTTGTTGGTCAGCCGCTTTGCGGCTGCTACTTGACTGTGATCTTGAAGGTGGTGTACACGCCGTTCTGGGCGTAAGCGTAGATGGTGCAGGTCCCCGCTCCTTTCGCGGTGACTTTGCCCTTCTTGCTCACAACCACGACGTTCGGGTTGGAGGATTCCCAAGACACGACTCTGTGCCGGGCGACTCTCTTCTTACCCTTGACCTCCTTCACCTTCAGCTTCTTGGTCTTGCCGGCGTTCAGGGTGTACTTCGCCTTCTTCGTCGGCTTCACCCTTTTGACGGCCTTGTCGTTTCCTCTCTTGCCCTTGGTGGTGACGTGGACCGTCTTGGAGATGGCGACCACTCTGCCGTTCTTGTCGACGGCCGTCACGAGGAACTTGTAGTAGGTTCCCTTCTTCAGCTTCTTGCCGAGGATGTCCGACGGAACGTACTTGAAGGTGTTCGCGTTGAACTCCTTGAGCTTGACGTATTTGTATTTCTTGCCCTTGGTGTTGCACTGGTTGCCGTAGACCACATACTTGGCTGCACCCAGCTTCGGATCCGTCCACTTCAGAAGAATCTTCTTCTTGCCTTTGGAAACGCCTCTGGCCTTCAGCAGTCCGAAGGTGGATCCGGCAAGGTCACCGTCGTTGTCCAGGTTGTTGACCATCTTATTGAACTCTTCTTCCTTAGGTGTCTTGGGATCATCCTTCTTCTCCGGGTCTTCATCTCCCTTGGGGGTGATGACAGGCGTGTGTTCAAAGGCGACCTTGTTCTCCACCAGGTACTTTCCGGAAACACTGCCCTTGCCATCCTTATCGATGGTCACGGTGTAGGTCACGCCATTCGCCTCCGTCGTCGCGATCTTTCCCTTGGCGGGGATGTCCAGGATCTGTCCATTGACAGTGATCAGCGCGATATCATAGCCGGCATTGGGGATGTCCTTCACTTCGAAGGTGAGGGCTTCACCGTCGGTCTGATCCGGGAGTGGAACTGTGCCGCCGAGCAGATTCCTCACAGTCATTACGTCACTTGCATTGATTTCACCGTCGGCATTCGCATCGGCGTTCCGCGCCTTTCTCTGGGACTCTTTGTCCTCGCCCGGTGTTTCACGCATGATTTCATAAATGGCATCTACATCCGCAGCTGTGATCATCTTGTCACAATCCGCATCTCCCCGGAAAGTCCAGTCGTCGATCTTGCCGTTGCTGTCTGCTTTGGCCTCGAGGGTCGGAGTGATGAGCCTGGTGAGTACAAGTTTGCCTTCAACAACCTGGATTTCGTATCCCTCGAATTTCGATACAGCTTTGGGCGTGCCTGTGACGTTATTGATAAGTATGATTTTATCACCGGCTTTATATTCGGGAAGGGGACCGGCAACTGAGATAGTCATGTCGGTCAGATCAACTGGGCTTGTAGCCGTGAGGACAGTATCTCCGCCAGCGATGTCTTCCGGCAGATCGAAATCCAGAGCCTCAAAATTCTGGACACCATTCACAGAACCTTTGCCTTTCACTTTGAGAGTATTGCCCGTGATACAGTCCTTGGTCTCGGTCTCGGTCCCGAAGAGTACTCCTCCGCAAACATCACCTCCGATATAATAGTTTTTATTCAGCACGACTGTGTTGTTTATAGCGTTACCGGAAATGCTAGTGCCTCCCCGTACATCGCTGCCAACAGTGCCCCCGGAAACGGTGACTGTGTTGTTTGCAGCGTTACCGGAAACGGATTGTCCGCCCGCTATGTACTCATTAACAATGCCTCCCGAAAGGGTGACTGTGTTGTCCGAGGAGCTGTCCCCGTCGCCGCCACATACCCAGGCGTCTATTGTACCGCCTGAAATGATGACTTCATTGGCATTGGCAGCACCGCCCCCACTGCCACCTATTAAGGGTCCCGTAGTGCCTCCCGTAACTTCGACTTTATTATTATTGCTGTTAGCATTGATGCTAGAGCCGCCTATGGCTTGCCTCACACTGCCGGCATTTATGGACACCCTGGCATTGCTTACATCATTGTCATAATCTAGTTTGCCGTAAACGCCACTACAGTCTTGGTCGATGGTGACTTGATAGGGTTCCATTCCAATGTAGTTCTCACCTTCCCAAATTCCTCCACTGTTGGCGGCAAAGGCAGCCGCCGGCAGCCCCAGAATCATCGTGAGCCCAACCAGAATGCCAAAGAAACGGTTGATTTTTTTGTTCATGTTTATATCCTCCTGTCAATCTGCGATGAATTGACCACATTTCTTTCATTCTGCTTCTGCGATTTCAGCTTCGTTTCTTGCGCTGTGCTCAATTAATCTACCGAATTAGTATGGCTATTATAAGCAGACGGTTTCCCAGCGTCAATCCACCATTTCTGGACTTTTTGAGTATACTTTGACGATTTACAAGGTTATATGAAAATGCTATAATACTGCCATCGGTTATCCCACAGCAACGAAAGGACCAGCTCCATGCCCGTCTCATCCAAAACCCGGCCCGAAGACTTCCCCTTCCTGATCTTTGACTTTGACGGAACCATCGCCGACTCCAACGATGTCTACGACGATTTCTACCGGAATATGTTTTCCCGCTACGGCATCCCCGAGGATCCCGATTACAGCGAGGAGCAGAAAACCATGACCCACGGCGTCTTCTGCCGGAGTATTTCCGATCGCATTCACGGGGCGCTCACCGAAGAGCAGGTGGCCCGGCAGCTGGAGGATTACCTGATCGACTACTACAGCAACCGGGTTCCTTTCATGCCCGGCGCCCGGGAGTACCTGACCCGCATCGACAGCCTGGGCACCCCTAAGTCCATCGTTACCGCCACGCCGCGCCATCTGATTCTGATGGCCCTGGAGCATCTGGGTCTGACGGACTGCTTCATCGACGTGGTTTCCCCGGAGATGGTGGGCGGCCGGGATAAGTCCTTCCCCGACATCTATGAAAAGGCAATGGCGCTCATGGGTCACTCCGTCCCGACGGATTTCTGCGTCTACGACGATGCGGTTGCAGCCATCCACACGGCGAAGGCCCTGGGGATGTTCACCGTAGGCCTTGCCGACCCCATCGCCAAAGGACAAAAAGAAGCCATGGAGAAGAGCTGTGATCTCTTCATCCATGACTTCCGCGAATTGCTTTAGCGGGTGCAGCCTATTTCACCTTAACCTTCTTTATGGTGGACCACCTGGAGACGTGTTTGACGCCGCCGATGTCCTTATAGGCGCGCACCTGCACGTAGTAGGTGGTGCCGGACTGCAGGCCCTTGACCTTCAGCGAAGTCTTCGTCTTCTTGACCGTCTTGGTTACCGGTGCGGAGAAGTCTCTGGTCAGGCTGTACTGAACCTGTATTTTCGCGATTTTCTTCAGGTTCTTTTTTTTGGGCTTCTTCCACTTAACGGTAAAGCTCTTTTTGGCCTTCTTGACGCTGCCGATCTTCACTGTCGGCAGGTCAACGATTTCCTGGTTAGCGGGGGTCGGGTTCACGGTCGGAGTCGTGGATCCGCCGCCGGGAGTGCCGCCACCGGATGATTTCTCTTTGATGACAAAGGACAGTTTCACCTCGCCGGTGTATTCGTTGCCTTTACCCGTCACGATGACATCATAGGTGCCGGCATTCGTTCCACCCTCATTGGTCAGGGTATAGTCGGTCCCTTCGATCAGCAGCTTCTCTCCGTCCGTCACCTTTACCTCCGGCTTCTGCAGGCTGCCCGTATAGGTTGTCTCTGCCGGATTCAGGGTAACATTATCCTTCCTCAGCGTCCTCTTCACTATTTCGAAGTCGACTGAAGGGCTCCCCATGTAGTTGCCTTTGCCTCTCACGGTGACGGGATAGGTGCCGGCATTCGTTCCACCCTCATTGGTCAGGGTATAGTCGGTCCCTTCGACCAGAATCGCCTCTCCGTCCTTCACCTTTACCTCCGGCTTCTGCAGGCTGCCCGTATAGG
>JAFRHG010000017.1 GCA_017433375.1 Bacillota bacterium
ACCGCCGTCGGCATCCGTGCCCACTACTTCAACGTCAGCACCCAGAAAAACCGGTATCCGGTCACCTATGTGGAGGAGATGGAGGAACCCTTTGAGGTGATTCTCCAGTTCCGGTATCAGAACCAGACGCCGGACAGTCCGCCTGTCTGGTGGCGTCTGAATAAAGAAAAAAGGCCCGGGGCTTTCCCGGGAGAAATCGGGATTGCCCCTGCCAATATTCTGCTGCTCTATTGAGCAACAAAAACAAAAGAAAAGGGGAAAAAATATGAAACTCAGTGCAAGAAATCAGTTCAAGGGCAAGGTTGTCGACATTCAGGAGGGCGCCGTGAACGGCATCGTCAAGATCGACATCGGCGGCGGCAACGTGATGAGCGCCACAATCTCGATGAACGCCATCAAGGAACTCGGCCTCGCAGTCGGCAAGGAGGCCTATGCGGTTGTTAAGGCCACATCGGTCATGGTCGGCATCGACGACTGATCCCCGGAAAAGAAGAGCAGGGCGGCATTTGCCGCCCTGTTTTTTATTCCGATGGGGGTGGGAGCTTTGAAATTGCTCAGATTCCTTTTGCGGCATTCTTGCCGGCAACACGGCCGAAGGTGGTGCTGCGGCCGGCGGCCGCACCGGCCATCAGGTTGGGATAGCTCTCGGAGAAATAGTTGCCGGAGCAGTCGCCTACGACATACAGGCCCTCAATAGGGCTGCCGTCGGCGCGGATGGCGTGGAGGTTGTCGTCGATCTGGATGCCGTCCATGGTGCAGATGAAGTATCCGCCGCACTGGCGCGTGCCGAAGTAGGGCGCGGTATCCATTGTGGACAGGCGGTAGGATTCCTTCCCGAAATCCTCGTCCTCACCCCTGGCAGCCAGTTCGTTATAACGCTCTACGGTTTTTACGAAGGTGTCCACCGGGAGATTCAGCTTCTCGGCGAGTTCTTCGATCGTATCGGCGCGCACAATATAGCCTTCCGCCTCAAGACCGGCGTTCATGTCGACGATCATCTCCATCGGGAAAACCGGCTGGGTTCCGTTTTCGTGCGGATAGAGACGGCTGCAGCCGTGGGTTGCAAAACGCTCGATATCGGTTTCATAGGTGCTGTCCCAAACGGTGGCGTAGGTGTGGGCGGGCTGAGCGGCGGCCTGGTGCAGGATGAAGTCATAGGGCTGGTACTCGTTCATGAAGCGCTCGCCCCGCAGATTGACCTTCAGGGCGGCGCGGTCGGATTCCGGTACCCCAGGCTTTGAGGTTCTTCCGAGCTTTTATCAGGTTCTCTATCACGTAATGGACAGAAACGGCCTTGCGCTGAACCGCATCCTTGCCGGAGAGGACACGGATCCTGCCGTTGCCAGGACGGTCCCCCTGCAGGGTGTTCCTCCGCTTTGCAGCAGCATGATTGTCAGGGATGACGAGCTCTCCCTGCCTCTTGAACTGCTGCGCGACTGGCTGGAAGTAAAACTCAGAGACGAATTCGGTTGAGACAGAACAACGCAATCATGACAACGGCAGCAAATGAAATGATCTCCCCCGCCGGAGGCGGGGGAGATACATGTGTTCCAGGGCTCATTGATTCGCCTTTTTATGGCGTACTAAGTTTTTCCTTCAATCTTGCGAGACTTTCCTGTTCCATCCCGTTATTGATGAGATAAGCTTCTGCTGCATCAGCCAGATTGACGCCGTCCAGATCATCGGTTCCGGCGATGATGGGCAGCATCAGCATGATATTCTTACTGACGATCAGGTCATATTTCTCCGTGCCCGGTTCGATGCCGTAATAATTCCTGTAAGAGACCATATAATCCGCGACAATCTCTTCCACGGAAGCTCCCATGAGCGCTTCGAGAACCATGCTTGCAAATCCGGCACGGTCTTTCCCTTCCGTACAGTGAACCAGATAGGGCGGCTCCTGTTCTGACAGGAAAGTCAGTCCGCGGACGATGCCCTGAGCAAACTCCTCCGTGTCAAACACGATCGGCATCCCCAGGGCAATCACCCTGCCGTCTTCATAAAGCGCCCGATAATAATTCGAGCTGAAGCCTTCTTTCTCAAAGCATTCGGCAATTTCTTCGTCCGTGCTTGCCAGATTCATGACGGCATGGATCCGAACCAGTTCCGCAAGTTCATTGGCATAGACTGCGCGGCAGAAGGTGTCATCTACAGGAGAGGCCGAGCGAAACAGCTTCCCCGCCGCAATACCACCCATCACAACCGGACGGAAATTTGCAAAAACCGTATCAAGACTGTAATCAAAACGGTCATCGGAGTAGACAAGGTTGTTGATCTCCTGTTCCGCCAGCGCGCCGTCATCCTCTTTCAGGACGATGGTCACTTCGTCTCCTACCTGCGCATCGGCAGCTTCGGCGAAGTCTCCGTAGGTGATACAGACAGCGATATTCTCTGTCCCGGGATAGGCCCGAAGGAGATAATCGCCCTGCTCAGCATAATAGCCGTTGAAATAGGGCATGTCACCGCTGTAGTTCTCCGTGGTGACGGTCACAATGTCGCCGAGATTGAAGCCCATTTCTTCGAATTTTTCTATCGTAATGTCAAGCACCGCATTTCCGTAGGTCTCAATCTCGACAATTGTACCGGAGGCAGTTAAATCCTGTTCTTCGGCAAAAGCGGAGGGTAACCCAGCCGCTGCCATAAGCATACATAGCATAAGGGCAAGGCCCATTTTTCTTTTTCTCACGTAATCTCTCCCTTTCCTGACGGTTGGCAGTATATTACCACAGGACGGTCTTCTCTGCAACGATAGCTGAAAAACACCGGGTGCCGTCCATATTTTACAACAGAGTGGTTCTTTCAGTATTTTGCAATTATTTCCTTGCGATTTTTTTATCAAAGCGATAAAATAGAATCAGGTCAAAACGACTACTTTTCAAAGAAAGGCGGAATGCATATGAGCAAATTTGACGCAGTCGTGATAGGCTCCGGAACCGGCGGACTGTCGGCGGCACTGAGCCTGGCCACGGCGGGGAAGAAAATCCTTCTTCTGGAGCAGCATAACATGCCCGGCGGCTGTGCGACAAGCTTCGTGAGAGGACGCTTTGAATTCGACGCGTCTCTCCATGAATTCTGTTCTCTCGGCTATCCCGGAAACTGGGCGATGACGGGAAAGCTGCTGATGGAGAAGTACAAACTGGATATCGACTGGTGCCTGGTGCCGGATCTGTACCGGTGCATCGGAACTACCAGAAGCGGAAAGCATTTTGACCTCCGTCTGCCCTGCGGCGTGGAGAACGTGATCCGGGCGATGGAGGAGGCGGTTCCCGGCTGTGAGAAACCGATGCGGACTTTCTTCGAACTGGCGGAAGAGTGCAGCGCTGCCTATGACTACTTCAATGACCACATGCTCGACGGTGTGGACAAGAACGGATTCACCTATGTTGACGAGGGCCTGTTCATGAAGCAGTTCCCGAACTTCCTGAGAATGGCCGAGTATCCCTTCAACAAGGTGCTGCGGAAGATCGGGATGCCGGAGGACGCCATTGACATTCTGGATGTCTACTGGACCTACATCGGGGCAGACTATGAGCGGATGAGCTTTGTCCATCAGGCCTGGATGTTCCTGATGTACGTCAAATACTATCCCGCCATCTGCAAGAGGACCTCTCACGAGCTTACTGCGGCGGGCATTCGGAGGCTTCATGAGCTTGGCGCGGAAGTCTGGCTGAACACCAAGGCCCATAAGGTCGTATCCGATGACAGCGGGAAGATCATCGGTGTAGAGACGGATGCGGGCTTTGTGGAGACGAACTATGTCATCGCCAATATGAACCCGCAGGATGCCTATACGAAGCTGCTGGATAAGCGGATCAAGGTGCCTGCCCGCGAGATCAAGCGCCTCAACGCCCAGAAGCACGGCGTCCGCTTCTTCGAAGCCTACGTCGGGCTGAACAAGAGCGTGGAAGAGCTGGGGATCAAGGACTATACGATCTTTATGCCGGGCGTGCTGGACAATGAGAAGAACTTTGCCTGGTCCAAGAGCATGGACCTGAACACCCACAGCGTTGTGGTCATCTATAATGTTGTCAATCCCGAAGCCAGCCCGGAGGGAACGACGGCCATGACATTTACGGTGACCTATACGGAGGATGTCTGGGGGATGGTATCCCAGCGTGATTACGCCAGGAAGAAGACCGAAATTTTTCGGCAGGTGCTGGCAAACTTCGAGGAAGATACCGGTATCATCATTCACGACTGCATCGAAGAGATCGAGATGGCTTCGCCATGGACCTTCTGCAATTTCCTGGGGACGCCTCAGGGAACGGTCTACGGCTATGAAGTCAATGATTGGGACACCATGGTGTCGCGTCTGCTGACGCTGAGAAAAGAGCAGCCCATCCACGGATTCAAGACCTGCGGCGCGGCAGGGGCACGCGGCGACGGATTCAATCAGACTTATCTCAACGGCGACGATATGGCCAGACTCCTTCTGGAAGAGATGGAGCAGGACGCGAAGGAGGGGAAGTAAATGGCAAATGTGAAAATGAGCGTCATCGGCCTGCTGGACATGCTGCGCTTCAAGAACATGAAGGTTCAGCGGGACAGGATCATTGAGAGCACGCCGATGACCGCCCTGGTGGAAAACTACGCTTCGAATAAAAAATCGGCTGAACGCCATCCGCTCAGCCAGTTCTTTACCATTGAAGATATCCAGGTTCGCGGCAGAGGAGACGTAAAGACTTACACCCTGCGCCGGAATGACGGACAGAATCCGGCATTCTTCCGTGCCGGCCAGTTTGTGGTTATCCGTCAGATGATTGACGGAAAGCTGATTGCCCGTCCCGTCACGCTGTCCTGCGGGCCCGCGATGACGCTGGAAGGGAAGATTCAGCTCACGGTGAAACGCGTGGAGCAGGATGCCTTCCTGAGTGCCTATATCCATGATCACTGGAAAGTGGGGGATACCGTCGAGACCTCCGGCCCGCAGGGAACCTTCTTCTATGAGCCGCTCCGTGATGCGAAGAGAGTGGTTGCTATAGCCGGCGGCAGCGGAATCACGCCGATTTATGCCATGGCGAACGCAATAGCCGACAGCGATGAGGATTTCGAGATGACAATCCTTTACGGAAGCCGAACAAAGAAGGATATTCTGTTCCAGAAAGAATTCGATGCCATCATGGCCAGGACGGACAAGGTCAAGCTTGTGAACGTCCTGAGTGAGACGAAAGCCAAAGACTGCGAGCACGGATTCATCACGGCAGAGCTGATTCAGAAGTATGCCGGCGACGGCGTATACAGTATCTTTGCAGCCGGCTCCCAGGGAATGTATAAATTCCTCGACGGAGAGGCAGAAAAGCTTGGCATCGCAAAGAAATACTACCGGAAAGAACTCTATGACAACATCGGTCAGCCCTGGAACTATCCCGGATATCCGATGGAGGCCAAGGATCAGGTCTTCAATCTGAAGATCAAGATGTGTGACAAGGTCTTTGACATTCCCTGCAGCGCGAACGAGAATATCCTTGTGGCGCTGGAGCGCGCCGGCGTCGCCGGACCCAACAGATGCCGCGGCGGCATCTGCGGCTGGTGCAGAAGCAGACTTCTGTCCGGGGATGTGTTCATCCCCG
>JAFRHG010000018.1 GCA_017433375.1 Bacillota bacterium
CCCCCCCCCCGATATTTTTCTGAAAGGATCCGGCTTACAGCTCTACGTGGTCATAGAAGTTGTCCGACCGGGTCACCGTTGTCTTTGGAGCGGGATCCAGCGGCTCATTTTCAATACCCAGAATCTTTTCCGGCGGGATCCAGGGACGATCCTGAATGCCGCTGGTTTCTTCATGGGTGAGATAGCCTTTGTATACGGTCAGGCTGCGGCGCAGGAATCCGTCACGGACGCAGGCTCCGGCCACACCGTTGTTGATGATGTTCAGGAAGTGGGGCAGCACGGAAGCGGCGTAGGATACCGACGTGGATCCGGCGATGGCTCCCGGGATATTGCTGACGCAGTAGTGGACGACGCCTTCCTCGATGTAGGTCGGATCGTCATGGGTCGTCTCACGGAAGGTCTCGATGCAGCCGTAGTCATTACTGATGTCGCAGATGACCGAACCCCGGCGCATGGAAGCGACCATAGCCCGGTCGATCATGAAGTCCGCGGCGTTCTTGGGCCAGCGGACGGAGTTGATCACCAGATCCGTGGTGGGCAGTGCCTCCGTCAGGTTGTACCGGTTGCAGATCATGGTGGAGATCTTGCCGCTGTATTTGCTGCTCATCTCCCGCAGAATGCCCACGTTGATGTCGGCTACGGTGACCTGGCAGCCCATGTTGACCAGGACCTCGATGGCCGCCTTGCCGACGATGCCGGCGCCGCAGACGATGGCCCTGACGCCCGGCGCTCCCGCCAGACCGGAAGCGAACTTGCCGCTGCCGCCGTTATTGCTCATCATCGCCCACAGCCCCATGAAGGCACCGGCCTTGCCCGCCGCCTCACAGTTGGGGGAGCCGAACCGGTGGGAATCTTCCGCCGTAAAGGCAATGACTTTTTTCTTCAGAAGAGCATCGACCTCCTCCTTGTGCGCGGCGGGGTGGATGCAGGTATAGATGATCTGTCCCTCCCGGAGCAGATCGTACTCGCTCGGTTCGATCTCCTTGACCTTGGCGATAAAGTCGCAGGTGGCCCAGATCTCTTCGTTGGTCTCCACGATAGTCGCACCGGCCTTGGCGTAATGCTCGTCATCGAAACCTGCTTTGTAGCCCGCTCCGCTGCAGACGTATACGTCGTTGCCGGCAGCCACGAGGGTGCCCACCTCGGTGGGGGTGACGATCACGCGGAATTCTCCGGTTTTAATGTCTCGTAATACTCCGAATTTCATCAGATAAGTCCTCCTTTACCCGACCATTTTACCACAATAAAGAGGAGACCGTAATCACAAAAAAACGGCGGAAGTGTTTCGCCTCAGTCCGCCGCTTGCTCGTTCGTCTGTTCAGCGGGCTGCTGTTCGGCCCGGATCTCGGCAAGGCGGGCGGCGATGGCCGGCACCGTGTCGGGGGCGAAGATATCCCGCAGGCCGCAGCTGGAAATGGCGCGGCGATAGGCGGTCTGGCCGCCCATGGCGGAGACCTTCATGTAGGTGTCCACGGCAGCCTGCCGGTCCTCCAGGGATTTCAGGTAGAGATCGATGGCGGAAAGGCCGGAGGTGGCGTAGCTGATGTAGTAGAGGGGTGAGCTGAAGGTGTGGTCCAGAAGGGTCCAGTCCACGGCCGCCTCTTCCGGTGTGAGCAGGCCGGCGTCGATCTGGCCGTACTCCGCGCAGAGCCGGGCGGCCAAAGCGTTGATCTCCTCCCCGCTCATATCCGGGTGGGTATAGACCGTCCGCTGGAATTCATCGCTCATGCATCCCTGGATGACGGAGTCCAGCATGCCCAGCAGGGCATCCTCCTGCAGCAGCGCCGCGTCCTGGCCAAAAAGCCGGTCGTAGTACTCCATAAAGAGCATCTCCAGCCCCTGGGACTGCAGTTCCTGCGTATCCATATAGTTCGAGGAGAAGAGGACGGGGGTCGGATCGTGGTACGTGGAATTGAAGTGTCCGAACTCGTGGACGGTATTCGTATAGTCCCGCTCATCCCCGGCCGGCGCGTTGAAGATATACGCGGAGCCGTACTGGGGCATGGTGTTGGTGTACCCCACATCCTGTTTCCCGGGATAGTAGTCCAGGTCGGACACCCTGTTCCGGCGCAGGTAGTTGAAGGCCTCCTTCAGCCCGGGATCGATCTGCCCGATGAAAGGGGCGATCTCCTCCAGGATGCGGTCCCCGTCAGCCCGGTGGTCTTCCGCCAGCTCCGCGTCGACGAAATCATTTGACCACTCCACATAGACCGGAACCAGATGCTGCCGCACGGCGGCATACAGGTTCTCCAGATCCGCGCCGGTATAGTCCCGGCCGTAGAGAAAACTGTCCGCGTAGTCGGCGTAATTATCGAATCCGCAGACCTTCGCGATTTCCGTCCGCACAGCGACCAGCTCCTGGAATACAGGAAGGGCTTTGGCGGCGGTCTGTTCGAGGGACTCCTTTTCGCTGATGATCCGGTCGTATTCCTGACGGAGGCGGGACTCCTTTTTCTCCAAAGGGATCAGCTCCGGCACGGAGGAGTGCTGGCGCAGGGTTTTTTCCTCGCTTGCCGTCAGCTCATCGGCGAGGATGTCATGGAAGGGGCCGTCCAGCACCCGGGCCATGCAGTCCATGGCCTGATTGGTCAGGTCGGTATAGGCGGTGTTCAGCCGGACGATATCCCGGCTCAGTTTTTTGTCGTGGACGTCCCGGTCATACTGCATGTCCATCAGGGTCAGCCGGGTGGTGAAGATGTCGATCTCCTCCCTCAGCCGCTTCAGGGCGCTGCGCAGTTTGACCGCCGCCGCGGGATCGGTGTTCTCCGACGTGTAGCAGCGGTCGATCTCGGCGATGATGTCCTTCAGCCGGGTAGGATCGTAGCCGTCCGCCTTCAGTTCGGAGGGGGCGATCTCCCGGTGGATCTTGTGGGGGTAGACGGACTGGGGATTCAGGGGGTTGCGGACCTGGGTAAAGAGCCCGACTGCCGGGGAAAAGGCAATCCCGCCCTCGGCGACATCTGTTTCATCCGCAGCAAAACAGGCGCCCCCCAAGCCGAAGCACAGGGCGCACGCGACGTCAAACAGGATGACCAAACGCATGATCCGACGCATTGAAAAAACCTCCCCGGTCACCATGACCGAACGGAGGGTATTATAACACAAATCGTTGAAAGAGGACAGATAAAGGAATATAATTCACTTTGGATAGTTATGTGCGGAGAGATGATGACTGGACGACGCGTTACAATAGCAATCATGGGACTGATCCTGCTCTGCGGCCTGATGATCACCGGCTGCGGAGGAGACTCGGGCGGCGGCTCGGGAAACAGCGGCGAGAAGACCAATGTGACCTGGAGTCCGCAGTTTTATGGTGCCGAATTCCATGAGGACCAGGCGGAGGGCAACGACAAAGTCAAGATGGACCTGTCGACGGCGCCGGAGGGCTACGTCGGGTTGAGGGCCACTACGGGTGCCAAACTGAAGCTGCAGGTCCTCAAGGACAGCGAGGAATACATCTACGACATTCGCAACGGAAGGGATGAGTTCTTCCCCCTCCAGTGCGGGGACGGCGTCTACACCTTCAAGGTCATGGAGAACGCCATGGACAGCAAGTACTTCGAGATTTACAGCTGTCAGGCGGACGTTCAGCTCGCCGATAAGAACGCGCCCTTCCTGCATCCCAACCAGTACGCCGATTACACGGCGGATTCCGCCTGCGTGAAACAGGCGGGGGAGATGGCGGCATCGGCCGGCAACGAAGAGGAGTTCGTGAAGGCCGTATACGACGGCATCAGCAAGAGCATCACCTATGACGAGGCCAAGGCCCGTTCGATCAAGAAGGGCTATATCCCTGATCCCGACGCCACCATGGCCTCGGGAAAGGGCATCTGCTTCGACTACGCGTCTCTGGCGGCGTCCATGCTGCGCAGCCAGGGAATACCGACGAAGATCATCTTCGGCTACGTGGCGCCGGATGATCTGTATCACGCATGGAATATGTTTTATACGGAAGAGAACGGCTGGTCATCGGTGGAGTTTTCCGTCAACCCCGATGACTGGAGCCGGATCGATCTGACGTTCTACGCCAACGGGACGGATGACAAGTTTATTGGAGACGGATCCAACTACACCGAGGTTTATCAGTACTGAATATCTCTGGACTGACCGGGGAAGGATTGCTTTTGCACAGAGGAGAGGAGTCGGAACATGCTGAGTTATTCCGAAATGGGATCGTTCTTTGAGAATACGGGAATGCTGCTTCGGGCAGGGGTGACAGTGAACGAAGCCATCGACCTGCTGAAGGAGGACAATGAGGGCGAGAGCCCCCAGCTGGCGGCGGCCTACCGGAAGATGTCCGGGAAGCTGGAGGAAGGGGAAAGTTTTGCCGGCGCCATGAAGGCAAGCGGCGTGTTCCCCAGGTACGCCGTGGACATGGTGGACGCTTCCGAGTATACGGGCAAACTGGAGACGACCCTCTTTCATCTGGCGGAGTACTACCGGACGGAGTTTTCCATGAAGAACACCCTGGTTTCCGCCGTGCGCTATCCCATCATTCTGCTGCTGATGGTCATCGCCGTCCTGGCGGCCATGCTGCTGCTGGTGTTCCCCGCCTTTGCGGGAGTGTACGACAATCTGACCGGCAGCCTGGCGGCCTCTTCCTACCAGTACATCAGCATTTCCTTTACCCTGTGCAAAGTGCTGACGGTGATCATGGCTGCGCTTGTGGTCCTGCTGATCATCGGGTCGATCATGTGGAAGAGCGGGAAGCGGGAAGCGGTGAAGGGCTTCCTCTCCCAGGGAAAGACTTTCCGGAGGCTGTTTGAGACCCTGGACCTGTACCGGTTCACCGCCTGCTTTGATATGTTCATCTCCGGCGGGGAGATGCAGGACGAGGCGCTGAAGAAGAGCCTGCCCGTCGTGGAGGGGAAGGGCCTTCGGGACAAGCTGAACCGGTGCGTCGAGAAGATGGAGGCCGGGCGCAGCTTCTCCCAGGTGGCTGTGGAGGAGCGGCTTTATGACCCCATCAACAACCGGATGCTGGTTCCCGCGGAGCGCAGCGGCATGCTGGACGCGGTCATGCAGAAGATCCTGGGCAACCTGCGGGAAAGCAGCGAGGTGTACATCGGCCGGATCGCCGGCACCGTTGAGCCTATGCTGACCGGGTTCCTGATGATCACCATCGGACTGGTTCTGGTCAGCCTGATGGTGCCTCTGATCGGGATCATGAATTCCATCGGGTAAGGGACGGAATACAGTAAGGGATTTGAAACGATGAGACTGATCCGTGAGCACATATTCATAACGGCCTGCATTCTGATCGCCGCAGCGGCGGTTGCCTTTGTGCTGTTCTTTTCCCTGAACACCGGGCAGGAGGATGTGCAGAGCCGGGAGGACGCCATCAAAAGCGCCGTGGAGGAGCGGGCGCTGCAGTGCTACGTGATCGAGGACGCCTATCCGGAGAGCCTCTCCTATCTGGAGGAGAACTACGGGCTGGCGGTGAATAAGAAAGACTACATGATCATCTACACCCCCTACGCGGAAAACCTTCCGCCGGAGGTCAGGGTGATCTACCGGGGGGAAAAGCAAGGGGAGGCAAAGTAAATGGAGCGGGAGCAACGGCGCGTCAGCGACCTGTTTTCCACAGTTACCATAGGGATCCTGTTTGTGGCCATTCTTCTTCTGGTGGTGTTTTCTGCGGTCACCTACCGCCAGTGCACCGACGCCCAGAAGCGCAGCAATGACACCAGAGCGGTGGTGTCCTACGTGGCTACGGCAGTCAAAGACAGCACGGGAGCGAAGATCAAGCCGGAGGAATTCGACGGCTGTCCCGGGCTGCTCATCGCGGAACCCGGCGGTGAGTTCGAGCGGCGGATCTACGCGAAGGACGGCAGCCTCCTGGAGGAGTATGGGGTGAAGGATGAGAAAATCAACCCCGAAGAAGCCCGTGTGATCGGGGAGGTGAGCGAGTTCACCGCCCAGTATATCGATGAGGACCTTCTGGAGATCCGGACGGATCGGGGAACGTCCTACGTCAGGACGGGGGACAGGTAAGATGGAGAGCAAAGGCAAGTCCAATATGAATACCGCCTTCATCGTGGAACTGTTCATTCTGTTCCTGATTCTTTTGGTGCTGATCGTCACCGTGACCACCGTGTCCGCCAAGGCGCGGGTGCAGGGCCTGGAGGCGGAGCTGCTGAACGGCGCCGTGATCTGCGCGGAGAACATGGCCGAGGTCACGGCCCCCGCGGAAAAGCCGAAGCAGGCGGCCCAGCTGGCCAAGTTCATGGACGGCGCCCAGGGCATCGACCAGAAGGACGGCCAGGTACAGGTCTATGTCCTCATGAAGCGGGGCAAAAAAGATACGGAGTACAGGCTGGTGATGGACATGGAGCGGGATGCCGGCGAGTCGGGGGCGTACGTGAAGAAGAGCATCTCCGTGTACGCGCCGGAGGAAACTGAGCCCCTCTACGTTCTGGATACCGGCAGTTATATCAGGGAGGGAGAGCGATGAAACACAAAGTCAGACTCGGTCCCGTCGCTATCTTCCTCACCGTGGTCGCCATGATCCTGGTAACCATGGCGCTGCTCACCGTGTCAACGGCCCGTGCGGATACGGCGCTGGCCCAGCGCTTCGCCGACGTGACGAAGACCCGGTACGCCCTGGAGGCGGAGGGACAGAAGTTCCTGCAGAAGTACGACGAGCAGATCGCCGCGGGCGCGGAGGATCCGGCCCGGGCTGTGGATGCAGAGAAGACGGAGAAGGGCATTGAAAAGACAATAACCGCGGACGGCTACACGCTGCAGATCCGCGTTTCCGCCCCTGACGGGGAAGGCAACTGGGAAGTCACCCAGTGGAAAATCAACAAAGAGTGGAATGAAGAAGACCCATTCGGCAACGTCTGGAAGGGAGGAGAATGATGCTGGAGAGAATACTGGAAACCGCCATAAAAACCGGAGCGTCGGATGTGTTCCTGATCGCCGGTCTGCCCATCACCTATAAGATCAACGGCAGGCAGGCCAGAGGGGAGGGGATCCTGAAGCCCGATGACATCACCCCGGTCATCGAGGAAATCTATACGACGGCGAAACGGAAGATGATCAATCCGGAAAGGCGTCTGGACGATGACTTTTCCTTTTCCGTTCCCCACCTGGGACGGTTCCGGGTCAACATTTTCCGGCAGCGGGGCACTTTGGCCGCGGTGATCCGGGTGATCAAATTCGGCATCCCCGATCCGGCGGACCTGGGCATTACGGAGAACGTGCTGTCCCTGGCCGACTACACCAGCGGACTGGTGCTGGTCGCCGGCGCGGCCGGCTCGGGCAAGTCCACCACCCTGGCCTGCATGATCGACCGGATCAACAACAGGCGGGAAGCCCACATCATCACCATGGAGGACCCCATCGAATACCTGCACCACCACAACCGGAGCATCGTCAGCCAGCGGGAGGTGTTCATCGACACGCCGGGATATCTGGAAGCCCTGCGTTCGGCCCTGCGGGAGAGCCCCGACGTCATCCTTCTGGGAGAGATGCGGGACTATGAGACCATGTCCGCGGCGGTGACGGCAGCGGAGACGGGCGTACTGCTCTTCAGCACCCTGCACACCAACAGCGCGGCCAACACCATCAACCGGATCGTCGACGTGTTCCCGGCCAACCAGCAGGTGCAGATCCGGGGGCAGCTGGCTCAGCTGCTCAAGGGTGTCGTCTGCCAGCAGCTGATCATGAGCACGGAGAGGAAGATGATACCGGCCTTCGAAGTGCTGAAGAGCACGCCGGCCATCCAGAACATGATCCGGGAAGGCAAGCTCCACCAGCTGGATTCCGCCATGCAGGCGGGCCGGGCTGAAGGCATGATCACCATGGACACCAGCCTGCTGGAGCTGTTCTCCAAAGGACTGATCACCAGAGAGACGCTGCTGACTTCCTGCAACAACTACGAATTCATCCAGAAGCGCATCGGCGGGTAAGCCTCTCTTCCGGCGGCCGGCCTCTTTTCCGGCGGCCGGCCTCTGAAGCGGAGACCCCGGCGGCCGGCCTTGCCAGTGCTGCAGGAGAAAAATACTGAAATCTAAACATTCCTCATGAATCTGATGGAGCATTCATGAGGAATGTTTCTGTTTTGAGATTATTCCCACGAAATGCATTGCCTTTGCAGTGGAGATCACGGAGCAGGGGACCGGCGGAGCGGACTGTTGTTATTCTGACAAACAGGCAGTTCTGACAGAGTTATCAGAATGACAGAGGTCATTATTCTGACAAACTATCGACTCTGATCAGATCGTCAGAGTGCCCAGTTACGGACCGGCGGAGCGGCGAAAAGAATGGAGGAAGAACCGCTGAACAGGGGTGGAAAACAGCCTAAAACCCGATAATTTCAATGGGTTGACAGGCCCCGGCGAGAGAGAGATAATAAATGAGATTGTTAATTATTCTACATATATCTGTAAGGGATTGTTTGCGTGTGGCTATTTGCGCGCAAGAGCAACTGCAAAAGCAACCATCGACTAGAGGAGCAGGTTATGAAGAGGTTGAGAGAAAGCAAACACAGACTGGCTGTTGCCCTGTTGTTGTCCGTGATGCTTGTGTTCACCGTTGGAGGGATCGCAGGTGTCACTTTAGCGTTGCCCGATGACGGAGACGGAAATCTGGCGGCGCAGGAACAGATGGACGGACAGGAGGGCGCTCCTGCGGATCCCGATGCGGTCTCACCGGATGAGGAAGAAGGACAGCCGGCAGAAGAAGGGGATGCCTCTCAGGACGAAGGAAAATCGATCATGGAGGAAGACGGTGACGGCTCCGGAGAAGGGGAAGGCGAACCCGCGGAACTTGAGGAGCCGGTCGTGGATATGACCGACGCGGAAGCCATCAGTGAGGACTGCGACTTCCTGGTCAAGAGCGAGAGCACCATCTCCAGCTATTCCTTTGAGGACGGGCTCCTGGTCATCAGCGGCGGAAGAGTCGCGGTAAAGAATAAACCGGGCGTGGAGTACACCACGCAGCACATCGAAGTCAGGGGAGATACGACCCTGATCCTCGACGGCGTAAAGATTGAAACGGTACAGGGCGTACTGAACTCGCCCATCCGGATCGCCCAGAACGCAAACTGCAAACTGGTGCTTAACGCCGGATCCTATAACGAGGTGGCCGGAACCAGCCTGGCCCACGACGGATACAAGACCTCCGGCGTGGCGGGCATAGAAGTCAGCATTGACGAGAACCAGGGCGTGGCCAGCAATATGGCGACCCTGACCATTACCGGCAAGGGAACCCTGAAGGCTACCGGCGGAACTAACGCGGCCGGCATCGGCGGCAGCAAAGCGCTGTCCAGCAAGGCGGCCCACGGCAACATCATCATCAATGGCGGCAACATCGAAGCCATCGGCGGTAACGGCGGCGCCGGCATCGGAACCGCCTCCAACATGAACAGCCAGCTGAGCAACGGCTCCTATAAGAGCAGCTTCATCTGGGGACCCATTACCATCAACGGCGGCAACATCAAGGCCACCGGGACCCCGGGCTCCAGCGCCGGCATCGGCGGCGGCAACCATGTGGACAGCGGCAATATCATCATCAACGGCGGCGTCATTGAAGCGGAAGGATATTCCGGCATCGGCAGCGGCCTGGGCAGCAGCAAGTCGGCAAGCGAAGCGGACAAGGGCCCGGGTCACTACTTCGCGACGGTGACCATCAACGGCGGCGACATTACCGCCAGAGGCTCGGACATCGGCGCGGGCATCGGCGGCGCCATGTACTGTGACGCGATCGTGAACATCAACGGCGGCACGGTGAAAGCCTACGCGGGGTCGGCCAGAAACAAGGCGACCCACGGCGGCGCGGGCATCGGCGGCGGCTACCAGGGACACGCCAAGGTGACCATTACCGGCGGTGAGGTCTGGGCTTACGCCGGGGACGGCAGCGGTGCGGCCGGCATCGGCTCCGGCACGGCGGCCAACTCCCACTCCGCCCATGCTGCGAAAAAGGACGGCCGTTCAGAGGCGTCCCTGCTGGATATCACTTCGGTTACCATCACCGGTGGTGAAGTGCACGCCTATGGCGGCGGCCTGGGCGGCGCGGGCATCGGTACCGGCGTCGGCTCCGACGCGGCGAATGTCTCCATCACCGGCGGTACGGTATACGCCTACGGCGGCAAGTCCACCGAGGCGGCCAAGGCCGGCGGCGCGGGCATCGGCACGGCTTATGCCGGCAAGGACTTCTCCAAGTTCGATGAGAACGGAGAGGTCCCCGGAGACAAATACTTTGTTCTGGGTACCACGAATATTGAAATTACCGACGGCACTGTGCTGGCGGTCGGCGGCTGGGGAGCATCTGGCATCGGTTCCGGTGCACAGAACGTGTTCGCCAAGACCATTTCCCTGAATGCCAAGGCTCCGGACAATCCGGACGGCGCGGACATCCAGGCCTACGCCGACGGCACCAAGTTTGCCATCGATACCCGTCAGCTGAACGAGGACGGGACCACGACCAGCTATAAGGAAGGCCGGACCATCAACGGATACATCCTGCAGGGCACCTTCGTCCACGAGGGCGAGATCGGTGACTATGAGCAGAATCCGGAAGGCCTGAAGAGCATCATGATCAGCAACGACGAGACCCAGGATCCCATGGCATCGGAGAATCGGGGCAAGGAGCTGACCCTGATGCCGGATAAGTACAGATCCTACGCAACCAACGTGGACTGCGCGGGCAACTACACGGTCTATACCGATGAGGAAACCATCGGCCACGGCGAGGGACGTTTCTTCAGCGTATGCAGCAAGGACGTCTACGCGGAGGAGAACGTCAGCGCCAACAACGTGCAGTACCAGGTCAAGAAGAACGATCTGGCCGACAACTTCTACCTCTTCCCGGTGAAGTCCGTTGTGGTGAAGAAGACGGTGAAGTCCAGCACAGAGGACACCAGCGTGCTCAGCACGATCAACGGAACCGTCTACTTCGGCCTGCAGATGAAGGAAGGCCCGGAGAGAGGGGAATTCCTGAAGAACAACGACGGCGAGATCTGGCTCGAGTCCATTGAGATCAAGAACGGCACCCCTCAGGGGAAGGCCTACTTCATCAACGTGCCGGACAAGACCTTCGACGTCTGGGAAGTGGATAAGAACGGGCAGAAGGTCGATCCCGACGCCCATGAATACGTCTTCGGTGACGCGGTTCTGATCAAGGTCAGAACGAACCACCAGGGCGAAGGAACCAACAACGCCCTGATCGATGACGAGCACTGGAGCGATCAGGTGGAGGTCATCAACACCTTCAGAACCAGCCTGAAGAACTTCCAGCTGACCCTGAAGAAGAAACTGCAAAGCAACTTCAAGGCGGAAGAATCGGCGAACACCACCGTGGTCTTCCGGGTCGCGGTGAAGAATGCGGATGCGGAGAAGCCGCTCTATGAGAACTACTTCTCCTTCATCTTCAACAAGGCAGGGGAACAGTCCATGACCGTGACCCTTCCTGAATCTGCCGGCGCAGATGAGCTGATTATCGAAGAGGTCTACGGCGCCGGACATAAGGTAAAGGGCGACAACCGCAGGGTGGTCGATCTGAAGACCGCCGACCGGACGAAGCCCATCGAGATCGAATACGTCAATACGCCCGATGGAGACAAGACCTTCAAGCAGGGCATCAACAATTCCTATTCGCAGAAGCAGTACGTGAAACCGGGCGCGGCGACACCGTCCGATGAGCAGTAGAGCGGGGGGAGGTCATTCATGAGTAAACGAAAAAGAACATTCCTGCTTGCCTTTGCACTGGCCCTGATGGTGGCTGTGGCTGCGGCCCAGGTACCGGCTACGCTGGCCTACTTCACCGATGTGGACCGGGCAGAGATGAACGGCGTTGTGGATCTGGCGTGGAAGACGGAGATCCACGAAAAGGTCGTCGACAACAACAAGCACGTCACCATCGAGAACACGGGGGATACGGACGTCGTCGTCCGGGTCGCCGTCTACGCCGGCACGAACGTTTCGGTCAGCGGCGAGGACTGGACCTCCAAGGACGGATGGTGGTACTACGGCAAGATCCTGGCTCCGGGCGAGACCACATCGGAGCTTCTTGCGGAAGTGATCGCGGCGGATATGCCCCAGACGGATTTCAACATCGTGGTCGTCCACGAATCCTCTCGGGTTGTCTATGAGAACAACACCACGCTGAAAAAGCCTGCGGGCTGGGCGCTGGTGCCGGAAGTGAAGTAAGGGGGGCACGGTATGACAAGGAAACGAAGCAGATACGCCCTTTTGATCGCGGCAGCCGTGCTGTCGGTATGCCTGGTGGTTCTGGCCTTTATGATCCAGAACACCCGGGCGAACCTGCTGTACGGCAAGGGCGCGGATATGGACCTGCAGATGTCGAACATCAACGTGCAGCTTATGGAGAACGGCAAGGCCCTCGCATCCAACGGCGACACCATCCAGCTGATGGCCGGCAAAGCGACCTCTCTGGAACCGGGGTACACCTATCAGGAGAGGATCGCCGTCAGCAATACGTCCGGTGAGGACAAATCGCTGATTCCTGAATATGTCCGGGTCATCGTCAGAAAGTACTGGGTCGATCAGGACGGCGCCAAGCTGACCTCTTTGGACCCGGATCTGATCCAGCTGCGCTACAACACAGGCACGTACAATCGGCAGGACTGGGTCCAGAGCGAGAAGGAGACCACCGCGGAGCAGGTGGTGTACTACCTGAAGAACCCGCTGGAGCCCGGCGCCTCGTCTCAGGAACTCTTTGACGGCGTCATGGTGGATTCGTCCATCGCCGACAAGTTCACCCTGATCAATCAGGACGGGGAAGTCATAGAAAACATCGACAGCATAACCGCCAGTGACAAAGAGGTCACAGCGAAATATGATTACGACGGGGCACAGTTCCGCGTCGAGGTCGAAGTCCAGTCGGTACAGTCGGAGCACGGGGAACAGGCCGTGCCCAGCGCATGGGGCTCCGTTCGTGTAGAGAACGGCAGCATCGTGGTCGAGTAAGGGGGTGCTCAGGATGAAACGGATGAAACGAATTGCCTTTGCACTCGGACTGGCCGCCCTCATGGCGCTGGCGGGAACGTCCATGGTCTTCGCCGGTGAGGTGAAGGGCTCCGTCGACTACGACGGCAACTACGTGAACGTCAACTACAAGGCAGCGGACTTCAAAGAAGCACTGACCACCATGGTTCCCGGCGATTCCGTAACGCTGAAGATCGACATGGAAAACAAGAGCGCGGATGCGACGGACTGGTACGTGGAGAACAAGGTGATCAAGACCTTTGAGGAGGGAGCGAAAGCTTCCGGCGGCGCCTATTCCTACAGCCTTTCCTACACGGATCCCAGCGGCAACGTGAAGGAGATCTACTCCAGTGACCGGGTCGGCGGCGAAGGCGCGGATGGCCTGAAGACGGCCACCAGCGGCATGGAGGAGTACTTCTATATCGCCCAGCTGGATGCCGGACAGAAGGGAACCCTCAGCGCGAGGGTGTCCATCGAGGGTGAGACGGTGACCAATGCTTATCAGTCCTCCCTGGCCGATGTCAACGTGAATTTCGCGGTGGAAAAGGCAACGGCAAAGGCAACGGACAGCACGGGTACAACCAGCACCACCAGCAGCAACAGCAGTTCCTCCTCCACGGAGACGAAGCATCTGACCAAGACGGGAGATGACATGAAACTGCTGGTGCTGATCATCCTCTTCGCCGTGGCGGCGACGGGCATGATCGTTCTGCTGGTGATTCGCAGAAAGATGAAGGGAGGCAGCGATGAAGAGAGCGTGTAGAGTACTGGCCATAGCGGCACTGATGATGCTGTTCGCTGCCGCGCAGATCTTTGCGGCTTCCGACTATGGATATCAGATCCAGGTTTACCCCGGCGATCAGGGAACCATCGGCGACACGCAGGACCCGGTGGTCATCGACGCGGGGAAGTACGGCGACTGGTATTCCCTGGACGTGGCCGACTTCAACATTCAGGTCAAGGATGAGAAGTACTATGTCAAGGGGCTGCGGGAGGCCGGAGCGGATAACAGCAACGCGTCGATCGTGCAGAGCGTGACCGCCCAGGCGGACAGGGATATGTCCTATGTGGTGTCCTACGGCATCAAGCAGAATCTGGTGAGGTATACGGTGAAGTACCAGGATTCCACGGGAAGAGAACTGCTGCCGGACGCGACCTACTACGGTGCGGTCGGCGACAAGCCGAAGGTTTCCTACAAGTACGTCGAGGGATACCTGCCCAACGCCTACAACGAGACCAAGACACTGACGGAGAACGAGGCGGACAACCTGTTCGTCTTCATATACCGCCAAAGCAATGTGGTGCCCGTGGCGGCGGGAGAAACGACGACGGATGAGGGGGCGACCGCGGATAAGTCTTCGTCCGGCAAGACCACGACGAGGACGGTGACCCGCTACGTCACTTCACCGGCAAGCCGCTCGGCGGCAGGCCAGGCTGCGGCGGTAGCCACGCCGGACAACAACCAGGACAATGGCCAGGGCAACAACAACCAGACGGAGATCGGCGACAACGAAACGCCGGCGGCCCTGGTGGATCTGGATGACAACGATGTCCCGCTGGCATCCGGCCCGCAGAAAGACGGAAGCAAGGCAAAACTCCTGCCCCTGTTCCTGGCTGTGGGTGCGGCTATCGTGATAGGATTGCTTTTGCTCTTCCTGATCCGCAGAAGAAAGAGGATGCAGGAAGCGGTATAGCGGAAGGGAGTTATTTCAGCAGCTTGCTGTAGTAGCTTTCCGCCTGATAGAGCGCCGCGGCCGGATTGTGGCCCAGGACCCGGTCCTTGGTGACCAGGGTGGTGCAAAGGGCATCCGAATACTTATAGAAGAGACTGTCATGTCCGACACAAAGACCGATGAGAATATTCAAGTCGGTCTTTTTTTCGTTCAGGATCTTTGCTTGGAGGATGGGATTGCAGATGTGGGGACCCACTTTGGAGAAGGCGGGGTCCAGGCCGATGTCCTCCTTGGGCACGGCGCCCACTTTGCAGGCGGCGCCGTAGACGGTGAACCCGTGGTGGCGGAAGATCTTCGCCGCCGTGCGCGCTTCGGCGATCAGCCCCACGCAGGTGGCGATACCCAGTTTCTTCGCGCCGATCCTGGCAGCGAAGTCGCAGATTTCCTCGATCCGGGTGTAGGCACAGTAGTGCTCGTATTCCACCTGGGCGGAAGAAGCCGCCACGAGGCGATCCTGGGGGTCGTGGAGATAGAGATCCTTCGCTTCGGCGGCGAGCTCGCCCATCCGTCCGCCTTCCTCCGCGGCCGCGGTCAGGCAGAAATCCGGGTAGACGCCGTCCTTGCCGTCGCAGGCGCAGCGTCCGCAGTCGATGCAGCTGAATTCATGGTCCGGGGAATGCATGGGTGGTCTCCTTTCAGGAAGCGTGTTCAACAGGGGTTCGGCGCCGGTTCGTGCCGGGCGCCGTCTTGGGCGCGGCGTCAGCGACGGTCAGGCCAGATTGCGCCATACGCCGAACACCAGGTAGACGCCGATGAGAAGAATCAGGGCGATGTCAAGGTAACGGCCCGTCTTCAGGTAGCCGAAGCGCAGATACTGGCGGGTGAGCCAGATGCCGAGCCCGAGAAAACCGGGCAGCAGGCAGAAGGTCAGGGGGTTGCTGTGGAAAGCGCCGGACAGATCCCCGTGCAGCAGGCAGAGGAACATGCCGCTGACGCCGCAGCCGGGGCAGCTCAGTCCGGTGATCCGCTCGAAGGGACAGCGAATGCCGATCCCAAAGGAATGGATCACAACAACGTAAAGGGCGCCGGCCGCGCAAAGAGCGGCCGCGCCCAAAATCAGCCTTCCCAGTCTTCGCCGCACATCCGGCGAAAGTCCGCCTGTCCGCTGCGGATCAGCGTTCTGAGTCAGATTCACTGTTCAGAATCCGGCGTGTCCTCCGCCGGTGCGGGGGTGTCATCTATTTCCGCGGGAGGTTCCGGTTCGGCCGGTGCCTCAACCGCCGGTTCCGCCGGTGCGGACGAATCCTCCGTCGTCAGGTCCGGCGTATCTCCGTCCGTTCCCTCGTAGGCCGTCAGATCAACGGGCTCATCAGCGGCCGCGGACGCTTCCGCAGAGACCGAGCCGTCTTCGATCAGAGAGGGCTCCGCAGGAACCTCGTTTGCCGGTGCGGCATTCGCCTCGTTCACCGGAGCGACGTTCGCGTCCGGGTAGATGTCAGTGCGGGCTTCCGGGTTGGCCTGCGCGTTGTACTCCGCTTCCGCCTGCTCGTATTTGCGGGCGATGTCCTGCTCGGGCGCATAGGTGAAGCGGGCGTCATCGTAGGGCTGGTTTCCCCAGCCGTTCATCCGCAGGGTCTGGTTGATCCGGTCCTGCATGAGGGCCTTGTTGATGATGGAGGTCACTCCGGTGAAGTAGTTGGCTACCTCCAGGACCAGGTAGAGGATCGGAAGATCCTTGGCATCGTCGATGCCGCGCCGCTCCGCCTCTTCCCGGAACTTCTCTCCCTGGGTGTAAGCCCAGTAGATCTGGAAAATGCCGCAGGTGACGATGACGAGAAGTACGATCAGCGCCGGGCTCATCTCATCCCGTCTGCCGCAAAGGGCATTGGTTTCGTCATGCAGCTTGTAGATCCAGTAGAGGCCGTAGATGCCGCAGGTGACGACGGTCAGAACGATGGCGAGAGGAATACTTCTTTCCTGAACGCCGGTTGGGTTTTGATATTGCATGTGTTTACTCCTTTCCCATACCTTTTCAAATGCTTTGTGTCCGGTTCGCCGGGCGGTGCCGGGCTTCCGGTTTCAGACTGTCTATAATACGCGGATCCTGCCGCCGAGGACCGCGAAGTCGCGGAAGAAATCGGGATAGTATTTGTTGATGATGCCGGCGTTGCGGATGAGCACCGGTTCGGCGCAGATGCAGGAGGCGCCGGCTGCGGTCAGCACGGCTGCCGGATCGCCCAGGGGATCAACCTCGCCTCCGGTGAGCACGGGCTTGCCGCGAAAATCCAGTTTGTCGCCTTCCAGGAGGACATCTCCGCCCAGAAGGATGATCGCCCGCTGAATCGATTCCAGATCAGACCGTCCGCTGTCCGTGAGCATGGATGTGCCGGAGGCGGATGCCATGGCGACGGCCAGAATGGGGACGAGGTCCGGGATCCTTCCGGCGTTGATGTTGCATCCGGTCAGCTTGGCCGCGGTCACGTTGGCGCTTCCCTCGCCCAGTCCGGTGCCCGCGCCCATGGCGTGGAGCTTATCCAGGATCTGCCGTGAGGCCTGGGGTGAGTCGGCGCGCAGCCCGCGGACGGTAACGTTGCCGCCCAGGGCGCCGCAGCACAGCCAAAAGGCCGCCTGTGACCAGTCGCCCTCCACGGAGATGGCTTCCGGCGCGCGATAGACCTGGCTCCCGGCGATCTCATAAGAAGGATAACCGTAGTCATCCACCGAAGGCACCGCATCGATACCGTACTGTTGAAGCACATCCACGGTCGTGGCCGGAATCTCATCGGTCTCCGGCATGGTGGTCATGCGCAGGGTGCTGTTTCCCTCAAGCAAAGGCAACGCCAGCAGCAGGCCGGCCATAAACCAGGGATCCTCCTTGCCGGTCAGGGAAAAGTGTCCGTACTCCAGCCTGCCGGTCAGGGTGCAGATCTCGCGGATCCGCTTGCGGTCCCGCCGGCGAATCTTCAGGCTGCCCTGGGAGTAGTTCGTGTTCCGCCGCTGCAGCCCGTCGAAGAGGGGGAGGACGCTTTCCCAGTCCGTTGCCAGGTCTCCGACGAAGGAGACATTCCCCCGCATGGCTGCCGCCAGGGGATAGAGGAGGGTGAGCGTCCGGATGCTTTTGCCGCAGTCCAGCATGGGCTCTCCGTCAAGGAGAGCGCGCAGGCAGCGGATGGTCGCCTCCTGATCCTCAGAGAGGATCTCGGGAAGGCCCGCTTCCGATGAAGCGTCATCGCCGCGGTTTCCGGCCAGGTGCTGCGCGATATTGTGCAGATGGGCGCTGACCGCCCAGGGCCTGGCATCAAGGGTTCCCTTCAGTTTAGTTGGTGTCAGAATGATGTCCATGATCAGTCTCCATCGGAGTGGTACACCCCGTCACGGATAAGGCCTTCCGATACATCGACCGGGAGACCTTCCAGCCCGTCGCGGATGAAGCCTTCCAGTTCGCTGACCGGCAGGCTCTCCAGCCGGCACGGGCCGGGATAATCGGGGATGACCAGGGTGATGGTTTCCCCGCGGATTTTCTTATCGGATGCCGCGGCTTCCGCCAGGTCTTCCGGCGAAAAGGGGCAGCACAGATCAAAGCCGAAGCGGGTGAGGATCTGCCGGATCGTTTTCGGACAGCCCTCCCGGCACAGCCTCCGTCTCGCCGCAGCTTCGGCGACCAGGAGCATGCCCTGGGCAACGGCTTTGCCATGGGATAAGCGGTAATCGCTGCATCGCTCGATGGCGTGCCCCACCGTATGCCCGAGGTTGAGCAGCTTCCGGCTGCCGGATTCCCGTTCGTCCTCCTCTACGATCCGCCGCTTGACATCGATGGCCCGGGCGATCAGGGGAAGCAGGGCTTCCCGCCGGACGAGGAAGGACTCGGCGTCCGAACCCGCGGCGCCGTTCTGCCCCGGGGTGCCGGGGTCAGCAGCGGTCGGCTCCTGCAGATCCATAGCCGTCCGGAGGATTTCCGGATCGCCGATGAATCCCGCCTTCAGCAGTTCGGCCATGCCGTCCTGCAGACGGTCGGGAGGGAGGGTCTTCAGCACCGAAGGGTCAAAGAGAACCAGATTCGGCTGATGGAAGGCGCCCGCCAGGTTTTTTCCGGCCGGCAGATTCACGCCGGTTTTCCCGCCGACGGAGGAGTCCACCGCCGCCAGCAGGCTGGTGGGAATTTGTACGAAGTCGATGCCCCGCAGGTAGATGGCCGCCGCGAATCCGGCAACATCTCCCGGGATGCCGCCGCCCAGGGCGACGATCAAATCCGTCCGGGTAAAGTGGTGAGCCGTCAGATGATCCAGAAGGCTCTCCACCGTTTCCATCCGTTTATGATCTTCCCCGTCAGCAAAGACGAAGGTGGTCACACGGAAACCGGCCTCTTCCAGGGCCGGGATCAGGGTCTGTTCCCTACCCCCGAACAGGTCGCTTACCGTCTGGTCGGAAACGACGCAGATCTGGCGGGCTTCCTTCCCGCCGGACCCGCCCCGCCGGCGGTACAGATCCTCTCGGATCAGTTCCCCGGCCTGCGACCGCAGGCCGTCCGCCAGGAGAACATCGTATTCCCTTGCTGTATTGACATGAATGGTAATCATGACCGCGTCCTTTCCGTGAACATATTACCATAAATAGGAAGAAAAGAAAACATCCGATGGGATCGGGCCGGGTCAATATAGAAAATCCGTGGGGAGATCTCCCCACGGAATTTGTGATACAGACTCATAACTGATGGTGTCAGCCCGCCTACTGTCCGAAGAAGTAGTCGAAGAGGCTGCCGCCCTCATCGGGAAGCATCTGGCTGCCCGGATCTTCCTGGCCGCCTTCCATATCCGGAACCTGCTGGCTGTTCTGTTCATCCTGAGAGTTGGTGTCGGTCTTGGTTTTCTCCTCCAGCACCAGTTTGATCTTCTTTTCGGATCCGTTGCGGACGATGGTGAAGGTCAGGGTGTCGCCCACCTTGTGGGAGGTGACGATGGAGGAGAGGGCGTCAAAGGATGTGATTTCCTCGCCGTCAATAGCGGTGACGATGTCGCCCGGTTCGAAACCGGCCTTCTTCGCATTCTTCCCGTTCACGCTGTAGATGACCACCTGAGTGGAAGTCTCTCCGCCGAAGAGGGCATCAAAGGAGCCGAAGGAATCGCCGCCGCCGGCCGTTCCTTCCTGATAGGTCATGCCGGTGGAGGGCTGCCCGCTGACATAGCCCTTGTCGATCAGCTGCTGAGCAACGTTGGCCGCGGTGTTGATGGGAATGGCAAAACCAAGTCCTTCCACATCGGAACCTTTGGATTTCGCCACGACCAGCCCAACCAGCTGTCCGCTTCCGTTGAAGAGGCCGCCGCCGGAGTTGCCCGGGTTGATGGAACTGTCGGTCTGCAGCAGGTGCAGGGTCTTCCCGTCGATAGACAGGGCACGGTCCTTGGCGCTGATGATACCTGCCGTTACCGTTCCGCCCAGTTCACCCAGGGGATTGCCGATGGCCACGGCCAGATCGCCGACTTCCAGCTGATCGCTGTTGCCGTAGGTGGCCGGGGTCAGGCCGTTGGCGTCGACTTTGATCACGGCGACGTCATTGTCTTCATCGGTGCCGACCAGGGTGGCATCGTATTCCTTCTTGTCCGAGGTGGTTACCTTGATCTTGTTGGCCCCGTCGATCACATGGTTGTTGGTCATGATGTAGCCTTCTTTGCTGATGATGACTCCGCTGCCGGCGCCCTGGGTGACGTACTGCTGCATCCAGGAGTCAGAGACCACGCCTTCCGTCCGGATTTCCACGACACTGTCCTTGGCCTTGGCGGTGATCTCCTTCACCGTCATCTGGTTGCCCGTCGCGTCCTCCAGGTTGTAGCCGGCTGTCCCCGTGGTTGCCTCGGAACTGCCGGTATCCGTTGAAGCGGTCTGAGCCGAGCCGGTAGGATGAGGCGAGAGGAGGGCGTTCCCCAGAAGGGAACCGCCGAAGCCGAAGAGGGTGGATATGATCATGCAGCCAACGATCAGGAAAGCCAGCGCTCTCTTGGACAGGATGACGGAAGAGGCTTTTTTCTGGCCGCCGCCGTTTCCGCCTGCGCCGGAACCGAAGCCCCGGGAGGATCCTCCCCTGCGGCGGGTTTCGCCATTGCTCCAGGAAGCGGATTCGCCGAAGCGGAAGTTTTTCCGCGGATCGGTGAAGTTGCCTCTCGGACTGCCGTCGTCATAGCTGGGGTTTTCATAGAGGGGCCGGGAACCGGCCGGCCTTGGCCTGGCCTGTGATGCGCCCGCGCCGATGCCGGCACCTGCGTTCATCTGGGGCCGCGGGCCGTTCGGCTGTCCGCTCATGGACGCGCCGCCCATCTGCCCGTTCATGGCCGGGCCCGCTGAAGCCGCCGCCGGGTCCGTCTGGGGCCGGGGATCCGTTGCCTTTGGTTCAGGATCGCGCAGAATAAAGTTCGGTTCGTAATCCGCGGTCTTCCGGTTGTAATCGTTCTCGTGATTTCTTTCCATAGCTGAGCTCCTTTTTTCGTCAGCAAACGCAGCGCTGTTCGCTGCACCACTATAATAATCGGTAATTATGTCGATTTCGTGAATGATGGATGGTAATCTCGAAATGAATCTGTGCAGAATCGCACGCGGGTTCCCCGCTGTGATGCACGCCAAACCTTGACGGAAGAGCGGGGCGAGGGGTAAAATGTTGTCATTGATAATACAGAAAAATACCGCAAACAGGAGGAAGACATGGCAGAGGAAAAAGCAGCTGTCGGCACTAATTTCATTCACGCGAAGATCGAGAAGGATCTGGAGGAACAGAAATACGGGGACAAGGTTCTGACCCGTTTCCCGCCGGAGCCCAACGGATATCTGCACATCGGGCACGCCAAGTCCATCTGCCTGAACTTCACCACGGCGATAAAATACCACGGAGCGTGCAACCTGCGCTACGACGACACCAATCCGGTCAAGGAGGACATGGAATTCGTGGACTCCATCGAGAACGACGTGCGCTGGCTCGGCTTCGAGTGGAAGGAACGGCTTTGGGCTTCCGACTATTTCGACGAGATGTATGAGTGCGCGGTGACGCTGATCAGGAAAGGACTTGCCTTTGTATGCGATCTGAACGGCGACCAGATCCGCCAGTACCGGGGAACCCTGACCCAGCCGGGAACGGAGAGCCCCTTCCGCGGACGCAGCGTGGAGGAGAACCTGCAGCTCTTTGAGGAGATGCGGGAAGGAAAGTACGCCGACGGCGAGAAGGTGCTGCGGGCGAAGATCGACATGGCTTCCCCCAACATCAATATGCGTGACCCGGTCATCTACCGGATCGCCCACGCCGAGCACCACAACACCGGCGACAAGTGGTGCATCTATCCCATGTACGATTTCGCCCATCCCATCGAGGACGCCATCGAGGGCATCACCCATTCCATCTGTACCCTGGAGTTTGAGGATCACCGGCCGCTGTACGACTGGGTTCTTCAGGCCGTGGGCAAGTGGCCGACGCCGCCCCAGCAGATCGAGTTCGCCAGGCTGAACCTGACCAACACGGTGATGAGCAAGCGCCTGCTGAAGAATCTGGTGGACGAAGGCAAAGTGGACGGATGGGACGATCCGCGGATGCCGACCATCGCGGGGATCCGCCGCCGGGGCTATACGCCGGAAGCGGTGCGGGATTTCTGTGAGCGGATCGGTGTGGCAAAGGCAAACAGTACCGTGGATATCGGCCTGCTGGAGGCCTGCGTCCGGGACGACCTGAAGACGAAGGTCCAGAACCGGAACGTGGTGGAGAACCCCATCAAGGTGGTCATCACCAATTATCCGGAGGGACAGACCGAGGAGATGGAGATCGAAAACAGCCGGGAGGTTCCGGAGATGGGGAACCGCATGCTGCCTTTCAGCCGGGAACTCTGGGTGGACGGCGATGACTTCATGGAGGTTCCGGCGAAGAAGTACTTCCGCCTGTTCCCCGGCAACGAGGTCCGGTTCAAGGGCGCCTATTTCATCACCTGCAACGAGGTGGTGAAGAACGAGGACGGCAGCGTAAAGGAGCTGCTGTGCACCTACGACCCGGCGACCAGAAGCGGCAGCGGGTTTGAAGGCCGCAAGGTCAAGGGCACCATCCACTGGGTGGACGCGGCGACGGCGGTGAAGATCCGGATCCGCAACTACGACTATCTGATGGTGGAAGGCGAGGACGGCGAACAGGTGCTGAATCCCGATTCCCTTGTGGAGAGCGAGGGATACGCGGAGCCGCTGCTGGCGGAGGCCGCGCCGGGAGAACGGTTCCAGTTCTTCCGCAAGGGCTACTACATGGCGGACCCGGTGCTGACCACCGATGACGAAAAGGTCTTCAACCGGATCGTAGGACTGAAGTCTTCCTTCAAGGTGAAGAAATAAGATGAAAACGAAACACAGGATACCCGAGCTGCTGGCTCCCGTCGGCGGCCGGAAACAATTCTGGGCTGCTGTGAATAACGGTGCGGACGCCGTTTATCTCGGCGGCTCTCGTTTTAATGCTCGGCAGAAGGCGGACAATTTCGGCGCCGACGAGCTGCGGGAGGTGATCGCGGCGGCCCACGAGCGGGACGTGAAGATCTACGTGACCCTGAACACCCTGCTGAAGGACAGGGAACTGCCCGATGCCCTGGAGTACGCCGGGTTCCTCTGGGAGGCCGGCGCCGACGGGGTGATTCTTCAGGATATGGGCCTCAGCCGTCTGATCCACGAAACCCTGCCGGAGTTTCCCATGCACCTGTCCACCCAGGGCACGGTGTACAATCCCTGGGCGCTGGACCTGACGGCGGAGATGGGCTTTTCCCGGATCGTGCCGGCCCGGGAGCTGACCCTGGAGGAGGTCCGTGCCTTCACGGAGGCCGCCCATGCAAAGGCAACGGAAGTGGAGGTGTTCATCCACGGCGCCCTTTGCATGTGTTATTCGGGGCAGTGCCAGATGAGCCGGATCCTGGGCGGGGGCAGCGCCCGCAGCGCCAACCGGGGTCTCTGCGCCCAGCCCTGCCGCCTGCCTTATAGGGATGATCGGGGGAGGACGTCCTATCTGCTCAGCCCCAGGGACCTCTGTCTGTTGGAGGAACTGCCGGCCCTCTGCGAGGCCGGCGTGGATTCCCTGAAGATCGAGGGGAGGCTCAAGTCACCGGAATACGTAGCAATTACTACATTTATATATAGGAAGTATCTGGACCTGTACGCTGAGGCGGGGGAGGTCCATGTTTCGCCTCAGGATCTTGCGGACCTGCGGCAGATCTACAGCCGGGGAGAATTCACCCGGGGCTTCCTCTACGGTGATCCCGGGGAGGACCTGCTTTCCGGGAAGTCCCCCAAGCACACGGGGGTGCCGGCAGGGAAGGTGAGCCGGGTGCTGGACGAGCGGGTGAAGGATCCGGATCTGCGGGCGGCGGTCCGGGGCGCAGCCAGACGGGGCGCGGCGCTGGTGGAGATCGAAGGAACCCGCGTGGAACTTGCGGAAGGGGACAGCGTGGAGATCCGCGGCTCCCGTTCCCTGGTGACCTACCGGAAGGAGCTGTCCGGAGGCCTGGTCAGGATCGGCGACATCCAGGGCGATGTCCGTCCGGGCGATAAGGTATACCGGATGAGTTCCGCCGCCCTCATGGAGAGGGCGAGGGCGACCTTTGAGGCCGACGATGCCGCCCGGATGGATCGGCTTCGGAGCAAGAGGATCCCCGTGAGCATTGCCTTTGCGGCGGAAGCCGGGCAGCCCGCCCGTCTCACCGTAAGCGACGGAGCGCAGACGGTCACCGTCCTTTCCGGGGAGCCGGCCCAGGAGGCCAGGACCCGGCCGACGGAACCGGACCGGATCAGGGAGCAGATGTGCAAGCTGGGGAACACCCCCTTCGCCTCGGAGATGGAAGAGGTCGCGGTGAGTCTGGGAGAAAAGGTGATGGTCCCCGTGTCGGTGATGAACAGCATGCGCCGGGAGGCCGTGGACAGACTGCTGGAGGAGAGGCGGGCGAACCGCCGGGCCCCGGCGGGAGATGATCTGGCGGCGGAGGTGAAGCGGCTGCGGGAAGAGGCCGGACCGAAGCACGAACCGGGGGCGGAGGAGATCCTGCGCCGGCGCGTTCCTCTGGAAGCCTGGATGGAGGGCAGGGACGGCGTGCCGGAGATCTTCCCCGTCAGCAAGGGCCGTCTGGATGCCTATATAAAGGAAAACTTTGAGGAGATCGCTGCCCGGGCGAAGGAGACGGGGATCATCGCCGGCAACCTGGGATGGATCCGCCGGTTCCTGGACGCGGGCGTGACTGTCTACGGCGCGGGGGGACTCAACGTGATGAATGAAGAGGCGAGGATTGCCTTTGCAAAGATCGGTGTGCGGGTCGTTGAGGACTCCTGGGAGAAGGCGGACGGGGGCGTGCCCCTGATGATCCTGGAGCATCCCGTGCAATCAAAAACCCTTACGGATCGCAAGGGTGTAGTGCACAGAGTTGAGCGCGCTCCTTCCGGAGACAAAACCGTCATCCGGTGAGGGTCAGACCTCGTTGGAAGCCCTGAACATGCAGAAGGACAGGAAGAAGATCGCCGCGGAGATGAGGTCCCAGGAAAAGGGGAAACCTTTGCGCGAGGTGATGTAGAGGCAGGCCAGTCCGACCAGCAGGAGAAAGATCGAGCTGAGGATGTACCTGGGGTTTCTTCGTGATCCGTTGTTTCTGATAGTCATGGGTTTTTCCTCCGTGAACATACTAACATAATCCCGGAAAAGGGGCAACCGGTTCGTAAGTGTATAAAATGTATCCCCTTTGCATAAACTTCCGATTATTGACATATTGTTGACTTTTTTAAGTGCCGGGGATATAATTCTTATATCTGACATCCGGAGACAAGGTGGTGTATATTGTCTTCGGTTCGCAATTATCATTACGTATTTGGTAAGGAGGATTTTATTATGGGTAGAAAAGTACCTATGTGGCAGTGCATCATCGCCATCCTCGCCATGGTCGTGTTCCTGTTCTGGAACGTCATGTTCGACGATGGAGGTGAGGCACATGTCGGTCTGATTCTCGCCGCTTGCGTATCCGGTATTATCGGCGCGTTAAACGGCTGGAAATGGGCCTACATGGAGCAGGGCATCCTGGCCGCGATCAACAGGTCTATGCAGGCCATGCTGATCCTGGCTGTAGTCGGTGCCATGATCGCTTCATGGAAGTGCGGCGGTGTTATTCCGTCCATGATGTACTACGGCATCAAAGTTATCGCTCCGAGCATCTTCCTGTTCACGGCTTGCCTGCTGTGCAGCATCGTATCCCTGGCGACCGGTTCTTCCTGGTCGACGGCTGGATCCATGGGCGTTGCTCTGATCGGTATCGGTACCGCGCTTGGTTTCCCGTCCTACATGACGGCTGGCGCGATCGTATCCGGCGCGTACTTCGGCGACAAGATGTCCCCGCTGTCTGATACGACCAACCTGGCACCTGCTGTTGCCGGTGCAACTCTGTTTGATCACATCAAGCACATGGTCTACACTGTAGGACCGTCCCTGATCATCGCGTTCATCGTGTACCTGATCCTGGGCTTCACCCACAAGGGTGGTACCGCGGACGAGTCCACCATCAACCTGTTCCTTGACTTCATCACCTCGAACTACAAGGTCAGCCTGCTGTACCTGATTCCGCCGGTCTTCGTTATCGTCGCGGTTATCGTAAAGATGCCTGCGCTGCCGGCCCTGATCGCTGGTGTATTCCTGGGTGTGCCCTTCGCGGCACTGCAGGGTGTCAAGATCATCCCGAGCGGCGGCGAACCCTCTCAGATCGGTAACATCCTGAACAACGGATGGGATTCTGAGAACCTGACCGTTCCCGACGGTGTTGATGAGGACATGGCAGATAACCTGCTGAGCCTGCTGTCCGGAGGCGGACTGCAGTCCATGATGTGGACGATCTCTCTGATCATGCTGGCAATGTGCTTCGGCGGTATCGTAGACTCCACCGGAATCATGGCCAACCTGGCTGGCGCGATCCTGAAGCTGGCGAGAGGAACCAGAGGCGGCCTGGTCATCGTTACCGAGCTGACCTGCGTATTCGTCAACGCCATCTGCTGCGACCAGTACCTGTCCATCATTCTGCCGGGCAGAATGTACAAGGAAGCGTTCGAGGACAGAAGACTCAAGCCGAAGAACCTGTCCAGATGTCTGGAAGACTCCGGTACGATCACTTCCAACTTCTTCCCCTGGAACACCTGCGGCGCAACGATGCGTTCCTTCCTGGGTGTAAACAGTGCTTACATTCCGTTCGCCATCCTGAACTATGTGAACCCGCTGGTATCCATGTTCTATGGTGTCACCGGTATCACGATGGAAGAGATGAGCGAGGAAGAGTACCAGCACATCCTGCAGCAGAGAGAAGAAGACAAGAAGGCTGCTCTCGAAGCTGCTCAGGCGTAAGCGCAAGCTTAAGCAAAAGCAATTTCAATGTAATCAAAGTCGACTTAGATACACCAGAAAAAACGACGCGCAAGCGTCGTTTTTTCGTGGATCGGATCTGCGGGTCGGAGTCGCAGGCTGCTTGAAAAGCGAGGGTAAAACAGGGCGGAGATCAGGGGTAAAAGAGGGCAAAAACAGGGGCGGAAAAAAGAACAAAAATAAACAGGAAAAAGAGTAAAAAAATAAACAGGAAAAAGAGTAAAAAAAGTGTTGACAAGGGGAAGGCGGTGCCATATAATGAAAAAG
>JAFRHG010000019.1 GCA_017433375.1 Bacillota bacterium
CAAACCCGAAGTTAGTTTTGCAATCAACCAAATTGAAGAAGATTGAAAGCATTGTCTCCAAATGATTCGCAGAATCGTATATAATATAGAGGCAGACGTGAAAGGAGAGCGAAGCATGGTAAATATGCGTAATCCACACAGGTGCAAAGGCAATCCATCCTTTGCAGGAAGATGGTCTGCAATGGTCAATGCTGAAGGAAGGGAATATGAGTAAGAAGAAATATGAGACGGATGTGGCGCTCCTGTCCGTGACGACGACGGAGTTCAAAGCCGTGATGCTTTTTCACGACTGGAGAGCGAAGACCTTCACAGGGGATGATCAGATCTACGATGTAGCGACCTTCGAACGCGACGGACAGGAACACAGCCTGGTACACGCGAAGATCCCCGAAATGGGCATGACAGGGACGGCGGTCACAGCCATGAAGGTGATCCATGCTTTCCGGCCCCGCTACCTGATCATGGTTGGAATTGCCGCCGGGGTCGTAAAAAAGGAACTTGAAGACCAGCTGTATGGGGATGTGGTTGTACCGGATATCATATGGAATTATTCCGCAGGGAAGTTCGTGAGCAAGGACAAGGCAGTGATCAATTATGGCGACATGGGATTTCTGCCGCGCACCACATCGGTGAGGATACCGGAGGAGATCATGCCCTATCTGATGAAAGCAGCTAAAGGGGAGCATGAATGTCATGTGTACATCGGGCCGATGGCCTGCGGGAGCTCTGTCGTTGCCAGCCGTGAGCTGCTTGAAAAACAGATCTATACACAGTACCAGCATACAGCCGGCCTGGATATGGAGTCTTATGCGGTTGCGTATGCGGCAAACAATGCCGATGATCCGAGACCGACACCGATCATAGCGAAAAGCGTATGCGACTTCGCTGACAGTGATAAATCGGACGATTATCAGCGTTTTGCGGCATATACCAGCTGTGAATTCGCCAAGTATCTATATGAACAAATCCTGCCGATGGATTGACAAAGAAGGCGGAAGCCGATCCCCTCGACGAGTGGGAGCAGGTGGATACCGCAGCCGAGGCGGCGCAGGGCGCGGGCAACATGGACGAGTTCGAGGTCCCGGTCCAGCTGAAGATCAACGATATGGTGTTTACCGATCCGAAGTTCTCCTATCAGGACGGGGTCGCCCAGGCGTACTATGAGAGCGGAGCCGTCGGCATCTCCATCCGCAAGGCCGGCGGGATCTACGGCGGGCCTATGACGGACCGTGACATCGAGAGTTTTCCGAAGCACTGGACCCAGCAGGTCGGCGATGAAGCGGACGACGTGGTGGACTGCTACGGAATGGAGGAAGGGGCTGCCATCGTTGCCCAGTGGAACGAGGAGAAGGATTGTTACACCGTCACGAGCCAGGGACTGGGCGGCGAGGAATACGGAATGGATGCCGCCACCGTGGAACGGCTGGAGGATGAGATAGACTAGATACACGAAAGAAGATACAAAGGCAATCAAGCAGACCGGGTCTGTCCGCCTGGAATGCGGATATGATGCGGATAACGCACTCTGCGTTCAGGGTCATCCTGGATGTGAGTGCGATTTTTTATGCCAAGGTGACCCTGGGGTCACTATGCCAAAGGGGGGGTATAAAATGTTCTCAGACACGATGGTATATAAAGTGTTAACAGAGAGGGAACGAACGATGAAAAAGAAAAAAGTACTGACGATGGCCCTGGGCTTCCTGCTCACCGCGGTGATGGCCATGCCGTCGGTTGCCTTTGCGGAAACGTGGGGCAGCGGAGATTCGGAGAAGGAGAAAGGGAGCGACGTCATCGTCGACTACGAGCCGGGAGAGCCCGGCGGGGGTTACGATAATCCGGAAAGGATCAACAGCATCCGGTTCAAGAGCGGAGAACTGGCGCCCTTTACTTTCTACAACGCCGAGGATGAGATCGGCGGAAGGGAACTGGACTCCATAGGGAAACCTCGGCTGGCCTATGCTCAGCTTGAGGATTGGGTTCAGGTGGCGACGAAGATCTACAGCTCCATGTCACAGATCGGGGGCAGCGGGTTAAGCGGAGTTACCTGGGACGGCCCGACAGCCCAGCCCGGCGTGCAGGGCGGAAATGGCTACACACTGACGGGAGAGAATGCGGTCAATGCCGGAGACTACGAGGCCAGGGCCACACTGGAGGATGGCTACAGGTACTGGGAAGACGGTGTCATGGTCAAGGCCAGGTCCATTCCCTACGCCATCGCTCCGGCAAAGGTGGAGATCCCCGCAGCCAGGAAGCTGACCTACAACGGAAATCAGCAGACGGGAGTTGCGGCCACCCCGGGTTCCGTCGTGAAAAACAACGCCCAGGTGAATGCGGGAGCATACACGGCGACGGCAGAACTTCAGAGTAAGGAGAATTACCGCTGGAATGACGGAACCACGGCAGACAAGAGCATCAAATGGTCGATCGATAAAGCCGATACACCCTTCACCGTCAACGGAAAGACGGCGAAGGTCAAATACAAGAAACTGAAGAAAAAGATCCAGAGGGTGAAGCAGTCCCGTGTTCTTACGGTAAGCAAGGCCCAGGGTACGGTGGCCTACAGGAAGATCAGCGTAGGATCAAAGAAGACGAACAAGAAGTACGGCAGGAAGATCTCCATCAATTCCTCGAACGGCAATGTCACCGTGAAGAGGGGCCTCAAAAAAGGCACCTATAAGGTCAAGGTGGAGGTCAGCGATGGGGGAAACAATAACTACAACGGTTCGACCAGGACCGTGACCTTCAAGATCAAGGTGAAGTGAGTGTCCGGAACGGAAGGAAAGAATAGAAAAAAGTCCCGTCGCACAGATGGGACTTTTTTGATGGGCGCGTGTTTTGATGTTGACATATGTCATAAACAGGCGCACAATTCAGACAAGATGACATATGTCAGAAAAGAGGTGCGCTATGCCAAGAAAACCACGCTGCCGAAGAATCTGCGGTTTCCCGGACCATTGGAGCTTTTCTGCCGATGATGAACAGGATCAGACAGAGCAGATCATCATGAGTCTGGACGAATATGAAACGATCAGGCTGATCGACCGGGAAGGGATGACGCAGGAGCAGTGCGCGGTGCAGATGGGCGTAGCGAGGACGACGGTAACGGCGATCTATGACAGCGCACGAAAAAAGCTTGCGCAGATGCTGATCGAAGGAAAGCCGCTGATCATAGCCGGGGGCTGCTATGAAATAGCCGGCAAGCATCAAATTGATCTACCGTCAAATCTATCGGAAAAGGAGAATGTAGAGATGAGAATTGCAGTGACGTATGAAAACGGTGAGGTGTTCCAGCATTTCGGCCACACAGAACAACTGAAGGTGTATGATGTTGAAGACGGAGCCATTGTTTCAGAGCAGATTGTCAGTACGAACGGAACGGGACACGGAGCTCTGGCAGGGTTCCTTACTATGATGCGCGCTGACGCGCTGATCTGCGGCGGGATCGGCATGGGTGCGCAGATGGCCCTTGCTGAAGCAGGCGTGAAACTCTACGCAGGTGTACAGGGTTCAGCGGACGAGGCGGCAAAGGCACTGGTGGAAGGAACACTCGCCTATGACCCGGACGCGCAGTGCGATCATCATGGAGAAGGACATAACTGCGGAGGACACGAAGAGAGTCACGGCTGCGGGCACCACGAAGGAGGTCACGGCTGCGGGCACCACGAAGGAGGTCACGGCTGCGGGCGCCATCATTAAGCAGATAAAATGAGATGGAGGTTTTGTTATGACGAAAGTAAGAATCACTTCCGGAGATTATTGTTTCATTGCCGAGCTGCTTGAGCAGGAGGCGCCGGAGACCTGTGCGGCGTTCAGGAAAATGCTGCCGCTGAAAAGCGAGATGATCCACGTCAGATGGAGCGGCGAAGGCGTTTGGATTCCATATGGTGATACGCGTCTGGGCCTGGAATATGAGAACCATACCTCCCACCCGTCAAAGGGGGAAATGCTCCTGTATCCGGGTGGAATCAGTGAAATGGAGATCATTCTCGCCTACGGCCGGTGTTGCTTTTCCAGCATGCACGGTCAATTATCCGGCAACCACTTCCTGACCATTACCGAAGGCCTGGAGAATCTGTACGACTTTGGCAGGAAGGTCCTGTATGAGGGCGCGCAGCCAATCGAGATCGAAGAACTATGAAAAGCAGTCATATCCCCAACGAATCGTTCAGCGACTATAAATTTCATGCGTTGATCCGTCAGGAGAATGACGGTTCCGTTACGGCAAGGTCGGAAGAGATGGACATCGTCGCGGGCGCCTCCTCGGAAGAGGAGGCCTGTCTGCAGCTGGCGAAGGCCATAATTGACTATTCCCGGGAGTTCTCCACGGATTTCAGCCGGTACAGCAATATGCCGGGAGGCCGCGAGAAGATCCCCTATGTGGTCAAAGCGATCCTGCTGGGCTGTCCGGAGAATATCATTCCCGAGATGGTTTTCCGGCCGGATAGTCACCGGCATCAGACTTCGCCCTGAAAGACCGGGCTGCGCCGTCGCTGGAAGGATGGGAAAAGAGAATACGAAAGAGGCAAAGAGCCGGGCATGTGCCGTGATGACAGCGGGCCCGGTTCTTTTGATATCGCGGGTTTTGTGGTAAAATGGTATTCACTCAGATCAAATCAGAAAAACACATCGAAGGGGTAGAAAGATCAGGGGATAATATGACAAAGATATTTTCAAATGAACTGGTTAACGGCGGAAAGGATACGGCATCCGCCGCATTCACCGTTGCCGAAAATGGAAACTCTGCCGAAACAGGTGATGACGGCAATGTTCTGCTGGCGTTCATCTTAATGGCTCTGTCGATCCTTGTTTCGGGAATTGCAGCATTCCGTATCGTTCAGACGAAACACACTATTAACTGACAGAATATCCGTTCAGATGAAAGACCTATTAAACAACAGATACGCGACATATATTCTTCTCTTTCTTCTCGCACTGAACATTGTGGTGGTTGGGATCGGAGCGCTGGTACAGTGGAACACCTATGCCCTGGCACCCGACGGGCAGCGCATCAAACAGGTCTATGCGGTCAGTGCGGGAGAGACCCTTCTGGGCTATGCGCCATCCCGGGATGAAGCGGAGGAAGCCGTGAAATATATCATCGACGACTACGTGGGTGATATGGTCCTGACAGAGGGAAAAACCAATCTGGACATTCAGTATGAGAGACTGAAATTCGGCAGGCACCTGCAGACCCGGGACGGCCGGGAAATCGCGGAGCAGGCGCTGAAGAAGCCGACCTGCGAGATCGTGATTATCGGTACCGTTCTGGAGACGGAAGTCATTGAAAAGGATACGGTAACGAAAGAGACCGATGAACTCATGAAGGGGGAGACGGAGGTCCGGGAGGAAGGCGAGGACGGCAAGCGCAGCGTATCGTCGGATGTGGTCATTGAAAACGGCAAGGTGACTTCCAAGAAGACCATCAAGAAAAAAGTCATCAAAGAAGACAAGGACAAGGTCGTCATGGTCGGCACCAAGCTGGACGACGGTCTGAATGAGGACGGCTCCTACCGGTTCGTGCCCTGCACCGTGGAAGAGGATATCGAAAACTCGGAGGAATACAAAGCCGTTCAGGGGGCCTTTGATTATAACGGGCCGGTCCTTTCCCGGTCCAGAGGGACGATCACCGGGCCCTCCGGCAAGGAAACATACTATAATCTGAACATGTCCGGCTGCATCAGCATCATGAACGGCCGCGGCTTCCATGAGCCCTACTGGGTAAGGTCCGACGGCGTCAAAATGTACGGCTACTATGTCATGTGCGCGGCCGGTCTGAGCATCAGGCCTAAGGGAAGCATCGTGGAGTCCAGCAACGGCCTTGCCATCGTTGTGGATACCGGCGGGTTCGCATCCCGTAATCCCAGACAGCTGGACATCGCCGTAACGTGGTAAGGACCTGCAGGGAAACGAGCATCAAGGGGCCCGATGAAAGAACGAATTATCACCAAAAACTTCTGCTGCACATTCATGGCACAGATGAGAGAGGGAGGCGGACTATGCTGACGGCAGCACAGGCCAGGCTGAAGCTGATGGAAGGGAATCAGGAATTTATCGGATCGGCAGCCGGCCGGGGAGACATCTCGGCGGAGATCCGGAGGAAGACGGCGGAGCAGGGCCAGCATCCCTACGCCATCGTCATCGCGTGCTCCGATTCCCGGGTGATCCCCGAGTATATCTTTTCCGCGGGGATCGGAGAACTGTTCGTGATCCGGGTCGTGGGAAACGTCCTGGATAATCACCAGCTGGGAAGCATCGAATACGCGGCGGAACATCTGGGCGTGAAGCTGATCGTCGTGCTGGGGCATACGGAATGCGGCGCCATCAGTTCCGTCATCGACGGACACTCCGGCGGGTTCATCGATTACATCCTGGAGGACATTGCCTTTGCGATCGGCGAAGAAAAAGATGAATTCGAGGCGACCTGCCTGAACGTCAGGCACGGCGTGGAGCGGATCCGCCACGAGTTTGACATCCATCCCATCGAGGATGAGCGGGGCCTTGAGGTAGCCGGGGCGATCTATCATATCGATGACGGCAGGGTGGAGTTTCTGGAGTAGGGCGTCTGGAGCCGAGGGATGATCAAGCAGTTCAAAGGAGAGATCTATCTGATGCTGGCCGCCGCCATCTGGGGGACAGCTTTCGTGTTTCAGAAGATGGGGATGGACTACGTCGGGCCCTTTACCTTCGGCGTGTTTCGTTTTGGCCTGGGCGCGCTGGCGCTGCTTCCGGTGATCTGGTTCCTGGACGGCAGACAGCGCCGGAAGACGCCAGAGGAGGCGCCCATGCCCTTCGGGGAAAGGCAACTGCTGGCCGGGAGCCTCTGGTGCGGGCTAAGCAATTTCGTTGCGGGTTCCCTGCAGCAGATCGCCCTGGTCTATACCACCGCGGGCAAGGCCGGATTCATCACATCCCTGTACATCGTCATCGTTCCCATCATCATGTTTTTCCTGCGGCAGAGGGTCGGCCTGCTGACCTGGATTGGAGTCGCCGTGGGCGCCTTCGGGCTGTACCTGCTGTGCGTCACAAAGGAAATGCACATTCAGATCGGCGACAGCTTCGCCTTGGCGGCCGCGGTCTGCTACGCCTTTCAGATCCTGCTGACGGACTACTACGCGTCCAGGGTGGACCCCTTCAAGCTTTCCTTCCTGCAGTTCATGCTGGCTTCACTGCTGTCACTGATCACAGCGGTTCTGGTGGAGACCATCGACCTGCACGCCATATGGGAGTGCGCGGTTCCCATTCTCTACACCGCCATTCTGGAAGTCAGCATTGCCTTTACCCTGCAGGTGGTGGGGCAGAAGTACACGAAGCCGGCCATCGCGTCACTGATCATGGCCCTGGAGGCTGTTTTTGCCGCGATCGCCGGCGCAGTCGCCCTGGGTGAGATCATGTCGGGCAGAGAGCTGGCCGGATGCGTCATCATGTTTGCGTCCTTCATCCTGCCCCAGATCCCGGATGTGAAAAAGGAAATATGGGGATGACCTTCACCGTTTGTTGGTGGTATGATAAATAGAGAAGATCGGTTCACTAAAGGAGAGGAGGTGATCGGAATGAGAAAGATAACGATTCTAACCATACTGGTGTTGCTTTTGGGTCTGGCCCTTCCCATACCCGCCTATGCGCATACGTCAAATGTCGCGTATCTTGGAGAATCCGACGACTACGGAACCTATGGGGATGTGACCTATGAGAACGTGAAGGTCTGGTACCACAAGGGAAGCCTGCGTTGCGCCATCAAGCTGTATAACGAACGGATTTTCAAGGCAAAGAGATTCAAGTACATTACCATACGCATTTATGATACGGAAGGGGAGCTGATCGCGAAGCAAAAGTTCAGGAATGTGAACATTAACCTGAAGCCATATAAAAAGAAATGGAAAACCTTCAAGTTCAAGTATAAGAATACCTATCAGCATAAACTGAATCTTGCTGAATGCGCTGACGACTACTGGATAACCTATAAAATCGCCTGGAGGCTCAGATAACAGACCGATGATCACCAGGATCAGATCGGAGAGGAAAGGGAAGAATCGAGGTCTTAATATATAAGCCTTGTGTCATTTGAAACGGGGGCTGCATCAGCAGCCCCCGTTTTTTCCTTCGTGGTGTTAGGACACCTTGTTTCCCGATGATGTCAGGACACCCTATTTCTCGATGCCGTTCCAGGAATCGGAATCCCGGTTCCACTCGGGATAGTCCAGGATCTCATCGGCGGGATAGTCGATGCCCAGGAGGCAGACGACGTTGCCGTTGCCGTCCTTGACGGGCGCGAAGGCGGACCAGCAGAGGACCTTGCCTTCTTCATCGTCAGCCCATGCGGACCGCGCCGCAGCTGCCGCGCCGTTCCAGGCTTCGGTGAACTGGACCTCCCAGCCGTAATCCTCGCCCCAGTCATCCGGCTCTTCCGCAGGATCGACGGTGATGAGGAAGCTTCCCTTTTCGCTGGTGTCGCCGTCCAGGGAAGGCGCCTTATCCTTTGCCGGAGAGAGGGTATAGACGTAGGTCGCGCCGCTCTCCTCGGCGATATCCGCCAGCTGCTTGCACAGATCCGCGTAGCCGGCGTAGTCACGGCCCTCACCGGATTCCATCAGGGCGACATACTCATCGCCGAACTCCGGCGTCAGCTGTTCGGCGTACTTCTCCGCAAGGCCCTTGACCTCGTCCACTTTCTTCTGGACGACTTCCGGAACGTCGGCTTCCGCGAAGGTCACTACTTCCGTTACCGTTTCCTCTTCCACTGCAGGTTCAGTGGATTCCTCCTCCGTGTTGCCGCAGCCGGCCATAAAGGCCATGGCCGCGCCGATGACGAGGCACATCAGGAGCAATAACCATTTCCGTTGCTTTTTCATAGGCTCCTCCTTACATTCTCATATCCGGTGAATTGCCTTCTGATTTGGTTTGGTTATATTGTACTACAGAAACAGAACCGGCAAAAGCAATTTCTCTTTTCCTCCGGTCCGTCCGGCAAGGGAAACCCCCGGCCGCCGGCTTTTTCTTGTGCAATGGGGCCATAACCGGTATAATGAACTAACGTAACAGGGCATCCGAAAAGGAGGAATTTATGAAAAAGATACTGATGATCCTGCTCGGCGTGATCATGGTCTTCGGCTGCATCGGGCTGACCGCCTGCGGCGGAAGCGGCGATGAGCAGCAGACGGAAGCAACGACCGAAGATGTGAGTGAAGAGACGGCGGCACCGACCATGTTCTGGGGCGGCTACGGCTACATGGGAGACGACCCGGTCGAAGGCGCGGTGTACGAGTACATGGTGACGACCGTCGCGAAGGAAAACTATGATGTGGATGATGACACGATCAGCATTCCGATGGTCTGCATCGTCGATCGGGTGACGAACGATGACGGAACCGTGGATGTGACCGGTGATTTCCAGGTCTACAACTATAAGGTGGACGGGGATACCCTGATGACCCAGTCAGGCGGAGATCATCCCGGAAAGATGCATCTGATCCCGGACGGCGAGTATTACAAGGTGGAGAGCTTTGAGCCCGTCGCTGACGGAGGTGAATTCGAGGCCTCGGCAAAGGAGATCTTCGGTGACAAATACGATCAGTTCATGAAGGTCTATTCCGATGATACCGCCAAGAATGACCTGAGAACGGAGGCGATCAAAAACTACGTGCAGGCCACGGACCTGCAGGTCACCCAGTACCAGGATGAAGGCTGGCCGGCGGTGGAGCTGTAAAGGCAGCGCACACCGGGTTGACCGGACCGTTCAGTACGATGAGGGGATGCTGCATCGGGCAGGGAAGCTGCCGGGCAGCAGCCCCTTTTCTGTTCGCCGGGATATGACGGGATATAGTATAATGAAACCGCGATGGATGAAATGACAGAAAAACGCAACAACCGAATAGTCCTGCAGAAGCGCCTGCCCATGGGCTTTCTTGCCGTGTGGCTCATGATCATCACCACGATCCAGTGGATCACCCTGGACATGTATCTTCCGGCCCTTCCCGTCCTGGTTCAGGAGTTCGGCGTGACCGAAGGGGAGCTCAACATCAGCCTGAACACGGGGATCGTCGCCGCGGCGATCGGCACCATAGCCGGGGGAACCCTGTCCGACCGGTACGGACGCAAATCGGTTATCCTGACCGGACTGGCCATCGGGGTACTGGGGAATCTGTTCTGCGCTTTTGTCGGCGGCGTAGCCATGCTCTGCGTGTGGCGGGCCGTGGCGGGGCTGGGCTCCGGCGTCGTGGAAACGGTGGCCGCCGCCATTCTCAAGGATAGTTTCGAAGGCCGGCGCTTTCAGAAGAACATGACCCTGCTCCAATCGGTTGCTGCCGTCGGACCCATTTTCGCCCCGGCCCTGGGCGCCCTGGTCATCAACGTCAGCTCCTGGCGGTTTGTCTTCATCTTTCTCGCGGCAGCGACGCTGATCACCCTGATCCCCATGGTGGTCTTCACGGAGACCCAGCCCGCCGAATACCGGTTTTCCAACAGCTTCCGGGAGGTAGCGAAGGAGGCGGCGACCATAGCGGCTACGCCGGCATTTGCTCTGTTTCTGGGCATAGGGGCCCTGCTGACCATCCCCATCTGGGCGTATATCGCCGTCAGTCCCTACATCTACGTCAATGACTTCGGGCTGACGAACACATCCTATGGGATCTACTACGCCATCGGAACGACATTCTCCGTCATAGCCCCCTTCATCTACCTGCAGCTGTCAAAGATCATGCGCATCCGGCGGATCGTCACGGTGACCATCCTTCTGATGGCGGCAGGCGGCTTCATCTTTTTGCTTGCGGCAGGGATCCATCCCGTTGTCCTGCTGTTCTGCGCCGTTCTCATCTTCCTGTCCGAGGGGATCATCCGTCCCCTGGGCCTGGTCATCCTCATGGAGGAATACAGCTACGTCGCCGGATCGGCAAGCGCGCTGATCCAGTTTGTGGTGAACATCGTCGGCGCGGTAGGCACGGCGCTGGCCACCATCGGGTGGCATTCCTGGACGGGCGGTCTGGGGATCATCACCCTGGGGTGCGCGGCGCTGTCGGCCCTCTTCTGGATCATCATTCTCAGGAAGGGGTATTTGAACCGGCACCTTTCATGATACAATTATACAGTAATGCAGCAGGCGGAAAACAGGAGAGAATCCATGGAATACTCTGAGCTGATGAGAAAACGGACGTCTTCCCGAAGATTCGCGGAAAGGCAACTCACCGGAGAGGAACTGGACCGGATCCTTGAGGTGGGAATGCGCGCCCCTGTAGGAAGCAACCGGTACGGGGATCTGCATCTGACCGTTGTGGAGGACAGGGAGGTCCTCCGCAGGCTCTCCGAGGCGGCGCTCATTGGGCCCATTCCTTCACCGTTGACTTTGAGGAAAAGGTCATCTCCTTCTACGTGGTCCTGGATTACAGCGAGAAGAGGCGGGAGGCCATTCTGCAGATGTTCCGGGATGAACTGGAGCTGGTATTTCCCGACATGACCATCGAGACCTTTGAGGCGATCGATATCTGATTCCGGAGGAAATAGAAGAAAAGAGGAAAAGGGATGTTGAACAAGAGAATTGGAAAAGCAACCATTACTGTCATCGCGGCGCTCTGCCTGGTCCTGGCGGCCGGCCTGCTTCCGGCAGGGGCTTCCTGGGCAGGGGTCCGCTATATGCCGGATGTCACGGCGGACATGAGCCAGGGGGATTACTGGGCCCGGAAGGTGGGGGATCCCGACCGGGTGCAGGTCTCCATGGAGGAGATCGAACAGCTGAACCGGGACATCTGGAAAACATCCCAGGAGACCCGGGATCTGGCCAACTGGCCGAAGACGGAGTATGACGCGGTTGCCTGCGTCAGTTCCCTGATGAGTGGCGCCCGAAGCGATGCGGTCTGGTGCTATAACAACGGGGCGAAATACGATTCCGACGGGAACGTGGGGGACAAAGACACCCTCTATGCCCCCAGGATCGCCAACTGCCAGGACCCCGACGTGACCGATGAGGATATGGAAACCGGGGCGGTGAAAATGCGGGACTACAAGTACGCCGTCTGCACCACCCGGTCGGCCCTTCTGGTGTTCCCCACGGAGGACTGGCTTCTGGATGATGCCGACAACAGCGACCCGGACTACGACCTGAACTACCTCAGCATCGTGCGGGTGAACGAGCCCTTGCTTTTGCGGACGATGTCGAAGGACGGCCAGTACTATGCGGCCATGAGCTCCGGATGCGCCGGCTGGATCAAGGCGTCGGATGTGGCTGTCTGCGAGAACAGGGAGGAGTGGCTGGCGGCGTGGAACTATCCCTCGGATCAGCTCCTGGTCGTCTGGGATGACAAGATCTACACGGAGGACTCCCGCTTCCAGCCGGAGACGGCCAACCGCAAGCTGCCCATGGGCACCTGCCTGCAGCTGGCCGGCGAGGAGGAGACCCAGGGAAGGATCAGCAACCGCACCGCCCACAACAACCACGTGGTCTGGATGCCGGTGCGCAGGAGCGACGGCACCTATGAAAAGAAGCTGGCCCTGATCGGAGAGAACCGCAAGGTCAGCGAGGGGTATCTGCCCCTGACTACGAGGAACGTTATGAGGGTCGCCATGAATCAGCTGGGAGATGCCTACGGATGGGGCGGCATGATGGGGACCAATGACTGCTCCGGCTACGTCCGGGATGTGTACCGGTGCTTCGGCATCGACATGCCCCGTTCCTGCAACCGGAACAACGGGGTGGCCAAGTCCTGGGATCTGTCCGGTATGAGCGACGGGGAAAAGACCGCCTTTATCAAACGCCTTCCCCCGGGGACGCTGCTGGCCTTCAGCGGCCATGAGATGATCTACCTGGGATACGAAGGGGACAAGCTCTACGTCATCAGTTCTGTCAGCAACGTGCGGATGCCGGGCGATACCAGTAACACCCGCGTCCGGGGCGGCGTGATCAACACCCTGGATATCTGGCGGAGGGACAACACCACCTGGCTGCACAATCTGAATGTGGCGGAGGTGCCTTACTACAGTTCGGCCCATCCGGACCCGCAGGTTTCCATCGCGGCGGCGGAGGTCACGGGGATCACCGGCAGGACCTACACGGGCGAGGCCCAGACCCAGACGCCCCAGGTGCGGGTCAACGGGACCCTGCTGACCATGGACCGGGATTACGCCGTCACCTACCGGAACAACCGGGCGGCGGGAACAGCAGCCATGACCATTTCCGGCATCGGCGCCTACACCGACTCCCTGGACCGGACATTTGTCATCGACAAGGGAGAGAATACACTGCAGGCCGCCGGTAAAACGGTCAGGGTCAGCAAGAAGAAACTGAAGAAAAAGAAGAAACAGGTGATCAAGCGGGCCAGAGCGATCAGGGTCAGCGGCCAGCAGGGCAGGGTGACTTACAAGAAGGTCAGCGTGAGCAAAAAGAAATACGCGAAGAGATTCACCGTAAATTCATCCACCGGAAAAATCACCGTCAAAAAAGGGGTGAAGAGGGGCGTCTACCGGGTGAAGGTCAGGGTGACCGCCGCCGGCAACGATAATGTTCAGCCAAAGGCAACCACTGTCACCGTTACCGTGCGGGTAAAACGGTAGCCGGACCCTTCCATTTCTACGTCAACAAGGACGGAACCACCATCGCCGATTGTGAGATTACGGACAACGGCGTCACCGTCAGCGGCGGCGTGTATGTGGGGGCCAACATCACCGAAATCTATGTGAAGGGCCCCACCGTGATCAGAAACAACGGAGGGAATAACCTGTACCTGTCCGACTCTGACCCGGAGGACTGCCGTGTGACCTTTGACCTGATCGGCGGCTCGGATGTCCATATGAGCTATTACGATACCCTGGGCATTGGCCGAATCATGGTCACCCCGGGGGGAGTTCGGCGATTCCATCAAAGCCAAGGACTGCACCAAATACCTTAAGGCGGATGACCCGGGCTACTATTTCTATTTTGAGCCCAGCCCGGATCTGAGAAAGATCTATTACCAGAAGGGGACGGCGCCCGTTCAGCCGGATCCCACAAAGGTGGCGGCAGCTGATGCCAACGACGCCTCCCACCGTGACTGGGGCAGCGGAGACAAAGCCGGAAAGGTGAACGGGACGATAGCCGACTGCGACGTCATCCGCGGATTCTACCTCCATGAGAAGACGGACAGCGGCACGGCGAAGATCATCGCCTACGCCCAGAACGGCGTGAATAAAAAGATCAGCGTTACGGTGAATTGACACTCCACACGGCTAAAGCCGTGGGATTCTTGCTTCAATGACCATGGCGTTACCGCTCCGAGGAGGGAACGACTTACACGATCTCCACAAGAGTAGGGCTAATGCCCGGTTCCCGTGTGCCCCACGGTACCTAATGCTTTAGAGAGAATGTTTTTCGCCGCATTGACATCCCGGTCGTGGACAGCGCCGCATTTGGGACACACCCACTTGCGAACGCCGAGGTTCTTTACCTTTGCGTTCTGATAGCCGCACTCTGAACAAAGCTGACTGGACGGGAAGAAGGTATCAACCTTCAGTACGTCGGAGCCATGCTCAAAGGCCTTGTATTCCAGCGTGGAAAGGAACCTGCCCCACGACACATCGGATATCGCCTTGGCAAGCTTATGGTTACGCACCATGCCGCGAACATTAAGACTTTCTACGGCGATGACTTGGTTTTCGCTCACCAGCCTTGTAGAAATCTTATGCTGCATATCGGTGCGTATGTTAACGACCTTTTCGTGAACAAGCGCCACTTTCAGCCGCTGTTTCTGGATGTTCTGGCATTCAGACAGCGGCTTTTTGTATACCGGGACGCGGCCGCCCTTTGGCCCCTTGCAGTAACCCGTGATGTTTGATTCGATCATGCGGGAAAGCCGTCTCTGCTCCCGGCGAAGTTTCTTTTCATGAAGTCGCAGAGCGCGGGGGTTCGGGACGGAATGCCCGTTGCTGTCGGCGTAGAAGTCCGAGATGCCAAGGTCGATACCAACGACGCCGCCGTTGTTAGGCTTGGGAACAAGTTCCTCCTCCACGCACAGGGATACGAAGTACTTTCCCGTCGCGGTGCGCGTTATCGTGGCGTTCAGTATCCGTCCCTGCGGGAGACGGGATATCCTGGCCTTCACCGCGCCGACTTTGGGAATGATGACATAGTTCCCTTCGATGCGAACGCTATGACCCTGGTTTCGGGTTCGATAACTCTGTGCGTAGTGTTTCTTGTGAAAACGCGGATATCCGGCTCGCTTCTCGAAGAAGTTAACGAAGGCCTTGTTTAAGTCCTTGATCGCTTCCTGAAGCGCCATACTATCGCATCCGGTGAGCCAGAGATGATCCTTGTCCCTCTTAAGCTCCGTCACAAGGCGCATGCATTCATACTGAGACATGTTTCGCCGTTCCGACGCATAGACCTTTTGCCGAAGCGCAAGGAAGTAGTTATACACGAAGCGACAGCAGCCAAAGAACATGGCAAACAGGATCGCCTGCTGGCTGTTCGGATAGATTCTGTATCTGTAGCCTCTGTGAATGAGCATCAGTACCTCGTTTTCTGGGTGTCAACATACCACTTGATGGTCTTGCTGCTTACATTGCCGGCTGTAGAGACGAAGAAACTTCTTGTCCAAAGGGACGGCATGTTTCCGAGTTCAGAAAATTCCTCCCTGAGTGCGAAAGACGTTGCGCCCTTGACCTTGTGCATGATGTCGGAGGGGCTCATTTGCGGCAGACAACTCAAAAACAGGTGGGCATGATCAACATGACATTCCATGGCAAGGACTTCTATACCAAGGTTGTCGCATTCTGCTTTCGTGAGTTCCTTGAACCGTTTTTCGACCCCGGGGATATTGAATATCTTTCTCCGATAGCGGGGACAAAAAACAAAATGATAGTTGATCAAGGAAACGGTTGTCTTCGTTCTTCGATAATCGGTTTTCATGTGTATAGTATTACACAAACATACACCTGATGCAAATCACAAATTATTGCTCAGGCCGCCTTTCATCCCACCACTAAAGTAGTGGGCTTTCTCGGCGGCATTCTGTAAAGGAATCTACCTGTTCCAGGGCCGCAGCACCATGCAGGTTCTGGCGGGCAGATAGAGGCGGATGTGATTGCCCTCCATCCCGGGGACGAAGGCGCTCTTCGGGTCGTGGGCGATGCGGCTCATCCCGCCGTAGCGGTCGTCATCGCTGGTGAACATCACCAGATGGTCGACCCCCTGGCTGACGGGGATGGCGTAATCCGCGTAGTCCCGTGACGGGGAGAAGTTGAAGACAAAGAGGAGGCCGCCCCGCTCGAAGGCGATGACCTTGTCATCTTCATGGATCCACTTCAGGTCCGGATAGTTCTGATCGAATACCTTGTAGAACACGGCGGTGTGGATCATGTCGTGATCGAACTCGTTCAGGGCCTGGTATTTAAGGTTCTGGTCCCAGAGCAGGCTCCACTGCCGGCGGCAGTACTGGAAGCTGTTGCCGTTCCCCGGCCGGGGGAAGTCGATCCACTCGGGGTGACCGAACTCATTGCCCATAAAGGTAAGATATCCGTTTCCGCCTGCGGCCATGGTCAGCAGGCGGATCATTTTATGCAGGGCCATGGCCCGGTCGATGACCGGCGTATGGCAGTCCCTGCCCATTTGATCGTACATGGCTGCGCCCGCCAGGCGGAACATCAGGGTCTGGTCTCCCACCAGGGCCTGATCGTGGCTCTCCGCGTAGGAGATCGTGCGGGCGTTGCGGGAAGTCAGCTCTCCCCAGATGGCGTCCATGGGCCAGTCCTCGTCCCGGACCTCCTTCACCAGCCGGATCCACATATCCGGCAGCCCCATTCCCAGTCGGTAGTCGAAGCCGATCCCTCCGTCGGCAATGGGCTCGCACATGCCCGGCATGCCGCTCATGTCTTCGGCGATGGTCATGCAGCGGGGGTTGACCTCCCGCACCAGCTCATTGGCCAGCTGCAGATAGGTGACGGACTCCACGTCCGTGTTCAGGCCGAAGTACATGGACAGATCGGAAAAGGCGACCCCTAGCCCGTGGTCGTGGTAGAGCATGGAGGTGACTCCGTCAAAGCGGAATCCGTCAAAGTGGTATTCCTCCAGCCAGAACTTCAGGTTGCTGAGAAGGAAGTGGAGGACCTCCGGCTTGTCGTAGTTGAACAGCTTCGTTCCCCAGGCGACATGGTTGCCTTTGTCCCCGCTGTGGAAGAACTGATGCTCCGTCCCGTCGAAGAGATTGATCCCCTCCAGGGTATTGCCCACCGCGTGGGAATGGACTACGTCCAGCAGCACCCGGATGCCCGATTCGTGGGCTTTGTTGACCAGGTATTTCAGGTCCTCGGGATAGCCGAACCGGCTGGAGGCGGCGTAGAAGCTGCTGACCTGATAGCCGAAGGAGCCGTAGTAGGGATGCTCCATGATTCCCATGAGCTGGATGGTGTTATAGCCGCCCGCCCGGATGTGGGGGATAACGTTGTCCGCGAACTCCCGGTAGGTGGCGATCCGGTGGTCCTCGCTGGCCATGCCAACGTGGGCTTCATAGATCACCGGGGGCTCGCAGGAGAAAAAGCCCTCATCGGTCCAGGGGTAGGATGCGGTATCATCCCACACCTCGCAGCACCAGCTCTGGGTCTCCCAGTCCTGGGTGACCCGGCGGGCATAGAGGGGGATGTGCTGGGTCAGGTTCCCTCCGTTGTCCACGATGGTCATCACCCGGCTTCCCTGTCCGATGGTATCGCCGGGGAGGAAGATCTCCCAGTTTCCGTTTTCCAGGGGGCGGAGGGGACTGGCCGTCCACTGCCAGCCGTTGAAGTCGCCCGTCAGATAGACCCGGTCCGCCGCCGGCGCCCACTCCCGGTATATCCAGCCTTCATCGGTGCGGTGGAATCCGTACCATCCGTGGGCGTTGGCGAAATCCTTCAGGCAGGAGTGGCCCTGCAGAAGCTGTGCCCGCTTGCCCTCATAGCGGTCCATTCGAAGCCGGATATCCCCTTCAAAGGGACGCAGCTCGGGAAAATGTTCCAGTATTCTGTACATGTTTTTCTCCTCGCTCTCCACGCCGCGACGGCGCCTCAACCCCAAGATGTTATAGGTTTCCCGTCAAAATGTGCCGTTCTGACACATCATATTGAAATTCATCTGGAATACAGTATATAATAACCTGTGATTGACTGCAATACCAACGATCGGAACCAGGAGGGGGTTATGGCACAGATCAGAGAAACGATCGGTATGAACATAAGTGACATCGATCAGGAAATCGGACCTTTGGAGGGAAGGGTTCACCGGGATAAGGCGAGTGAACCGAGACTGTATATCAGCTTCGGCCGGGGGATCATGCGGTTCCCCCTGGGGGGGCATCAGAGCCTGGGCCGGATGAACGTGGATAACAATCCGGATATCGCCATCGACAACAGCTTCGTTTCCCGGGATCACGGTTTCTTCGATTCGGAGGACGGATCCGTCAGATATACCGCCGTGAAGACGAAGAACGGCATATGCCTCAACGACAGGCTCCTTGAACCCGGCGAGACCGTGGAACTGAAGGACGGCGATGAGCTGACCATTCCCGCCCGGGAAGGGAACGCGGACATCAGCATCATGCTGCTGTGCGCCTTCACCCAGAGCAGGATCGAGGCGTGGGAAATGCTGCGGCTTTCCTCACGGGACCGGCTGACCGGTCTTTCGGACCGGGGGATGTTTTCCTCCTGGTACCTGCAGCACTGCCATACGGAGAGGTGGAGCGGGGGCTGCGTCTTCCTTCTGGACATCGACGATTTCAAATCCATCAACGATACCTGCGGGCACACTGCCGGCGACAAGGCGCTGCAGCGGGTGGGGCAGGGCCTGATGCAGGTCCTGGATCATTCGGAATGCGTCTGCCGGTGGGGCGGCGATGAATTCGCCGGTCTGATCCCGCTTCCCCCGGAGGAGGCGGGCCGCAAGCTGGACGACTTCCGGGAAAAGCTGGAGGGGGAGAAACTGAGCAGCCAGGTGCGGATGACCGTATCCATCGGCTTTATCGCCATGGAGGATCTGGAGAACCCGGAGAATCTGGAGGCGGCGGTGGAGAAGGCCGATCAGGCGCTGTATATGGCTAAACTGGATGGAAAGAACCGGGTGTTCCGGTTTCGGAAGAACCTTTCCGGGGACCGGGAACATGGCACGGAGACCAGAGTCTGGGGCAGCCTGTACGTGAAATAGGGAAGACGCTGAAGGGATGAGGTTGAAAAGGAGAGAGCGATCATGAAAGAGATACCCATTACCGCTATAGAAGGCATCCGGATCGGACAGGTGGAAGACCCGGAGTCGGGAACGGGCTGTACGGTCCTGATCAGTGAGACGGGCATGGCCGCCGGCATCGATATCCGGGGCGGAGGTCCCGCGTCCAGGGACGTCCATCTGCTTGATCCCCTTACGGCGGCCCAGGTCGTGCACGCCGTGGTTCTTGGCGGAGGAAGCGCCTTCGGGCTGGACGCGGCAGGCGGCGTGATGAAGTACCTGGAGGAGAAGGACATCGGTTTCGATGTGGGCATTACGAAGGTGCCCCTCGTTGCCCAGTCGGACATCTTCGATCTGACCGTGGGGGATCCTTCCGTGAGGCCGGATCACCGGATGGGCTATGAAGCGGCCAGGATCGCCTTCGAGGCCCCCAACTACCGGGACGGAAATGCCGGCGCCGGCTGCGGCGCCACCGTGGGCAAGCTGGCGGGAATGGAGACCTGCATGAAGACGGGCATCGGCAGCTTCGCCTTGGAAGAGGGCGACTTCCGGATCGGCGCCATCGTGGTGGTGAACGCCCTGGGGGATATCTACGACGCGAAGACCGGGGAAAAGGTGGCCGGGCTCCTCAGTGAGGACCGGACGGGATTCCGGGATTCGGTGGAGATGATGAAGGGAAGCCTGAACGTGGTGGAGAACCGGTTCACCGGCAACACCACCATCGGCGCGGTCATCACCAACGGACGCTTCACCAAGGCCCAGCTGTGCAAGATCGCCTCCATGGCCCACAACGGATATGCCCGGTCCATCCGCCCGGTGCACACCTCGGCGGATGGGGACAGCATCTACGCTCTGTCCACGGGAGATTATCCCGTGGATCACGATGTGGCGGGGACCCTGGCGGCGGAAGTGATGAGCGAGGCGATCCTGCGGGCGGTGGAAAGCGCCGACAGCGCCTTCGGCTATCCGGCGGCGAAAGATCTGAAACGGAAATGACAGAACAGCCCGTCTAGTACGCATTTTTCTGTTATTATTAACACAGGAGCAAAGCTCCCTTAGAGAACAGAACGGAGGTTGGATATGAAGAAAGTCTTATGGAAGGGCATCCTGCCGGCCATGGTGCTGGCCATGCTGTTCGCCTTCGCCGGCTGCGGCGGAACGGAGAGCGCGGACCAGGGCGAGGCATTCGATATCGCCACGGCGGAGGATTCACCGGAGTTTGTCGGCCAGCTGGAGCAGGCCAAGGACGCGAACCAGCTGTTCATCGTGGCGGCTGTGGGAGAGACCACGGCCTATGTGTCCATGCACCAGAAGGACGGGGACGGCAAATGGAAGGAGATCCTGACTACGCCGGGTTACATCGGCAAGTTCGGTCTGGGTAAGACGAAGGAGGGCGACAGCATGACGCCGACGGGAACCTACCGTTTCAACTACGCCTTCGGCATCGAGCCGGATCCCGGCTGCCAGGCCTTCGAGTATCAGCAGGTGACCGATGACGATTACTGGTCGGGAGACCAGAGAAAAGGCTACCACTACAATGAGATGGTCAGCATCAAGGATCTTCCGGATCTGAATACCGATGACAGCGAGCACATCGTGGAATACCCGGTCCACTACCGGTACTGCATGAACATCAGCTGGAACGACAAGGGAGAGGCCGGCAAGGGTTCCGCCATCTTCCTCCACTGCCTCGGCCCCCAGAAGCCCTACACGGGTGGCTGCGTCGCCCTGCCGGAGGACAAGGTGATCACGGCGCTCAAGACCGTGGACAAGGACTGTGTGGTCGTCATCGACTACATGGAAAAACTCTGTCCGGACATGTGGAAGGAATGGGACCCCACGGGAGAGTTTGCGGAGAAGGAAGCGGAGCAGGACGCGGATGCGGATGCTGACGGACCGGACCTGTCCGCAGGGATCGCCCGCACGGAGGACAAGAAGACGGGAGACGGTATCGTAGAGAGCGAGGCCTTCAAGCTGACTCTGCCCGACGGCGAAAGCTGGGATTATGAGGTCGTCGGCCCGACGGAAATCACTTTCTTCAACAAGGCGGCCAAAGACGGCGGCTTCGGCGGGAATCTCTTCACCCTGCAGGCCTTCGATCCCGATGACACATCCTATGACATCATGCCCAGCGCGGTAGTGGGAGAGAAGGACGGCAAGAACATCGTCGCCGTATTCGTTTCCGACGTACAGTATGATTTTAACGACAAAGCAGCAACGAAAGAGTATCTGGACGTGTTACACGCGGCGGAAAAGATCAGCGATGACGCGTCGACCAGCCCGCTGGTGCTGAAATAGCACGGTACCCACCTTCGGAGAAGCCCTCGTCGCGTCAAAAGGAAGGCTCATTCTCTTCACGGAACTGAAGGGGAAGACGGCGGACCGGAAGATGGCCGACGATTTAGTGAAGGTGATCCGGGAACAGGATGTGCAGGAAGAGTGCATACTGATCTCGCTGGACTATAACCTGATCGACTATATTGAAAAAAACTATCCGGATATCCACACCGGATTCCTGCTCTTTACCGCCTTCGGGGACAGCTCCCGGCTGAACTGCGACTACCTTGGGCTGGAGGAGGAATCCGCTACGGAAAGCGCGATCGACGCGACCCATGACCAGAACAAGAAACTGCTGGTCTGGACGCCCAATGAGAAGGAGACCCAGAAGCATTTCCTCTGCTCCGATGCCGACGGCCTGATCACGGACAACGTGAAGCAGGCGGCGGAGGTGGAGGAGCTCCTCGAACAGAGGTCGGATCTGCAGAGAATGGTCGACTGGATCATGGCGGCAGTAGGGTGACCGGAGGAAAAGGATGCGAACGCCGGCGGGGACGCCGGACGTACGCGCAAGCTAATGCCGATGAGAAATAGGATAGAACGATGGAAGAGATGAAAGACTTAAAGGACACGATGGTCCGCCTGGCCAAACCGAAACGCAAGGGGATCCTTTCCCTGATCTTCAGCCGGTTCTTCATTATCATTCTGCTGATTCTGGTGGAACTGGCCGTGATGATCATCCCGCTCATTCTGCTGACCGAGCACCTGCAGTATTTCTATATCTGCATGATCATCTTTACTCTGATCATGCTCTTTTATCTGTTTAACAGCAATATGGACTCCACGGCGAAGCTGACCTGGATGCTGATCATCTCGGTGCTGCAGGTGGCGGGAGCGCTGATGCTCCTCTTCACCCAGTCAAACACGGGGCAGCGCATGCTCAGGAAACGGGCGCTGCAGATGGTGGATGATACCAGGGACGCGATTCCCCAGGATCCTGAGGTGATCGCCAGGCTCAAGGAGGAGGACAGCTGCACCGATGATCTGCTGACCTACCTGAACCGCAGCGGCTGCTTCCCCGTCTGTGATGACACAGAAGTCACCTATTTCCCCCTGGGCGAGGATAAGTTCCAGGCTATGCTGGAGGAACTGTCCAAAGCGGAAGAATACATCTACATGGAATACTTCATCATCGAAGAAGGGGTCATGTGGGGCAGTATCCTGAAGATCCTGATCGAAAAGGCAAAGGCAGGCGTGGATGTGCGGGTCATGTACGACGGCATGTGCGAGATCTCCACCCTTCCTTCCAACTACTGCAAGCTGCTGGAGGCGGAGGGCATCAAGGCCAGATCCTACGCGCCCATCCGGCCCTTCATTTCCTCCCATTACAACTACCGGGATCACCGCAAGATCCTCGTCATCGACGGCAAGGTCGCCTTTAACGGCGGCGTCAATCTGGCGGACGAGTACATCAATGAGATCGAACGGTTCGGCCACTGGAAGGATACGGCGGTCATGCTCAAGGGCAGCGCCGTCCGCAGCTTCACCCTGATGTTCCTGCAGATGTGGAACATTCAGGAGGAGACACCGGACTTCTCGAAGGCTTTGGAACCGGCTCAAAAGGCAACGGAACCCGTTCATCCATCCGGCTATGTCGTTCCCTACTGCGACTGTCCCCTGGATGAGGACAAGGTCGGGGAGGCGGTGTACATCGATACCCTGTACCGGGCAGGAAACTACGTGCATGTCATGACGCCCTACCTGATTCTGGACGGCGAGCTGGAGGCGGCCCTTCTCTTCGCCGGACAGCGGGGCATCGACGTCAAGCTCATCCTGCCGGGCATCCCGGACAAGAAGATCGCCTACGCCCTGGCCAAGTCCCACTACAAGAGGCTTCTGAAGGCAGGGGTGAAGATCTACGAATACACGCCGGGCTTCGTCCATGCCAAGGTCTGCGTCAGCGACGACGAGCGGGCTGTGGTGGGAACCATCAACATGGACTACCGGAGCCTGTACCATCATTTCGAGTGCGCCACCTACATGTACAAGACCGACTGCGTCGCGCAGATCGAGGAGGACTTCCAGGAGACTCTGGCCAAATGCCGCCAGGTCACCGAGGAAACCGTACGCAATGAGGAACTCTTTTATAAGATCGTGGGGCCCATCGCCAAGCTGATCGCGCCCCTGATGTAAACAGAGGACAGGGGAACACTATGAAAACCAATCCCGTCTTCAACCGCATAATTCACCGGCTGGCTATCCTGCTGCTTCTCCTCGGGTTCGGTTGCCTTTGCGCGGGCGCCTGCGTCTGAGCGGAGACCAACCCGGGAGAGAAGATCACCGTGGATGTGACCGGGCAGACGGAGGGGTATTCCGCGGTGCTCTACGACAACGCCAGCGGTCTGCCCACATCCGAGGCCAACGCCATCACCGAGACGAGTGAGGGCTTCATCTGGATCGGCAGCTACAGCGGACTGATCCGCTATGACGATGACGGAGGCGGAAGCATGGAAACCATTGAAAACATACGGGGATAGGGGCTGCAGCAGCAGCTCCTCACTTTTTTTTGATGCTTTCGACAGTCTCGATGATCCGGGGCATGAAATGCTTCGTTTCCCGGTAGCCGATCATGTAGCTGACGGCCAGGGCGGTCAGGGGAATGGCCATGGCGGGAAGGACGAAACTTACGGCGAAGAGGCCAGGGGAGAATCCGAAACCCCCGCCCATGCCGGCGGCCATGAACATGATGGGCGTCGCCGCCCAGAGCATCAGGGCGATGAAACTGTAGGCAAAGATCAGGCTGCGGACGGACTTTAAGGTCACACAGGCCCCGTTGCGGATATCCTTCGTGTTGTCCTCGTAGTCGTCGGGAACATTGCACTCCGGGTGTTCCAGCCCGTAGGCCATCTCATCCTCCGCCTCCCGGTGATTCCGGGCGACCTGGCGGAAGGTGATGGCGGAGATCACGGCCCCGCCGCCGAAGACCAGCAAAAGCAACCCCTTCAGCAGGGGAAGGTGCATCATCAACGCAGCGATGAACATCACGACGCAGGCCGCCGCCAGCAGCCAGAAAGTAAGGGAAACCCCGGTGTATACCACGAGGAGCCGCTTCACATGCCTGTACAGGAACTCCTCGAATTCCCGCTGCTCGTTCCGCTGCCGGGATTGCTTTTCCATTAATTCGTCCATAGGTCGTCCTCCAGGATTATGATATCACATAATGCGTGACTTTTCCCTCTAACTTTGTGATACAATAAAGCAGTCATGAGAACCATTTTCAGTATTTTTGGCAATGACATACGGTCGATTGTCCGGCACCCCCTGGTGCTGGTGGTCATTCTGGCGGTCGGCGTTATCCCGTCTCTTTACGCCTGGATCAATCTCTACGCCGACTGGGACCCCTACGGCAAAGCGGACGATCTTCAGATCGCCCTGGCATCCCGGGACAGGGGCATCGACAGGACGAACGGAACCCACGTGAACAGGGCGGAGGAAGTGATCACCCGTGTCTGCCGGGATACCCACGAGGGGTTCCGGCCGGTGGATGATCCCGACGAGGCCCTGGAAGGGGTGCGGGCAGGGAAGTATTATGCTGCCATTATCTTTGAGGACGGATTCACCTACGATATGGAGCACTTCGACAAGGCCATCGGGGACAGGAGTCCGAAGCTGATCTATTATCCCAACATCAAGAAAAATGCCATAGCCACCAAGATCACCGACGGGTCAGCGGAGGACCTGCAGGAGGAAATCAACAGGACGTACCTGGAAACCGTGCTGGGGGATTTCTTCGCCGATACGGAGGAACTGTCTGACCGGCTGGACACCGATGAGGCGGTGGATGAGGCCATCGATCAGCTGATCGAGGCCAGGGAAGCGCTGCACAGCTACAACACGGCCATTACCCAGTACCTGGCCAGCAGCGGCGATATTTCCCGGTCCCTGAAGGATCTGAACAGGGATCTGGACAGCGACCGGAGCAAAGGCAAGTCCACCGTGAAGAAAGCGACCAAGGCCTATAACGAGGCGAAGAAGAGCGCCGATGAACTGGCCCGACAGATCCGGAACAGAACGGCTCAGCTGGACGGGGACATCGATGCCCTGGCGGCTATTGCCGCTGAGCTGAAGAAGTCCCTGCCCGAAGAGGAACGGCAGAAACTCATCGAGGAAGGGGAGGTGCTGGCCGACCGGATTCTGGCCGTGCTGGAAAACCTGCGGGCCATGATCCCAGGCGACGGCGATACCCCGGCTTTCCGTATGGCGGCGGCCACCCTGGATCTGATGATCGACACGGTAAAGAAGATCAAGTCGGACCTTCGGGAGCCCTCCCGGATCGATGCCCTCGTCTCGGAGATGGATGCCCTGAAGAAGATCAATCAGGAAGAACTCGTTCCGGCCATGGACCTGATCGTGTCGGATATCCGCAACGCCCTGAAACTGGTGAAGCCGCTGATGTCCGCCGCGGACGGCACCCTGGGGGATATCGATCCCGTGCTGAAGTCCGCCGGAAAAACCGTGAACGGCCTGGATAAAACCATGATCCGCCTGCAGGCCATGACGGTGCCCCTGGAGGAGAAGCTTGACCAGGTCATCGATGAAGTGGAGAAGGCGGACAGGGAGGACCGGCTGGAGGTGCTCACCAGGGTGCTTGGCGGAGATCCGGAGGAGTATGTCCGTTTCTTTACGGATCCGGTGGAAGTCAGTACGGAAAATTTTTACCGGGTGCCTTCCTACGGTGCGGCTATGGCGCCCTTTTTCACCATCATCGCCCTGTGGGTCGGCGCGGTCATGATACTCACCGTCCTGCGGGCCGGCATCAACCGGGAACTGTTCCCCGAGGCGACGGAAAGCCAGGCTTTCTTCGGCCGGGCGCTGATCCTGCTTCTCATTGGACAGATGCAGGCCGCCGTGGTCGTTGCTGGAAATATTTTCCTTCTCCACGTCGATCCGGTTCATCCCGTGCTGACATGGTTTTCCGCGGCGGTGGCCAGCTTCGTCTTCGTTCTATTGGTCTACGCCATGATCCTGTCCTTCGGCAACATCGGCCGGGGGCTGGTCATCGTCATCATGGTGCTGCAGGTCGCCGGGTCCAGCGGGTCCTATCCCATTGAGCTGCTGCCGGTGATCTTCAGCAAGATCTATATCTTCTTCCCCTTCCCCTCGGCCATCAACGCCATGCGGGAGGCGATGTTCGGACTCTACAGGGCGGATTACCTGGTCTACCTGGGCCAGCTTCTGATCTTTGCCCTGGTCGCCCTGGCCATCGGCCTGCTGATCCGCAAGCCCTTCATCGGCGTGGATCGTTACGTTACCGAAAAGCTGGAAGAAACGGAGGTGCTGTGAGATGGATAACCGACCGCAGGACAACTGTTACGAACAGCTCTGTACCGATATGCGGGAGTACGCCCTGACCCTCCACGAGAGGAATAGGAAGACGCTTCGCGCCGGCACCATCGCGCTGGTCGTCATCCCCGTCATCCTCGGCCTGGTCCGCTGGCTTACCCACAGCGACAAGGTGGTATTTCTGCTGCTCTGGGTGTTCTGTATCGTCATCCTTTGCGCCTTCCTGATCACCGTGGAATATCTGGACTACTCCGTGCAGAAGCGGCTGGAGGAGCTGACAGAGCAGGAGACGGATTTCGACACCCTGCTCAACGTAGAGGGACCTAAGGGACAGATTGCCTCCCACGTCAGGGAACGGGTGGAGGAGATCACGGAGAGCCGGGTGGCGGAACTGAAGCGTGCAGGGGCCATTTCGGAAGAGGAGGCCGCCCAGGTGCGGCAGGAAGGAGGCGAAGGATGAAGAATATGTTCGACATCATCGCCGACGATTTCCGGCGGCTGACCTCCAGCGTGGTATCCATCGTGGTTCTGCTGGGCATCGTGCTCGTGCCCTGCTGCTTCGTCTGGTTCAACGTTCTCTCCAACTGGGAACCCTTCGACGAGAAGGCGACCGGCCGCATCCCGGTGGCCGTGGTCAATGAGGACAAGGGCGCCGAGATGATGGGGCTCTACATCAGCGTGGGAGAGAAGATGACCGATGAGCTGGCCGCAAAGCCGGTGATCGACTGGCACATCATGAAGAATAAGGAAAGGGCCATAGAGGGCACCCGCGCGGGTGACTACTACGCGGCCATCGTCATACCGGAGGATTTCAGCGAGGATGTGCTGAGCGTCTCCTCCGGGGATCCGGTCCACCCCGTGCTCCAGTACTATGAGAACGACAAGAAGAACGCCGTTGCCCCCAAGATCACCGGCAAGGTGCGGGATGTCCTGCAGGAGGAAGTGAACTCCGCCTTCGTGGGCACCATCGCCAGCTTTATCGCCGAGGCGGGCAAGGCGGCGGAATCGGCCGGGCTTGACCCCCGGGATGTTTTCGGCGATCTGAGCAGACAGATGAGCGACCTCAGCGGGGAGCTGGAGAACAGCATCAGCATCGTGCAGGCGGCTTCCGGCCTGTCCGACGCGGCCAATGAGCTGCTGAAGGCGACCGGCGGACTGATGTCCGGCTCCGAGAAGACCCTGGAGGCAGGGGAGAAGCTTCTGGACGCCAGCGGCAACGCCCTGCCGAACAAGCAGGAGACCAATACGGTGACCAGCGCCGTCAAGGAGGAGGCCCGGATCATCACCGGGGGCCTCGGCGGGCTGGCGGGCGACCTCAACAGGATCCGCAGCGATATGGACGCCTTCAACACCTTTGTGGAAAAGGACCTGAAGGCCAAGATGGAGCTGGTGGATGAAATGCGCAAGTCCGCCCTGGCCATGGCCAAGCGCCTGCGGGAAATGGGGCTGACGGGACTGGCGGATATGTTCACCAGGCTGGCCGACCGGCTGGGTAAGATCTACGATGAACTGAGCACCCTGGAAAAGGCCGACGAAACCACCTGGCCCGAAATCCAGAAGATATTGGATCAGCTGGTTTCCGATGTCACCGGGGCCCAGAGCCTGGCAGAGGGGATCGGCGATGAGGCAAACAGCGAGCTGGATGACAAAGTCAACAAGGCCCTGACCGACGCGAGAAAGACCATCGCCGGAGTGCGCAAGGCCCTGTCGAGTATGTACGGGGATCTGGACACCCTGGACGCCGGACTGGCCGGATCGGAAAAGTCCCTTAAGTCCCTCAGCGGCGGGCTGGACGGCACCCTGCAGACCCTGCTTTCCCTGCAGACCGGTCTGACCCAGCTGTCCGCCGTCTTTGAGAGCCTTTCCGACAGCGACCTGCTGAAGGACGTCAACCATCTCATGGAGAACGACGCGGAGGTGATTGCCGCCCGGCTGGCCTCGCCCATCCAGATGGACACGGTGGACATCTATCCCATCCGGAACTTCGGTTCCGTCATGGCCGCCTTCTACACGGCCATGGCCCTGTGGATCGGCGCCCTCTTCGCCGCGGTCATGATCAGCACCAAGGTGAAGCGGCGGGAAGGAATGGTGCAGATCAGGCTCCACGAACGGTTCTTCGGCAGATACCGGCTGTTCTTCGTGATGGGGCAGGCCCAGGCCCTGATCATCGCCCTGGGAGACCTGCTCTACGTGGGGATCCAGTGCCAGCATCCTTTCCTGTTTATTCTGGCCTGCTGCGTGATCAGCGCCGCCTTTACCCTGTTTATCTATGCCTTTGCCTTTGCTCTGGACAGCATCGGCCTGGTTCTCTGCGTGGTGTTCATGATCATCCAGATCGCCGGCGCGGGTGGACTGTTCCCGATTCAGGTGGTTCCTCCCGTGTTCCAGGCCCTCAATCCCTTCATGCCGCTGCGCTACGCCATGGATGCCCTGCGGGAATGCATCGGCGGGATGTACAACGGAACCTATATCAAGTGTCTCGGTATCCTGATCCTGTTCGGGGCCGCGGCCGCCGGGCTGGGATTGCTTTTGTACAAGCCCATGCGCAGGGTGAATGAAATATTCGAAGAGGTCAAAGAAGAAAGCGGTATCATGCTGTAAATAAAGAAAGGAAAAGACTATGCTGTACGGTGAGAATAACAAGCAGAAGTTTCATAAGGTGAGGGGACTGGTGATCGGATACGGTACGCGCAAGCACGCCATGGAGATCTCAAAGTACCGGCTGAGCAGGACGCCCATGAAGGCGGAAACGGCGAAATCCCTCATCGAGAGCCTGCTGCTGGACGAGGGCAATTCCCGGATGAATATGGCCACCTTCTGCCAGACCCACATGGAGAGGGAGGCGACGGAGCTGATGGCGGAGACCCTTGACAAGAACGCCATCGACAAGTCCGAGTACCCCCAGACGGCGGAGCTGGAGAACCGGTGCGTGAATATCCTGGCGGACCTGTGGAACGTGCCGAGGAAGTACGAATACCTGGGAACCTCCACCGTGGGTTCCAGCGAGGCCTGCATGCTGGCGGGAATGGCCATGAAGTTCCGCTGGAGGAATCAGGCGAGGGAGATGGGGATCGATGTAGATACCCTGAAGCCCCGTCCCAACCTGGTCATTAGCGCCGCCTACCAGGTCTGCTGGGAGAAGTTCTGCGTCTACTGGGATGTGGAGCTGCGGGCCGTGCCGGTGAGGAAGGATCAGCTCACCCTGGACCTGGACCGGCTGGAGGACTATGTGGACGACCACACCATCGGTATCGTCGGCATCCAGGGGACGACCTACTCCGGCGAATACGATGACCTGAAGGGGCTGAACGCCTTCGTGGAAAAGTACAACCGGGACCATCCGATGCGGCCCCAGCTGGTGATCCACGTGGATGCCGCCTGCGGCGGAATGCTGACGCCCTTTACGGAGCCGGAACTCCACTGGGATTTCCGCCTGGCCAACGTGGTCTCCATTTCCACTTCCGGCCACAAATACGGCCTGACCTATCCGGGCGTAGGCTGGATCATCTGGAAAGACCGGAAATACCTGCCGGAAGAGCTGATCTTCGAGGTCAGTTATCTGGGCGGGGAAATGCCCACCATGGCCATCAATTTCTCCCGCAGCGCCAGCCAGATCGTGGGGCAGTACTACAACTTCCTCCGTCTGGGGTGGGAGGGCTACAAGCTGACCCACATGAAGACGCTGGAAAGCGCCAGCATGATCGGCAAGGCGGTGGAGGAGAGCGGCCTCTTTGATGTGTTCAACGAAGGAAACCGGACACCCATCGTCTGCTACACCCTGAAGAAGAACGCGAAATACGAAGACGGCACCCCGGTGGTCTGGAACCTCTACGATCTGTCCGACCGGCTCCAGATGCACGGCTGGCAGGTGCCGGCATACCCGCTCCCCGCAGGGGCGGAGGACGTGACCGTGCAGCGGATCGTCTGCCGGGCGGACCTGACCTTTACCCTGACCGAGGCCTTCGTCAGCGACTTTAAGGAGTGCCTCAGCGACCTGAAGGAAGCCCACGTGCTCTGCAACGAGAAGAAGTCAGGGAGATACGGGTTCACCGGGTAGGCCCGGAAGGTACGGCCCGGGGAATAACCCGGGCTGAGGAAGAGGAGGTGCCCCATGTCCATAGCTGCCGCCTTTATGGTTCCCCATCCGCCGATGATCGTTCCCGAGATCGGCCGGGGAAGCGAAAAACAGGTTGCCGAAACCGCAGCCGCCTACGGGCAGGCTGCCGATGAGATCGCCCGGCTCGACCCGGAGACCATCATCATCACCAGCCCCCACAGCGTGATGTACGCCGACTATTTCCACATTTCCCCGGGCAGGGGAGCGAAGGGCTCCTTTGCCGGCTTCGGCGCGCCTCAGGTGAGTTTTGACGTGGACTACGACCGCCGGATGGTGGACGTACTCTGCCGCCTGGCGGAGGAGCGGGCCTTTCCCGCGGGAACCCTGGGGGAGAGGGACAGCGCTCTGGATCACGGCACCATGGTTCCCCTCTGGTTCATCGAACGGGCCTATGACCGGCTGGGGAAGGAGAAGGACTACCGCCTCATCCGCACGGGCCTTTCCGGCCTTTCCCTGCCCGACCATTACCGGTTCGGACAGCTGATCCGGGAGGCCGCGGAGGAGACTGGGCGGCGGACGGTTCTCGTCGCCAGCGGAGATCTTTCCCATAAGCTGCAGGACTACGGGCCCTACGGGTTTGCCCAGGAGGGGCCGGAATACGACCGGCGGATCATGGATGTGTGCGGCCGGGGCGCCTTCGGGGAGCTCTTTGCCTTTTCCGAGGAGTTCTGCGAAAGGGCCGCCGAATGCGGCCACCGTTCCTTCGTCGTCATGGCCGGCGCCTTCGACGGGCTGGCGGTGGAGGCGAAGGCCCTGGCCCATCAGGATGTTACCGGGGTGGGCTACGGCGTCTGCACCGTTTATCCGGCGGGCCCCGATGAGAGCCGCCGGTTCCTGGACGAATACCTGAAGAAGGCGGAGGAGGAAGCCCGGGCCCGCCGCGGCGGGGAAGACCCCTGGGTCCAGCTGGCCCGGCAGTCCCTGGAAAGCTATATCCTGCGCCGGGAGCGCATGGAGGTGCCCGGAGGTCTGCCCGAGGAGATGGTGAACCGGAAGGCCGGCGCCTTCGTGTCCATCCATGAGAACGGCGCCCTGCGGGGATGCATCGGCACCATCGGCCCGACCACGCCCTGCGTCGCCCAGGAGATCATCAACAACGCCATCAGCGCCTCCACCGCGGATCCCCGCTTTCCGGCGATCCGACCCGAGGAGCTGCCCATGCTGGAGATCAACGTGGACGTCCTCGGTGAACCGGAGGATATCACCGATGAGAGCGAGCTGGACGTGAAGCGGTACGGCGTCATCGTCAGCCATGGCGGCCGCCGGGGGCTTCTGCTCCCGGATCTGGAGGGCGTAGACACGGTGCGGCAGCAGGTGGATATCGCCCGGCAGAAGGCGGGCATCGGCCCTCTGGAAAAGGTGAAACTGCAGCGTTTTGAAGTGATCCGCCACCGGTGAGGGGCGGGGAGGAGCGACCATGAGCATGGAATGCGGCGTTTGTTTCCGCCATTGCCGGCTGGAAGAGGGGGAGTCGGGCTTCTGCGGGGGCCGGGTGCGCAAAGGCAACCGGATCCTCGCCGGAAACTACGGGAAGGTGACTGCCCTGGCCCTGGATCCCATTGAGAAAAAGCCTCTGGCCCGCTTCCATCCGGGCAGCCTGATCCTGTCCGTGGGGAGCTACGGCTGCAATCTGCGCTGTCCCTTCTGCCAGAACCATTCCATCTCCTGGTCCGAAGAGGCCCTCCGGCTGGGAGAGCACGCCCGGACCATCACCCCGGAGGCCCTGGCTGAAACGGCCCGTACCTGGCGGGGGAAGGGAAACCTTGGGGTTGCCTTTACCTATAACGAACCCCTGATCGGATGGGAATTCGTTCAGGATACGGCGAAACTGGTCCGCCGGGAGGGGATGAAGAACGTGATGGTGACCAACGGAACGGCGGAACTGGAGGTGCTGGAGGAACTCCTGCCCTGGATCGACGCCATGAACATCGACCTGAAGGGGTTTACGGACCGGTACTACAGCCAGGTGCTGGGCGGGGACCGGACCATGGTGATGGACTTTATCCGGCGGGCGGTCTCCGGCTGCCACGTGGAGCTGACCACCCTCATCGTGCCCGGAGAAAACGACACCGAGGAGGAGATGGAGCAGCTGAGCCGCTGGGTCGCCGGCCTGACCGACGGGGAGGGCAGGGTGATCGGAGAGGACATACCCCTTCATATTTCCCGGTTTTTCCCCCGTTTTCACAGGGAAGACCGGGAAGCGACGGATGTGGGGAAGGTCTACCGGCTGACCGAGGTCGCACGACAGAATCTGCATTATGTCTACACCGGAAACTGCTGATGAAAAGGCTTCATTTTTGCGAAATCGGTGGTACAATGAGAGCGATAACCGGCGGCAGCCGGCAGATGGCCGGCTCCGTGAATATACAAAACAGGAGGGGATAACGCGATGTTTCGTTACCGTGAATGCGACAGGGGAGACTGTTCCATCTGGCTGGAACTGAACAAGGCCTTCATGATGGAGGAGATCCGGGGCAATGCACTGTGGAAGGACGTGAACCGGGTCAGCGATCAGGAATTTCGGGAAACCTTTCTGACCGGGCTGACCGAGCGGGATCACGTCCGGTTCCTCATGTTTGAGGAAGACGAGGAACCCGTCGGATTTGCCAATCTGATGATCGTGTACAGCGTGTGGACCCATGGCAGGGCACTGATCATCGATGACCTGTATTTCCGGCCGGGAGAGAGAGGATCCGGCAAGGGCAAACGGGCCATGGAGATGATCGAGGAATACGCGAAAACCCTCGGCTGCAAGCGTGTTCAGCTGCAGGCAGAGCTATCGAATCCCGGGGCCATGGAGTTCTACAAAGCCATCGGGTACCAATCCGCCGACATGAAATTTTATGTGAAATACCTGTAATGGAAAGGGAGCCTGTTTCATGAACTCTATCCGAACCAAAGTCACCGTGATGACGGTCACCGCCATCATCATCGCCATGATCGTGGCCGCGGTCCTCGGCGTCACCGCTATCCGGCACCTGGGAACCAGCAACGCCAACGAGATGCTGTTGCTTTTGTGCGAGTCCGGGGAAAAGAATCTGGACTCTTATTTTGAGAGCGTGGAGCAGTCGGTGGAGATGGTGTCCGCCTATGTGGAGTCGGACCTTGCCAAGCTGGAGGGTGAGGATCTGGATGATGAGGAGATGCAGAGGCATCTGAACGATGTCAGTGACATCTTCAAAAAGATGACCTACAAAACCAACGGCATCCTGACCTACTACTACCGTACCGATCCCACCGTGTTCGATACCGCGAAGGGATTCTGGTATGTCAATACGGACGGCGAGGGCTTCAAGGAGCATGAGGTCACCGATATCACCCAGTACGATATGAACGACACCTCCAAACTGCTCTGGTTCACCGTACCCCGGGCTACGGGTAAGGCCGTCTGGCTTCCGCCCTACGTGACGGAGAATCTGGATGAACGAGTCCTTTCCTATAACACCCCGATCTACTACAACAATAAGTTCATCGGCGTGGTGGGCATCGAGATCGACTATACCACCATGGCGAAACTGGTGGACAGCATCACCCTTTACGAGAACGGATACGCCTTCATCAACGACGCGGACGGGACCATCATCTATCACCCCCGCATGAGTGTGGAGCAGCTGAGCGAGGAACAGCCCAAGGTGCCCGATGGGATGATCTCCGAGGACAAATTCTTCACCTACACCTACGAGGGAGTGAAGAAGCAGGGGGTCTGGCTGCCTCTGAGCAACGGCATGAGGCTGAACGTCACCGTTCCCGTATCGGAGATCAACGCCGACTGGCACAGATGGATCAAGCAGATTCTGATCATCTTCAGCCTCCTGCTGATCGTCTTCATTCTGTTCATCCTCCGCTTCACGGGCCACATCACGGGGCCCCTGCGTGATCTCACCGGCATGGCGAAACAGGTGGACGAGGGGAATTACGACGTGAAGCTGGACTATGACGGAAACGATGAAGTGGGCGTCCTCACCCGGACCTTCAGCCAGCTGATCTCCCACCTGAAGGTACACATCAAGGATCTGAACGACCTGGCCTATGCCGACGCCCTGACCTCCGTGCACAACAAGGGAGCCTTTGACATCTTCGTGCGGAACCTGGAGGAGCAGCTGGATGGCGGGGAGAAGCCGGCGGAGTTTGCCGTATGCGTGTTCGACTGCAATGGCCTGAAGGAGATCAACGACGAGTACGGACACGATAAGGGCGACATCTACCTGAAGGCGGCCTGCGACCTGATCTGCAAAGTGTTCAATCACAGCCCGGTCTTCCGCCTGGGCGGCGATGAGTTCGCCGCAGTCCTGCAGAACGATGATTACCAAAAACGCGGGGACCTGATGGAGCAGTTCGTCAAGGCCTGCGCCGAGGAATACGCCAGCGAGGATACGGTGTGGCAGCGGGTGGACATCGCCCGGGGCATGGCCGTGTACGATCCGGTGATCGACTTCAGCGTCAACGACGTGGTCAGAAGGGCGGACAGGCTGATGTACGAGAACAAGAGAGAGTCAAAGAAACAGGACTGATCGGAGGATACAATGATCGATCGGATCGATAATGAGGGAGCCGTCTACCTGGTCAAACCGAAGCCAAAGGGCATCAAGGCCCTGCTGTTCACCAGGCTGTTCATCATTGCCCTGCTGATCCTCGTCGAGGTGGCTGTCGCTCTGGCCCCCCTGGTATTCCTTGAGGAATACATGCATCATTTCATCGTCGTCCTGGGCATCTTTTCCCTGGTCATGCTGGTCTGGCTCTTCAATTCCCGGATGGATTCCTCGGCGAAGCTGACCTGGATGTTCATCATCGCCATCCTTCCCGTGGGCGGAGCCCTTCTCCTGCTCTTTACCCAGACCAACATCGGTCACCGGGTGATCAAGGAGCGGACGGAGAAGATGGTGTCGGAGACCATGGATTATCTGGAGCAGGATCCCCGCGCCATGGAAGCCCTTCGCCGGGAGGACAGCTATACCGACGACCTGCTGCATTACCTGAACAAAAGCGGATGCTTCCCCGTCTTTACCGATACAGAGGTCACCTATTTCCCTTCCGGTGAGAAAAAGTTCGAGGCTCTCCTGGAGGAACTGGAGAAGGCGGAGAAGTACATCTTCATGGAGTACTTCATCGTCGAGGAAGGCCACATGTGGGGCCGGATCCTGAAGATCCTCCTGGACAAGGCGAAGGCCGGCGTGGATGTGCGGGTCATGTACGACGGCATGTGCGAGATCTCCAACCTGCCGCCCTACTACTGCCGCAGGCTGGAAGAGGAGGGGATCAAAGCCCACGCCTTTTCGCCCATCAGGCCCGTCGTTTCCTCCCACTACAACTACCGGGACCACCGGAAGATCTGCGTCATCGACGGCCGGACCGCCTTCACGGGAGGGGTCAACCTGGCCGATGAATACATCAACCGGGTGGAGCGTTTCGGCCACTGGAAGGATACGGCCCTCATGGTGAAGGGGGACGCGGCCCGCAGCTTTGCCCTCATGTTCCTGCAGATGTGGAACATCGATGAGAAGGACCCCGACTTCTCGCCGGCCCTGATGGGAGGCGGAGGAGAAGAAAGACGTGGTAAAGAAGATGGCGGCAGGCCCGATTCTCCGGGATTCGTGATTCCCTACTGCGACTCCCCCCTCAGCGGGGAAAAGGTCGGGGAAACCATATACATGGATATCCTGAACCGGGCCGGGCGGTATGTGCACATTATGACGCCCTATCTGATCCTGGACGGGGAACTGGAGGCGGCCCTGTGCTACGCCGGCCGGCGGGGACTGGACGTGAAGCTGATCCTGCCCGGCATTCCCGACAAGAAGGTGGCCTACGCCCTGGCCAAGGCCCATTACCCGGCCCTGCTGGACGCGGGCGTGCAGATCTACGAATATACGCCGGGGTTCGTCCACGCCAAGGTGACCGTCAGCGATGACGAGAAGGGCGTGGTGGGCACCATCAATTACGACTACCGCAGCCTGTACCATCATTTCGAATGCGCCGCCTATCTGTACCGGACCGACTGCATCGCCGATATGGAACGGGATTTTCAGGAGACCCTGGCCAAGTGCCGCCGGGTCACGAAAGAGACCGCCCGAACGGAAAAACTGTTCTACAGGGTGGTGGGACCTCTGGTCAGATTCATCGCGCCGCTGATGTAAGAGCGGGGGGGGAAGGCAACCCCGGCGGATCACAGCCGCCAGAGGGGAGAGATAAAGAAGATTATGCCAACGCAGATCAGGGAGGCGATGATGACCGCTTCCAGAATGATCGTCAGCCTGCGCCCGTAGACGTCCCTGTCGACGGGCGCTGATGTTTCCGGGGAGGGGGAACCGGGTTCATCCGCCATCTCCGGCTGGGGAGCGTCCCAGGCCACGGCGTCCTGCAGATCGGACAGGCGGAAGGGATGGATGTCCAGATGGCGCGCAGCGGCGATACGGGAAATCAGCCCGGCGACCAGCTGCTCCTTCTCCGGGGGAAAGGCAACTTCAGCGGTCTCTTCCCCGAACTCGAGAAGATAGACATTCTGGTCCGTTGCCTGCCAGATGCCGGTGATATCCCCGTAGTGATGTTCTGTTCCGTCGATGGTCACGGAAGAGGTGGTGAATGTGGATTCCCGGTCTTCCGCGTGAATGGTGATGCTGTCCATAATCAGTTCTCCCCGTTCATCCTACAATAACTCCGTTGCTTTTTCAAGATAACCGTTGCTTTTTCAAGACAGCCGTTGCTTTTTCGGCGCAGACCCCGTTGCCCGTCGGGCCATTCCGTGCTACCATGCAGGGAGAGAATACGCTGCGGAAAGGACAGGGGATGAGCAACAGAACGCGGGCGCTGATCTCCGTCATGATCGGCAATACCATATTCGGATTCAGTTTTATCTTTTCCAAGCTGGCCCTGCAGATCACGCTGCCCAGCGTGATGATCGCAGTCAGGTTTCTGATGGCTTTTGCCGCCCTGAACCTGATCGCCTTCTTCGGGCGGAAGATCATGGTCAGCGACGGGGAAGGGGGCAGGCGGCCCCTGGTGGAATTCTCCCTGAAGGGAAAGCCCCTGGGCAGCGTCCTCCTGCTGGCCCTCTTTCAGCCCATCCTCTATTTCCTCTGTGAGAGCTACGGTATCGTCTATACTTCGGCGGCCTTCGCCGGGACCATCATCGCCGTCATTCCCGTGGCCGGCATAATTTTCGATGTGGTGATCATGCATTCCAGGGTGAGGGCGCGGCAGGTGATCTGCGCGGTGCTGTCGGCGGTGGGCGTGGCCATCACCACCATCGGGGCGGTGGGCATGCGCTCTTCCCTTCTGGGACTGGTGATCCTGCTTGGCGCCGTCTGCGCGGGAGCCCTGTTCTACGTCTTCAGCAAAAAGTCCGGGGAGCATTTCAACGCCCTGGAGCAGACCTACGTCATGTTCGCCGCGGGGAGCCTGGTCTACGCGGTGTTCGCTCTGGTCCAGTGCCGGGGCAGATACGACGAGCTGATCTTCTCCGCCCTGGCGGAGCCCCGGTTCATCCTGCCCGTACTGTACCTGGCGATCCTGTCCTCCGTGGTCGCCTTCATCTTCCTCAACTACGGCACCGTGCGGGTCACCGTGTCCGAAGCGGCCATCTTCGCCAATCTGACGACGGTCATCTCCATCGTGGCCGGGGTCGTCTTTCTCCACGAGACCTTCACCCCCTTCCAGATCGCCGGCGCCCTGATCATCATCGGCAGCGTCTACGTGGCCAACCGGACGAAGGGGGGAAGTACACAAAAACAACAAAATACATGAGCCGAACCTATTGCGTTATTCGGCTAAAGTGATAAAATACAGGTGCAAGGAGGGAGATCCCTCTTGATGAAATAGATTCAGCGGAAGCTGAGCAGCCACCTCCGGAAGCCTGGAGCGCACGGACAGACCTGACGGAAACAGGACGGAGATTCTGAGGGAAGTAGGACAGAGTGTTCGGGGCGGACAGGACGCAGAGTAACGAAGGAACAGGAGGAGAGGCGCGGGACAACTGAATATGGCCGCCTGAGTACGGGGGAGGGTCGATGAGAGACCGAGCCCGGACCCGATGAAGAGAAAGGATGTGATTGAAGTGAGGGTGTTGATGGTAGATAAATAATGGGCTGCGATGTGTGAGAGAACGATCGCAGCCCGTTTTGTTTTTTGTCCCCGCCGGAACTTTTGCCGGAACCCGCATCGCTTCTTCCCCTGAAGCGTTTTTTTTGGTACAATACAAAATTGGTACAAAACATCGACAAGCAGGAAGAGAAAGAGGTCATTCATTATGTCGGAGAACAAGAGCCATTTCGCAACCATGGACGGCAACGAGGCGGCCGCCTATATGGCGTACCCCTTTACCGAAGTTGCCGCGATCTATCCCATCACCCCGTCCTCGCCTATGGCGACCCTGACGGACAAGTGGTCCGCCCAGGGCAGAAAGAACATTTTCGGGCAGACGGTCACCCTGACGGAGATGCAGTCGGAAGCCGGCGCCATCGGCGCGGTCCACGGCGCGATCCAGACCGGCGCACTGTCCACCAGCTACACTTCATCCCAGGGGCTGATGCTGATGATCCCGGTGCTGTACCGGATCGCCGGCGAGCGGCATCCGGTGGTGCTCCACGTGGCGGCGAGAACCGTGGGGACACATGCCATGAGTATTTTCGGCGACCACTCCGATGTCATGGCCTGCCGGGAGACCGGTTTCGCCCAGTACTGCACATCCTCCGTCCAGGAGATCGCGGACCTGGCGCCGGTGGCCCATCTGGCGGCCATCGAGGGTAATATTCCCTTCATGCACTTCTTCGACGGCTTCCGGACCTCCCACGAGATCAACAAGGTGGAGATCCCGGATATGGATAAGATCACCGGCCTGCTGAACCGGGAGGCCCTGCAGGACTTCAAGGACAGGGCCCTGAATCCGGAGCATCCGACGCTGCGGAACACGGTGCAGAACGGCGACATCTACTTCCAGGTGAGGGAAGCCAATAACCAGGACTATGATGACCTGCCTGCCATCGTGGAAAAGTACTTCCACAAGATCAACGAGATCACCGGCAGGAACTATGAACTGTTCAATTACTACGGCGACCCCGAGGCGACGGACATCGTTATCGCCATGGGTTCGGTGACCGGCGCCATCGAGCAGGCCGTGGACGCCCTGCGCAGGGAAGGCCGCAAGGTGGGCTTCCTGCAGGTGCACCTGTACCGGCCCTTCTCGGCGAAGCATTTCCTGGCGGGCATTCCCGACACGGTCCGGCGGATCGCGGTCCTCGACCGGTGCAAGGATATGGGTGCCCTGGGCGAGCCTCTCTATGAGGATGTCTGCACGGCCATCTTCAAGGCCAAGCGTGACGTGGAGATCTACGGCGGACGCTACGGCCTCAGTTCCAAGGATACGGATCCCGGCCAGATCGTCGCCGTCTTCGACAACCTCATCGCCGAGAAGCCGGTCAACGGATTCACCATCGGCATCACCGATGACCTGACCCATCTGTCCCTGCCCGTGAAGCCCTTTGTCCTTCAGGGGGACGACACGGTGGAGTGCAAGTTCTGGGGACTGGGCGGCGACGGAACCGTCGGCGCCAACAAGAGCACGGTGGAGATCATCAACAGCACCACGGACATGTACGGCCAGGCCTATTTCGAATACGACGCCAAGAAGACCCTGGGAACGACCAAGTCCCACCTGCGCTTCAGCAAGGAGCCCATCCGCAGCTCCTACTACGTCAAGCACGCGGACTTCGTGGCCTGCCACAACCATCACTTCCTGGACGATTACCGGATCGTGGAGGAGATCAAGCCCGGCGGGATCCTGCTCATCGACTGTCCCTGGACAGCGGAGGAGGCTCATAAGGAACTGTGGCCCTCCGATAAGAAACTTCTGGCGGAGCGCAACATCGATCTGTACATCATCGACGCGACGAAGATCGCCGGCGAACTGGGATTGGGCAGCCACAAGAACTCCATTCTCCAGGCGGCCTTCTTCACCATCACCGGCGTCATCCCCACCAAGGAGGCGGTGAGCGAGATGATCCGCGCGGTCAAGACCAAGTACCGCGCAAAGGGCAACGCCGTCGTGACCAAGAACATCCAGGCGGTGGAAGCCGGTGTGGAAGGCTTCATCAAGGTGGACGTGCCCCCCGAATGGGCAAATATCGATGTGGAGCCGGAGATCGAAGACGAAAGCCGGCCCTGGATGATCCGCAACATCGTGGATCCCATCAACCGGCAGCAGGGCGATGACCTGCCCACCAGCGTCCTGGCCACCATGAAGGACGGTCAGATCGACATGGGCATCACCGCATGGGAGAAGAGAGGACTGGCGGTCTTCGTTCCCCAGTGGACGGCGGACATCTGCAACCAGTGCAACCGCTGCTCCTTCGTCTGCCCCCACGCGGCCATCCGCCCCTACATCCTGAACGAGGAAGAAAAGGACAACGCGCCGGAGGGCTTCGACGTAGCGCCCCTGCGCAGCTACAAGGCCAAGGACGGCAACAAGCTCTACTACAGCCTGCAGATCTCACAGTACGACTGCACCGGCTGCGGCAGCTGCGTTCCCGTCTGCCCGGCGAAGAAGAAGGCCATCGAGATGAAGCCGGCCCATCCCACAGGGGATTCCCGGGCCCGCTGGGACTACGCTCTCAGCCTGAGCGACAAAGGCGATATCTTCTCGCCCTATTCTGTCAAGGGAAGCCAGTTCCGCCAGCCTCTGGTGGAATTCTCGGCGGCCTGCGCCGGCTGCGGCGAGACCCCCTACGCCAAGCTGCTGACCCAGCTCTTCGGCGACCGGATCTACTGGGCCAACGGCACCGGCTGCTCCCAGGCATGGGGCAGCGGCATGCCAGGCATTCCCTACTGCAAAAACAAGAAAGGCGGAGGCGTAGCCTGGACCAACTCCCTCTTTGAAAACAACGCGGAGCTGGCTCTGGGCATGTACCTGTCCGTCCGGCAGCAGCGGGAGAAGCAGAAGGAACTGGTGCAGGAATACATTGAAGAGACCCGCAGCGAATACGCCATCGACTGGATCGATACCTACGATGACATCGACGCCTCCCGGGAAGCGACGGATCTGCTCATCGCCGAGCTGGAGGAGATGGCGGTAGAGGATGCCTTCCAGGAGGATCTGAAGCCCCGGTCCTTCGAGCTGGCCAGAGAGATCCTCCGACGCAGGGACTACCTCTGCAAGAAGAGCTTCTGGATGTACGGCGGCGACGGCTGGGCCTACGATATCGGTTACGGCGGGCTGGACCACGTGGTGGCCACCGGCGAGGACATCAACGTCTTCATCATCGACAACGAGGTCTACTCCAACACCGGCGGACAGAGCTCCAAAGCGACGCCTCTGGGCGCCGTCGCCGAGTTCCAGGCCTCAGGCAAAAAGACCAGAAAGAAAGACATCGGCCAGATCCTCAAGACCTACGGCGATGTCTATGTGGCATCCGTCGCCATGGGCGCGGACATGAACCAGCTGATCAAGGCCGTCCGTGAAGCGGAAGAGCACAAGGGCCCCTCGGTCATCGTGGCCTACACCCCCTGTACGGTGCACGGCATCAAGAGCGGCATGCAGAACGTCCAGGAGGAGATGAAGCGCGCGGTGGATTCCGGCTACTGGCCCCTCTACCGGTACAACCCGGATCTGGAGGAGCAGAAGATGTGCGTGGACTGCAAGGCGCCCTGCATGGCCTACGAGGACTTCCTGGACGGCGAGAACCGCTACGCGGCCCTGAAGATCACCTTCCCGAAGAATGCGGAAAAGCTCTTCAAGGAAGCCAGCGACGACGCCATGGCCAGATACGAAGAGTTCAAGCACCAGGAAGAGCGGTAGGGCGGCAATCTGCCCGCGGCGCATCATCTTCAGGGAGGCTGCGCCCATGTTTCTTTCGGAGCGTCTGCCAAAAATGCATGTGCGCAAGCACCATGGCGCACTCTACAGCCTGGTCAAATGACAAACTTTTTCCCAGCGCAGGAGTTTTACACTTTTGAGCCTTCAGAATGCCTATTTGAGGCCTGTTTAAGCCAAAAACATGGAAACTATTTTCGTTTCAGAAGAAGTTTTCATATGAATCCGGAAAACACATGAAAACTCGTCTTCTCAAAAAAATAGTTTTCATTCCAATCCTCTGAAAAGCCCGAAAAGCCTGTTTTTTAGTGTTTTCCAGGTCGAGTCTGAAAAACTATCTTTCACAAAAAACGTTTTACACGTTTCAGCCCGCGGTGCGGGGACGACACGCCGGGGCATGAACTAAAAAATGGACTGCCGCATAGCTTGCCAAACCAGCATAATGCGGCAGTCCATTCTGTTTTCTTCGCGGCCGGCTCTGTCCGGCGTCAGTTGCGGCCGGTTCTGTCCAGCGCCGCCCCGGGCCTCAGCCCTGTTCGACGTCGCCCCGGTAGCGGTTGAGCCCGCCGATGCTCCGCACGTTCTCGTAGCCCATTCTCCGCAGCCGCTTGACGGCCTTTTCCGCGCGGCCGCCGCTGGTGCAGCAGATGAACACGGGGGTCGTCTTGTCGGGAATGACCTTTTCCGCGCTCTTCAATCTGGAGAGGGGAAGGTTGAAGCTTTCCGGGATCCGGGCAAACTCAAATTCGTTGGGCGTCCGCACGTCGATCAGCACGGCATCCGGCGTATTCTTGAATTCATTATAGCCTTCGTTCACATCTTTTCTCGGTTTCAAAAACAGCATGGTCATACCTCCTGTGAAACAGCAATTCCTATAGGGGTATTGTACAGGATTTCCTCCCGCAAAGGCAACCCCGTATCTGGGACGGCAGAACAGAGGACATCTGGGACGGCAGAACAGAGGACGGTTCCGCCGTCATGTGATATAATAGGCGCGACAGGTATTGGGATAAATCGGAGGAACGAACGGAAATGAGCGAACAGATCTCCATGTTCAGCGGACGGGCGCCCCAGCCTCTGCCGGCGCGGCTTCGCCCCAGGACCATCGACGAGGTGGTGGGGCAGCAGCATCTTCTCGGCGAGGGAAAGGTACTCCGCCGGATCATCGAACAGGACATGGTCTCGTCCATGATCTTCTGGGGGCCTCCCGGCGTGGGCAAGACCACGCTGGCCGGCGTCATCGCCAGCCAGACCAGGGCGAAGTTCATTAACTTTTCCGCGGTGACCAGCGGCATACGGGATATCCGCAAGGTCATGCAGGAGGCGGACAGCAACCGGATCTTCGGCGGGAAGACCATCGTTTTCGTGGATGAGATCCACCGGTTCAACAAGGCCCAGCAGGACGCCTTCCTGCCCTTTGTGGAAAAGGGAAGCATCATCCTCATCGGGGCCACAACGGAGAATCCCTCCTTTGAAGTCAACGGGGCGCTCCTGTCCCGGTGCAAGGTGTTCGTGCTCAGGGCCCTGGAAGAGGACGACCTGATGCAGCTTCTCCAGCGGGCCATGAAGAGCCCCGACGGGTTCGGCGAACAGAAGGTGGAGATCAGCGACGATGTGCTCAGGATGATCGCCGTCTTTGCCAACGGCGATGCCCGGGTCGCCCTTTCCACACTGGAGATGGCCGTGCTCAACGGCGAGGTGGAAGGGGAGGTGACCCGCGTCACCAAGGAGACGGTGGAGCAGTGCACCTCGCGGAAATCCCTGCTCTATGACAAGGACGGGGAGGAACACTATAACCTGATCTCCGCCCTGCATAAATCCATGCGCAACTCCGATCCGGACGCGGCCATCTACTGGCTGGCCAGGATGCTGGAGGCGGGGGAGGATCCCCTGTACATCGCCCGCCGGCTGGTCCGCTTCGCCAGCGAAGATGTTGGTCTGGCAGATCCCCGGGCCATGGAGATGGCGGTGGCGGCATTCCAGGCCTGCCATCAGATCGGCATGCCCGAGTGCTCCGTGAACCTGACTCAGGTTGTAGTCTATCTGTCCATGGCGCCCAAGTCCAATGCTCTCTACACCGCATACAACCATGCCAGAGAGGATGCCATGAACCAGATGTCCGAGCCTGTTCCCCTGCACATCCGCAACGCGGTCACCGGCCTCATGAAGGATATCGGTTACGGCAAGGGCTACCAGTACGCCCATGACACGGAGGAAAAACTGACGCCCATGAGCTGCCTGCCCGAGTCCCTGGCGGACAGGGAATACTATCACCCCACGGAGCAGGGCGTGGAACAGCGCATCAAAGAACGGCTGAAACAGATCAAAGACTGGAAGGAACAGAACCGGAAATAGGAACAGGACCGGTAACAGGACGGCGCATCACGCGTCATCCGGCTCCGGCAGATCTTCACCGAAGACCTTCTCCAGCTGCCAGGCAGCGGTGAAGGCCTTTGTTTTTTCCGCGGCCTGTCCTTCGGGAAAGATGTATTCCCCGGGAACGGTTCCCGGCGGGATATCCCCGGAGGATTGCCTTTGCCCGCAGAGCTCAAGGTACTCCTCGTAGTGAGCCCGGTGCTCGGAGGGGGTGCATCCCCAGAACTGCTTGAAGGCGGAATAGAAATACTTCGGATCGGAGAAGCCGCACTCGTAGGCGATGTCCGCGTTGGGCCGGTCCGTGGTCAGCAGCAGGTACTCCGCCGCGTAGCAGCGGATGTATTTGATCATGTTGCTGAAGCTGCGGAAGACCGTGTTGCTGATGAACTGGGAAAAATAGTTTTTGCTGATATGTTCCGCTGCCGCCAGATGGGAAATGGAAATCTTCTGGTCGTAGTGATCGATGCAGTAGGCCAGCACCCGGTGGAACCGCTCATAGAGATCCTCGTTCATATACTCGTCCTGGTTCTCATAGTTGAACCAGTTGAAATACTGCAGCAGGTAGAAGGAGAAAAACTCCACCGGCCCGGCGTAGTCCTCCGGCGCGTGGCGGCGGACAAAGAAGTCGTAGGAGAAGGAAAGGATCATTTCCTTCACCGCCTCCATGGCGTCCCGCTGATAGGCATAGCAGTGGTTGCTCTCGCAGGCGAAGAACACGTAGCGGATCTGCTCCCAGTCGTAGGGGATGTTCCGCAGGTCCAGATGAAAGATCAGCACCTCGTTGTCCTCCTCGGCCCACAGGTAGTGAATGTCCCGGTAATCGATGGAGTGGATCTGGCCCGCCGTCAGGGTCTGCTTCTGGTCGGAGGCGACAAGGTGAACCGTCCCCCGCAGGCAGAAGACGAACTCCAGATCCTGGGGGTGATAGTGGGGCAGAGCCCGGTCGACCCGGCAGAGGGTGGCCTCGCAGGGGATGCCCTCCCGGTAGGGAATGGTTACGTTCAGTATTTCCATAGGGTGTTCCTCGCTTTCCTGATCCCATAATAGCGGATTGCTTTTGTATAGTCAAATCTTCGACATTTTTATGCAAAAGCAATAAAAAACGGCTATAGCCATCGGGGGAGACATCGTGGATAATTTTTGTAGAACAGTTATTCCCATCAGTGTTGAACGAAAAGGAGTGTTTGATTCATGGGTAAGAAAGTATTGGTACTGGGAACTGGCGCACAGGGAACGACGGTCGTGAAGAGGCTGGACCTGGAGCCAAATGTAGATAAGATCATCTGCGCGGACTACGACGAGGCGGCGGCCAAGCATCTGGCGGAAGCGCTGAACAAGGTGGAAGGATATTTCTGCGACGCCTCCGACAAGGATCAGATCGTGAAGCTGATCGAGGGCTGCGATCTGGTGGTCAACGCGCTGCCCCTGGCCTTCGGCAAGAACGTCATCGACGCGGCGCTGGAAGCCAAGTGCAACTATCAGGACTTTGCGGCTCCCGAAGGATTCGAGGATACCTGGGAGAAGTGCATGTACCGTCTGCTGACGGAATACAATGAAAAGTTCAAGGAGATCGGCAAGCTGGGCATCATGGGAACGGGCTCCGCTCCGGGAACCATGTGCGTGGTCGCCCGCGACACGATGAAGGACATCGACGAGTGCGACACCATTTTCATGAACGTATACGAGGGCGTCGAGGCCAAGCGCTTCCAGCCCTACTGGTGGTCCCCCCTGACGGCCCTGGCCGATATGGACGACCTGCCGGTGGCCTGGATCGACGGCAAGATGGTCAACACCAAACCCTTCAGCCTGCCCATCGAAAGAACCTACGACTATGTCGGTTATCCGGTGCGGTTCGTGGAGCACGCCCACGATGAGCCCTTCTATGTGGGCATGAGAGCGGATGAACTCTTCAAGGGATGCAAGAACGCCTACTTCAAGTACGGCGGTGTCGGCATCGAGTTCGCCGAGCCGCTGTCCAGAGCGGGACTGCTGAAGCACGATCCCGTGGAAGTGGACGGACAGATGGTCGATCCCCACGAAGTCATTCTGAAAGCGCTGCCTCAGCCGCCCCGTTTCGCTGCGGAGATCGAGGAGATCATAAAGGAAGGCCTGGTTTCCGATACCGGCGCCTTCGTGGTGGAAGCCATGGGCAAAAAGGACGGCAAACCGGTCCGCGTGGAGTCCCACCTTTCCGCGCCCGGATTCGTCGAGTCCTTCGAGAAATTCGGCGTCACCGGTGAGCAGTATCTGACCGGACAGGGCGGATTCCTCTTCACCAAGCTCTTCGTCAATGACCAGCTGGATCAGAGCGGCTTCATCTCCTCCGCGGAACTGACCGAGGAAGCCAACGACAAGTATCTGGAGTACGCGGCCGAGCTGGAGATCACCATCGAGCGGCGGATCGTCTGGGACGACCCCTACTTCGAGAAGCAGCCCCCGGTGAAAGAGTACGTGGAATGGTGGGATCATCCGACCATCACTCCGGTGGAACTGTAGGGCTGTCGACTCAGGCTGATCCGTCTGAGCAGACATCACGTCGTTTCGTCCGAGCGGACAATACGACCAGACAACAGAAAGGCTGCTGCACCATTACATGTGCGGCAGCCTTTTTCCGTGAAATGAAATGCAGAAGGGGAAACAGACGTGGTATAATGACCTCACCAAGGAAAACCCCGAACCCATAACTACAGAAACCATGAAGACAGCGAACATCAACCCCCGAAACATGATCCTCACCTTAGCCGTCCCTGTGGTCCTGATCCTCGCCGGCCTTTTTCTTCTTGCCGGATGCGGCGCGGGATCCGAAGGCGGAACGCAGGAGGATATTTCTCCCTACGCGGGTAAGACGCCTGCAGATCTCAGCGGGTACGAGGGGATAAACGAGGACGATCCGATTCATCTGGTGGAGACCAATGTGGCGGAAGTGACCAGCCTCATGGACAGCAAGAAAACCTTTGCGGTCATGCTGAGCTACGAGGACTGCGACTTCTGTCAGGTGATCATGCCCTACGTGAACGAGGCGGCGGGCGAGGCCAACCAGACCGTGGGCTACATCAACACCCGGAAGGATCCGTCCTGGATGACCAACACGGACATCAAAGATTTCGACCTGTTCACCGAGTACTTCGGCGAATACCTGGAACAGGACAAGGAGGGCGGCTATCACCTCTACACTCCGGATATCTATTACATCCGGGCCGGCAAGGTGGTCGCCTATCATGACGGCGTGGTGGACGGATACGATGACCCGTCCCGGCCCCTGACGGATCAGCAGCAAAAGGAACTGAAGGAGAATCTGGCGGAGGAGTTCGCCGCCATGACCGGGAACTGACAGCCGAAGGGTGCCGGTGCAAAAGCAAGGAAAAAAGGAGAACAGAATCATGAAGAGAATTCTCGTGCTGGGCGTGGGTGCCCAGGGAAGCGCCGCGGCGAAGCGGCTGGATGAAGAACCCGGCGTCAGCGAAATCATCTGCGCGGACTGTGACCGGCAGGCGGTGGACACCATTGTCGGCCAGCTGAAAAAGGGGAGGGGCGCCCTGGTGGATGCCCACGATCTGAACAGCATCATCCGGGTGGCGGAAGGCGTCGATCTGATCCTGAATGGGTTGCCTTTGGAATGTACACAGAACGTGCTGGACGCGGCCCTCGCGGTGAAGGCCAACTACCAGGACTACGCGGGGACGATCTCCCTCGATAAACTGTGGGTGGAGAGCGACCTCTTCGATCCGGACAGTGAGCCTGCCTTCCAGGACGAAGCGACCCTGGGCTGGTGGCGGAGCATCAACGCCATGTACTACATCTACGGACCGAAGTTCAAAGAGATCGGCAGGCTGGCCCTCTTCGGCACGGGCAGCGCACCGGGACTGATCTGCGCGGCGACCAAATACGCCATGCGCTATCTGGATAAATGTGACACCATCTATAACTTCGTCTGGGAGGGGGCCATCGCCAAACGGTTTCAGCCTTTCTGGTGGTCGCCCATTACCGCCCTGACGGATATGAGCGAAATGGCTCTTGCCTTTGAAGAGGGAGAGCTGATCAACACGCCGGCCTTCGGACGGCCCATCACCCGGCAGTATCCCTACATGGAGCAGCGGATCACTTTCCGGGAACACTGCCACGACGAACCCCTCCAGTACAGCTTCAATGCGGAGGATCATTTCAAGGGATGCCGCAACGCCTACTTCAAGTACGCCGGCGCCGGTATGGATTTTTGCCAGCCTCTCTACGAGGCGGGACTGCTGTCCCGCGAGGAGGAGGACTTCAACGGACAGAAGATCGTACCCTTCGATTTCATCCTGAACCACCTGCCCCCCGCGCCCAAGTACTATGACGAAATCAAGTCCTTCGTGGATGAGGGCATGGCCCTGGATTCGGGCTGCATGGTCATCGAAGCCTACGGCCGCAAAGACGACGAGAGCATCCTGGTGGAAGTCCATGTGAACGCCCCGGGATTCGTGGAATCCTTTGAGCGGGCCGGCATGACCGGAGAAATGTATCTGACGGGGCAGGGGGGCTACCTGTTCTCCCGGATGCTCATAAACGACGACTTTGGCGGGCAGAGCGGCGTGATCTCCTCGGACATGCTCACCGACCGGCAGGTGGACCGCTACTTCGAATACGCCGCCCGGCTAGGCATCACCCTGGATACGAAGATCAAAAAGACCTGGGAGATCGTGGAGTAGAGAGAACGCAGAACTTTTTTCTTGCGCTTTCGCATATAAAAGCATACAATACCAATAGGTTTGTGATAATAACAGGAGAAGAGCAGTAGTGAGGGTAGTCAATAAAATGAGATCCAGAAGAACAACGTTTGCGCAGGTCCGGCCCGGAACAGTTTTCGGCGTCGTTCTGCTTGCGCTGATCATGGTCCTGTCCATGGCCGGGATGTCCTTTGCGACGGGAGAGGAACCGACCGTCCCTGCAGCCGGCGGTGAACAGACGGAGACGACAGAACCGGCGGGCAGCGGCGAATCCGGAGCCCCCGGAGATCAGGCGTCTGATCCCGAGGTAAAAGAAGACGGGGTACAGCCGGAGGAATCCCGGGATGAAGGCCCTGCGCTTTCCCCGCAGACGATCACGGCGAAAAGCGGCGGCTGCACCATAACGGTGAGGGGAGAACTTCCCGAGGACGCCCAGCTCCAGGTTGCCGAGATCGGCAGAGATGACCAGGCCTACGACAGCTACGCCAGAGATGCGGCAGCTAAGGTGTTCGAAAAGGACGGGACCGTTGAGGCGGAGACCCTTCCCTACGCAAGGTTCTTCGACATCACGATCCTCTCCGGCGACGGCCAGTCCGTTTTCCAGCCCGCCGATGACATGGAGATGACCATCGACACCGGCGACAAGGCGCTCAGGACAAAGGATGTTGACTTTGCGGCCTTCCACTTTACCGAAGAGGGCGGCGCGGAGCTCCTCGGCTCCGATATCGAAAAGAACAAAATGAAGCTCGTCACGGACAGTTTCTCTGTCTACGGCGTGGTCTATTACTATACGGTGGATTTCTACTACACGCCGGAGGGCAAAGGCGACGGCGGTGAGGACGCCGGCGCCGAGACAGCGGAATACCACATGAACGGCGGATCCGAGATGATGATGTCCGAGCTCTTTGACAAGCTCGGCATCGAAAGATCGACCGGGAATATCACGCAGGTGGACTTTACCGACGAAAGCCTGGTGACCTTCACCGAGGAAGAGGGCGACTGGCGGATCAGATCCCTGAAGCCCTTCACCACCGGAGAAGTCCTGACCATCACATTCAGCGACGGCAGCACCGTGGTCATCGGTGTGGAGGACGCCGTCTCCGGCAACTTCGGAACGAATCTTACCTGGGAGATTGGCGACGATGGCGTTCTGATCATCAAACCAGTGGGGGAATCCGGGACCCTGCCCAATTCATCGGGCCTGGGTGACGGAGCGACGGATGAGGCGATTGCCGCCGTCTTCCCCTGGCATACTTACAAAGATGATGACGATACGCCGAAGATCACAAAAGTCGTCATACAGGGAAAAGTCCTCAACAACAGCAACAACCAGCTCCGGTCCATGTTTACCCGCATGAAGGATCTGGCAGAAGCGGATCTGACCGGTCTGGATGCAACGAATGTAGGAGCCTTCAACGACGTTTTCAAGGATTGCACCGCCCTGAAAGAAGTGATCCTTCCGGACAGCTTCTCTCCCCGGGACATGTACAGGGCCTTCCGCAACTGCTCATCCCTCACGACCATCCAGTTCGGCACGGAAGAAAAACCCTACGATCCGCAGATAGCCAGCAGCAGAAGCGGCTATTCAGGAGCCTTTCTGACCAGCAATATGACGGCCTGTTTTATCGGCTGCACGAGCCTGACGACCCTGAAGGCGCCGGGCGCCGATCTGTCGGCTTACGATAATAGCTGGACCAACCGCTTCGACAACTTCGTCACCCAGTTCAACAGCGCCAACGACAAGGACAAGATCATCGAAATGCCGAATGCACAGATCAGTCCTTACCTGACGGCCAGGATATTCCAGAAGAGCACCATTGCCGAAGTGTATCTGCAGGGGGCGACGATCCGCCGCAACTATCTGTACAACATGTTTCATGACAACGGGAATGCGCCCGCCCTCAAAAAAGTCGACATGACCGGGACCCGGTTCATTCCCGAGAAAGATGGGGACAGACCGAACGCCTATGGCCTGTTCAGTGATCTGGCAGCGCTGGAAGAGGTGATCCTTACCAACGCCGATTTCGGTCCTGCTCAGAATTTCAACCAGATGTTCCAGGACAGCACCGCGCTGAAGAAGGTCCTGATGAACAGCAAAGACGATTCCGGAACACCGGAAGAGGAGCGCCTCAACATCGATGAGGCGGTCAAGATGTTCCAGATGTTCAAAGGCTGTACAGGCCTTGAAGAACTCGACCTTTCCGGCTTCGGGAAAATGGATCACATCGTTTCCGTTCAGGATATGTTCAAGGGATGCACGTCCCTGAAGACGCTGGACATCAGCAATATGGACAACTCCCGAATCAAGCCGGCCTGCGCCCAGCATCCTGCTTCGAACGAAGACGAGGGAGCAGCCGCGCAGAACGTCAACTGGAACCGGCTCCTGGCCCTGGAAACCTGCACAGGTCTGAAAACGATCATCGCAAAGAATTCAAAGGTCTGGCTGGTGGGTAAGAACAGCGACGGCATGCCCGGCGAGGAGTCCTACAGCGCGGCCTACGAAGAGGATATCTACTATCTGACCAGAAGGGTCATCACCTACACCAGCGACGACGATACGGGAAACAAGGTGGAGACCATCGACAGCAAGCGGGACTGGATCGATCTGATCAAGGATCATTCCGGACAGTCCACCGGCAGCGCCAGTATCCCTGATGCGAATGAGAACATCAACTACAAGGACGGGCACCTCAACACCAATGGGGCAGGCTTTCTGGCTCCCGGCGTCTATGAGATCGGGACAGCAGCCTGGGAGGAGCCTTCCATCGAACTGGAGAAGACCTATTACCGGATCTCAAATATCGACAGCAGCGATCCGAGCGTAGTGGTCAGCGATTCCCAGAATCGGATCACGAACAATGGCAATGTGATCAACACGAAGGTGTACACAACGGCTCAGTGGGACAGCATCGCGGAGGTATCCGGAAATGACCGCATTCTGAAGAACGCAGACGGAAGCCCGCTCATCACCCTGACCTATCCCGATGCGGCGGAGGATATCAACGGCGTCAAGCACGATGTCACCGTCAAGATCAACGCGGTCACCTTCAAGGACATCGACCGGATCCCGAGCAACCCCAACGTGACTCACGATCCCAACAACTACCAGCGGGGACAATACAGCCGCGCGATCCTGGAATACAGCCAGGGCTTTCTCAATTTCAAGAACTATCTCTTTGACGAAAACGGCAATCGGGCGCTGAGCGGAGGAGCGGGAACGGACATCGACTTTACCATAGAGGTCGCCGATTCCCTTCCCGGAACGTCGGTGCTGTTCTACATGGAGGATCTGGATATTCCTGCGTCCCAGGAATGGAATGAAGGGATCGATCCCCAGACCGGCAACCGGGACTGGTGCTACGACAATCTTCCCTTTGATCAGAACACCTACGGCCCCGGAAGCGAGGGCATGATCCTGGGATCCGGCAACGATCTGGACACCCTGAAGTTTGCCGATCACACGGGTCTGGAAGTCATCGGCGGCACCCAGATCGTGCCTACGGGATCCGATCCGACGACGGCCTGGTCCGCCTTCTGCGTCCGTGCCAGCGCTTCCGGCGCGGATTATACCTGGACGAGCGGCATCGCCTGCAACACCTATCTGCTCAAGCAGACGGAGCCACCGGAGTCTCCGGAGCCCGTATACGTTATGCTGGAGGCCCTCAAGTCGGTCAACGATACGACGCCGTCCGGGACCTTTGCCAACGGGTTCTTCACCTTTGATTTCAAAAAGGCCAACGTGGCCGGCCATGATTACTACGATTATCTGGGCAGGGCTGTCGATGTCAGTTCCCTGACGAACGAGGCGGAAAACAAGCCTTCGAAGAATAACGTCCGCGACGTCGTCGTCTTCGATACGCTTCCCTACCTTCCCAACAGATCCGCAGAAAGACAGCTCTTCATCTACGAGATCAGCGAACAGCAGCGATCCTCGTCGACCGATATCATCAAGTATGACGATACGAAGTACTATATGCAGATCGTCGTTACCGATCCCGTGACGGATCTGGAACTGTTCAAAGGGACCCGCGCCGAGATCATTCTGGGCACCATGAAGCATGGTGAGACCGCGGTCAGCTGGGATACGGACAGGACCATCACCGTATGGGCCAACGACGCCCAGCTGGTAGGCGGGGAAACCGGCCCCCACGGGGAGCCCGTGTTCAGGGACGCCAACGGGACCCTGTTCTACAGAGATGTGAATACCGGGGAACTGAAACCCTACGGCAGCTCCCGGGAGCTGACGCCGGCTGTCCGCGCTCAGGTGGACAAGCGGATTTACTTCAATAAAGAACAGACAGAAAAAACCGTAAAGGTGGATCACAACGGAGTCGAATACATCGAGGGAAGCGACGGGAAGTATTACGATCCGAGGAACCAGCAGCCCATGCTGGTAGCGAAAACAGGTGATATCGACCCGGCCAGGACGGACAGGGACAACGTGGTGGCGGAGAAGAAGACGGTCAGCGTTGAAGGTTCGGACTATGATGTCAGGAAGGACATTCACGGCGTCGAGTACTACGTCAAAGGCGGCAAGTATTACCGTCCTGCTGATCATGCGGAGATCCAGGTGCAGGACGGCGTCTTCAATCCGGATCCTGCCGATGACGGCGACAAGTTCGTTTACCGGAACAAGACTCATGAATACAACGGACAGACCTACGATGTCTACCGGCATGCCAACGGCAGGGAGTACTTCGTTGTCGGCACGGGAGACGACCGGCAGTACCGTAATCCGGCAGACGATTCCCTGCTGACGGTCAAGACCGATGGCGATGTGGACCCCGATGACAGCGATGCCAACGCAACGACCAACAAAACCGAATATAAGGAGCGAAAGGAAACGGTCACCGGAAGCGGGAACACCATCAAAAAGGACAAAAACGGCGTCGATTACTTCAAGAATGCCGGCGGAGACGGCAAGTACTATACCCCGTACAACACGCTCCTTGAGGTGAAGGCGGGAGTCTTCGAGCCCGATGATGACAGTGACAAGCCGGAATACCACACTTACGAGATCTGGGTAGACAGTGAAGGAAACGAGTTCTACAAGAACGAGCAGAAATACTTCGATATGTCCGGCAGGGAGGTTCAGCTCAGCGACGATACCCTGGACACCAGCGAGATCGTTTACACAGGAAACTTCAGGAACGAGATCAAGACCTCGGAGATCACAGTCAAAAAAGAGGCAGAGACAGGCAGCAGCCGGACCGCGGGAACCTTCGTCTTCCGGGCGACCTTCGACAACAGCTACAATCCGCTGACGGCGGGATATTCCTACGACCCGGCGGGAACGGCCGCTCCGATCCAGGTCAAAAAATCGCCCAATACCTGGGAATTCATCCTGGAAGAGGGGCAGGAAGCGGTCTTCAAAAACGTTCCCTTCCAGACGACCTATTCCATCGAGGAATTGCCCGAGAGAGGGTATGAACTCTCCAAAATCGAGACCGGAGAAAGCGGGACCCAGGGAGAGATCAGGGATGTAACGATCACCAAGCAGGTGACAGATGACAATTACCGCGGCGAGTATGATCACACCTTCACCAACCGGATGACCCAGCTGATCGTGGACAAGAACGTGACGAACGTACCCGAGGGTGTGGACATCTCCGGCAAGGAGTTCAGCTTTACCGCGGAGGTGACAAAAGACGGGCTCCAGCCGGGACAGGTCATCAGCTTCGGCTGTCTGCAGGAGGATGAGAGTCAGGAATTCGAAACCGCAAAAGCCGGAGACGACGGCAAGGCCACGGGCAGCATCCGGTTCACCCTGAAGGACAAGGAAGACATCGCGCTGGTGGTGCCCAGGGGCGCCGACGTGAAAGTGAAAGAGAACACGGAGAGTTTCATCACCTTTGTCCGTCTCAATGACGGCGACGAAGAAGAGGGCAGCGAACTGGAGGCTAAGAACGTCCAGAATCAGGACGACGGCTTCACCACCATGCACTTCATCAACAAATATGTTCTGCCGGTGGATTACGATAAGATCAAAGTGGAGAAGGTGATCAGCAATCATCACTTCATGACGGGCTACAAGTTCGAAATGGCTCTCATTCCCTCCGAGCAGGAGCATACGCCCATGCCGGCAGATACGGAGACCGTTGCGGGAGACGGCGTCTACGCCCCGGCTGTGGTCACGGCGGATCCGGACAGAGAGACGGATGACCATCTGGGGTACTGGCGGTTGTTCGATCCCATCACCTTTACCAACGAGGACATGGTGGAAAAGAAGACCGTCTACGTCTATGGCGGCCATGAATACCCCACCAGATCCGAAGCGGAGGAAGCCGCCCGGTCTGCGGGAGGATCGCCGGACGACGTTACGGAAAAAGAAAAATGGGAACAGGTGACCGAGAAGACATTCACCTATATTATCCGGGAACTGACCCCCAATGAGAGCAGCATCGGCTATAACGTCCCCGGCCTGACCTATTCCGACGAGCGTTACCAGGCGGACGTGAAGGTCGTGCTCAACAAGACGGAATCAAAGCTGGAACTGGAAGTCGAGAGCACGACCATCTACCGGATGAACTACGACGAATACAGCAAAAAGTGGGTCGCCGATAAGACAACGCCACTTACTGCGGCCAGATTCACCAACTTCTACGATCCCAATACCAGCGTGTACCGGATGGCCGCGGATAAAGTGTTCACCACCACCGATGACACGAAGGAACTCGGGGACGGGGATTACACCTTCGTGATGAAGGTGATCGGCGAGAACGCGGCGAAAGCGCCCATGCCCAAGAATACCCAGGGAACCGGCGCGGACCGCTGCCTTGAGGTCGTCAATGACCTTCACATGGTTCGCTTCCTGAACCACAGCGATCCTGACGACGGCCTGAGGTTCGATCACGATTCCCTCAACGAGGCCGGATTCGATGATGACGCCCTGAGAGAAGGGGTAGCCTTTGAATACGAACTCTATGAGAAGATTCCCCAGGGAGCTGCGAACAACAATGACGGGACCTGGTCCCTGGCGGACAGCGACGGCAACGTGACCGTGTACGACGGGATCCACCATACGAGGAAGCTGGAAGTGAAACTGATCGAGAATCCGGAATATGACTCGGGCGATCCCTCTTCCGGCCCGGAGGAGATCATCTCGGTCATCGCCCATAAGGATGACAATGCAGACGATTTCTATATCGACAAAAATGGCGAGGAGAAACCGGTGAGCGAACTGCCCGGCTATGACGCCGCGCAGCACCACACCAAGGGCGGCGCGCCGATCTTCCATAACTACTACTTCCACCAGGTCATGGGTGAACTGATCATCAAAAAGTCCTGGAAGGACGAAAACGATATGGACGAGATCCGGCCCGACTCCGTCAGGGTGAAGATCACCAGCGACGAGGACGATCCTCTGGAAAAGACGGAAACGATCACAAGAGACGCCCAGGGACATATGCAGATCAAGGTCACCGGCCTGCCGATCTATTCGGACAAGTTTGACCGGACGACCCGAAGCATGAAGAGAATCAAGTACACCGTGCAGGAGATCGAGGAGGGCGTCATCGACGGAACCGCCGAAGGATACGTCATCAGCTACGATACCACTATGCCTGTAGAACTGGAGGAGCCGGGCAGCCCGTCCTACAAGGCGCTGGAGATCACGGTGATCAATACCCATACGCCCGTCCCCGGCGCCGTGGATGGCGACGAGACCTACGGCCTGGTGAACCAGCCCCAGAGGGGCACGCCGGATTATGAGGTCAATCCGCGCAATCCGATGAAAGCCAAGCATCTGGTCATCCCCGAGGGGGCGACTCAGGATGATGACGGCTGGGTGATCATTCCGGGAGAAGGGAAGTACTTCCTCAACCACGATGATGAGCGGACCGTCACATTCATTCCCGAAAAGGACTACTGGGGCGACCCGACACCCATCGAGGTGTTCTGTGAGGACAAGCTGGGCAACACGTCCAAGGCGACCTACACGCCTCACGTGAAGAAGCCCAGAGTCGAGGAGGAAACCATCACCAGAACCATCCACTTCACCTACGACACGAAGGACGGGAGAAAGGTAGTCGAGGACGTGGTGCAGAAGGTGACCATCTCCCGTACGGAGACCAAGATCGATCCGAAGACTGGAAAGAGCCTGGAGTGGTCCGACTGGACCTCCGCGACCTTCCCGTCCATACCCAACCCGGACGACGCGGCCGAGCCCGGTTACACGACCAGCGACAGCGTTCCGTCACTTACCGTCAACAAACCCGGCAAGGTGGACGATGTATACGTGGTCTACACGAAGCAGCCTGAACCGACGCCCCCCAATAAGGACGACAAGCACGGGAAGGGCAGCCATGGAAAAAGCGGTAACGGAAAGAGCAGCAGCGTATCCGGCAGCACCGGAGATAGGGCCATGCCGATGATTTTCGCCGGCCTCATGACCCTGGCGGCTATCGCCCTGGTCACCCTCCTGCTCCGGAGGCGCAGGGAGCAGCCCAGGGAGTAGCCCCCGGCAACGGCAGCCGCCCTCCCGCCCCCGGGAGCGCAATGAAGGTCAGCAAATGGCCTGATGCTTCGGAATAGATGCATCAGGCCATTATTTCTGCGGGGCGGACAGTAGTACCATTTTTTTCTTGAAATACCATATAATGTGGTATTTCTTTCGTTTTTCACGCCTGATCGGAAAAATACACAAATAGACTCAAAAAGAGTGGGAATCTTTACCGAATCCGTCTTGTATTTCACCATCAAAAGAAGTAGTATATATATGTATATTTTTACCCAGCGCAAAAGGCACCGATCCGATGCCATGTTTTGCGCTAGGTCGTTATTGATGTTCGCACGGAATCATTCCATTACTACTGAGGGTCTACGACTATGGCGAAGAGCGACAGGAATCACAGACAGGCAAAGGCAATTCTTCCCGGGATCACCATCCGGACAAAGGCAACCGCGCCGGGGGCCGGAAAGATCCCTGCTGACCTACAAGTGAATACGGGCAGCACCCAGCCGAAGAGACACACGCTCCTCGCCGTTCTTCTTGCGGTCATTTTGGCGTTGACGGGAATGACCGTGGCGGTCTTCGCCACCGACGCCACCCACGATACCGCGGGGAATGCGGTGCCCGGCGTATCCCAGGGAAGCGATAAATACGAATTCCTCTCTCCCGCATCCAACGGGACCATCGACCTGGACCTGAATGTCCTGGGCGACCGCAGCGTCATGACCCAGGCCGCCATGAAGCCGGTGCTGACGGAAGAAGCGACAAACATGGGACTGGTGGTTACCCAGGTCGCCGAGGGCGGGCAGAATGTGTGGTACGTGGGCGTCGACGGCAATGTGGCCGAACTGAAGCATGACGTGACCAACTACTTCAACGGCGATCTCTTCTCCTACACCTACAAGAACGCGGCGACCCTGCCCAACGGGGACAAGGCCAACGTGAAGATCGCCTTCTCCGACATGGAACTGGAGCTGTGGGACAGCAACCATGTCAGCGGTGGGGATAAGTTACTGGATGACTACAAGTTCAAGAACAACATCGCCCTCATCGCCAGCGGGACGAAGCTGTGGGCCTATGCGACAAATGCTTATACCAATGACAATCTTACCCGTTACGGGTTCAGGATCAAGATCAAGACCCAGATCGTGGACGACCAGGGGAATCCCATCCAGACGGTCACCATCGACGGCAAGCAGGTGCCGGCCACCTTCTACTACCCCATGGTGGACATCGATGTGATCCGGAACAGCAACTCCTGGGATTACCTCCACAATTCCACCACCATCAGAGTGAACGACGCCTATCGGTCGACGGGCATCAACCGGTCCTTCTCCGAGATGTACCGGATCGAGACCGCCGACAGCGGCCTGCGCCGGGACGCCAACGGAAACTTCGTCTACGTCCCCGGACCGAAGGATGTCCTCGTCATTAAAGACACAAATGCAACCATTCGCCCGGATAAGACGGAGAACTACGCCCTGTCCACGAAGCAGGACTCCAACGGAGGCATCCGCTTCTACCACGGAGAAACGGATAATCAAGGAGGGTCGTACCGGCCCGGCAGATACGGCTCGAACGATGTAGACCCGGGCACCTACCGGACCGGCTTTGTGTCCGCCGTGGACAACAGCAAGGGCCTGGCCCTGTCCTGCTGGATGTCCGGCGGACACGATCAGCCCATGCAGTCCTACGTCTGCGCGGCGGGCAATTCCCCCATCGTCTGGCATAAGATCAAGTCCTCCTCGACCCTGGGCGGGACCATCCAGACCACGGAGTTCGGCAACAGCCACGAGAACCTGAAGAACTCCGGCGACGTGCTCCAGCCCGGCACCTACCTGATCCCCGAGCACAGAAAAAAGACCGTCTACACCATGACCCCGGAGAAGGGGTACGAGCTGAGTGACTTCACCATCAGCTACAAGGATGAGCAGGGCACAGTGCACAAGACGGCCCTGACCTCCGATCAGATCGCCAGGCTGAAGGAGGAGGGCAAACTGGTGCTCTCCGATGCCCTCTACGCCAGCACCGCCGTGGAGGACAACAACGGAGGAGACCACGCCGGCATACCAGGCTACACCTACACCTACACCTATGCGCCAAAGGACGGCACCATCTACTACGATACGGAGACGGGCATCGACACCTTTGACTTCTACGACAACAGCTACGACCATGAGATCCACGTGGGCTGGACCCAGATCCCCGAGGCGGTCAACGCCACCAAGCATTGGAACGACAACAACAGCATCCAGACCCGCCGGGATGTCCTGCTCCACATCGACGTCAAGTCGGAATCCATGTCCGGCGGCATGACCGTTACCCGGACCATGAAGGACGTCCTTCCCGCCCAGCTCATTCCCGCCGGCGCCTCCGGCAGCGATCTGATCAAGTCCTGGGGCAAGGTGAATCCCTATACCGCCGCGGACGGAACGCCCATTGAGCGGGTCGAGAATCTGCCTACGGAGGACGAGCTGGGGAACAGCCTCCTCTGGATGTCCCGGTACACCCAGAACGGCCTGCGCTACATCGCCACCTCCACCTATACGGAGACGGCAGCGTACAAGAACACCACCACCGGAGAACTCCTGGCCTATCTGCCCGAATACAGCATCCTGGACGGCGTCACCCGTGTGTCCTATAAATGGAGCGGGAACACGGTGACGGCCTACACGGATCCGGAGGACGACACCACGGCGGTTCCCGGAATGGTTTACGAGTACAAGGCTTCAGGAGTCTACCGCCATTCCGACGGAAACATGACGGAAACCCTTCCCACGAAAACGAAGCCGGGAACGGGCGGCGTGCCGGCGGACGATCTGAAGGATGAGGTGACCGGCAAAGTCCACACCTTCACCACGAAGACCGAGCACGTGGTCAACGTGCTTCCCCGCTACGACGAGGACGGCGGCGAGATCCAGTACATTATCCGGGAGACCCTGGACGACGGCTCCGATGTTTACACCGATGATCCCTCCAGGGGCCTGGAAGGGTACACCACCGAGGTCACCCAGAACGCCTATACCTACACGTCCCTGAGCATCGGCGGCAGGGCCCTGAGCGCGGAGACCCAGAACTACGATGTGGACAATACCCTGAAGGTCGTTAACGAACCGGATAATACAGAGCTTCAGGTCACCAAGAAATGGAGTGACGACGGGGATACTTCCGTCGCCAACAAGAATCACACCCCGGCCCAGGTGGCCAGGGATCTTCACCTGTACAGAAACGGCGAGGACATCACCAGCGAGGTTCTGGAAAGTTACGACCTGGCTGCCGGAACCTACGTGTCGAAGAAGCACGACGCGTCGGGAGACAATACGGTCTACGTCGATGCCAATAACGAGATCCAGTACACCCAGATTAAAGCCTATCGGCGGATCGACCCCACGCCCGAAGGGGATCTGAAGGAGAGCCTCCCGGCCTATCGCAGCGCCGATGCCAGCGAGGTCTATTTCCACGATTATCCCTCCGGATATGTGAAGGAAGACGGAACAAAGGTGGCTAAACTTCCCGACGGCGCGGTCAGGCTGGTCTACATCGTCAATGCAGCGGGGGACGAGTTCACCTACACCTATGAGACAAGGTCCATCAACTACGATGCGGTGGCTAATCCGGTGGATACGGATCTGGATATCTACTACGAAAAGGGTTCCAACAACGAGTATACCCTGACCCAGGACACCACGGTTGACCCCAGCAAAACCTACTACACCCAGACCATCACCAAGACGACTCACGCGGTAAAATACAAGTCCTTCACCGCTTACAAGAAGAAGGACGGAACCATCACCCTTACTCCGCCGCCCGACAGCCTGAAGAAGGGCAAGGATTACCTGACCATCCTGGACAACGGAGACGGAACGTTCACCTATAAAGTGGAAGATATTCCTGCCTACATTAATGTAGCCGGCGTCATGGTCCCCGCATCCTACTACATCGGAGAGACCAGCGGTGTGCTGACCAACTACATCGATCCTTCCTATACCGACGGCGACAGGACCGCGAATGACGGCACCGTCACCAACACGGAGAAGATCATCGTCGAGGCGGAGAAGAAGTGGCGTGACAACGATAACAAATTGGATCAGCGGCAGGATGTCGCCCTGCACCTGGACGCCACCCTCAAGGTAAAGAATGGCGCCTCCACTGTGGACGGGACCATTCGGGATATCCTGCCGGCGATCCTCATCAAGAAGACTGATACGGGAGCAAACCTGAAGGCGGAATGGGGGACGACCCAGGATTACGGCAAGAACGGCACGAAGCGGGCCGTAACCAATGACATCATCTACACCTATAACGGAGCGAACAGCACCAACCTGCCAAAGGACAGCGCGGGGAACCCGATCACCTACGTTCCGGAGATTGGCAACGACGGCCTCCGCTATGTGGGTTACGTCAGCTACGCCAAGGTGAAGGGATACCGGGAAACCGACTCCACCTGGGCGCCCGTTGCGGGCAGGGAACCCATCGGGGAGCTGCCGACGATCACCCCCCAGGGAAAGACGATCACCTGGACCGAAAACGGAAACAACTATAGCGGGATCTATTATGACCAGAACAGCAATCCCCACTATCTCTACTATACCAGGACGGACATCTACCGCCACGCCAACGGCGACTATGTCCTCCTGCCGCCCAGCAAGACCGGGCAGGACACCCAGAACGACAACGCGGTCTACGACATCGTGAAGTATGCGGAGGACGACAGTGTCTGGACAGGCATCGTGTCCGATGTGGGACTGCTCAGCACCAAGACCCATTACTTCATCGTCAACAAGCTGCCACGCTACGACGAGCAGGGCAACGAGATCGTCTACTCCATCCGGGAGACCCTTGCCGACGGCGGCGATGTGGCAGCCAACGACCCCAACAAGGGATTGAAGGGTTACACCACTCAGATCGATACCTGGAATCAGTTTGAGACCACCGTGGACGGCAACAAGGTCGTGGTGAAGAACGGCAAAGTGATCAACGCCCTCTACAGCGTCGGCCTGGTCGGCCTCAAGGCGGACAAGGTCCTGGACGGCCGCGCCTTCAAGGGCGGCAGCGGCGAAGATGACTTCGCCTTCATGGTCACCGGCAAAAACAACACCCCCATGCCCGTGGCCATCGATGGAAACACGAAGATCGAAGATGTGCTCAGCGACTCCGCGGAGGCCGCGGAGGTCGTCAGACACCTGAAGGGCAGCGATGCGGAAGGCTCCGTCAGAGGAACGGTGGATTTCGGCGTCATCGCCTACACCAGATCGGATCTGAAGGACAGGGAAGTCACTTACGGAGATACGTCGGATCCTGAAAAGCTCACCATCGCTGAGCGGGATTCCGTGCGTTACTGGACGACCAGAGCACAGAAGACCGACGACAACGACCAGCCCATCTATCTCGACGGTGACGGCAACGAAACCACCGACGCCACGGATCCGGCCACGGGAGATCCCAATACGCCGGTCATGGTCGATGTCAAAACCTATGACCTGAGCCGGGCCAACCAGAAGACGGCCTTCGAAGCCCTTTCCGATACGGAGAGGAACTCCGCCGTCGGAACTGTGGAGTACAACGAGTTCACCTACCAGATCATGGAGAACCCCCAGGACAGCGACAGCGGCGACTCCAGGATCATCAAAAACGATAAAAACATCAGAGAGATCACCGTCAACGTCCTCTTCGATCAGCTGAAGGAGGAGATGCTGGTCAGCGCCAAAGATGATGAAGGAAACTTCATCACCGGAGCGGACGCGACGGTCAAGGAGGACAGCGACAGGGCCGCGCCGAAGGTGATCCTGACCAGCGTGTTCTTTGAAAACGAATACAAGGCGGAAGGAACCTACGCCCCCGAGGCGACCAAGGTGCTCAACGGACGCGCCTTGAAGAAGGATCAGTTCTCCTTCAGCCTGAAGGCTGTCGACACCCAGGAAGTGGACGCCAACGGCAATCCGGTGACCTGGCCTGACGGCGGAGCGACGAAGAAGCTCATCGACGTCAAGGCGGCGGATACGCCTATGCCGGAGGGTACAGACAAGGGCGATACCGCTTCGGCGTCCAACGACGCGAAGCAGCTGGGGATCCTCGCCAGCCTGACCAATAAGACGGGAACCGACCGGATCACAGGCCCCGTTGACTTTGCAGACATCACATATTCTACCGACGACCTGAAGAAGACGCTGGTCTACAACGGCACGCCCACAAAGGCCCAGTACGAGGCGGGCATGCGCAAGTCGACGGCGGATGAGAAGAAGCGCGTCGCCCAGTGGACCTGGACCAGCGGCGGCAAGACCTATGTCTTCGGGTCCATCCCCGACGAGGCAAAGGCAACGGTTACCGTGGACGGAATAGAGAAGACGGTCACCTACGCCGAGGCCACCGATGCCCAGCGCAAGGCGGCCATGGGCGACACGACCTCCAGCAAGTGGACCGCTGACGGCAAGACCTTCATCGCGCCCACATCCTACAACGTCACCATCCCCGACGACGCGACAGCGACCATCGGCGGACGGCAGGTGACCTATGCCCAGGCCAGCGCCGAGGAAAAGGCGGATGACACCATCCTCTGGACAAAGGGCAGCGACAAATACAGCCTCAGCAACAAATATCTGATCCCCGACAGCGCCACGGGAGAACTCTATCTGGAGAAGCGCGCCTTCACCTATGAGATGTGGGAGAACATCCCCGCCGGCGCCACGGCGAAGATCGGATCGACGGAATACACCTACGAAGATGCTCTGGCCGAACTGGAAAAGGATGAACCGGCCATCACCGCACAGCAGGTGGAGAAGGCCGCCTGGTTCCTCAACGGCTACACCTATGACACGGCAAGATACACGGTCCGCGTCAAGGTGACCGACAACAAGGACGGCACCGTGTCCGCAACAGGCTGGCTGGTCACCGTCAACGATCAGGGCAAGGAAGTCGAGACGGAGATCAACGACCGGGATGACATCCTCTTCACCAACGCCTACGATCCCCAGAACAAGGTGCAGATCACCGCGAAGAAGATCTGGGATGACGAGGACAACACCTACAAGACCAGAGGAGATGTCACTCTCCATCTGGATGCCAACGTGGAGAGAAACGGCAGGACCGTGACCATATCCGACGTCCGTCCGGCACAGACCATCAAAAAGGACAGCACGGGTACGGCTCTGACCGTCGTCTGGGGCGAGGACGTCTACCGCCGGGCCAACTCCGACGGCGACTACTACGGCCCGGGCAGCAAGGCATCCACCCAGTTCCCGGCCACGCCGGAGGGCTGCACCCTGCGGATGGAATCCCGGGATGACGGCATCTACTACATCTTCGAGAAGGAAGACGATCAAGGCGGTGTCCAGATCGTGGAAGAGTGGTTCTACGACGTCCTCTTCGAAGAGACCGAGGCGGGCGAGAAGATCACCTACTCCCTGCGGGAGGATGTTGTGCCCGGTTATACCACGGAAATCGTCGGCGAGGACTGGAACGATGACGGCGAGCTGAAGACCCGCAACTTCAACGTGACGAACCGGTACGTCAGCGGCAATGTCGCCCTCAGAGCCACCAAGTATCTGGACGGCCGCGCCTTTAAGGATGGCGATAAATTCACCTTCGTCCTCAGCGGTGAGGACGGTTCCCCCATGCCTCGCCAGCTCGACGGGAATACGGGAACGAAGCCCGACCGAGCGGAAGCGGATATGACGGCGGGCAACGGCTTCACCGTGGGTGAAGTGCGCGGTGAAGTCGACTTCGGCACCCTGGTGTTCAACGCCGCGGATCTGGAGGAGAAGGATGTCACCTTCGGCCAGCTGACCGATGAGGGCAAGGTGGCCCAGCGGGATTCCGTCCGCTACTGGACGGTGAAGAAGCAGCGCGTCAACGATGAAGGCGCCCCGCTTTACATCGATAAGGACGGCAACGAGACCACGGCCGCCCAGGATCCCGTATCGGGCGAAGACAACGCCAAAGCCACCGTGGATACGGTCTACGACATGAACAGCGCCGAAGACCTGACCGCTTTCAAGGACCTCGATGAGGCCACCCGGAATGCGGCAGAAGGCGTTATCTACGAAAACGAGTTTACGTATACCGTCACCGAGAAGGCCACGGGCAAAGGCAACGCCGACCAGGACACGGCCTACCTATCCAATGACACGAAGACGGCGAAGGTGACCTTAAACGTTCTCTTCGATCAGACGGGACAGGGCAGGATCCTGTTCAGTTCGAAGCGGTTCAACGAGGCAAAGGCCTCCACCCGCTTCGGTGATCTGGACAAGAAAGGCAATTTCACCGGCGATGACATTACGGATACGACGGATGACCTGGATCCCAAAGCCTTTGGCGAGAGCCTGTTCTTTACCAATGTCTATACATCCCGGGGCAGCTACACGCCGGAAATCACCAAGACCCTGACGGGACGTCCCCTGGAAAAGGGACAGTTCGGATTCAGGTGGACGGCGGTGGATACCATCGGTGAAACGATCGACATCGCCGGCGATGGCCAGACCCGGGAAGTGATCACGAAGAAGGCGGATACGCCGACACCGGGCACGGACCAGACCGGCGAGCCTAACCACGATGTGGATGCCAGCCAGATCAATGATCTGGACAAGGCCGCCGCGACGGACCTCATCAAGGGCACCAACAGCATGAAGGGACCCGCCGCCTTTGAAGACATCACCTATACCAGCGATGATCTGAAGAAGACGGTGATCTACAACGATGATCCCACGAAGCAGCAGGCAGACGCGGGTATCCGCAGAGCCACCGACGGGGAAAAGAAGCAGGCCATCGAGTGGAGATGGAAGGCATCGAGGGAAGTGGGCGGAGAATCGGCGACCGTCTCCTACGTCTACGGACCTATCCCCGATGATGCCAAGCTGGCCGAAGCCCTTGTGGTCGACGGAAAGACCTACGGGGCGGGGCTTGCCTTTGCCGATGCCTCCGATCAGGTGAGAAAGGCGGCTCAGTCCGACAATCTGAATACCCTTTGGATCAAGGACGGCGAATACCGCATCGCACCGGCCTACTCCGATACGGGAGCAGTGACCAATGAGAGCATCATCCCCGCCGGCGCGGTGGGTGAGATTGCCCTTGCCAGCAGAACCTTCACCTATATGGTGACGGAGAATGTGCCCCAGGCCGCTGTTTCCACGACGGCGATTACCACGCCCACAGGTGACAGGAAGATTTCCTACAGCGAGGCCATGACCCTGCTGAGCGAGGGAAAGATCGCCAGCAGCGATCTTTCCGGCAAGAAATTTGAACTCCTGGGCGACAGCTATGACGGCTATTCCTATGACGGAACGGCCCACTTCGTCCAGGTGGCGGTCACCGACAACGGAGACGGCACCATCAGCACCCAGGCCTACCGGGCGGTGAAGAAGAAGCTGGAGGAAGGACAGGATCACTGCGAGTATGTCCGGGGAACGGAGATCACCTCCGCCGATGATCTGGTCTTTGCGAACCTGTACAAGGCGAAGGGCGAAGTGGAGATCCGGGCCGAAAAGGTTCTGGAAGGCCGCAGCTTCAACGGCGAAAACGAGTTCACCTTTACCCTGAGCGCGAAGACTGCCGGCGCTCCCATGCCTCAGACCGCGACGAAGAAGATCAAGCCGACGACCGGCACTTCCTATCAGTTTGACTTCGGCACCATCACCTTTACCCACAGCGACCTGATGGGTACGGGCGATGATTTGAACAACTACATCGCCGACCGGGATAAGGACGGCAACTACAAGAAGACCTTCCTCTATGAGATGAAGGAGACCAATGTGACGGGAACAGGTGTCAGCAAGGATAACCGCACTCTTCTGGTGGCTGTCACCGTCATCGAGGATAAGAACGGCAACATCACCGTGGCCGGAGTCAACACCGTGACCCAGCCGGCGGCCAGCGCGGCTGCTCTGGACGGCCTTGAGGAAGGATTCTATGTAGACAAGGCGAAGATGACCGGATACGGCCAGACCACCACCGGCGGCGAATCGGCGGAGAAGCCGGCTCACAGTCTGGTCAAGGGCGGCGTGTTCACCAACGGCTATCAGGCCAGCGGAACCGTCAGCATCAAAGCCACCAAGAAACTGGACAGCACCAGCACGACGCTGGAGGAGAGCCAGTTCCACTTCGAACTTCTGGGCAAGGAGATCGAAGAGGTAACGGATCCTGACGAGATCACCGACGGGGATTACGATTATACCGTAGGCACCGGTGACGACACCAAATACTACAGATACGTATGGACCAAGGTCCTCGACACCAAAGGCAACGGCGCTCCGGCGGCATCTACGCTGGATGAAAATGGCTTTGGCGGCGAAGGCCTGATTGCCTTTGCCCCGGTGAACTATACCCTGAGCGGGCTGAAGGCTGACGCGGAGAACCATCTCTGCGAGTACAACGCCCAGACGAAGGAATGGACCTACACCTATAAGATCCGCGAGATCGTGCCCGCCATTTCCGGGCGGGCTACCGGCATCGAATACGATGACCACACGGCCACCGTACTGGTCGTCGTCAGCGACAGCCCCAGCGGAGACGGAACTCTTCTGGCGAAGAAGTATCTGGGCAGCGTCAGCGAAGCCAACCGCATTCCCGATACCGCCGCCGGAAACCGGATGGTCCTGTTCAGCAACCGGCTCAAGACCGTGGATATCCCCGTGCAGAAGACCTGGGAGGGCGCGCCCGTTGATGACGTCACCCTGCGGATCGAGCGTACCCTCATCGACCCGGTGAAGCGGGATGATGACGGCGATATCATTTACGAGGATGACGGTGTCACCCCGCAGATGAAGACGGAAGCGGAGATCAAGGCTGAGGCGGAAGCTCTGGCGGATAAGGGCGCCGATGTATGGAAGACCATCGGACGGCGGGCTATCCTGGAGCGGAGCCAGTTCGACAAGACCAGCGGCGGAACGGTCATTTACGCACCGGAGCCGGATAACGCCCAGGAGGGAATCAAATACCTGGGTTACCGGGATGACTTCAATAAGAATCTGCCTCTCTTCGTCCGTGACGGCGACGAGATCAAACGGGCAGCTTACCGGATCATAGAAGATAACGCATCCAGCGAATACATCACCACCTATCAGAACCGCGTCTACGCCACCGACGGCACGCTGGACGATACCACCACGGCTTCCGCCGTGCCCATGATCGTCAAGAACAAGACCGTCGTGGAGGGTGTCGGCGATGTGGCCGGCGTCAAGCAGCTCATCGGACGTGACTGGATGAGCAATGACCAGTTCGAGTTTGTCCTGACCCCTGTGGGCCGGGCGGAATACGTGAACGTGGATGAGGATGGCCACATCGTCCCCGAGGGCGACGAGACCGCGGTCAAGAACATCATCCATCTGGATGATGACGGCAACGTGATCTACCAGAAGGAAAACGGACAGGTGATTCGGGCGATCCCCATGCCTTCTACGGATGAAGGGGAGCAGGTCATTTCCGATCAGCCGTCTACGGCGAAGGCGACCTACAGTTCCACCGACGTAGGTGTGGGCGAGAAACTGGGTGACTTCAACGACATCCAGTTCAAAGCGAAGGATCTGGATTACGATTCCGTGGACAAGCACCTCCAGGGTGACTTCTACTACACCCTGCGGGAGAAGATCCCCAATAACGCCGTGCTGGTGAACAAGGACACCAGAGAGGCCATCAAGGTCGAGGGCAGCACCGTAAGCTACAGCAGCTATCTGGCTGCCTACCAGGCGGGCACCAAGACCATCGAGGACTTTGCGGACACTTACTGGAAGGTCATCGATACGGCGGGCTATGACGGCATCATTTATGACGGCACCATCCATACGGTCCGCATCAAGGTCAGGGCTACCCGCAACGAGAAGCTGGTGGTCCAGACTTCCTATGACCAGGTGGACCAGGCGGCGGATCAGGTAGGATCCCTGTTTACGCCGGTGTTCAGCAACTACTATGCGCTGAAAGGTTCTATCCCGGGCGTCTTCTACAAGGCCATCGAGGGACGTGACGTACAGAGCGAGGAGACCGGAGTCTGGAAGGATACGGATGAGTTTACCTTCACCCTCTACTCCTTCAACGGAACGGACAGCGCCATGCCGGGAGACAGCGGCCTGACGCCGGAGCAGCTGGCCGGGGATCTTACACCGGAGCAGCTGGCTCAGTACAACACCCGGACGGCAACCGTCGACATCAATAGTGACTTTGTGGAGGGCAGCAACAAGACCACGAAGATCGGCACCTTCGGCGACGTGAAGTTCACCGAGGACAACCTCTACGCCATTGACAAGACCGGACAGGAAACGGGAACCAAGGGCGCCAGATACGGAGTCTATTACTACGTCTTCACGGAAGACGATCTTGATCCCTTCAAGGTGGACGACCTCAACAAGGACGTGAATCCCTGCTACATCCGCGTCATCGTCTGGGACAAAGGCAACGGCGTGCTGGGCACGAAGGCCTGGTGGTATGACGGCGTGCAGAAACTGGCTGATAACGACGGTAAGGAGATCAACGTACAGACGGGAGAGGTTCCCCGGTTTGTCAACGTGAAGAAGACCTCCATCTGGGTCGAGAAGGAATGGGACGGCGAGGCCGTGACCGATTCCCACGTCCATCTGGAGATGACCACGAAGGCCAGCAGCGGACAGCCGTCCACGGACGACGAAGACTGGACCAAGGTGGACGAATCCGATTACATCTTCGAGATGTCCGCCTTCGCATCCACCAGCAAAGCCTGGAAGGAATACGAGGGTCTGGACACCTACGACAAGAGCGGAAAGAAGATCTACTACCGCGTCGTGGAAACCGATCCGGTGGATAAGGGAGAGGCCCAGTACGGCTTCACCGTTACCTACATTAATAATGCCGATGACAGCACCATCAGCGGAACGGATAAGCGGAGAGACGGACACGACAAGACCCATGCCCTGAAGGTGACCAACAAGTACACCGCGGCGGGCAAGGATAAGGTCAACGCGGTCAAGCAGCTTCTGGGACGCGACTGGAACGATAACGACAGATACGACTTCATCCTCCACCCGGTGAAGCGGGCGACGAAGTACAAGAATGACGGAAGCATCGATACCTACGGCAGCCAGGGAACGACCGGCGTCAAGATCCCGGTTCCCGACGGAACGCCGCAGAGTGTAACCGACGGAAGTACAGAGTATACCGGAGGAACACCGGCTAAGAAGAGCACGCAGCAGGTCGCGGACAACGAGCACCTGGCCACCTTTGCCGGAATCTCCTTCAGCCAGTCCGATCTGGTGATGAACCCCGGCACCAACCATCTGCAGGGAGACTTCTTCTATGAGATGTGGGAGAAGGTGCCTGCTGACGCCGTGGCCGAGATCAACGGACAGGAGGTCACCTGGGCCAACGCGACGGATGACCAGAAGGCAGCATACAGCTTCACCAAGGACGGCGTGACCTACGACGGAAAGAAGAAGGATAAGGTCCACATCCGCGTGACGGATAACCTGACCGGAAAGCTGTCCATCGAGGTCGCCTACAATGAGTCGACGGAGGGCACGACAGCAACAGGACAGGGCTTCACGCCGGTCTACACCAATATCTACAACAGTAAGGGAAAGGTGCAGATCCCGGTAACCAAGCATCTGAACAGGAGAGCCTGGAGGAACGGTGATTCCTTCACCTTCAAGCTCCAGCCCCTGGCCGGCGCCCCCATGCCGGAGGGTGAGTCGGAACTTTCCGTCACCCTGGCCTTTGCTGACGCTCAGCGCAACCAGAGCCTGGCGGAAGACGTGACGAAGCTGTTCGAAGAGATTCCTCTCGACCGGGCCGGCGAGTTCGTCTACCGCATCCAGGAGGAACACCACGGGGAGATCATCGGCGACCTGGAGTATCAGGAAGACCCGATCTACGTGAAGATCCACGTGGTGGACGACCAGAAGGGCAAGCTGGAGGCGAAGGATACGGGCGAGGGCGCCCTGATCGTCAAGGGCATGCGGTTCTTCAGGGATTCCGCCTGCACCGACGAGATCACCGGTGTCACATCGGCGATCTTCACCAACAACACGCTGGAGGATATCGAGATCACCAAGGAGTGGATCGGCGATCCTGTGGAGGATGTGACCATCACCCTGCAGAAGCAGACCGGACCGGACGGCATCCGCTACGGTGACGACGTGTACACTAAGGTTGACGGCGGCTACGAAGATGCCGGAGGAACCGTATATCCGACCATCCAGGATATTATCAATGCAAAATATGCCGGCGCAGATCCGTCGGTGACGGAAGATGACTTTGTGACAACGGAATCCTACGACAACGTGGGCAGCATTGACGTGACCCTGGATATGCTGGACAATCACGGGAAGTATACCGATGCCACCACCTTTGTCGATCTGCGGACCCACGACGACGACGGGAACCGGATCGTCTACCGGGTCAAGGAACCCAGCGGTGAGGGCTATACTTCCAGTGCCGATAAGGGCACTCCGGTGCCGGATCCGGTAAACAAGAAGAGCAAGGTCACCGTAAAGAACAGGAACACCTCGACCATGACCCTCAGCGGAGTCAAGGTATGGGTCGACGGGGAGAAGGAACACGACAACGCCAAGGACCTGAAGGATAAGCTTCTGGTCTACCGGACGTCGGAGAACGTGACCACGCCCCAGAACGTAGCCATCGAGGATCCCATCACCATCCAGTGGGGTACGGGGGAAGACGAAGGGAAGTACACCGTCCACGGGCTGCCCAGATTCGACGATGAGGGCGATCCCTATTCCTACTATATCCAGGAGGCGGTCAACAGCGATGACGAGCTGGGTGAGATCATCCTGAAAGAAGGCACGGCCGACGAGGAAACGGTGGAATACGGCGTGCCCAAATATGAGGACGCCCAGGGTAATGAGACGGATAAGGCGGAAGACGGCGCGACCATCACCAACACCATCAAGCAGGAGAAGATCGATCTCTTCGGACAGAAGGTGTGGGATCACGGCACGCCGCCGGATGATAATCCCGTGGCGAACCGGCCCGATCACGCCGTCATGAAGGTCCGCGCCGGCACGCCGGGAGAAGACGTGCCCGGAAAGACGCTGACCATCGACGGAACGGCGGATCCGGATCAGACAAAACCCGACCGGGAGGAAACCCCCACGGCCGACGGCAAATGGAACTTCCGCTTCGGCAAGCTGGACAAGTACGACGAGAAGGGCTTTGAGATCAAGTACACCATCACGGAGGAGCCCATCAAGTCCTATAAGCTGGAGAAGAGCGGCGGACCGGGTAAGGACGCGAATCACCGCATCGTTCTGACCAACACCTATTCCGTGGCCACCCTCCACGATGCCTTCAAGCTGAAGAAGACCATCACCAATGAGGATCAGTGGATGGAGGACAACCACTGCGCGCCCGACTGGCCGGTAGGAAAGAAGTTCATCTTCAACCTCTTCGCTACCGGCGCGGTGGATCCAGACGGGAACTCCATCGAGGTGCCCATGCCCGATGGCTATGTGCAGACCGGACGCTACAAGAGGGCGGAGATCACCTCCAGAACCCAGAAGGACGGCATCATCGGCTTCGGAGACATCACCTTCGACGAGGAGGGTACCTACTATTATGATGTCCGCGAAATGACCCCGGCGGAGACGGCAACTGACCGGATCGCCGGCATGACCTACGCCGATACGGTGTATGAGATCGAAGTCAAAGTAGATGAGAATCTGGAACGGACGGTCAAGGTCATCAACTACTATGACGGAAGCGAAGTGCAGCCGAATCAGGACGGCGAATACATTCTCGATTTCAACAACGTCTACGATCCGTCCAAGGTGGATTACCGGATGCAGGCGGAGAAATCCTATTACGACCGGTCCTCGCTGAACAAGTCCGATGGTTCCGGGGTATATCCCGCCAATCCGGCCATCCATACGGTGAGCGGGAAGTTCCGTTTCACCATGAGACCGGTGGACTGCACCAGCTACACGGAAACGGAAGATACTTCCGTGGACGGCACCAAGACCTATTACCGCCGCAACGGCACCGGAACGGCGACAGATCCCTATACCTACACGGCGGTCACCCCGGATGCAGGCGACGATCCGTCCGCAGAGGGCTGGTTCGAGATGAGGACCACGAAGGCCAAGGACGCTCCCATGCCCACGGCATACTACACCGACCGGGACAACGCCCAGACCGGCAGACAGGATAAAGATGAATATCGTGTATACTACACGAAGAACGTAGAGGGCGACGTGCCCTTCGACAAGACGGGAATGACCTTCACCAGCGCCATGGTGGGCAATTCCTACAGCTACGAACTTGCGGAGATGATCCCCGACGAGGCGGTCTACATCGGCAACGGCTTCTGGTACAACGAAGAGGACCAGACGGTCTACGACGGCGTGGTCCACACCAGGACCCTGAAGGTGGTCCAGGAGAACAACGCGGTGAACGTGCATCCTGATCCCCATTCCTACACCGCCGACAAGATGCTGAAGGCCACCGAGTACGTGACCACGTATAAGCAGGCGAAGGAGGCGGGTGAATACGTGCCTGCTCCGCCGGCTTCCGATCAGTACCCGCGGCATAAGGTCGTCGTGGATCCCACCGATCCTTCCGGCGTCACCGTCACCTCGGTGCCCCAGTTCCTGAACTACCGTGATCCTTCCACTGACGTGATCGCGGAAAAGGTCTGGGACGACGACGATGACCGTGACGGCATGCGGCCGGAGAAGACCTACTTCACCATCAGCGCCAAGGACAGCACCGGCGCCGATGTCACGGAGATCGTGGACACTATGGACAATCCGTTAACGAAGACCATCGAAGTCTCCGGAACGGACAAGGTGGATCGGGACGGAGAATCCGTCATGGACTTCACGGCCCAGTGGAGCAACCTGAGGAAATACATCCGTGTGGATTCCAGTTCAGTAACACAGCCGCCGAAGTACAAGGAGATTACCTACACGGTGACCGAGACCGACGCAAATGGAAATCCCGTCAATGCCAATAACCCCTTCGCCGGCCACGCCAAGGCGAACGGCAAGTATAAGCTGACGGTGACCAGAGACGGAGTGGAGACCACGGAGAAGAACGGCAAGGTCACCAAGGAATACGAATTCACCAACAAGCACGAGCCCGAACGGATCTCTGTCAAGGGCATCAAGGTATGGGCTGACGACAGCAACATCGACGGCAAGCGGCCGGCGTCCCTTGACGTGTCCCTGGACAAGCAGGTGATTGTGGGAACGGGAACGGATAAGGAGACTCTGAACAAGAGCGTCGACAACCGGACCCTGCGGAACAACGCCACCTACGTGGATCCTGCGAACAGCAACCGGTGGACCTATACCTGGACCAACCTGTACAAATACGAGGACGGCAAGCCCCTGACCTATATCTTCCGCGAGGAGCGGGATGATATCGAGGATATGGTCGACGATGGCTACAGACCGTCCGCGCAGGGAAAGGCAACGGCCACGGAGATCCCCGGATCCGGCGGAACCCAGTATCAGGCCGTCATCACCAACACGAAGGCCAGAGAAACGGTTACCGTTAGGGCGACCAAGTTCTGGGTGGATGACAACGACCGGGACGGCATGCGTGAGAACGCGGTATTCCGTCTGCTGGCCGACGGCGAGCGCGCCAAGGATCCGAAAGCACAGGATCCGGCCACGGATATCGCGGATCTGACCGTGGATAAGTCCAAGGCGGAGGAGAACGACAAGGCACGCACCGTCAGCTGGTCCGACCTGCCGGCCCACCGCATCGACTATACCTACGATGTGGTCACCGACACCCAGGGCAAGAATCCCCAGGCGGAAGGCTGGTATGTGCGGACCGGCGAGGGCACAGGGGAGTCCCCCTATGTCTACACACAGGCAACGGAAGACACTGTCCAGCAGGGCACGGTCTACTGCACCAGAACCAGAGAGTCGAAGGACATCGAATACACGGTGGTGGAAGTCGACGGAAACAATGAGCTGGATGGAACTGCCGGAAAGAACCGGACCCAGGCCGGCTATACGGTGAAGATCGAAGGCGATGCGGAAGAAGGCTTCGAGATCACCAATACATATGAACCTCTTGAGGCCTGGATCAAGGTCACCAAGAACTGGGATGACAACGAGAATCTGGACGATACCCGGAAAGATACCCGCGTCATCCTCTACAAGACCGTAAAGGGAATCACCCGGTACGTGGAAGCAAGATCGAATCAGGGTGACATCAAAAAGACCCAGGGCTGGGCGGTCACCTTCGATCATCTCCCCGTATACGAGAATAAGGAGAAGATCAAGTACTCCGTCGTCGAGGATGCCGTGCCCGGCTACACCACGACGTACAGGCTGGGAGCCAGCGTTGCCTTTGTACCTAAGGCGGAGAACATTGAACTGAACGGAACCTATACCGAGGAGAATCCCTATCCCATCGAGCTGAAGAACGAGATCGCCCGGGCAACTACGGAGATCCCCTTCGAGAAGAGATGGGAGGACGAAAACAATACGGACGGCATGCGGCCGGAGACCATCTACGTGGATCTGTGGCGGGCAAAGCCGGATGTGGCGAATCCCGCGACGCCGACCAGTAAAAACGATGACTGGCAGACTGACTGGATCTATGTCACCAAGAAGACGGATACGGCCGACGACCACTGGAAGGGTTCCTTCACCGAAGACGGTGAGGGCAATCCGCTCCCGGCCAACGAATGGGCCGAGACCTATCAGGAGGTCACCGATACGGAGGGCAAGAACCCCCATGAGGAAGGCTGGTATGTGCGCACCGGTGAAGGCACGGTGGAGTCCCCCTATGTGTATGAGTCGGCGACGGACGAGACCGTTCAGCAGGGTACGACCTATTATACCCAGTCCAGAACGAGACAGGCCGTCAGATACTATGTGGTGGAAGAGAAGATCACGGAGGGCGATTACGTCCAGATCTCAGAGACCGGAAACCAGGTGGATGGATTCGTCATCACGAATACCAGAGAGAGAGACCTGGTGAATGTCGTCTACACCAAGGCATGGGACGACAAGTCGGATGTGGATAAACTGCGGCCTACGGATAAGGCCTATCAGGGATACTTCCGTCTCTATCAGGGCACGAAGGCCGATGGCAGCGACGCCGTAGACGTGACGGCGAAGTACGCCGAGAAGATGACGGGACCGGTACAGGCCGGCGGCCAGTGGACCTACACCTGGACAGGCCTCCCGGAGAATAAGACAAAGGATGAGTTCAGCGAAAGTCCGGATAAGACGAAGCTGTACTACTTTGTCACGGAAGTGACCATTCCCAGGGGCTACGAGGCCTACAAGACCAGCGCGGCGGAGCCGAGCGACAAGATCACCGAGACCACGAAGGTGCCGGTGGTGTTTGAAGGCGCAAGTGATACCGGAAACGCCTATATCAAGAACAGGCACGTGCCGGATCTGGTCGATGTGAAAGCGCGCAAAATCTGGCTGAATGAAGCCATGCTCAACAGCGACACCACCCGTCCGCTGATGGTGAGACTGACGCTTCAGCGGCGGCTGGCCGACAACGATCCCTGGGAGACGGTGAAGTATCAGGATGTGTCCGCGAATCTCTGCGACGTATCCCCCTTCCCCGGCGGTGACTTTGCGTCGACCGACAGGGCGGCCACATGGGTCTACACCTTCCGTAATCTGGACAGGACCAATGACCAGAACAAGGTCTGGCAGTACAGAGTGATCGAGGCGGCAGGCGACGTGCCCAAGGGCTATACGGCGGCGGTTTCCAAGGATCCTGAGGATCTGAACACCATCATCAATACCGCCCAGCAGGCGGCCGTCACCGGCACCAAGGTGTGGCGCGGCGGACCGGATCAGCACGATCCTTCCGAGGAAGTCCATCTGACGGTGCACTACAGCATCGAGGCGGCCTACGCGCCGTCTGCGGATCGGACGGTCAAGTCCGGCACGACCTATTACCATTATGACAGCGAGCACGCCGAATACACTGCGGTGACCAATCCGGCGGCGGATGCCAGCCCCTACAGAAACGGCTGGTACGAGTTCAAGGATGAGGAAACCGGCACCATCAGCGAGCCCCACATCGACTGGGATAAAAACAACTATATGGTGATCGGGCTGCCGCAGTATGACAAGTACAGCAGATACATCACCTACTGGGTGACCGAGGATACGCCGCCTGCCGGTTACGTGGCGAGCTACGACAACACAGGCAGCACGGCCATCACCACGGCCCCCGGCGCCAGAGCGACCAACTCTGACCAGAATGGCGAGAAGGACAAAGCCTATAACGGCGGCAAGGTCATCAACACCTACGACGGAAAGACGTCTATCGGAGGAAAGAAGACCTGGATCGGCGGCAAGGCGGATTATCACATCAACGCCAACGAGACCGGCGCGGATCAGCTGGGTCTGGAACTCTACCGCGAAGACAGTGAGGGAACGAAGGAAAAGATCACCCGGATCGCCCTGGAGGGCGTCACGGATCCCGTTCCGCTGGTTGTGAAGTGGTCGAAGAACAAGGGTGACGCCAGCTATCAGTTCGGCTACATCGATCCGGCCACCAGAACATTCGTGGAAGCCTCCTTCGATCTGGCGGATGAAGAGGGCAACGCCTACATCTATTGGGTGGAGGAGACGGCCGTACCTGAAGGTTACGTGCGGGGCTACGACAACAGGGACAGCACCGAGACCGGACATAAGGAGGATAAGACGAGGGCCTTCAACGGCGGCACGATCGTCAACCTCTACGATCCTGAGCCGGCGAAGATCACCCCGGTGGTGACCAAGAAGGTAGAAGATATGCCGGAGGATGTGAACGAGCAGGTCAAGACCTTCACCTTCATCCTGGCGGCGAACAATTCAACGAAGAAGGAGGAAACCCTCAACCACCTGCCGGGACCGGCAAGGACGAAGACTACGGTCACCGTCGGCCCGCAGGATGAGAACGGCGTGGAATTCAACTTCGGCGAACTCACCTTCTACACGGAGGGGACCTACACCTACGACCTCTACGAACTGGCGGAGGACGGCTGGACCTCCAGCGCCCCCGTATCCCAGATCGTCATCGATGTTACCGATGACAACAAGGGCAAGTACGTCGCGAGGGTCCGCGGTTCCGATGAAGCTACGCCAAACAAAGTGAAGGAGCCCATCGTCAACACCTACGATCCGGAAGAGCAGATCTTCGTACCGGACCTTGATATCACCAAGAAGATCACTGGCCGGCACACAGGCGATCCCCACAGAGATCAGCGGGATCTGAACAAGGATGAATTCGTGTTCACCCTGACCGGCAAGAAGGCGGTACCGAATTACGAAGAAGTGACGACGCCCGGAACGAAGAATCCGAGGGCTGAGGGCTGGTACGAACGGTCCGGAGCGGGCACGCAGGAGGAACCCTATGTGTACACGCCGACCACAGACACTACCGTGGACGGCACCAAGACCTATTACGAAAACACCAATCCCTATGAGGATGCCGAAGGAAAGGACGCGGCTGGAACCAACGACGCGCCGAAGGACGTCTGGAACGAAGTGAATCTGTCCGGGGTCAACTTCGACCACGTGGGCAGATACCTGTTCACCCTGGCGGAGACCAGGGGCGCGCTGCCCGGCATCACCTATGACGAAACGACATACACCGTGGAAGCGACTGTTACCGACAGGAACGCTGACGGTGAGTTTGAGGTCGCCTGGAAGGTGAGCGCTAAGAAGCCCAAGGTCGGCGATGAAGTCGCGCTGGATACCACCAGCGTGGAATTCGACAACATATACTGCAAACGGGAACTGGATGTGAAGCCCCAGGTACAGAAGAAACTCATCGTGCCGGCGAATTCCCGCCGAACCCTTGAGGCCGGGGAATTCAGCTTCCGCATCGTCGGCGTTACGGAGGATGGAACGACCAGAAGCCTGGACGGAGCGAATCCGGACGGCAATGCGAATGTGTACAGGGATGTCCTGTGGGGCAGCGGCGGCAGCGGCAAACTGACCTTTACCATCGACGATCTGAAGAACGAGAACGGCACCTTCGACAGGGAGCGGTACTTCCACTTCCTGGTCAATGAGATTCCGGGAACGGACGAGAAGATCGCCTACGACGGCACCGTCTACTCAGGTAAGCTGAGACTCTACGTGGATACCAACGGCGAACTGAAGCACCAGTGGATCTGGACCAACGAGGAAACGCGCCAGACCACGGCTGAGCCGCTGACTTTCGACAATACTTACGTGCCGGATTCCGTCAGCTCATCCCTGACGGGAACCGGAGATAATGACGGGAAGAAGACGGTGCAGAAGGAACTGGTCGACCCCAACGGAGGCAGCCCGGCCCGCACGCTGCAGAAGGATGAATTCATCTTCCTGCTGGCGGGAAGAGGGGCGGATCCTGCGGATACCCAGACCCGGAACGCCTCCCACCTGAAGGCCTATGGCCTGAATCAGGCTCCGGTTTCAGGAAAGGGCAAGGTGGAATTCCCCGCCTTCCCATTCAGGGAAACCGGGAAGTACGTCTTCGATCTCCGGGAGATCAAGGGAGCGGATCCCACCATTCAGGTCTGGGATGAGACCTCCTATGTCGCGGTGGCGACGGTGACGGAGGAAGTCAATGCCGCAACCGGCAAGACCACCGGCAAGCTGAAGGTGAGCTGGGAAATCAAGGGAGTAAATGACCAGGGACAGCCCACTGGCGAGGCCATAGATCCCGTAACCTTTACCAACAAGGTGAAACCGGAGACGGTGGATATCCCCGTGGAAAAAGTCTGGAAGGGAGACACCCGACTGGGCGTTGCCACATCCCAGATCCGTCCGGACAGCGTTGACGTGGGCATCTACATCGATGCCAACGGAAGCGGCACATATAACGAAGGAGAGGACGTCTGGATCAAGGACGGCAAACTCGTCCCAGCACAGACCCAGGGCGCCGGCAAGGTGGCCGATAAGACGCTGAAGGAGTCTGCTGCCTCTGCCGACGGCAGCAAGTGGACCGCCACCTTCCGTGATCTGCCGAAATATGACAGTAATAAGGAGGCTGTTGCGTACTCCATCGTTGAGCGCAACGGCGGAACCGCGACGGCAACAGGCAGCGGAACGCTGAAGAACTACACGACCGAATACACCCAGCCGGCGGATAATGATGGCATCGCCATCGTGGCCAACATCTTCAAACCGACGCAGCTTACCGGCGAGAAGGAATGGATCGACGACGTCGCGCAGCACGATAATCCCAGAGAAGTGGATCTCCACCTCTGGTACCAGCCCATGGATGAAGATGGTGATCCGGCCGGCAGTCCGGTGGAATTCCCGAGGATCGACATCCAGTGGGGTGTGGCGGCTGACGGCAACACCTTCCAGGTGACCAATGTGCCCAAGTACGATAAGTACGGCCATGAATACACCTACTGGTTCACCGAAGATCCGGTGAGGGGATACGCGGATCCGGTCTACAGCGTGAAGACCTATCCGGCTAACCCCGGAGCGGGTGAGGAACCCATCGGTATCACCAACGGCGGAAAGATCACCAACAAGGCCAGTGATACGGTGGACGTGCCATTCATCAAGATCTGGCAGGCCGACACCGAACTGGCGATGCAGGAATCCAAGATCCGGCCCACCGAACTGACGATCCGGCTCTACATCGACCGGAACAACAATGAACGGTACGATCCCTTCGACGCGGAGACCATGGAGAACAAGGACGCAGAGGAAGTCTATCTCCTGGGAACCGGCGAAAATGTACGGGAAGTCGTGAAGGGAACCGAGGGAGCGAGAGAAGTTGAAGTCAAGACCATAAACAGCACGAAGAAGTGGAAGGACGCCTTCGAGGGTCTGCCCAAGTACGATGCGGACGGCAATCCCATCACCTACAGCATCGCGGAAGTCGCCTACAAGGATAAGGACGGCAACGCGAAGACCGGCGTGCCCGGTGTTGCCGAAGTGGAAGCCGGCGAGCCCGGCCTGCCCGGATACTATGACGTGACCTATGATCGTCCGTCCTCCTCCTCACCGGTGCTCATCACCGACATCTATCGCATGGCTCCGGATACCCTGACTATCGAAGCCACCAAGGAGTGGGAAGGCGACGAAGACAAGCCTGAGGGAAGAACGAATATCGATCTTGTCCTCATGCAGACCATCGACGGCGCCACGAAGATGGTGAGGGATACCACCGGAGATACGACCGTCCCGCAGGCGGATCGGGTGGAAAACCCGCAGACAGTTGCCACTGGCAACCTGCACGCAGAGGATATGACGGCAACCTGGAAGGTGCCGAAGTACTACGGCGCCGAGGAAATCCAGTACGCAGTTGAGGAACAGGATGTTCCGGAAGGCTATACGGTCACCGTGCTCTACGGCAAGAAGGATGCCGCGGATCCGGATGATCCGGACAAGGTCACCTGGACGGAGAAGGTGCCTTCCCAGTGGCCGGCGGCAGACAAGCCCTTATGGAACCATAAGGTGCGCGTCATCAATACCCTGGTCACGGATACCGTATCCGTGCCGGTGCGCAAGGTCTGGTCCGACAAGAAGAATCAGGACGGCCTGCGCGGAGAAGTTATCGTAAGGATCAGCGGAACCAGCAAGAACGGAACGGTCAGATGGAACGGCAAGGACATTAACGGCGATGACGTGAAAGATCTGAGCCTGAACGAGGACATCAACAATTACCGGGATGTCTTTGAGAACCTGCCCAGGACCGACAGGAACGGAAGCCTCATCACCTATGCGGTGGAGGAGGTCAGCATTATCCGCTACGATCCGGATCAGGGCAAAGATGTCACGCTGACGCCTGCCGAGGCCGGGTATACGCCCCAATACAAGTCCGATGGCAAGGGCGGATTCGTCATCACCAATGTCCACGACCCGGATAAGATCACGGTCAGCGCCACCAAGCAGTGGTCCGGTGACAGCAAGGTGAAGCAGGAGACGAGAAGGAAGGTCACTCTCCATCTGATTGGCCGCTTCTTCGATCCGGTTTCCAACGAACCGATCATCGCCTATGACGGTGGAACGAAGACCATCAGCGCGAACACATCGGCCACCGAGGGCGCAGACGCGGGAACGGCAACCTGGACGGGACTTCCCCGAAAGGTGGACAACGGCAAGACCCTCATCTGGGAGGTCTATGAAGACGCCGTGCCCGGATATGTCATGACCGGAGGCGATAAACCGACCGCGGTCAAGGATGCCGGAGGCAAGGTGACCGGCTATGTCTTCACTGTCCGCAACGAATACATCGACCCGGTGAGAGAAGTAAAGGCAACCAAGGTCTGGGAGGATGACACCAACCGTGACGGCCTGCGTCAGGACGTCGGCTTCCAGCTGGTCCGGAAGATCGGGATCGACGGGGAAGAAGAGCCGGTCGGCGACCCGCAGAAGGCGACGGAAGGAGACAACCATGAGAGCGTCGAAGTGATCTGGTCCAACCTGCCCGAGACTTTGGAAGGCGAGGGCAAGGCGACCTATGAGGCAGTGGAACTGCCCGATGATCCGTCGAGCGTCGATCCGCCCATCGATCCCGCCGGAGAAGGCTGGTTCGAGCAAAGCGGCGACGGCACCGAAGAGAGCCCCTACGAGTACACGGAGACTTCAGACACCCAGGTGGATCCGGATAAGACCTACTATGAACAGAAGGCAAACACCACCCAGCGCGCCGTATTCTACGGAGTGAAGGAGTACACCTGGAACGGGTCCAAGTGGATCGAGGGAGCCCCCGAGGGATACAGCTCCGCCATCGTCCAGACCGAGCCGGGTGTCTTCCAGGTGACCAACATCCACGAGCCGGAGAAGCTGAACATCAAGGTGCAGAAGGTCTGGTCCGACGAAGAGGACCAGGATAAGATTCGGCCGGATCACATCACCGTGCGCATCAAGGCGAAGGCCGGCGCGGGACAGGCCGAACAGGTCGCCAAGGCGAATATCGACGGCAAAGAACGGGATGACGGGGATGAGTGGCAGTACGAATTCAGGGATCTGCACGTCTATGAAAACGGCAGGAAGATCGACTACGAAGTCACCGAGGATGAGGTGGACGGATACTACACAGCGGTAGTGGAAGACGACTCTCCGCCGGCAGGCACGAGATCCTTCAAGATCGTCAACACCCACCCGATCCACGTAGGCTCAGCGCTGACGGTCACCAAGAAGTGGCAAGGCGATGAAGCCGACAAATCCGGTCGCGGCGATGTGACGCTGCATCTGATCCAGGTGAATCATGAGGGCGCCCGTAAGGATATGAAGGAGGATAAGACCATCGCCTTCGATCCCGAGCATCCCGATGCGGAAATGAAGGCGGAATGGAAGGACCTGCCCATGACCTACGAAGGTCAGGCCGTATCCTACACCGTCGAGGAAGAGCCCATCAAGGATTACACGGCAAGCATCAGTGACACCACGGAGGTCTACACCGAGATCGAGGATCCGGATGATGGACTCAATCCCGCGGAAGAGGGGTGGTACGAGAAGGTCGGCGAGGACAGGTATGAGATCACGACCGACACTCAGGTGGATCGGAACAAGACCTACTACGAGAAGGATATGCAGATCACCGTGACCAACACCAAGGGAGAGATCCCGAATCTGGCGGATGTTATCTATGTGGATCCGAAGAATCCGAGCGGACAGAACAAGATGGTCGTCAAGTCCACACCGTATCCAACGACGGAGGCGGCGAAGGCGGCGGCAGTAGGAAGAACCAATGCTCCGGCCAACCCGTCTCACGAAGGATACAACTTCCTTGGCTGGGATCTGAACTGGGACGACAACGGCAATTACGTCATGGTTGCCCTCTACAGCGATGTGGTGAAGCCTGCCGCGCCGGTAGTCAGCTACGTTGACGGGCAGAAAGGCAATCCGCTGCTGACGAGCAAGCAGACCAATGACCCGAACAACGTCAAGAAGCCGAAGAACCCGAAGCACAAGAACCTGCAGTTCGTCGGCTGGAAGAAGACTGTGGACGCCGGCGGCAATATCATTTATGTCGCCCAGTACAAGGCTGACTGCAGCGGCGGCTCCGGCAGCTCGGGCGGCTCCGGCAAGAGCTCCAGCGTCGTGGATCCGGACGGATCGGGCAGCAGGAGCGCCAGGACCGGCGACGATGCGGATCTGGTCCTCTGGATCATCCTGATCCTCACGTCGATCATGATTATGGCGGCACTCTACAGGATGCGCCGCAGAGATAATCATCTGTAGGAATAGTTATTGGACAGGGGAGGAAAATGTTTAAGACAACTTACAAAAACAACGAATACTGCTTTGAAGACGACCAGGTACTGGTAAACGGTGTCCCTCTGCGGTACAGCGAGATGAAGAACATCGTCCACGAGGGAGGAGAAACGCCGGCCTTTGTATTCACCTACAGGGGCCGGAGACTCCGGCTGGCCTACGATCCCCGTGATCTGGACAGCATAGCCGCCTGCTTTGCGAAGCGGAGTGAGCCGGCGGAAGCTCCCGTGGAATATGAAACTTACGGGGAGACGGAGGCAGTTGAAGGGCCTGGAGTGTACGAAGAACCCGCAGTTGAGGAGCCCGCAGAGACCGGGTATGTTGTAGCTCCTGTGGAGCTGGAAGAATACGAAGAATCTGCGGAACCGGAGTATGCTGAGGAATTCGTGGAGCCGGAAGCCTATGAGGAGGCTGAGGCATATGAAGAACCTGCAGTATACGAAGAGGCGGCGGAGACTGAGTACGTCGAGGAACCGGAGTATGTAGAAGAACCGGCGGCCTACGAAGAACCCGCAGAACCGGAGTATGAGGAGGAGCCCGCAGCTTATGAGGAGCCTGCGGAGCCTGAGTATGCGGAGGAACCCGCAGCCTACGAAGAACCTGCGGAGCAGGAGTATGTAGAAGAACCGGCGGCCTACGAAGAGCCCGCTGAGCCTGAGTTCGTTGAAGTTCCCGCGGAGCCGGAAACTCCCGTGGAACCTCAGGTTGACGCTGAACCAACGGCTGATGTGGAGCGGGAAACTCCCGTGGAACCGCAGGTTGACGCTGAACCAGCGACTGATGTGGAGCGGGAAGATTCCGCAGAGCCTGAGGCTGCTGATACCTCGGAGACTCCCGAAACTCCTGCTGAATCCGGGACAACTGAATCCGGAGATTCTGCCGATACTCTTGCAGAGAAGCCGGCGAAGGCGTCCATCGCTCAGAAGTTCCAGACTATTCCGAAGAAGTATCTGATCATCGCTGCGGCCGTCATCGTGGCTATTGTGATCGGCATCCTGATCGCCGTCAACGGCGGGTCCGGACAGTCGGTGGAAGGAATCGACGGCAAGGTAGATCTGAAGACCGTTAAGACGGAAGCCGGCGACAAATACCAGGTCGCGGTCATAGGCGGGGAAGTGGACGTCGAAAAGGCGGCCCTGGATTACTACAAAAAATGCTTCAAGGATGGAGACAAGGTCCACTGGCTGGTCAATCCCCAGCAGAAGGAAACCATCATGATTGCCGATAGCGGCGGTACGGTTGTGATCTGCACCTTCGACTATACGAAGGGTGAGGAAGATGATCCGTCTATCCTCGGCTCCGGCCAGCTGAGAGAGACCTGGCTCCTTTATCCTGATACGGAGGAAGTTCTCAAGATCTCATAATTCCGGAAGGAAGTACATAGTGCGACAGACTGCGCAGCACAGCAATATCGCACATTCAAAAAATACCATTATTTCCATATAATGGTATTTTTCCATTGACATGACAACAGAAAAAGATATAATAATAGGCACCGGGATAATCATTTGAAAAAAGGGTATTTGAAACAAGGGATCAAAGGGAGAGTTGTCATGCTAGATACGAAAGACAAAGAATGGATAACGGAATTAGTCGGCAAGCTGTCCGGCGAGATCCAGCAGGTCGATCAGCGGCTTACGGAGACAAAAGCCGAGTTGCTCGACGAAATCCGTGGAGTGGATGAAAGACTCACAGATACGAGAATCGAACTGCTCGGCGAGATCCAGCAGGTCGATCAGCGGCTTACGGAGACAAAAGCCGAGTTGCTCGACGAAATCCGTGGAGTGGATGAAAGACTCACAGATACGAGAATCGAACTGCTCGGCGAAATCCGTGGAGTGGATGAAAGACTCACAAACACGAGAACCGAGCTGCTCGACGAAGTCCATGGGGTCGAGACCAGGCTCACGCTGGCGATGGAGAACAAGTACGATCACTATTATAAGCTGATCAGTGAATACGTTCCGTCTGCCGGACGCTCCTATGAGCGGCTGGAACAGGAACAGCAGCGGCAGGATCAGGATATTCGTCTTCTGCAAAAGCGAACGGAGGACAGCAACAGGCGGATCGACACACTCGAGCGGATAGTTCTCTCATGAGCGGATAGTCCTTTCTTGAAAAAATGATTGACGAAAGGGTATCTGCGGAGTATGATGTTTTCGTAATTGAATAAGGAAAAGGCTGTGAAGGGAAAGAGTAACGTTCAGGATGCCAGACAGAGAGTTGCCGGACGGTGAGAGGCGCATGGATACTGGAGGCGAATACATCCCGGAGCTGCGGCCTGAACATCCGGGTTCTCCCGCTGGGAGAGAAGGGATCAGTAGGGTACGACGGGAGCGCCCGTGACAGCGCAGGGGTATCTCGCCGGGAGGACCCGCCAGCGGAGCGATCCGCCGGGGCAGGAAAGGCCGGACGACGTACCTGACGAGGCTTTCTTCGTGAGGGGAAAGTAAACTGAGGTGGTACCGCGGATCATTCCGCCCTCTGTGATTTCAGGGGGCGGTTTTCTATAGCAGACACGGCCCCAGACAGTACAGATCAAGGAGGTCAACAAAAATGAGTGTAAAAGTACTTAGCGTCATCATGCTGGTGATCTTTTTCATCATCATGATCGGCGTGGGAATCCGGACAAGAAAAAAGGCCCGTTCCGTGGCCGGCTTCGTGCTGGGAAGCCGGCAGGTGGGACCGTGGATCACGGCGTTCGCTTTCGGAACGTCCTACTTCTCCGCGGTCATCTTCGTGGGATACGCGGGCCAGTTCGGCTGGAACTTCGGCCTGGCATCCACATGGGCCGGCCTGGGCAATGCCTTCATCGGATCCCTTCTGGCCTGGAACATCCTGGGGCGCAGAACGAGAATCATGACCCAGCACCTGGACGCGAAAACCATGCCCGACTTCTTCGGCAAGCGGTTTGAATCCGTCCCCATGAAGGTGACGGCATCGGTCATCGTGTTCATCTTCCTGATTCCCTACACGGCATCACTGTACAACGGTCTGTCCTCGCTGTTCGGCCTGGTCTTCGACATTCCCTACTGGGTGGTCATCGCCCTCATGGCGGTGCTCACCGGATTCTACGTGGTTTTCGGCGGATACATGGCCACGGCCATCAACGATTTCATCCAGGGCATCATCATGCTCTTCGGCATCTGCGCGGTCATCGGCGCCGTGCTGGTTGCCAACGGAGGACTGGTTTCCTCCATGCAGAAGCTGTCGGAGGTCGAGGCAGAGGGCTGGAACGGCGGCGCCTTTACATCCTTCCTGGGACCTGATCCCCTGGCACTGCTCTTCGTTGTGCTCCTGACATCTCTGGGCACCTGGGGGCTGCCTCAGATGGTCAACAAGTTCTACGCCATCAAGAGCGAGGACGACATCCACAAGGGCACGATCATCTCCACGTTCTTCGCCTTGGTGGTCGCCGGCGGATGTTACTTCCTGGGCGGCTTCGGGCGGCTCTACGGGGACAAGATCGCCTACCAGTCCGACGGCGTCACGCCGCTCTTCGACACGATCATTCCCTCCATGCTGTCCACCATGCCGGCCATCGTCATCGCCATCGTCATCGTGCTGGTGCTCTCAGCGTCCATGTCGACCCTGTCGTCCCTGGTGCTGACCTCCAGTTCCACATTTACGCTGGACGTGATCCAGCCGGCCAGCGGCAACAAGTTAAACGAATTCAAACAGGTCCGGATCATGCGGATCTTCATCCTGTTTTTCATTCTGGTGTCTGCGGTGATCGCCGTGGTCAAGGACGCCCATCCGGAATTCACCTTCATCGCCCAGATGATGGGTGTGTCCTGGGGCGCGCTGGCCGGCGCCTTCCTGGCTCCGTTCCTCTACGGGCTATACTGGAAGGGCGTGAGCAGGGCGGCCTGCTACACCTGCTTCGTCTGGGGCTGCGGCTTGATGATCGTTCAGATGATCGTCTCCTTTGCCGCTATCGACGTCACCGCCTGGGGACCCGTTCTGGGATACATTTTCGCCTCCTCGGTCCGCTCCGGCGTGATCGCCATGGTGGGATCCCTCATCATCGTGCCCCTGGTGAGCGTGTTCACGGCCAGGCAGGAGAAGAAATCCCTGGACGATATGTTCTCCTGTTACGACGTCCGCGTTTCCGTGGCCAGAACGGAGGCCCTGGACTAAGGCCGGCGGACAAAGGCAACCCCATGCATGGGAAGGCAATCCTATGGGCAAGCGAACAGCAAAAACAATTCTCATAGCGCTGGTGCTCGGGCTGACCGTTGCCTTTGCGGGAGGCTGCGGAGGCCAGGATGATGCCGGCAGCGGACAGGCGCCCCAGGAAAACGGCGGGGCGTCCTCTTCGGGCGGGCTGACCGGCCCTGCTTCCGAGGCGGACATCCGGCGGATCCACAACGGCTACGGCACCATCTTTGTGTCGGGAAAACGCATCGAGCATCCGGCGGACACCTCCACCAGCAAGGTGGTGGACTGGCGCCGGGAGCCGGCGGCCCGGGCGGAGAAGGGCCTGAAGGTCCGGGTGAGCGACGGCATCGTCTACAGTGTAAGCCGCTATACCGACGGCCGCAACGAGGGCGAGCCCCTGAACCTTCATATGATCCTGAAGCAGAACTCGGAATGGAGAGGGGAGGAGCCGGTGGTGCTCTTTGTGCCCGGCGGAGGTTTTCTGAGCTGCCGCATCGAGCACAAGTATGAAAACGTGCACCGCTACCTGATCCAGCGGGGCTTTGCCGTGGCTGTCATGGAGTATCATGTCGTAGGACAGGGAAGGTATATGGATGCGGCCCGGGATGTGCGGGACGCCATCAACTGGCTGAAGGAAAACGGGGGCCAGTACGGGCTGAAGACGGATAAGATCTTCCTCATCGGCAACTCCGGAGGCGGTTATCTGGCGGCCCTGGCTGCCTGCGAAGATCCTTCGGACATCGCCTGCGTGGTCAATTTCTACGGCCTCTGCGACATCATCAACACCAAGGCGGACTACGACGATGCGGCCGTCGCCGCCCAGCATCAGCCCAACAGCTCTGACAGCCAGTTCGTCAACGGCGTCTACAGCGGCAAATCTCTGACCGATGACCCGGAGGAAGCGGAGAAGGCAGATCCCATCCACTACGTGGACGGGGACGAACCGCCCTTTCTGCATTTTCACGGGGACCAGGACCTGTGGGTCTCCCCGTCCCAGACCCTTCATCTTCATAATGCGCTTCTCGCCGCCGATGAACCCTCCACCCGCTATGTGGTGAAAGGGGAGGGCCATGGATCGGCCGGTTTCCGGACAGAAAAAGCCCTTGATATTGCTGTACGTTTTATGGAACAATACCGATAAATGTGGTATAATATACCATAACTAATGCATCAGCGCACGAAAACACCGACGAAAAAGGAGGTTAACGGGACTATGAAAAAATGGATAGCATGGATGCTTGCCCTTTGCATGGTCGTGACCATGACGCCGGCGTTCGCCTTTGCAGCGGACAGCCCGGCTGCTCCGGAACAGGACCAGGTTCAGCAGGAGCAGGCAACCGATGAGGAAACGCCCGCGGAGCAGCCGGATGAGGTGAGCCTGCAGGGCGCGGAACAGAAAAACGCGGAAGAACCCCAGGTTGGGATTCAGGAGGAGCCCCAGGTTGAGATCCAGGAGAAACCGGCTAACGGTTGGAGTCAAGACGGGGACTACTGGATGTACTATAAGGATGACGGCTATGTCACATCCAACTGGCTCCAGCTAGATGCGGGTAAGTATTACTTTGATGCGAGTTCCCACATGGTTCAGGGCATCCAGCAGATCAATTCCGCAACGTACTTCTTCGACAATTCGGCAACCGACCCGACCACCACGACGGCCGGACAGATGAAGACCGGCTGGCAGACCGTAAGCGGCAACAAGTACTACTTCAACACATCCACGGGAGCCGCGACGACGGGCCTGGCGTGGATCGACAACAACAGGTACTATTTCGCCACAAACGGCGTCATGCAGACCGGCTGGGTACGGATCGGCAGCGGCACTTACTTCTTCAATACGTCAAACGGCGTCATGATGACCGGCTGGCAGTGGATCAACGGAGCGAAGTACTACTTTGATCCCGGCAGCGGCGCCATGGTCACCGGATGGCTGAACTGGGGCGGTGAGATCTACTACCTGAACCCGGCCAACGGCATCATGGTCACCGGCTGGTGGACCATCGACGGCAAGAAGCATTACTTCTCCGCCCAGGGTGATATGCAGCATTCCGGCTGGATCACCATCAACGGACACAAGTACTACTTTGACAAGAAGACCGGGAACATGAAGACCGGCTGGATGAAGCTGAACAAGAAAAAATACTACTTCCATAACAATGGGATCATGGCGGTCGGCTTCACGAAGGTGAGCGGCAAGACCTACTACTTCAGCGGCAGCGGCGTCATGCAGACCAAGTGGAAGAAGATCAACGGCAAGAAGTATTACTTCAACAAGAAGTCCGGCGTGATGAAGACCGGATGGATGTCCCTCAGCGGCCAGAAGTATTACTTCTTCTCCAACGGTGTCATGGCCACAGGCCTGCAGAAGATTTCCGGCAAACTCTACTATTTCAAGAAAAACGGCAGAGCGTACAAGAAGGGCTGGTTCAAGGGAACCGATAAGAAGAAACGCTACAGTTACGGCAAGGGCAGGATTGCCTTTGGAACGGTAAAGATCAACGGCGAATGGTATCAGTTCGACACCCACAACGGTGCGCTGCTCAAGGACCTGGGCGATGAGACCGACCGGGCCATCGCGTCCAAGAAGAGCTCCACCAGGTATCTGGTCGCCGTGAACCGCTCCCGCCACATCGTCAAGATCTACACCGGCAAGAAGAACAACTGGAAGGTGAACAGAACCTTCTCCTGCGCCGTGGGATCATCCTCGACGCCTACGCCCAGAGGCGACTACACCGTCGGCTCCAAGGGACAGTACTTCGACACCGGCAAGGTCCGCTGCTGGTACTACACCACGATCAGCGGCAGGTATCGCTTCCACAGCGTTCTGTACGAGAGAGATACCCAGCCGACGAAGATCTATGACGGCCGGACCGGCGGGAACATCACCGACGGATGCGTCCGACTGACGCTGACCAACGCCAAGTGGATCTATAACAACGTTCCCTCCGGCACGAAGATCGCCATTCTGTAAGGGAACCGTCGAATCGGAAATAAAAAAATTGCAGGGCAGCTGCGCGTTACGCGCGGCTGTCCTTGTACAGGGACCCGCATCAGGCGCCAGTCCTGCGGGGAACAGCTGGGAAGAGTAACCGAGCCATGAGCAACGCGGAAGTGAACGAGAGGACGGAACTGTATACGAAGCGGAGCATGGAGGACCTGTCCTCCCCCGACCAGCTGAGAGACCACCTGAAGGTCACCGGGGTGCCGGTCTGGATCATCATGATCGCCATCCTGGTTTTGCTTTTGGGTCTTTTTGCGTGGAGCGCTTTCGCTACCCTGACCAGCTACACCTCGGCAAATGGTACGGTGCAGGGCGTCGTCATGGCGGGCACCCTGCAGGGTGAGGCCCTGGAGAAGAGCACGCTGGAGGGGACCGGCGATAAGATGGTCTGTCTGATCGGAGATATGGAAACGGTGCTGACCGTCAGCGGAACGGACGCGGAAGGAAACCGGATCGCCGTCGGGCCGGTGCCTCTGCCGGACGGCAGCTATGATGTGCGGATCGGGTTCCGGCAGGCAAAGGCAATCGAGTTATTACTGAACTGACCGGACCGGCCCGGCCGGGCGGACGAGGTGCGTATGGGCAAGGTAGCGAAAATCCCCGTGATCATGCAGATGGAGGAACTGGAATGCGGTGCCGCCAGTCTTGCTATGATTCTCGCCTCCTTCGGCCGGTGGGAACCCCTGGAGCAGGTACGCGTTTCCTGCGGGGTTTCCCGGGACGGGTCCAACGCGAAAAACATCCTGCAGGCCGCCAGAAACTACGGACTGAAGGCGGATGCCTACCGCCTGGAAGCGGAGGAGATCCGCCAGATGGGTCTGACGCCCTGCATTATCCACTGGGAATTCAGGCACTTCGCCTGGTCATGGACGAGGGACGGATCGCAGAGGAAGGAACATACGATGAGCTCATTGCGCGGGGTGGCCTGTTCGCAGAACTGGTGGAACGGCAGCGCATCTGAATTTGACATATTAACTATTACGGTTAAACCGGAGACAGGCAATGACAATCGCACAATATCTTAATGCTGTAATCGATCCCTGTATGGCGGCATTCTTCTGCATCGCAATCGTACAGGTCATCAGGGGCAAAAAAAAGGATACCCGATCGGCTTGGCTTCTTGTCGGCATACTGATCACCGGGTTGCTTCTCAATGCGCTGGAGACCCTGACCTATCTCTTCGCTGCCAATATGTCGGAGGAGGCACCTGCCTTCATCGGCGCGTCAAGTATCATTTCCTTCATTTTCCTGTACATTCTGGTTGCCCTTGAAACGGAATACCTGTGGAGAAAAACGAAGCTGGAGGGGGGGACGGAGAACAGTATGCTGCGGATCGTCGGCCTTTCCTTCTGCGGGATCGGCATAGCCGCTGTCTTCCTTTACGGGATCGTCCACGTTCCCTTCTGGTTGTATCTACTGATCCTGGACCTTGCCCTGATGCCTCTGTTCATCCAGACGGTCCTCAACCGGGGAGTGTTCCACGGCAGAGCCTTTTGGGCGTATCTCAGCCTGAGCCTGCTTCCCGCCCTTGTGGAAATTTTCCATTATTCGGTGGACTGGGGGGCCTCTCTGTACATCATCGCCGTTTCCGTGTCTATTCTGATCATATATACCACATACCGGAGTGAAACATCGGAGAATACGAAGGTCATGATCGACCAGCCCCTCACGAATCAGAACATTTTTCTCGTCTTCGACGGATTGGACCGGTTTATGATGTCCTTTGACATGGAGAAGATGAACCGGTTCAAGGTCAGAATGACCATCGAGGAAGTTCTGCTCCGCATGCAGGAAAAGTTCGGAGAGGAGGAGACCTTCAGCGCTTTTGCCTTTGTCAGCAACGGAAGGCCCCAGATCAGGATAGAGAAGGCGGGCAAGATGTTCAATCCCTTCAGTCAGGATGAAGAGGAAGCCCAGAACTGGAGCGGGACCGTGCTGACATCCATCGGACTGAACCCGGTCTACAGTTACGCCGGCGGCAAGAATATCGTGAAGCTGTCTCTGCAGCGCCTGGAGATGAATCCGGCACTGAAGGTCATGATTGCCCTGTTTATCGGCCTGGTGGCGGGCTATATGTGCACCCACGTTCTGTCCTCCGCGGACCAGGAACTGATCAGCCAGGGTGTGCTGCGGCCGATATATGACATGATGCGGAATCTGCTGTACTGCGTGACCGGCCCCATTCTTTTCCTGATGGTCGGTACGGTTATTCTGGACGCGGCGCGGATATCGGAGCAGGGCGGAAGCAGCAGGAATATCGTGAGCAGATATCTCATCCTCAGTTTCCTCATGGGACTTGTTCCCGTGGCAGTGGTCCTCAGCGTGATGGGGAGAAGGCTTATCGATACCGCTTTGGGCAAAGGCAGCACGGGTACCCTGCTCAACGGCCTGCTGTCCATCATTCCCGACAATGTATTCAGTCCCTTCGTGGAAGCCAATACGCCCCAGCTGATGGTGATGGCGATCATGTGCGGTCTTGCCGTCGCCGTTGTTGGATCCAAGGCCCCCGTTCTGGCGGACGGCATCCGTCAGGCGAACATGGCCGGGATGCAGATGGCGCAGTGGATCGGCATAATCATTCCCTATCTGTCCATTCCCATGGCGGCGCTGATCTTTCTGACCAACCACGTACACGACATGATCGTTCTGGCCCCGGTTTTGCTGGGAGCGGTAGTGATCACGCTGCTTTGCATGGCAGCGGTACTGCTGTATGTCAGTTTCCGGCGGGACGTGCGTCCGGCTGTCCTGATAAGGAAATGCTGGCCGTCCTTTGTGAATTCCCTGAAAAGCGGATCTCTGGAAACCTCCTATGCACTGTCGGAACGCTGCTGCACGGCGGATTTCGGTATCGAAAGCCGCTTCGCCAAGCTGGGATTGCCTTTGGGCATTGTCATGTATATGCCGGCCAACGTGGTGGGCACCCTGATGTTCATCATGTACGCGGCCATACGCAGCGGCGTGACCATTTCGCCCCTGTGGCTGCTCCTGTCTGTAATTCTGGCGGTCGTGCTCTTCATCGCTACGCCGCCTATTCCGGGAGCCAATTTCCTGGCCTACATCGTCATGATCTCCATGCTGGGCATCAACGAGGACTTCCTGATGATGGCCCTGATCTACGAGATCATCTACGGAACCTTCGCTTCCCCGACGAACCAGTTCTTCGTCCAGATGGAAATGATCCTGCAGGCGAAGCAGGTCGGCCTCGTCAAAGAGGATGTCCTGCGGCGGGAGAAGAAGAAAAAATAGATGCTCCTCCGTGCCGCAGAATGTTTTTTGCAAAAATGTTAGCACTCACTATTGACGAGTGCTAACAAAAGTGCTATAGTATGGTCGAAGGGCGAAAGAAGCCCGGCAAAGCATACAAGAAAACAGATTATATAAAAAAGGAGGGATTAGTATGTTGATGCCAACCATTTTCGGAGAAAGATTGTTTGATAACTTTATGGACGATTTCGGATTCCCCAGTGTGGACCGGATTGCCTGCAGCAAGAACACATCGAACCTGATGCGCACAGACATCAGGGAGACCGATGAGGGGTTCGAACTGGACGTTGAGCTTCCCGGTTACAAGAAGGACGATGTCAAGGTTCAGCTGAAGGATGGCTATCTGACCGTCAGTGCGGAACAGAAATCGGAGAAGGAAGTCAAGGACGACGAGGGCAGATACCTGAGAAGGGAGCGTTACTCCGGCGCCATGAGCAGAAGCTTCTTCGTCGGGGAAGACACCCGGGAAGAGGATGTCAAGGCCAGATTCGAAGACGGTATCCTGAAGCTGGCGTTCCCCAAGGAACAGCCGAAGAAGGTCGAGGAGCCCAAGTTCATCGCCATCGAGGGTTGAGGACCGCCACTGAAGCCTGAGGGCTGAAAGACCAGAAAACGAATGATGATTGCAGAGAAGGGAGTGTCGCATCAGAGCAGAATCTGATGTGCCGCTCCTTTTTCATGCCGTCTTATAGCAGCATGCAGCAGCTACGTAAAATACGCCAGGGTGACCCTGGGGTCACTATACGGTTTATACCTCTGCGGATAATATGAAGGGGGGTAAAAAAGATGAAATACACCAAAGAAGAACGAATGACCATCGGCAGACAGATACACGATGGGAAGATGACAAAAGCAAAGGCCGCGGCCATGTATGGGATCAGCATCTATACGGCGAGAGACTATCTGAGAGTCTACAAGGCATACGTCAGGCTCAGGGAAAAAGGAGAAACTCCCGAAGCAAACACTGGCCGCAAGCCGGATGAGAACGGGAGGCTAAAGGCGGTCGTGTCCAAAGCCAGGGGATATGAAGAGATGACACGTCAGCAAATGATTAATGAGATCGAAAGACTCAAAGAGGCAGTTGCACGGAAACGTGAAATGGAGTGATATGAAGACTTACGTCATATCTACGTTTACGCCCATAACGGCGTGTCGAAGAAAGTGAAGGTTTCTGTAAAGTAAAAAGTGACGGTATCATAAACGAACAAGGAGGTTACGAATGATCAGGAAGAAGAAATTGAGACTGCTGCCGGCGCTGCTGTCCGCCATGATGGTATTTGCCATGATGCCGATGACGGGAGTCATGGCTTATACCGATGATGATCTGCCAAAATCCGGACCAATCATTCTTTCCGGAGACGCAAATGATCTGCAGGATCAGACCGTTACTTTTAAGTGCCTGCAGGACAGTGTCATCTCCCCGTCCAAGATCCTTAAAACCAATTTCATAAACAGTGACGATTACACGTGGTCGATTGGGAAGAATGAAGGTACCGCTACAACGGTTACTCTAAGCAAGGATGATACGGAAAACGTAGCGTTTCATGATTTGGCAAAAAATGATGCAATCAAAATAACCTATAACGAAGGCTCTGCCGAAAGACTTTTGTTCTCAGCTACAGGTGATGGTTTTGGAAAGGAAATCTCTATCTATGTCCAGGGAGAAACTGTTCCGCCAAGCCTGGGTGATGACGAGACCATCACCCTCAAAGTCGGTGAAAGGATAACTCTGGGGGACCTCTCTCAGATATTTGATGATGACGGCAATTCCTATGTCCTCCATGAATACAATTATCAGGCAAGTGATTACGATCACAATATCATCTCACTGGAGAAGTGTGCTTCGGATGGTACTGCTGTTACGGGAGATGATGAAAGATATGTTACCAGGCTTGATGCTGTTGGAAACAAGGTGGGACAAACTGTAGTAGAAGCCACGTTATGCAATAACGACAGAGTGCCTATTGAAATAGTAGATTCTGTTCCGCCCCATATAACAAAGAAATATACGATCAACGTGGTGGCTGATGATAGTAATTCCGACCCTGTAGATCCAACAAATGTGCCCCATGGATCAACTCCTGAAACTGCAGGGGTCAGCGGTATGCTCGCGGCAAAGGCAACGGCAAAAGGCAAGACCGATCTCATCATCAGATGGAGTAAGGTGGAAGGCGCTGCCGGCTACGACATCTTCTTCGCAAAGTGCAACAGCAAAGGCAAAGCCTATTCCTGCAGAAATGTGAAGACCATTGAAGGAAACGACACATTTGTCTGGAAGGCAAAGGATCTTAAGAAGAAGAGGTCATACAAGGCATATGTCAAAGCCTATGTCATGAAGGACGGCAATAAGACTTACGTCAGGACCAGCCCCAAGGTCCACGCCTATACCGGCGGCTTCACTAAGAAGTACACCAACGCCAAGGCGGTGAAGGTCAAAAGGTCAAGTGTTTCCCTGAATCAGGGCGAGACCTTCAAAGTGAAAGCCAAAGTGATCAAGCTCAAGAAGAGCAAAAGGCTGATGCCCGGGAAACACGTGGCAAGGGTCCGCTATATGAGTTCCGACGAGAGCGTGGCCACAGTCTCCGGGTCCGGCAGGATCACCGCCAAGGGCAAGGGAATCTGCACCATCGTTGCCTTTGCACACAACGGCGTGTCGAAGAAAGTGGAAGTTGCCGTGAAATAAACGCGTTAAGGGATGTGATCGGAATGATGAATAAAAACAAACAACAAACACTGATAGCCCTATTTGTAACGCTGCTCATGTTTTTCACTGCGATACCCCAGTCGTCATATGCGGATGTTTTTCTGACGACGGAAGAACATTTGTAAAAACTGTGTCATTCAGGATCAAGGTGAGATGACAACCGTTAGATAGTAAAAAACTCTGCATACTGAGGTGTGCAGAGTTTTTTTGCGCGTCCCGGGCGTCTTGAAACCCCGGAGAAAGTGTAGTACCATGAGGGTGCTTCAGGAGGGTAAAATATGGCGGTCGTATATGACTATTTCGGAGGACTGTATATCAATCTGACCAACCGGTGTCCCTGCCGGTGCGAGTTCTGCATCAAAAACTTCGCCAGCGGCCTGGGGACGGCGGATTCCCTCATGCTGGATCACGAGCCCACGGTGGAGGAGGTTCTGGAAGAGCTGAACCGCTGGGACGTGGACAGTTACGATGAGGTGATCTTCTGCGGTTACGGCGAGCCCACGGAACGGCTGGACGATCTGCTGGTGATCGCGGAGTACGTGAAGAATACCTGGGGAAAACCCATTCGGATCAACACCATCGGGCTGGCGGATCTGATCTGGGAGAAGGAGACGGCACCCATGCTGGCCGGCCTCATCGACGCGGTTTCCGTCAGCATGAACGAGGCGGACGCGGAAAAGTTCGAATCTCTCTGCCACCCCCGGTTCGGACGGCAGTCCTACGACGCCATGCTGAAGTACATCGAGGACGTGAAGGCCTATGTGCCCCACGTCATGGCTTCCGTTGTGGGAAGCAGCATCTCCTATGCCTCTCTGGAGGCCTGCCGCAGGAAAGCAGAGGAGATGGGCATCGGCTTCAAGGTGCGCTGATATGGGACTTCTGATCGCATTTCTGATATTTGCCGCGGGCCTGATCCTGAGTCTGATCAAGGGCTGGACACTGATCCTGCCCTTACTTCTGGGTCTGGCCCTGTTTACTTGCCTGGGGCTGAAACGGGGATTTAAGCCTGGACAGCTGGCCCGGTGGAGCTGGGGGTCCATCAAAGACTCCCTGGTGGTCATCGAGGTCATGCTTCTCATCGGATTCATCACCGCGGCATGGCGGGTGTCGGGAACGATCACCGTCTTCGTCTACTACGGCATGAAGGTCATCGTGCCGCCTCTTTTTCTGCTGATCACCTTCCTGCTGACCTGTCTGTTGAGCTATGCCATCGGAACGTCCTTCGGCGTGGCCGGCACCCTGGGCGTCATCTTCATGACCCTGGCCAGAAGCGGGGGCGTGGATCCTCTCCTGACGGCCGGTGTGCTCATGTCCGGCATCTACTACGGCGACCGGGGATCTCCCGTATCCTCCAGCGCCAATATGGTGGCCGGCATCACCCATTCGGAAATCTACGGCAACGTGAAGCTGATGCACAGGACCGGGCTGCTGCCCCTTCTGATCACAGCAGCGGCCTACACGGTCCTTTCGGTTACCCATCCCATCAGCCATGTGGATCCGGCCATCGTCCAGGCCTTTGAAAGCGAATTCAACCTTTCACTCTGGGCCTTTGTCCCTGCGGTCATCATGCTGATGCTGCCCCTGCTGAAGGTGGGGGTGATGATTTCCATCGCCGCCAGCGTGCTCAGTGCGGTGATCATCGCCCGGGTGGTGCAGGGCGTTCCCCTGTTCAAGGTCATCGTCACCTGCGTCATGGGCTATACCAGCGATTCACCGGGACTGGGAGAGATCCTCAACGGAGGCGGCATGGTTTCCATGCTGGAAATCGTCGGCATCCTGGTGATCTCCTGCGCCTACTCCGGCATCTTCACAGGTACGGATATGCTGAAGGAAGTCCAGAGCCTGCTGGAGCGGTGGTGCCGCCGAGCGGGCCGCTTCGCCGTGACCCTGGTGGTGGGCCTTCTGGCCAGCGTCATCTTCTGTAACCAGACCATCGCCACACTCATCTGCAACGACCTGATGGGAAAGCCCTACGAGGCCACCGGCGGAACGGACCAGGAAATGGCCATCGATATGGAAAACTCCCTGATCGTCACGGTAGGGCTCATCCCCTGGTGCATCGCCTGCAGCGTCCCGCTGACCTTCTTCGGCGTGGGCATCGGGGCCATTCCCTGGGCATTCTATCTCTATCTCATCCCCCTGTGCTATCTCTTCACCAAGAGCCGTTGGTTTTCGAATCGAGCTGACGCCGGGTGAGGCCGGTCAGGGTCAGCATGTCACGCAGGTTCAGGCTGCGGCGTTGGATCGTCTGGGCCAGCTGCTCCAGATGGGGCTGGTTCACATCGCAAAGGTCCGTCATCAGCTCCCCGAGAAACCGGAGGATGCTCTGCTGCAGATCACATCCGGGTTCGGGCACAGGGACAAAGGCAACCCTGACGCTGCCGGAATCCTCGTCATAGAACACGGTGCCTGCCGAAAGGAGGATCCGTTCCGGCATGATCAGGTATTCGGAAGATCGATGCAGGAGGAGAAGGACCTTTTCCAGCAGGAAGAGGGCATCCTCCGTTTTTTCTATGCGGAAGGACCCCAGAGGAGCATGCCGGCTGCAGTCGTAGACGGCCAGCACCTGTCCGTCCTCCCGGATAAAGACGGTGGGAAAGAACAGGGGACAGCTGCCGTCGGACAGCATGACGATCTCGTGGGGATAAAAGCGGTCCGGCGCGAAAGCGCAGGACAGGGTCTGGCGCGGGGTCATGACATACTCCTTTCTTCGGTTCGCGCGTTTGCTTCTATGGCCTGCCGTATTTACTTCTACGGCCCGCCGCCGCATTTGCTGCAGGGCGTATATCCTTTGGCCTGGGCCTCGCTTCGGTCGATCACCGTGACGTGGCGCTGGATGGAGGAACAGCTGCTCCGGTGATAGGCGGTGTCCGGGCTGTCAAAACAGAAGACGAGACTCCCCGAAAGGATCTCCCCGGAGCGGCAGAGGCGGCAGGCGGAATGGGCCCGACGGATGCTGCCGCTTAAGATGACCGGGTGGACCGTTGCCTTTACATAGGTGCAGCTGTCCCGATGATACTTCTCCCCGTAGGCGGGGAAGATGTGGACCGGATTCTGGGGCGTGTTGTTTTCCAGGCCCGCGGTGCCCAGGGGATCGCCGGACATCTCCTCGCCCACGAAGCCGTGATACACGATGGGGCAGGAGAAGGAGAAGTCCCGGGAAAAGCCGGCGGGCAGGTTCATGCGCAGGCGGGCCGACATCTCGTAGGAGGTCAGGTGATGGAGATCCCCCCGGGAATAGTCCGCGACGAAGCGCCTCAGGGTGATGCTGTCCGGCGCGTCTTCCTCCGCCCGGACCCGCCGGGTGATCCGCCCCGGAGCCGCCCGCTGGGTGATCCCGTCCCAGGCCATTGCCTGGGCGCGGCAGCTTTCGTCTACAGCGCAGTGGACGCAGTTTTCCCAGACACCCTCCACCCGGGTGAAATAGCCCAGGGACAGGATGGTGAGGAGGATGAGGGGGAGGAAGAGGGCGGCCTCCAGGGTGTAGTAGCCCTTAGTACTGTTTTTCATAGCGAAAGCTCCGGTGGTTGACGGTCATCTCCAGAGAGATGCCTGTGCACTGTTCGCTGATCAGAAAGAGGCCGTCCATGTCCTGGCGCACGTTGATCTGGATCAGGTCCAGGGCGCGCATGACCGTCATCTGATCCTCCTGGCTGAACAGCAGGATCCGCAGGTACTGGTCGTAGGAGAGGCCTTCTTTTTTTGCCGGCCGGATCACAGGGCGGCCGCCTTTGAGCAGGCTCTCCGGCTCAGGATCATAGGCGGACCCGTCCTCCCGGGGTTCGAACTTTTCCGGACTGAGGGCGCCGCTGATCATGTTCTTGACCACGTCCTCCAGGTCCAGGGCCCAGGTCTCCCGGCTTTTGATCAGAGGAACGGGATCCCCCTGGAGCAGAAGGGCCAGATCGTTCTCGGACTCAGCCCATGCCCAGGTGGCGGCGAGGATGGCCTGCACGGCCGCTCCCGCCGGTCCGGGGGCGATGGCTTCCGACGCCGCGGTGAGGGTTTCCCGTTTGGATGAGTCGGCGTAGATGTGGGCAAGGTTGGCGGGAATGCGGAGGGTGCGCAGGGCCCGGTCCGTGGCCTTGGCGTTTTCCTCATCGGAGAGTTTTCCCCAGAGGATGTATTCCGTTTCATTGCGGAAAAAATGGCCGGGCCGGTCCAGCCGGCTGCGGCTGTTGAAGGTGTCCAGGATATAGCTGCTCAGCAGGAAGTCCTCCGTGCCGTCGGTGAAGGCACGGGACAGGCCGCCTTCCCGGGTCAGCCGGTCGATGGCGGCCAAAAGGCCTCCGCCCTCGGGCATCTGCCGGGAGGGCAGGGAGGCGATGGTGGGACCGTGGTGCAGGTGGCGGCCGGCCGAAGAGGAGCTGCCGGAGGAGCCGGAGCCGGCCGGGGCCGTGCTGCTCTGCCCGGTTCCCGCCGGCCCCCTTGAACCGCCGGATCCTTCGTCCGATGAGCCGGAGCCGCCTGAGGAGCCGCCCGATTTGCCCGGCAGCAGGACCCGTCCGCCCGTCTTCATCCGCCCCAGAATCTGCTGGCGTATGGGCTCCGGGTCGACGATGGCATAGCGCCCTCCGCTGGCCTTCATGTCGCTGACGGACACATCCTTCATGGCGGAGAGGGAAGGGGTGAGGTAGCTGCGAAGATGGCCGGTCAGCTCCTCCTCATTTCCCTCCAGCAGAAACAGCCCGTATTCATCCAGGATGTCCCGGTGGTATTCTCCCATCAGGGATTCCCCGGCCAGATGGATCAGGGCGTCGGCCCGGCTGGTGACGGTCTGTTCCCTGGCCGCCATGATCATGGCAAAGCATATGGCGATGAGGGTGGACAGCACGATGCTGAGAAACACCGCGCTGCTCCCTCTTTTTGTACGAAAAAGCGCGTTCATCGTGTGTTCGCCCTTTCGCTGATCAGCGTGCAGTAACGTACGTAAAGGACGCCGTCGGAGGCGGTCCACAGGCTCTCCATGTCCCGCTCGACCCGGTGCGCCAGAATACCTCTGGTTTTCATCGGTACACGCTCCTTTCCCCGGACCGTCTTGAAAATACCCTTTTTCTGTGTTTCGATCTGACCTTCCCATTTGATTTCCCCCTCCGGATAGGCGGTGTGCCCGGTGAGGGCGCCGGCGTTCTGGCGTAGGGCCATGTGCATCCTGCTCTGCTCGGCGGTCAGGGTATAAAAGAACGTGCAGATCAGGATGCAGGTGATCACCGTGAGGATGACCATGGGGAGGACGAGGGCGGCCTCCATGGTGACTCCGCCCCGGCGGTTTCTCAATTGAAGTTTCCCAGGCCCTCGAAGGTGTTGTTGACAAAATCGGTGATCTGGGATTTGAAAATCAACCCCAGGCCGATGGCGATGGCCACCAGGATGGCCACCTGGACGAGCTCCATGCCCCGCCTGCTTCGGAAATACGACTTGTTCATCTCTGATCCGCTCCTTTCATCAAAATAATGGAAAATAATTACTGGAAATATTATACAGTGAATGGAAGAAAATGGCAACTGGCAATTTCTAATTATTTCCAGTGTAAAACACTCCGAATGTAGTGGTATACTGGTTCCGTTGACAATAATATTCTCGCAGATCATCACAGTGGAGAACCAGATGTAATGGTGCATATCAGCAAAATGAAAAAGACAAAAGGGCTGGCTTTGTTATACGCAGCTATGATGCTTGCCCTTACATTCATTCCGGCGTTCACCTTTGCCGCTGAGGCGACGCCTGCCTATCAGACTCTCGACGAGCTGTCGGGCAAGCGCTTCGCCTACGTGAACGGCAGTGTGTACAATCAGAGCGTTCAGGAGAAGATCGAAGGAACTACCGAAGAGTTCTATCCTTCGCTGTCGGAATGCGTGGCAGCGGTGGAAGCGGGTAAGGCAGACGCGGCGGTTCAGCTTTCGTACTGCTGCCAGCTCGCTGTAAACCGGCGCCCGGGCACGGTGGCACTGCTTCCCGAACCGGTCACCGAAGTATCCGAGGGGTTCTTCTTCCCCCACGGCTCGAAACTGACCGCCCAGTTCAACGACGTCATCAGCCGCTTCTCTGAAGACGGTACCCTGGCGAAGCTTGAGAAGAAGTGGGTGGCGGCCGATGAGTCAGGCAAGACCCTGCCCGAGCAGGATTGGGACGCGCCTAACGGCACCCTGAAATTCGCCACCTCCGGAGTCATCGAACCCTTCTCCTACGTGGGCGAGGGCGGACAGCCCAAGGGCTACGATGTAGAACTGGGCCTGCTCATTGCCCGGGAACTGGGTTACCATCTGGAGGTTTTCACCATTCCTATGGACTCCATCTTTGCTTCGGTGGACTCCGGCAAGGCCGATTTCGGCGGCACCCTCACGAAAACGCCTGAGCGCGCCTCTGTGTGCGAGTTCAGTGAGCCGGTGATGCCTACCACCATCTCGGTCATCGTAAAGTCCAAAGAGGCGGTTTCGTCCGGGGGCTTCCTGGAAAGGCTGGCCGATTCCTTTAAGAAAACCTTCATCGTGGAGGATCGCTGGATGCTCATCCTCTCCGGCTTGGGCGTCACTGTTCTCATCAGCGTGTTCTCCGGCGCGTTCGGGTTGCTTTTGGGCTATGGTACCGTCCTCGCACGGCGCAGCGGAGTGCGCTCCGTCGGCAAGATCGTGGACGGCTATCAGGCGCTCATGGGCAGGATCCCCATCGTTGTGGTGCTTATGCTGCTCTACTACGTCGTATTCGGCGCCCTGGACATCGCCGGGGAGATCGTGGCCATCATCGCCTTCACGCTGGCATTCGGGGCAACCGCCGGAGCCACCATGTGGACAGCGGTGAAGGGCATCGATCCCATTCAGGAAGAAACGGGACTCGCCCTGGGTTACACTCGGCGGCAGGTGTTCTCCAAAATCATATTCCCCCAGGCACGCCAGCAGTTCACGCCCCAGCTCATGGGACAGTTCATCAGCCTGGTCAAGGATACCGCGATCGTAGGATATATTGCCGTACAGGACCTTACCCGGGCGGGCGACCTCATACGGGCCCGCACAATGGAAGCGTTCTTCCCGCTCATCGCGACGGCGATCATCTACTTCCTGATCTGCCTGCTGCTTGGCCGGGTATTGCGGAGGATCGCCGAGCGTTATGACGTGACCAACCGGCCGCGTAAAGTCGAGGGGGTGGTGGAGAAATGAGTATCATAGAAGTAAAGCACCTGCGCAAGGAATATCCCAACGTAGTTCCCTTAAGCGATGTCAACGCCACCGTGGATGAGGGCGAGGTCATCTCCATCATCGGACCTTCCGGCACAGGCAAGTCGACCTTCATCCGCTGCCTCAACGGACTGGAGAAACCGACCTCGGGACAGATCATCGTAGACGGCGTCGATATGTGCGCACCGGATGTCGATCTGCCGAAGATGCGTCAGAAGATGGGCATGGTTTTCCAGAACTACGCCCTGTTCAACCATAAGCTCGTTGTAGAGAATCTCATGATGGCGCCCATGGACCTGCTGGGCATGTCCAAGCAGGACGCCTACGACCAGGCGCTGGATCTGCTGAAGCTGGTCGGACTTAAGGACAAGGCCCTCAGCTGGCCCCACGAACTTTCCGGAGGGCAGCGCCAGCGGGTCGCCATTGCCCGCGGCCTGGCTATGAAACCTAAGATACTGCTCTTCGATGAGCCTACCAGTGCGCTGGATCCGCAGATGGTGTCGGAGGTGCTTTCCGTCATTACCCGCCTGGCCGAGCGGGGGCTTACTATGCTCGTGGTTACCCACGAGATGCGCTTCGCCCGGGATGCCAGTACCCGCGTGTTCTACATGGACCGGGGCGAGCTCTGGGAATCCGGCACGCCGAAGCAGATCTTCGAAAATCCCCAGCGCAGGGAAACGCGGGACTTCGTCTTCCGGGTGCGCAATTGGAACTGGGTGATCAACAGCATCAACTACGACTACGCGGCTATGTTCTCATCGCTTCAGGAATTCTGTGCCCGTCAGTTCATCGGGCGCCACATTACCCTCAAATGCCAGCTTGCACTGGAGGAGAACACATCGTCCATCCTCATTCCCCTGGCACAGGAGCATGGGATAGCCGACCCGCATATCGCATACGAGCTGTCCGTGGGCGAAGGGGGAAAGGAGGCGGACCTGTCTGTTGACTTAAGTAAATTCACCGCCTCGGGAATAAGCCGGGATATGGCCGTCGCGATCACCGATGACATATCGAAGCGGATCCTGGAGAATATTGTCCAGCGGCAATACATGGACAGCTCCGGAAAGATTCATTTCATTATCGGATAGATGGACGGGCGACACGGAAGGGAGACGGGAAGATGGATTACCGAAGAATGAATGACACCTGCTATGTCAGGATCGATAAGGGCGAGGAAATCATCGCCGAACTGCTTCAGGTATGCCGCAGGGAAGGCATCCGGTCCGCTGTCTTCACCGGGATAGGCGGATGCAGCCGGGCTGAGCTTCAGATATTCATCCCGGATAAGGGAGTGTTTGAGACGGAGATCATCGAAGGCATGCTGGAACTGATCAATGTCACCGGCAACATCGTTTCGGATGACGGACAGCTCTTCCATCATACCCATGCGATCTTCTCCTATAAGGAAGGGTCAGAACACAAAATGGCAGCCGGGCATATGAAGGCATTGACCGTTCTGTACACCGCGGAGATAGAGCTCAGACCGGTGATTGGCGGTGTGATCAACAGAAAACACGATCCGGAGACAGGAACAGGGTTCTGGTGCTTTGACCAGGCACATCAGCGATAAGGTATATTAAACACACATCCCAAATCAGAAAGGAGACCAGTGAATGAGAAGACTAACCGTAATACTGCTGTCCGCAGTGCTGGCAGCCGTCTTCGCCACCGCAGGCGCCTTCGCGTGCACCAATGTGTATGTTGGTAAGGACGCCAGCGCCGACGGCACGACGATCATCGCCAGAAGTGAAGACCAGCTTGCATCACCCTATAACAAGATGTTCAAGGTTCAGCCGAGGGTGAACGAGGCCGGCCGGATCTTTACCGATACCGGTACCGGTAATAAATTCAAGCTTCCGGAGCTGACATACAAATACACCTATGTGCCTGATTCATCCGACGCGGGAGACGGTCTCTATCCGGCCTGCTGCACCAATGAGTACGGCGTGGCGGTCATCGGCACCGTTACCACAGAAGTCAGCGAGGCTTACGCTGAGCAGGATCCCCTGGTGGAGACCGGACTGCGGGAAGCGGTTCTTCCGGCGCTGATCGCCTGTCAGTCCAAAACCGCCAGAGAAGCGGTGGATGTGCTGGCGAAGCTGATTGAGGAATACGGTTCGGCCGAGTACAATACTCTGCTGATCACCGATCCGGATGAGGGCTGGTTTGTGGAGATCTACGGCGGAAAGACCTACTGCGCCATGAAGATGCCGGCGGATTGCGTTGCGGTACACGGAAACCAGAACATGATCGGCGCCGTGGATGATCAGGACACGGAGAACTACGTGTTCTCGGACGGACTTTTCAAAACCATTGAAGCCGCGGGCAATGTAGTCAAGGAAGAGGGAAAGATCAATCTGGTGAAATCCATCACCGGATACCGGAATGAGTTCGCGAACTCCCGGACATGGAGAGGCCATATGCTTCTGTCTCCGTCCACCCTCAAAAATGATGAGCAGAAAGGCGGCATCGGAAAATGGCTGAGCAATCTTTTTGGAAGCGGCGGCGATGAGCAGGCCTTTGACGTGGATACCTATTATCCCCTTTTCTATAAGCCGGATAAGAAGGTCGCCCTCGCCGATGTGATGAACATCTACCGCGACCGTTACGCGGGCACGGATATGGACGTGACGAACACCACGGATCAATCGATCCGGCCCATCGGCACCAATTGCTCCTCGGATGTGCACATTGTCCAGACCATGTCCGATATGCCCAGGGACTGCTGCCAGCTGCAGTGGCTCTGCATGGGCAATGCGGAGCATTCGATCTTCGTTCCCTCCTTCTCCGGCATCACTGACACGCTGGACCTGTACAAAGCCGATGGGAGCATGGTCCAGGATAACAGCGCCTACTGGATGTTCAAACGCAACTGTATTCTGGCTGAGCAGGATCGCAAGGGCTTAAGCGCCGGCGCTAAAGCCTTCTGTCAGGACTGCGAGAAGGATGAGATCGCGCGTATCCAGAAACAGAAGAAGGGCGTGCAGGAAGCCTATAAGCAGGGCAAAGAAGAAGGCCGGGCGTACTGCACAAAAATCGCGAAAGATGAAGCGAAGCGCCAGCTGATCAATTCCACGGTTCTGTACCGGGCGCTCCTGTTTGCCAGCGCCCTTAACACTACGGACGAGGCACCCTACATGCAGGATGATGAAGTGCACGAAGTGAGTGTGACCTTCGCGAAACCTGTCGCGCTGATCGACGCGGCGAAAGATGCCGGCTATGAGGTCAAGGAGAAAGGCAACAGCATTGTCCTTGCCAAAGACGGCGTAGAATCCACGCTGACGGTAGGTGCGGCCAGCGTCTACATCGGAGGGGAATACGTCAACGACATGGCATACCCCATCTTCAGGGAGAACGGTGTCGTTTACGGCTCCGCTGACTTCACCGACAGCCTGTGCGTGCCCAAGGAAGAGTGAAGACGCTGAGTTAAACCTTTCACCGGATTACAGAGAGAGCAGAGCAGGGGCGACGGTGATGATGATCAGCACGCAGAGAAACACCGTAAGCGGCATGGTCATCTTCGTTTCCGCCAGTCTGCCCTGTTCTTCACTGTGAAGTTTCCGGGCCGTCCACAGGGCGTCGGCCTCCAGTTCCAGTTTTTCGTTCAAAGCGGAACCCTTGTTGATGTTGTCGCAGAGTATGCTGCTGACCCGCATCAGCTCGGGAACACCGCTTTTTTTGGCGAAGATACGGAGCTCATCGGCCAGGGAGCCGTTGGTCTCCCGTACGGAGGCGCAGATGGCGGACATCTGCCCGTAGAAATAGTCCTGCCGCGCACCGTCAAAGCGCATAGCTTCCTCCACGGACCGGTCCACCGCCCGGTGAATGCCCAGTCCCGCGTTCATCAGGAGGACCAGCTGGTTGAGAAACCCGGGAAGGCGCCGCAGGATGGATTGCTTTTGCTCCTCCCGAAGCTTCTTCATGGGCAGCTGCCTGCGCCGGTACACCAGCAGGACGGACAGGCCGGTCAGGGTCAGGATCGGCAGGGCATGGCTGCTGCGGTTTGTCGACCACCGGATGGATTCTCCACCGGGGGTGACCCGGGGCAGGAGGACACGCCGGGCGGACCGGTCCTGATCCAGGTCGGAGACGATGCCCCGAAGCTCCGTCAGGATGCGGTCCTCTTCGGATACGCTTCCCTCAGGCAACGCCTCGGCCTGCCCGGGATCCTCCTTGTCCCGCCAGGGGGACAGACGGAGGTCCAGGTCCTTTTCGACGATCCCTTCCTTTCCCTGGACCCGGGCTTTCAGGGACAGGTAGCCCGCCGGTTCATCCGCTCCCGGCCGGGTCAGCCAGATACGTCCGTCTTTTTGGACCACAGGGATCGTTCCGCCGCCTCCCCAGAGGAGCAGATCCATGACCAGCAGGACCGCGCCGCCGATCAGAATGAAGCGGATTTTATTTTTTGTCTGTTTATTTTTCCACATCGGTCAGTTTCTCCATCCAGAAGGCGCCCAGCGCGATCCCGCCCAGGCAGACCAGCATGATGAGTCGGCCCGCCAGGGTGGTGTAGAGGACATCGATATATGAGGAGGACAGCAGGTTCAGCATGAGGAGCATGGCCAGGGGCATGAGGGAGATGATTCTTCCCTCCAGCTTCTTCTGGGCCGTCAGGACGGCGATCTGCTCCTCGATCTCCATCCGCTCGGCCATCACCTCCGAGGTGTGGGCGATGATCCGGGACAGGTCTCCGCCCATGGTCCGGCAGGTCAGGTAGACCTGCACGAAACTGTTGATGTCCTCGCATCCGCTTCGCCGGGCGAAGTCCGTCAGCAGTGCCCGGTCGTTCTCGTTGTTTTCCCGGATACCCCTGGCCATGAACCTCAGTTCAGTCATCAGGGGCGTTTCCTCTCCATAGAGAAAGGACAGGTTTTCCTCCGCCTCCAGGATGGCTTCCTCCATTTGCCGGCCGGCGGCGACGGAGGAGGAGAGGGAGTAGAGCATGTCCCGGAACTGCCGGAGCAGCTCCCGGCGCCGCTTGTCCGCCAGGTGGCGGCGGCAGAAGGGCAGGAAGCGCCAGACGAGAAACCCGGAGGCAAGGGACAGGAGGATGCTGTGAAAGAACAGCCAGACCACCCCGGCGATGATTCCGTAACCCGCACCGCAGAAGAGGAGCTTCTGCTTACCGGTCAGTTCGTATTCCCGGTAGTCGGCGATCATATCCATCCCTCCAGTTTCTCCCGGTGAATGATAGATGCGCCGGTCAGTCCCTCGTCCAGGCGGTACAGCCGATTGGTCCGGATGATCCCGTCCCGGGGAGCATCCACCTCGGCGATCTCGATGACCCGGCGCCGTCCGTCCCGGCAGCGGCTCATGTGTATGATGATGTCGATTCCCTCGGCGATCTGGCTGCGGATGGCATCCATGGGGATTTCCGCGGCCTGCAGGAACATGGCTTCCAGCCGTTTCAGCATGCCGGCGATGCTGTTGGCGTGACCCGTGCTCATGCTCCCGGCGTGCCCTGTGTTCATGGCCTGGATCATGTCCATCACCTCCGCGCCCCGCACCTCGCCGATGATGATCCGGTCCGGACGCATCCGGAGGCTGTTGCGGACGAGCATGGCCATATCGATGGCTCCCTTGCCCTGGATGTTGGCGCTGCGGCATTCCAGCCGTACGATGTTGTCGATCTGGCGGATCATCAGCTCCGCCGAGTCTTCGATCACCACCACCCGTTCGCCGGGCGGGATGGCCTGGGACAGCACGTTGAGGAAGGTCGTCTTGCCGCTGGATGTTCCCCCGGAGATAAAGCAGTTGTAGCGGGCTTTCACCAGTCCCGTCAGCAGCCTGGCCGCATCTTCAGGGAGGGTGTCGCCCCGGACCAGGTCCTCCATGGTGAGGACCCGCTCAGGGAACTTGCGGATGGTGAGGATGGGGCCGTTTAAGGCCACGCCCTTCAGGACGGCGTTGACCCGGGAGCCGTCGCTGAGGCGGGCATCCACGATGGGGTTCAGCTCGTTGATCTCCCGGTGCACCCGTGCGGCGATCCGGCGGATCAGTTCCTCCAGATCTTCCGTGGTATCGAAGGAGAAGGGGAGGCGCTCCATCCGGCCGTCCCGCTCCACAAAGAGGTGGTCCCGCCCGTTGACCATGATCTCCGAAATGCTCCTGTCATCTACATAGGGCTGGAGGATGTCCATTTCCCGGCGAAGGGTCAGGAAGATGCGCCGGATCAAGCGGCTGTTTTCCCGGGGAGAGCAGTTGCCCGCCTTGTCCCGGGAGAACACGTAGCTTTCGATGAGCTCCATGGCCTTCTGGTCATCCAGGACGCCTTCCCGCCGGTTCATGATCTCCCGGATCTCCCCGATGTATTCCTTGCGGTCTAGAATAGTATATTCTGACATGATTACCATATATTTCCTTTCCCTGACAACATATCATAATTTCCAGAAAATGGCAACTGTTATTATGTGTTTTTTCCGTGAAGATGGAGTATAATGGTCATGTATATTTCATCAGAATCACCATCTGGGGGCAGCATTCATGTTAAAGAGTCACGAACGGTTTTATTCTATAAACGGCAAGCGGCAGGTTCTTGTCGCATCGGATCATGCGGAAAGCCGGGAGTTTTTTCGCGATCTCCTTCAGGACCGGTACATTCTTATCATTGCCGAAGAGGCGGAGGAGGCTGTAAAGGCGATCCGCCAGAATGGAGACACCCTTTCCCTGGCCATCTTCCATCTGGGCAATTCCGCCGAGGAAGCCATAGGCCTTCTGAATCTGATCAAAACCAATCCCGATCTGCAGGATGTCCCCGTGATGAACGTGGGCGATGACCGGGAGGCGGAAATCGAGAGTTTAAGCAGCGGCGCCATTGACTTTGTATTGCGGCCATTCCCCCCGGGAGAGGTCATTCTCGCCAGGGTCATGCGGACCATCGAGTTGTCCGAGGACAGGGAGATCATCATCTCCACCGAGAGGGATCCCCTGACAGGCCTGTATAACCGGGATTACTTCTACCGCTATGCGGAGCAGTTCGATCACCACAACAAGGATCTGCCCATGGACGCCCTCGTCCTGGACGTGAACAACTTCAACACCATCAACGAGCGCTTCGGCATCTCCTACGGAGACGCGGTCCTGCGCCGGGTAGGTGAACGTGTCCGGGATATGGTGCGGGATACGGGAGGCATCGTCTGCCGCCGGGATTCGGACATTTTCATGGTCTACTGCCCCCACGGGAAGAACTACCAGGCCATCCTGGACAATGCGTCCATCGGGCTGGCCGGTGAAGAGGCGGAGAACAGCCGGGTGCGCCTGCGCATGGGCGTCTATGCCAACGTGGACAAGTCCCTCAGCGTCCAGCAGCGCTTTGACCGGGCGGTGAAGGCGGCGGATTCCGTGCGCAGCAATTTCAACAAGAGCATCGGCATGTACGACAGCAGACTCCACAAGGAGGAGCTGCGGAATGCCCAGATGGTGGAGGAATTCCCGAAAGCCATCGAAGAGAAGCAGTTCGTGGTCTACTACCAGCCCAAGTTTGATGTCCGGGGCAGCACGCCGGTCCTGGCCAGCGCCGAGGCGCTGATCCGCTGGCAGCACCCGGTCAGGGGATTGATTTCGCCGGGTGAGTTCATTCCCCTCTTTGAAGAAAACGGCCTGGTGCAGGAACTGGATCACTATACCTGGAAGGAGGCTATCCGGCAGATCCGGGAGTGGAAAGACCGGCTGGGCTATTCCATCCCCATTTCCGTCAACGTTTCCCGGATCGATATGTATGATCCCGGGATGATCGACTTCCTCATGGCGTCCCTGAAGAAGGGCGGCCTGCAGCAAAAGGATCTTCTTCTGGAAATCACCGAGTCCGCCTACACCAAGAACTCGGAACAGATCATCGACGTGGTGAACAAGCTGCGGGATCTGGGGTTCCGGATCGAAATGGACGATTTCGGCTCCGGCTATTCGTCCCTGAACATGATTTCCACCCTGCCCGTAGACGTGCTGAAGCTGGACATGGGGTTCATCCGCATGGTATTTGAGCAGAACAACGGCACCAGGATGCTGGAGATCATCCTGGACATCGCGGATCATCTGGACGTGCCCGTGGTCGCCGAGGGCGTGGAGACGGAGCAGCAGATGAAGACCCTGCGGGATATGGGCTGCCAGCTGGTCCAGGGATATTATTTCTCCCGTCCGCTTCCGGCGGAGGACTTTGAGAAGTTTATCGTGGAGCGGATGAATGTGTCCGGCATCACCGGGTCCGTGTTCGACAAGCGGACGGATCCGTCCATCCAGCGGATGAAGGAACTGCGGATGAAGCACATCGCCGAAGACCGGCATATGCATCACGTCACTTTCTCCTCCATCGCCAGGGCCCTTTCCCAGGATTATTTCAGCATCTTCTACGTGGATGTGGAGACAGACCGGTACATCGAGTACCGTTCCATCGACGAACACGACCACGTCAATACGGAGAAAGAGGGCAAGGACTTCTTCAAGACCCGCCGCAAGAACATCATCGACTTCATCCATCCCGACGACCGGGAGACCTTCCTTGAGATGTTCACCAAGGAGAATATCCTCAATGAGCTGCGGAAGAACCAGATTTTCACCTATACCTACCGGCTGATCTTCGAGGGCATTCCCAGTTATGTCTACATGAAGGTCATCGGCATGGAGGAGGAAAATGCCAGCCACATCGTCATCGGACTCAGCAACGTGGATATCCAGATCCGCCGGGAAGAGCAGCTGGAGAACGAACTGGGCGCGACCAACCGGGATGAGCTGACCGGGGTCAAGAGCCGGTCGGCCTACATCGCCGAGGAAAAGAGAATCAATGAAGCCATCGCCGGTGAGGAATCGGTGCCCTTTGCCATCGCCCTGTGCGACATGAACGGCTACAATAAGGTCAGCCGATGCCAGGGGCAGGGGGCGGCGGACGGCCTGCTGAAGAAGGCCTGCGCCATCGTCTGCGATGTCTTTGAGCACAGCCCGGTATACCGGGTGGGGGATGATGAGTTCATCGCCATCCTGCGGGGCCGGGACTATGAGCGGCGCAAGGCCCTTTTGGAGAAGATCACCGAAATCAGCGCCAACAACATCATGTGCAACGAGATCAGTCTGGCCGTCGGCGTGGCGGAGTTTATTCCGGAAGAAGACCAGCGTGTGGTCAACGTCTTCGAGCGGGCTGACGAGGAGATGCTCAAATGCCGGGAATACCTCTACGGTCTCCTGCAGCGGAGAAGCGGCGGAGCCGGGGGAAAAGGCAACGCCGGCAGGGAAGAATAGGCAAAAAAAGATTGTTTAATAATTAATAATCAGTTATAATGTTATGCGCCGTTCAGGATGAACGGCGCATTTGTCATAGTTATAAATATTTTGGGTTGTATGAGGGAAGAAAAATGTTAAATGCAATCGATAACGGTGTGCTTGCTGTCAGCAACATACTGTACCAGCCCTGGTTCGTTCCGCTTATTCTGATCGTCGGCGGAATCTACCTGACTGTCCGCTGCGGATTCCTGCAGGTCGGCATGTTCCGGGAAGCCTGTATGGTCATCTCCGAAAAGCCCCACGAGGGAGGCGTCTCCTCCTTCGGCGCCCTGATGGTATCCACAGCCTCCCGTGTCGGCACGGGAAACATTATCGGCGTTTCCACCGCCATCATCTGCGGAGGACCCGGCGCCATCTTCTGGATGTGGGTGACGGCCTTCTTCGGCGGCGCATCCGCTTTCGTGGAGTCCACCCTGGCGCAGATCTACAAGCGCAGGGACGACGACGGCACATTCAAAGGCGGCCCGGCGTTCTACATGCGGGACGCACTGGGCCAGAGATGGCTTGGCGTCATCTTTTCCATTCTGATCATCTTCACGTACATGGTCGGTTACAACATGCTGGCTGCGTACAATACCCAGTCCACCTTCGCGGCGTTCAGCTTCTATAAGGAAGGCGTCACGCCGGCGATCATCGGTGTGGTCATGGCCGTCCTCTTCGGCGTCATCGTTCTGGGCGGCGCCAAGAGACTGATCCACGTCACGGAAGTTCTCGTTCCGGTCATGGGTATCATGTACGTGCTGGTTTCCCTGATCGTACTGGTCATCAACATCCCCAATCTGGGACACATGTTCGGCATGATCTTCTCCAGCGCATTCGACTTTGAAGCGATCTTCGGCGGATTCGCCGGCTCCTGCATCATGTACGGTGTGAAGAGAGGCCTGTACTCCAATGAAGCCGGTATGGGTTCCGCGCCTAACGCGGCGGCCCGTGCCGACGTATCCCACCCGGCCAAGCAGGGCCTGGTGCAGATGCTGTCCGTCTTCATCGACACGCTGCTGATCTGTACGGCGACGGCATTCATGTGCATGTCCACCAAAGTTGACGCCAACGTCTACAATCTGGATGACGGCCCCAACGCCGCCGGCTATGTGCAGGATTCCCTGGCATCCGTCTTCGGCGCCTTCGGCCCGGCGTTCATCGCCATCGCCATGTGCCTCTTTGCCTTCACCACACTGATCGGCAACTACTCCTACTGCGAAGGCTGCTATGAGTTCATCATCGGCAGAGAAGCCAGCAAGGGAGAGCTTACGGTCATGCGGATCATCGCCGCACTGCTGGTCTTCGTGGGAGCTATCGCCTCCGCCGGACTGGTGTGGGATATCGCGGATATGATGCAGGGCCTGATGGTCGTGACCAACGTCCCGACGATTATTATCCTGGGCAGCATTGCCTTTAAGTGCCTGGACGACTACAAGAAACAGATGAAGCAGGGCATCAATCCGATCTTCAAAGCTGAAAGCATCGGCCTGAAAGGCAAGACGGATCACTGGAATTAACCGTAGCGCGGCACTGCCCGGCAGGATCGTGCGTCATCGAATAGTATCTGAGTGAGGAGGTAAGGATCCATGAGTCAGCCTCAACATCTGCAAGGCGTTGCCGGCCTGAAGAAACACGATATCAAGGTTTCCGGCATCGTATTCATGCTTTACTGTCTGGTCGCCGCCGGCGCATTCGGCATCGAGGAAATGATCCCAGCCGCCGGGCCCGGCATGACCATTCTGCTGCTGTGTGCGTTCCCCTTTGTCTGGGCGTACCCGATCAGCAGCCTGGTGGCCGAGTGTTCCTCGGTCATGCCGTCGGAAGGCGGCGTGTACGTCTGGGTCAAGGAGGCCTTCGGTGAGTTCTGGGGATTCCAGACGGGCTGGTGGGCAACGGTGTCCACCTACATCACCAACGGTGTGTACGTGGCGCTGGTCTCCGGCTATCTGAGCCAGATGATGCCCATGTCCGCCGCCGCATCCCTTGCCGTGAAGATCGGTATGATCACCATCTTTACGATCATCAATCTGCTGGGACTGCGGGAAGTCGGCACCGTCAGTACGGTTCTGTCCCTGCTGATCGTTGCGGCATTCCTGCTGGTGGCCATCGTGGGATTCCTCAACTGGCAAACCAATCCGGTTGAACCCTTCATGCCCCAGGGTTACGGCATGCTGGACGGCCTGGGCGAAGGCGTGTGCATCTGCATCTGGATGTACTGCGGATACGAATGTATCTCCAACATGGCCGGCGAGGTCAAAAACCCGCAGGTCATCCCCAAGGGACTGAAGATCGCTATGCCGCTGGTGGCCCTGACCTACGTACTGCCCACACTGGGCGGACTGGCCTCCCTGCCGGCGGGCTCCTGGGAGATGTGGTCCACCGAGGGCGGTTTTTCCGGAGAAAACGTTGGCTACGCCACTGTACTGACCACCTATCTGGGACCGGCCTGGGGCTATGTATTCCTGTTTGTTGCGATCATTTCCCAGTGCGCTATTTTCAACACCTACCTGGCATCGGGATCCCGGGGCTTCTTCGTCCTGGCGGACGATCATCTCTGCCCCCAGTTCCTGGTCAAGGTCAGCAGGAACAGAGGCGTCCCCTATGTGGGCATTCTGTCCCTGGCAGTAGTAACCTTTATTCTGTCCTTCCATGATTTCACCACGCTGGTTTCCATGGAGGTCGTCTTCATGCTGGCGCTGTACATCATTCTGCCGATTTCGGTCATCAAGCTGCGCCACAAACTGCCGGTGGAGGAGAGGAAGAAAAGGAATCTCTACGTGATCCCGGGAGGCAACAAAGTGTTGATCTTCTACTGCGGCTTCCCCATCGCGATCGCTATCATCGCACTTTTGATCAACGGCACCGACTATCTGACCACCGGTCTGATGGCCCTGTGTACCGGCCCCATCGCCTATATCATCTTCCGGAAGTCCTGCGGCGGCCTGTCCGTCAACGATCCGGAGGGTAATCCGGTGAACGGCTTCGGCATTCCCAAGGGTGATACGGTCCGAATCGGCGTCTTCGCTATGTGCGCCGGCGCCATGGCCTTCTTCGGTCAGTTCTGGCTCAGATGGTATGAGATCGAATACGGCGAGTGGACACCGGAAGACTACGATGTGTTCTCCGAGGTCATCCCTCAGGTGCAGAATGGCATGGCCATCGGCGGAGCCATCCTGATCGTCTTCGGCCTGATCATGTTCTTCGTCGGAAAGAAGAAGGATCCCCCGCTTCCGGAAAAAGAGCTGGATGTGGAAGCGACCCTGAACAAGTATCTGATGGAGGAGAAGACCGAGACATTCTTCGACTGATATTTTTGCAAAAGCAACAGTACGGCGGCGCTTGGAAAAGCGCCGCTCTTTATTACTGGTTGCCGGGCCGGGCGGTGCGTTCCGCTTTCGCCCAGGCCACGGAGGAGTGAATGACAGCACAGGAAACGAAAGACAAATACGGCATCACGGACAGCCGGATCCAGGTGGCGGACTACGCCGGGTTCTGTTTCGGCGTACAGCGGGCCATCTCCCTGGCGGAGGAGGCGGCAGGGGAGTACGAGACGGTATGCACCATGGGCCCCCTGATCCACAATGACAGGGTCACGGAGGATCTGAAGGAGAAGGGCATCCGGACCATTGATTGCCTTTGCGACGCGAAATCCGGCGAGCGGGTGATCATCCGCTCCCACGGCGAGGGAAAGGCGGTTTACGATGAGGCGGAAGAGCGGGGGATAACCCTGATCGACGCTACCTGTCCCTTCGTGCTGCGGATCCACAATCTGGTGAAGGAAACGGACCGGCAGGTGGTCATCGTGGGCGATGGTCACCACCCGGAGGTTTGCGGGATCAGCGGATGGTGCCGCAGGCCGGCCATCGTGGTTGGCTCCGCCGAGGAGGCGCGGAATGTGTCAGAGGACGATCTTTTCCTGGTGACCCAGACGACGATCCAGGAGAAACTGCTGGAGGACGTGCTGGCTTGTTTCCGGGAAATGGGCAAGACCGTGGAGGTCCATAACACCATCTGCAGCGCGACGGCAAACCGGCAGCAGGCCTGCGCCGGATTGGCGGCGGAGAGCGATCTGATGGTGGTCGTCGGAGGGCGGAACAGCTCCAATACGAGAAAGCTTTTTGAGATCGCCGGCAAATACTGCAAACATACTTATTTTGTCGAAAATATTGAAGATTTACCGTTGAAAGAGATTCGAAAGTGTAATAGAATAGGAATAGCGGCGGGCGCATCGACGCCCGAATGCACGATTAAGGAGGTTATTACCAGCATGAGTGATCAGACACTTGACAACAACGAAGCAAGAATGGAAGATTTCATGGAAGAAATCGAAAAATCCCTGCGGCTGCCGCGCAACGGGGAGATCGTCACCGGTAAGGTACACCAGGTGAACGAAAAGGACGTCATCGTCAATTTGAGCTGCAAGAAGGACGGAATCCTTCCCATCAACGAGGTCAGCCTGGAAGAGGGCCAGACCCTGGCGGATGTGTTCAAAGTAGACGACGAGGTCCAGGCAAAGGTAATCAAAACCGATGACGGAGACGGTGGAATCTTACTCTCAAGGAAGAAGTTAGAAATCAGCGCCAACTGGAACGAGATCGTCGAGGCGTATGAAAATAAAACGGTTCTTGAAGTTACAGTCACAAGAACGGTCAACGGCGGCGTCATTGCCGAGTACAAGGAAGTATCCGGATTCATTCCTCTTTCCCAGCTTTCCGACCGCTACGTGGAAGACGCGTCGGAGTTCGTGGGCCAGACCATGAAGGTCAAGGTATCCCGCGTGGACCAGAGAAGAAACCGGGCTGTATTCTCCCACAAGATGTATCTGAACGAGGAAAAGGAAAAGCTCGTCAAGGAGATCTGGGAGAACCTGAACGTGGACGATGTGGTCGAAGGAACGGTCATGCGGTTCACCGACTACGGCGCATTTGTTGACATCGGCGGAATCGACGGACTGCTGCACATTTCCGAGATTTCCTGGGGCAAGCTGAGACATCCTCAGGAAGTGCTCAGCATCGGCCAGAAGATCAACGTGAAGGTCCTGTCCATGAACGAAGAAAAGGGCAAGATCTCCCTGGGCCTGAAGCAGAACACACCGGAACCCTGGAGCGTGATCGACGAGAATTACGAAGTCGGACAGGTCATCGAGGGCAAGGTCGTACAGATCAAGGAATACGGCGCATTCATCGAGCTGGAGCCCGGTCTGGACGGACTGGTCCACATCTCCGAGGTTGCCCACAAGAGAGTCGGCAACATCAACGATGAGCTCAAGGTCGGCGAAATCGTCAACGCCAAGATCCTGGAGATCGATAAGGATAGAAGAAGGATCAGCCTGAGCATCCGCGAGATCATCGATCCGGCGGCGGAAGCGGCCAAGGAAGAGGCCAAGGCGGCTGAGGCAGCGGAGGCAGCCAAGGAAGAGGCTGCTGAAGCTTCGGCGGAGGCACCTGTTGAGGCACCGGCGGAAGAGGCTGCTGCTGAAGCTCCTGCAGAAGCGCCTGCAGAGGAACCCGCGGCAGAAGAGGCACCTGCGGAAGAAGCTCCGGCAGAGGAAGCACCCGCTGAGGAACCCGCAGCGGAAGAAGCACCGACTGAGGAACCTGCAGAAGAGGCACCGGCTGAGGAAGCTCCCGCTGAGGAAGCACCTGCGGAAGAGGCTCCCGCAGAGGAAGCTCCGGCTGAGGAAGCTCCGGCCGAGGAGCCTGCAGAGTAAGCCTCAAACCGGCATAATCCATAAGAAAACAGAAAAACCGTTATGTA
>JAFRHG010000020.1 GCA_017433375.1 Bacillota bacterium
CGTGCTCCCGGGAGGAGCCGCAGCCGAAGTTTTCCCCGGCCACCATGAGGTCGCCCTCGTGGACCCGGTCCACAAAACTCTCGTCGATGTCCTCCATGCAGTGGGTGGCCAGCTCCCTGCGGTCGGGGATGTTCAGATACCTGGCCGGGATGATGACATCCGTGTCGATGTTGTCTCCGTATTTAAATGCTTTTCCTTGTGCTTTCATGTTCTACACCTCCTCCGGGCCGGCGATCCTGCCCGCTATCGCTGAGGCGGCCGCAACCGCCGGACTGGCCAGATAGACCTCGGACTTCACGTGCCCCATCCGTCCCACAAAGTTCCGGTTGGTCGTCGCCACGCAACGCTCCCCTGCCGCCAGAATGCCCATGTAGCCGCCCAGGCACGGCCCGCAGGTGGGCGTGGACACGACGCAGCCGGCGTCGATGAAGGTCGTGATGTATCCCTCCTCGATGCACTGGCGGTAGACCTGCTGGGTCGCCGGAATGATGATGGTCCGCACATCCGGATGCACCTTGCGTCCCGCCAGGATCTCCGCGGCCGCCGCCATATCCTCCAGCCGTCCGTTGGTGCAGGAGCCGATGACCACCTGCTGGATGGGCACATCCCCCGCCTCGTCCACGGTCTTCGTGTTCTCGGGCAGATGGGGAAAGGCAACCGTCGGCTTCAGGGCGGACAGGTCGATTTCATATTCCTCCGCATACTCGGCGTCGGGGTCGGGGGCAAAGGCAACCCAGTCTCCTTCGACCCGGCCGCGCATATATTCCTCGGTGACCTCGTCCACGGGGAAGATGCCGTTCTTGCCGCCGGCCTCGATGGCCATGTTGGCGATGCACAGGCGGTCATCCATGGAAAGGCTCGCGATCCCGGGGCCGGTGAATTCCATGGAGCGGTAGAGGGCGCCGTCCACGCCGATCATGCCGATGATGTGCAGGATCACGTCCTTGCCGCTCACGTACTTCGGCAGGGACCCGGTCAGGTGGAAGCGGATGGCCTCCGGCACCTTGAACCAGGCCTGGCCCGTCGCCATGCCCACCGCCATATCCGTGCTGCCTACGCCGGTGGAGAAGGCCCCCAGTGCGCCGTAGGTGCAGGTATGGGAGTCGGCGCCGATGATGCAGTCGCCGGCCTTGACGATGCCCTGCTCAGGCAGGAGGGCGTGCTCGATGCCCATCTGCCCCACGTCGTAAAAGTGTTCCACATCGAAGCGGCGGGCGAAGGTGCGGCACTGCACGCACTGCTCCGCCGACTTGATGTCCTTGTTGGGGACGAAGTGATCCATGACCAGGGAGATCTTTTCCCGGTCAAAGATGCGGTCGAATCCCGCCTTCTCAAATTCCCGCACGGCAACGGGGGTCGTGATGTCATTGCCCAGAACCATGTCCAGGTTCGCCCGGATCAGCTGGCCGGCGGCCACTCGATCCAGCCCTGCGTGGGCGGCCAGTATTTTCTGCGTCATGGTCATTCCCATAGTGTCTTTCCTCCTGTTATTTAAGAAAATGGTCTTCACGGTTCATCCGGTTCAGGGCGCTGACCAGGGCGTTGACCGAGGCCAGAATGATGTCCTCATGGGTCCCCGTCCCCCAGAAGGGGTTGCCTTCCTCATCCTCGATGCAGACGTAGGCCGCGGCCCGTGAGTGGGAATCCCTGGACAGGGCGTGTTCCGAATAGGTGACGAATTCGTAGCTAAAGGTGTAGGGCGATTTCTTCAGGGCGTTGCTGATGGCGTCCAGGCGTCCGTTGCCCGTTGCGTCCAGCATATATATTTCGTCCTTGATCCGCACCCGGATCCGGACCATCATGCCCTCCCCGGCGCGGTAGTCCGACTCCCCGTCCGCCTGGCCGCCGTCCATCCGCTGGAAGGTGGCGTTGGTGATGTCGATGGGATCGAAGACATCCACGTACTCCTCGGTGAAGATCTGAAGGACCTCCTCGGGAGCCAGCTCCTTGTGGGCCCGGTCGGAAATGCCCTTGACCATGTAGCCCACCTCCTCCCGCATGGCGGGGGGGATCAGGTAACCGAAGTTGTGCTCCAGGATATAGGCGACGCCGCCCTTTCCCGACTGGCTGTTGATCCGGATGACATCCGCTTCGTACTCCCGGCCCACATCGCCGGGATCCAGGGGCAGGTAGGGAACGGTCCAGCGGCCCGGGTCGTTATCGATCCGGTACTTCATGCCCTTGGCGATGGCATCCTGATGGGACCCGGAGAAGGCTGCGAAGACCAGCTGCCCGCCGTAGGGCTGGCGGGGATGGACCTTCAGATCCGTAAACCGCTCGTAGGTCTCCACCACCTCCGGCATGTTGGTGAAGTCCAGCTTCGGGTCGATGCCGTGGGTGTACATGTTCATGGCCACGGTCACGATATCCACGTTGCCGGTCCTCTCCCCGTTGCCGAAGAGGGTCCCCTCCACCCGGTCGCCGCCGGCCAGAAGGCCAAGCTCCGCGTCGGCCACAGCCGTGCCCCGGTCATTGTGGGGATGAAGGGAGATGATCAGGTTCTCCCGGTTATGGAGATGCTCACACATGTATTCGATCTGGGAGGCGTAGACGTGGGGCATGGACATGGCCACCGTAGCCGGCAGGTTGATGATCACCTTGTTCTCCGGCGTGGGCTGCCAGATGTCGATCACCGCGTTGCACACCTCCGCCGCGTAATCCATCTCCGTCCCCGTGAAGCTCTCCGGCGAATACTCGAACTGAAACTCCGTCCCCTCGTGAACGGCGGCGTACTTCAGGATCATCTTCGCCCCGTCGGTGGCGATTTTGCAGATGGCCTCCTTGTCCCGGTGGAAGACCTGCTCCCGCTGGGCCGACGAGGTGGAGTTGTACAGATGGACGATGGCGCGCTTGGCCCCCTTCAGGGCCTCAAAGGTCTTCTTGATGATGTGGCGCCTGGACTGGGTCAGCACCTGGACCGTCACATCGTCGGGGATCAGATCCTCCTCGATCAGTTTCCGCAGGAATCGGTACTCCGTCTCCGACGCCGCGGGGAAACCAACCTCGATCTCCTTGAAGCCCAGTTTGACCAGATACTGAAAGAATTCCACCTTCTCCTCCAGGCTCATGGGCACGATCAGGGCCTGATTCCCGTCCCGCAGATCGACGCTGCACCAGATCGGCGCTTTCTCGATATGATCCTTTGCCGACCACTTCATGTAGCCGCTGCCCACCGGATAATAGCCCGGACTGTACTTGGTATAATTCTCCATTGCCTTTTCCTTGCTCCTCTTCTCCCCTTCTGCGTCGCCGGATAAAAAAGGCCTCCATCCCAATCAAGAGACGAAGGCTTTGCCTGCGCGGTACCACTCTTGTTAGCGCGCTGTTTCGGCCGGGTCTGCCCCGCCGCTTCACCAGAAGGATCACGCGCTCCCTTAAAAGTTTCTGCTCCCGGGTGAGACATACGGCTTCCCATCCAGCTTTTCACCAACCAGCTGTTCTCTGTCCTGTTCCGTCCGTATTTATTCCGTTCAACGCATCTTTATGCTGTTTGTTTGACGTGTTCCATGATAACCGATGGGATTATCCTTGTCAACCATTATTTTCGTTTTTTTCAAACAAATTTTTTGTCATTTTATTGTGGATTATTAACAATTTTTCAAAATTTCCTGTTGCTTTTGCGAAAAAACCATATATAATAGTAGCCGTAGCGAAATTTGCGCGGGTTTCCGCGCGCATTGACGGGAGGTTTATCAAGCATGAGAGTTACTGGATCCCAGCTGGTTGCGGAGGTTCTGCTGGAGCACGGAGTGGACACCATCTTCGGCTATCCCGGCGGCACCATTCTCAACCTGTACGACGCTCTGTACGAATACAGAGACCGGATCAGACACGTTCTGTCTGCCCATGAGCAGGGAGCGGCCCACGCCGCCGACGGCTATGCCCGGGCGACGGGCAAGACCGGCGTGGTCTTCGCCACCAGCGGACCGGGGGCTACCAACCTGGTCACCGGCATCGCCACCGCCTACATGGACAGCATTCCTATGGTGGCCATCACCTGCAACGTCCCCGACCCCCTCATCGGGCGGGACGCGTTCCAGGAGGTCAGCATCACGGGTATTACGATTCCCATTACCAAGCACACTTATTTCATCAACCGGATCGAGGACCTGGCCGACGCCATCCGCAACGCTTTCCGCATTGCCGCCAGCGGCCGCAAGGGTCCCGTTCTGATCGACATCACCAAGGACGTTACCGCGGCGACGATCAACTACAAACCGGGCAAGCCCCTGCCCGCCGATCCCCGGCCTGAGTTCACCGAGGAGGATGTCCGCAGGGTCGCCTCCATGATCAACGCCTCCGAGCGTCCGGTCATCTACTGCGGCGGCGGCGTTCCGGCCTCCGGCGCGGGAGAGGAGCTCCTGGAGCTGATGGACAAGGCCGACATTCCGGCCGCCCACACCCTGATGGCTGCCGGCCTCATCGGTTATGACAACCCGCGCAACCTGGGCATGCTGGGTATGCACGGTTCCATCGCCGCCAACAAGGCTGTCGACCGGTCCGATCTGATCATCGCCATCGGCGCCCGCTTCTCCGACCGGGTTGCCCTCAACCCCCAGAAGTTCGGCCGCCGGGCCCAGAAGGTGCAGATCGATATCGACACCAGCGAGATCAACAAGAACGTCATCGTGGATTTCGGCGTCACTGCCGATGCCAGGGACTTCCTGGAGGCGCTGTTGCCTTTGGTCAAGGAAAAGACCCACAAGGAGTGGATCGAGAAGGCGGCGGGCTGGAAGAACACCACCGGCGACGTGAAGGAAGGCGACGCCACCCTGCACCCCAGCGAGATCGTGCAGGCGGTGTGCGACCTGACCGACAAAGAGACCACCTACGTCACCGACGTGGGCCAGCACCAGATGTGGACGGCCCAGTATCTGAAGTACGGCAAAGGCAACAAATTCCTGACCAGCGGCGGTCTGGGAACCATGGGCTTCGGCTACGGCGCGGCCATCGGCGCCCAGATCGGCGAGCCGGAACGGAGAGTCATCCACTTTACCGGCGACGGATCCTTCCATATGAATCTGAACGAAGCCTGCACCGCCGTCAGCCAGAATCTGCCCATCATCACCGTCATCATGAACAACCGTGTTCTCGGCATGGTGTACCAGTGGCAGACGGCCTTCTACGGCGGGCGCTACAGCGCGACCACCCCGGAGCGCAAGACCAACTTCCCCAAGCTGATCGAAGCCTTCGGCGGCAAGGGATTCTCGGCGAAGACGCCCCAGGAATTCGAGGAGGCCTTCAAAAAGGCCCTGAAGGAAAAGGGTCCCGTCTGGATCGACTGCGCCCTCTCCCCTGACGAGCGGGTGCTTCCCATGATCCCCGGCGGCGGCACGCTGGAAGACATGATCATCGGTTAGAAAGGAGTGACGGAATGGATAACACCACTATGCGCAAAGAGGTCATCAGTATCCTCGTGGACAACCAGTCCAACGTTCTGACCCGGGTCAGCAGCCTGTTCGGACGGCGGGGCTTCAACATCGACTCCCTGACCGTATCGGCCACCAACGACCCGAGCCTGTCCCGGATCACCATCGTGTTCCAGGGCACCGAGCAGGCCCTTCACCAGATCCTGACCCAGACGGCCAAGCTGGAGGTGGTCAAGAAGATCTCTCCCCTGGACAAGCGCAACAGCATCTACCGGGAGCTGCTTCTGATCAAGCTGCGGGCGGACAAGACCGAGCGCTCCGCCATCCGGGAGATCGTGGAGATCTACCGGGGAAAGATCGACGACCTGTCCAAGAGCAGCATGATCGTCGAACTGACGGGCAACTCGGAGAAGATCGACGGATTTATGGACATCATCAGCTGCTACGATATCCTGGAGGTCTGCCGGACAGGAATCACCGGCATCTCCCGGGTGGACGAGGCGCTGATGGAATAAGGCGGCGCCTTCGCGGCGGGCCGGACGGTCCCGCGCCCGAGGCGACCGGATAATGAATTGAACCTAATGTACCTGAAGATATTTGAGAATAAAGGAGTAACAAGATGATTAAGAAGTATTACGATCAGGACTGCAATCTGAGCATGCTGGACGGCAAGACCGTAGCCATCATCGGCTTCGGCAGCCAGGGCCACGCCCATGCCATGAATCTGAACGAGAGCGGCGTCAATGTCGTCGTCGGCCTGCGTCCGGGCTCCGCCCATATTCCCAAGGCGGAAGCTGCCGGTCTGAAGGTTCTGGGCATTGAAGAGGCCGCTGAGGCGGGCGACATCGTCATGATCCTCATGCCCGATGAGATTCAGGCCAGCGTATACCGTGAGCAGATCGAGCCCCATATGAAGGAAGGCAACGTTCTCTGCTTTGCCCACGGCTTCAACATTCATTTCAATCAGATCCAGCCGGCGGCGGATCTGGATGTTATCATGATCGCCCCCAAGGGCCCCGGCCACACGGTGCGGAGCCAGTATCTGGAGGGCAGAGGTGTTCCCAGCCTGATCGCCGTCCATCAGGACGCCTCCGGCAAGGCCAAGGACTACGCTCTGGCCTATGCCAGCGGCATCGGCGCGGGCCGCGCCGGCATTCTGGAAACCACCTTCAAGGAAGAGACGGAGACCGACCTCTTCGGCGAGCAGGCTGTCCTGTGCGGCGGCGTCACCGAGCTGATGAAGGCCGGATTCGAAACCCTGGTGGAAGCCGGTTATGCTCCGGAGATGGCCTACTTCGAGTGTATCCACGAGATGAAGCTGATCGTTGACCTGATCAACGAAGGCGGCTTCGACAAGATGAGATACTCTATCTCCAACACGGCGGAATACGGCGACTACAGATGCGGCCGCCGGGTCATCGGCAAGGAGACCAGAGAGGAAATGAAGCAGATCCTGTCCGAGATCCAGGACGGCTCCTTCGCTTCCGAGTTCATTCAGGAATTCAACGCCGGCGGCAAGGCCCGCTTCCTTGCCACCCGCCGCAATGAAGCTGCCCACCTGCTCTGCAAGGTCGGCGAGGAACTGCGGCAGATGATGAGCTGGCTGAAGAAATAACCGAGGTACTGACAATGAGAAGTGACAGCGTAACCAAAGGCGTTGAACGGGCACCCAACCGCAGCCTGTTCTACGCGATGGGCTATACGAAGGAAGAACTGGAACGTCCCCTGGTGGGCGTTGTGTCCGCCAAGAGCGAGATCGTTCCCGGCCACATGCACCTGGACAAGGTCGCCGAAGCCGTCAAGGCCGGCATCCGCATGGCCGGCGGAACCCCTGTGGAGGTCCCCGCCATCGGCGTCTGCGACGGCATCGCCATGGGCCACATCGGCATGAAATACTCCCTGGCCAGCCGCGAGCTGATCGCGGACAGCGTGGAGACCATGACCATGGCCCACGCCTTTGACGGCCTGGTGCTGATCCCCAACTGCGACAAGATCGTCCCCGGCATGATCATGGCCGCGGTCCGGATGAACATTCCGGCCGCCGTCTGCTCCGGCGGGCCCATGATGTCCGGTCTGGTGGGCGGCGAGGAAACCAGCCTGTCCAAGATGTTCGAGGCGGTAGGCGCCTACAAGGCGGGCATCATCGACGATGACAAACTGCAGGAATTCGAGGAGAACGTCTGCCCCGGCTGCGGCTCCTGTTCCGGCATGTATACGGCCAACAGCATGAATTGCCTTTCCGAGGCGGTGGGCATCGCCCTGCCCGGCAACGGCACCATTCCCGCCGTGCACAGCGGACGGATCCTTCTGGCCAAGCACACGGGCATGGCCATCATGAACCTGATCGAAAAGGACATCAAGGCGAGGGACATCATCAACGAGAAGTCCCTGAAGAACGCCCTGGCCTGCGACATGGCCCTGGGCTGCTCTTCCAACAGCGTCCTCCATCTGCTGGCCATCGCCAACGAGGCGGGCGTGGATCTGGATCTGAAGATTTTCAACGAGTTCAGTGCCCGGGTGCCCAACCTGTGCCATCTGGCACCGGCCGGCCCCACCCACATGCACGATCTGAACAACGCCGGCGGACTTCCCGCCGTGCTCAGTGAGCTGAACAAGAAGGGCCTGATCGATACCTCCCTGATCACCGCCACCGGCAGGACCGTCGGCGAGAACATCGCCGGCGCGAAGGTCAGGGACTACAGCATCATCCGTCCCATCGACGATCCCTACAGTGAGACCGGCGGCATCGCCATCATGTGGGGCAACATCGCCACCGACGGCTGCGTGGTCAAGCGGAGCGCCGTCGCGCCGGAAATGCTGAAGCACTCCGGCCCGGCCAGAGTCTTCGACAGCGAGGATGAGGCCATCAAGGCCATCTACGACGGAAAGATCGTGGACGGCGATGTGGTGGTCATCCGCTACGAGGGCCCCAAGGGCGGTCCGGGCATGCGGGAGATGCTCAATCCGACCAGCGCACTGGCCGGCATGAAGCTGGATAAGACCGTCGCCCTGATCACCGACGGACGTTTCAGCGGCGCGAGCCGCGGCGCCTCCATCGGGCACGTCTGTCCCGAGGCTGCCTCCGGCGGAAACATCGGCCTGCTGAAGGAAGGAGATATCATCGACATCGATATCCCCGGCGCCTCCATCAACGCCCGCGTTTCCGATGAGGAGTTCGATGCCCGCCGCAAGGATTATGTGGCTCCCCCGCCCAATGTCACCTCCGGGTGGCTGGCGCGCTACATGCGCAATGTGGATGCATCCTCCAGGGGCGCGGTCATGAAGTAGCGAACAGCTTCTGACAAATCCACAACCCGGCCCGTGGACAAGGTCGCATACAGCCTTCCGCCCTTGCCGAGCCTCATGCATTGGCTCGGCTGGCGTCGGGATGTGCACGGCTTTCCCACCGGCCGGGTTTTTGTCGGCTCTGCACGGTCTTATCCCCCCAGGGGACAGAACTCAATATCTCCGTTCGAGCAGTTTTTCGAAGCGCGTCGACCTTCCGAACACCTTATGATCCCTGCAAGTCATTACTCGGTGTCCGTGATGGTTAGAATCTGTAGATGGAAATAAATGGGGGCGCTTTTGCGTATTTTTATGTCGCCTGTCTCGATCGAAAGGGCTTTTTCTGCGATAATTGTTTTCAATTTCTGATTCTACAGATTATTAGCACTATTATACTGTAGAAATATGATTTTCGTCCGGAAATCCAGAATTCAAACCGAATTATCGAATTTCCGGACATTTAGGATGCACGGATTCTGTCAATTCTAAAGAAGCAGGAGGATAATTCAGAATTGCCGTAGTGATGAGGCAGCGGACAGCTATGATAGTGATGAGGCAGCGGACAGCTGCGGCTCCCGACGAAGGGAAGATGCGCACAGAAAAACCCCACCGATGACTGCGGGACGGAATCCCGGGTTCGGTGGGGTTTTGATTTCTGTGAGCGAGCCGCTGTAACCGCCAGCGGCGAGAACAAAGCCCAGCGCGGTCGGCATCGGCCGAGCGGGGGGGGGCTAGAGCATGAAGCCCACGATCAGGTACGCGATGACGGAGGCCCCGCCGGCGATGCAGGCGTAGGGCAGCGTGGTCATCATCAGGTTCAGGGTCTTGACCTGGGTTCCCTGGGCGCACATGATAACGCCGTCACCATAGAGGCAGGTGTTGCTTCCGAAGGCGGCGCCGGAGAATACGGCGGCCGAAACCAGGATCGGATCCACGCCCATGGCGTTGGCCAGAGGAATAACGATGGGGATGATGATGGCCGCCAGATCCCAGAAGCATCCGGTGGCATAGGCGTAGATGCCGCAGACGATGAATACCGCTGCCGGCAGGAATCCGCCCTTCATGATGGGCTCGGTGACGGAGATGACGTAGTCCGCCAGTCCCAGTTCCAGGTTGGCTCCCTGTACGGAGAAGGCCAGCACGGACAGGATGAACACGAAGCCCATGGACATGACACCGTCAAAGCAGGCCGTCAGCAGTTCGGTGAAGGACATTTTGCGTTCCACCAGGTAGAGGCCGAAGGCCACGATCACCGCGGCGGCCGATCCCTTCATGACGTCGGTGTCCGTCAGCAGGGTGACCACGATCATGACGATCAGCGGGATCAGGAAGTTCCAGGGCTGGGGCTTGACGCCTTCCGGCATGTCGTCCGTCTTGGCGTTCCTCACGATCTCCTCGTCGGTTCCCTCGGGGAAGACATCTCCCGTCAGCTCGTAACGCTCATAGGCCTTCTTCATGGAACCGATCTTGGGAATGATGCCGAAGATCTGCAGCAGGCAGACGATGATGGCGAACCAGGCATAAAAGGCAAAGGGCAGTCCGTGGACGTAGGCCGCCATGGAGGATCCGCCGATCTCCACGCCCTGCTCTTCCATCAGCTGGGCGAAGTAGACCGCCCAGGAAGACAGGGGGATCAGCAGGCAGACCGGAGCCGCCACCGTGTTGACCACGTAGGCCAGCTGCAGCCGGGGGATGCCCAGCTTGTCGGTGATGCCCTTCATGGTGGTGCCCACCGCCAGGTTGTTCAGATAGTCATCCAGGAAGATGATCACGCCCAGGATGAAGGTGCCCAGCAGGGCCGACTTCTTCGTCTTGATCAGCTTTCTTGCCCAGAATCCGAAGTCGATGACCGCTCCCGACCGCTCATACATCATGATCAGCATGCCGAAGAGGGCGATGACGATCAGCAGCCACTGGAGGGATTCATTGGTAAATCCTCCGTAGATGCAGTCGAAGAATTTGCCCGCGAACCCGGTCAGTCCGCCGGCGAGTATCAGCGCCGCCATGGACAGGCCGCAGGTCATCGCGAACAGCGTCTTTTTCGTCGTCACGGCGATGACCAGGATGGTCAGTACGGGCAAAACACAAATAAAACCATAATCCATGCTTTACCTCCTAACAATGAATCAATGATAATGATGAATAATATCGATGATCATGACGGCTGTCATGAACGATAACGTTGAATCAGGACTCCCCCCGCCGGTGGACGACCTTCCCGTCCATGATGGTCAGCAGGGCCGATCTGCCCAGGATGTCCTCGGGCTTATCGTCGATGATCCGTCCGTCGAGGACGGCGATGTCCGCTTTCTTTCCCGCTTCCAGGGTGCCCAGTTCCTCTTCCTGTCCCAGGGTATAGGCGCCCAGATAGGTGTACCCCTCCAGGGTCTCCCAGATGTCCATCACGTCATCCGGGTTGGTTCCCATCAGTTCCCCGCCGGTAGTGCGCCGGGTCAGGGCCGCGTAGATATTCGTAAAGGGATCGATGTCGATGATGGGATAATCCGTGCTCATGTTCACCGTGCCCCCCGCGTCGATGATGGACTGGAAAGGATGGCTGGTATGCCAGCGCTCCTCGCCGATGGCGTCGATCATAAAGGACTCGGTGCACAGCAGCAGGTGGGCCGGCTGCTTGCAGGCCATGACATCCAGCTGTCCGAACCGCTCGTAGTCACCCTCGTGGAGCATCTCGATGTGTTCGATGCAGTTGCGCAGACCGTGGCTGCCGTTGGCTTTGCCCGAAGCCTCGAAGGCGTTCAGGGACATCCGCACGGCGCCGTCGCCCGTACAGTGGATCCGCACGGGGAAGCCCTCCCCGTTAGCCGCGGTCACCTTGGCGTTCAGTTCCTCCTGGGTGTGGATGGGCACCGCGTTCTTTTCCGGATTCTCCGGATCATCCACGTAGGGCTCCACCAGCACGCCCGTATAGGCGTCGATGACCCCGTCCTGATAGGCCTTGAGGCCCGGCATGCGGACCAGGCCGGAGGAGTATTGCCTTTGCAGTTCCTTGGCCCGGGCAAAGGTCAGGTCCCGGTCGATGGCCGGGTAGACGAAGATGCGGCAGGTCAGTTCCCCCTGCTGCTCCAGTTCCCGGTAGATGGCGAAGCCTTCCGGTTCCCGGTTGATGACGTGCTCGTTGGACAGATCCCCCACGGTGGTGATGCCGAAGGTGTTGAACCGTCCGATGGAATGGCGGAGCATCCGCTTCGCGTCGTCCCGGTCGATATCCATCATCATGAAGTAGACCGGGTCCGCCCCCTTGTTGTACAGGACGCCGGTCAGCTCTCCCTGCTCGTCTTTTTTGATGTAAAAGCAATCCTCGCCCTGCACCTTCTCCGGGGTATAGCCGAAGAGTTCCAGGGCTTTGGAGTTGACCCAGACCAGCCAGCCGTCCGCCGTGGGAAGGCAGATGGGAATGTCCCGGGAGATCTCGTCCAGCATCTCCTTGCGGGGAAGCTCCTGATCATCCCAGGCCGAGATCATCCAGCCGCTGGCCAGAATCAGTTTCGTCTCCGGGTGGCGCTGCAGGTAGTCCCGGACGATGTCCACGCATTCCTCCGCCGACCGGGTTCCCTCCAGATTGATGTCGTTGTCATCCATCATCGCCCCCATGGTGATGTGGATGTGGGAGTCGATGATCCCGGGCAGAAGCAGCTTGTCTTCGTAGGCGTACACCTCAGTGTCCGGCCCGACAAAGGCCTGCAGTTCCTCCTCGCTGCCCACGGCAAGGATCCGGTCTCCCCGGACAGCTGCGCCGCCGGCGAAGACCTCCCGGCCCCTTCCCGGATAGACCAGATTGCTGGTGATGATCTTATCCGCTGTTTTAGTGTTGCTGGTTCCCATGATTTCCTTCGTCCTGGGTTAAAACTCCGGTTTCTTCTGCTTCGCGTCGATGCGTTTGCCGACAACGAAAAACCGTCCTTCCTTCGCCTGGTAGGCGCAGGTGGACAGGGTCACCAGCTGATCGCCGAATTCGGCGGTCTCGCCGGTGTTGTAGGCCGAGATGGAGAGGACGCCGTTCACGTATTCGTTGAACTGCTCCTCCGTGGTGATCCCGGCGTACTGATAATACTTGAAGGCATCGGAATCCTCCGCGTAGATCTTCGAATATCCCGCGGCGATGATCTGGTAGGTCCCCTGCCCTCCTTTGTAGATGGTGTCAAAGGAAAAGGTCGGATGCTTGCGGTAAAACTCCGGATCCTCGTACTTCACCAGATCGTGGAACATGATGCCGCTCTTCATGTGGTGTCCGTAGACCAGCCAGTTGCACGTGGGAATGAAGATGTCGCTGTCGGCGTCCATAAAGGGCGTGCCCGACTCCGAATGCTCCCGCTTGAAATCCCGGTGGAGATAGTACTCCGGATCGTCCTTCGTCTGCATGACGGGATAGTCGATCTTCGTGTCCTCCATCCTGACCCATCCGATGATGTCGCTGTTGGCCTGGTAGAGGCCGACGTACTTCCCGATGATGGTGCCCCGGCTGGTCAGCAGATCCTTCTGCATGCTTTCGACCTTTTTCAGATCGGCGAACTCGTCCTGCGCCTTCCAGGCCTGGAAGAAATAGTTCCCCAGATAATACCCGGAGCCGCAGAAAACGATCAGGCAGATGATCAGAAGGATCTTCGATCCCAGGCCCATGGGTTTCCTGCTTCCGTTGCCTTTCCTGCTCATTCAGTCTCCTGTTTTCCGTCTATTTCAGTTCATCCATGGTGCATAGCTTGACGTCCGCGCTCTCGAGAAGTTTCTCCGCCCGGTTCTGGTCGCCCGTCTTCATCATGATTACCGCTTCGCCCTTGATGGACTGGATGGTGGAGTAGATGTACTTGACGCCGATGCCCGCGTCGGAAAGGATCTGCAGCACCCGGTTCAGACCGCCCGGCCGGTTGTCGATGCCCACTGCCAGGACTTCCGTCACGCTGGCCATGAAGCCGCCGCCGGACAGGATCCTGACCGTCTCCTCCGGATTCTGCACGATGCAGCGGAGGATGCCGTATTCCCCGGTCTCCGCGATGGTCGCCGCGTTAAGATCCACGCCGTGTTCCGCCAGAAGCTGCGTCAGGGCAGCCAGCCGGCCCGTTTCGTTTTCAATAAAAACCGATACCTGTTTCACTGCCATTATTCGTACTTCCTCCTGTCTTCCACTCTGACGGCTTTGCCCTCGCTTCTGGGCAGGGTCCCCGCGTTCAGGAACCTGACCTTGCAGCCGATCTGCAGGATCTCCCGCAGCGCGTGCTCAACCCTCTTCCTCATGTTCTCGACGAAATCGATATCGTCGATGATCAGTCCTTCGGCGAACTCGACCATCAGCTCGATGCTGTCGGAGCCGCCCTTGCGATCCACCAGGATCTTGTAGTTCAGCGTCAGCTCATTGAATTTGGCGATGACCGTTTCCACCTGGGAGGGGAATACGTTGACGCCCTTGACGATGAGCATGTCGTCGGTCCGGCCGAATACCCGGCTCATCCGGACGCTCGTCCTGCCGCAGGAGCACTTCCCTTCCATCAGGTAACAGATGTCTCTGGTCCTGTACCTGACCATGGGCACGCCCCGCTTCTTCAGGGTGGTGAAGACCAGTTCCCCGGTCTCCCCCGGCGGCAGCGGCTTCAGGGTGTTGGGATCGACGATCTCCGGATAGAAGAGATCCTCCTGGATGTGCATGCCGTTGTTGGCCTCGCAGCTGGTGGCCACGCCGGGTCCGGTGATCTCCGTCAGACCGTAGATGTCGTGGGCCCGGATGCCCAGACCCTTCTCGATCTTCTCCCGCATGCTCTGGGTCCAGGGCTCCGCCCCGAAGAGGCCCGCCCTGATCTGCAGATCCGCCGGATCGATGCCCGCCCTCTCCACCGCCTCGGCGATGGTCAGGGCGTAGGAAGGCGTGCAGCAGAGGATGTCGCTCTTCATGTCCTGCATGAACATGATCTGCCGGGCCGTGTTGCCCGTGCTCATGGGCAGGACCGTGGCGCCGAGGGTCTCCGCGCCGGCATGGGCGCCCAGGCCGCCGGTGAACAGGCCGTAGCCGTAGGCCACGTGCACGGTGTCATTGGGGCCCGCGCCGCACATGGCCAGTCCTCTGGCCACTGCCTCGCCCCAGTCTTCCATGTCCCCCTTGGTGTAGCCGATGATCTTCGGCTTTCCCGTGGTGCCCGAAGAAGACTGGATCCGGACGATGTTTTCCATAGGCTGGGCGAAGAGGCCGGTGGGATAGTTCTCCGCAAGGTCCTCCTTGTTGATGAAGGGCAGCAGAGCGATATCCTCCAGGGTAACGATATCCTCCGGCTTGACGCCGGCCTTGTCCATCTTCGCCGCATAGTGAGGTACGTGCTCGTACTCGTACTTTACCGTTTCCTGCAGCCTCTCCAGCTGCAGCGCGCGCATGGTTTCCCGATCCGCGCATTCCATTTCCTTGTTCCAAATCATTAGGGGGTTTTCCTTTCTTTGTTTCGATGCTTCGGTTTACGCTTCTTCCGGGGCAGCCTGCGGGCGGATCTCCGCTACGCCTGCTGTCCCCGCTGAAACGCGAACTTGTTCATCTCAACGAAGTTCCCCTTCACTTTCTCCGAAATAACTCTCATCCACGCTTCCTCACTGAAGGGAAGATCGCGGGCCGCCGCGCCCAGGAGCACCACGTTCACCGCCTTGTCGCTGCCGCACTCTTCGGCAATCTCCAGGGCGTTGAAGGCCTTGACCTTTCCGGCGCGCTGCTTCAGCGCCTCCTCCAGGTTCTCCGGCCAGGGGGCGTCTCCCAGAACCACCGGCATGGGCAGGATCTGCTGCACGTTGACGTACAGGGACCCGCCCTCCTTAAGCCAGGGAAGCCATCGGTAGGCCTCCAGCTGTTCAAAGGCAAGAATAATATCCGCTTCACCCTCCTCGATGAGGGGAGCGCCGACCTTTTCGTCGCTGATCTTCACGTGGGTCACCACGCTGCCGCCCCTCTGGGACATGCCGTGGACCTCACTGAGTTTCACATCGTATCCGTCCTCCAGCGCCAGGTTTCCGAGAAGCACGCTGGCCAGCAGGGTTCCCTGCCCGCCGACGCCTACGATCAGAATATTCGTCTTCATTTACTTCTCCTCCTTCCCGGTGCTTTCGATAGCATCAAAGGGGCACACCCTGGCACAGAGTCCGCATCCCACGCACCTCTCGGGCACGACGATGGGACGGCCGTCCTTGATCTCGATGGCCGGGCAGCCGATCTTCATGCACATCCGGCAGTTGCGGCAGCGGTCCGTCACGACCATGGGGATTCCCGGCTGTTTAACGATCATGGCGCAGGGGCGCTTGGTGATGATCACAGACAGCTCGTCCCGGCTGGTTTCTTCCTCGACGATCCTCTCCACTTCTTCGAGCTCGAAGGGATCCACTTCCACCACGTGCTTCACGCCGCAGGCCTGGCAGAGCTCCTTCAGATCCACCGCCGGCGCCGGCTCTCCCTTGGCATTTTTGCCGCTGGCCGGATTCTGCTGGTGTCCGGTCATGCCGGTGATCCGGTTGTCCAGAATGATGACCGTTCCCTTCGATCCGTTGTAGCTCATGTTGATGAGCCCGGTGATGCCGGAATGGAGGAAGGTGGAATCTCCCAGTACAGCCACGGTGTTTTCCTTGCTGCCCGTCGCCCATTCAAAGCCGTGGGCCATGCCGATAGAGGCGCCCATGCACAGGGTGGTATCCATGGAGGATGTAGGCGGCAGGGCTGACAGGGTATAGCAGCCGATGTCGCCGAAGACACGGGTCTTCTTTTTGCTCAGTACGTGGAACAGTCCCCGGTGGGGGCATCCCGCGCACAGAAGGGGCGGCCGGCCGGGAGCGTCGCTGACGTCCACGTCGTGCTCCGCCGGATCCTCGCCGAAGGCCTCCCGGATCATGTTGGCGCTGTACTCGCCCTGGATGGTGAACATGTCCTTGCCGCCGGTCACGGGGATTCCCCAGGAGCGGATCTGCTCCTCGATGAAGGGATCTCCCTCTTCGATGACGTAAAGCTTGCCTACGTTGGAGGCGAAATCCCGGATCAGGGCCTTGGGCAGGGGATTGACGATCCCCAGCTTCAGGAAACTGACGTCGGGCAGGGCATCCTTCGCGTACTGATAGGCGATGCCGCTGGTGATGATGCCGATGGACTCATCGCCCATCTGCACATCGTTGATATCCCACTCGCAGGAATCGGCGGCGATCTGCGCCAGCCGTTCCTCCTGGGCAACGTGGAGTTTTCTGGCCATGGCCGGCATGGCCACGTACTTGTTCACGTTCTTCTCATAGGGGATGATCTCCCGCTCGGTCCGCTCGCCCAGTTCCACGATTCCCCGGGAATGGGAGATGCGGGTGTTGGAGCGCAGGAGCACCACCGTGTCGTATTTCTCACTGATGTCGTAGGCCAGGCGGATGTAGTCCTTGCATTCCTGGGCGTCCGCCGGCTCCAGGATCGGCACGCCGGCGCTGCGGCCGTGGTACCGGGAGTCCTGTTCGTTCTGGCTGGAATGGCAGCCGTTGTCGTCGGCCACCAGCAGGACGAAGCCGCCGTTTACGCCGGTGTAGGCCGCCGTATAAAAGGGATCCGCCGCCACGTTCAGTCCCACATGCTTCATGCAGGACAGGGCTCTGGCTCCGCCAAGGGAGGCTCCCATGGCCGTCTCCACACCCACCTTCTCGTTGGGCGCCCACTCCGCGTGGATCTCATCGTACTTCGCCGCGGCTTCCGTCACCTCGGTGCTCGGCGTCCCCGGATAGGAGGACACCACGGTCACTCCCGCTTCCCAGGCTCCCCGGGCAAAGGCTTCGTTGCCCAGCATGATCTGTCTGTTCTTTTCGCTCATTTCAGCCTCACTCACTCACATTTCTGCAGCAGTTTTTCCCACTGCTCATCGACGTATTCCTGCGTTTTCAGAATCATCCATTCGCTGCCTTTGCGGAACATATGGCGGAACCTTCCCTGCTTCGACAGGAATTCCTCGACGGGCAGTTTCCGCCGGGGCTCGTAGGTCAGCCGCCACTCGCCGGCTTCGATCTCGTAGAGGGGCCACACGCAGGTGTCCACCGCCAACCGGCAGATCTCCGCCAGATCCTCCGCCTCGTAGCGCCAGCCCCTGGGACAGGGCGCCAGCACGTTGAGGAAGCAGGGTCCTTCGGTATAGATGGCCTTGTGGGCCTTCTCGTGGAGATCACGGAAATCGTTCAGGAACGTGGTCTGGGCCGCGTAGGGAATGTTGTGGGCGGCCATGATCTCCGTGAGATTCTTCTTGTTCTGGGGTTTGCCCGGGATCACGCTGCCCGCCGGGGAGGTGGTCGCGTTGGCAAACTGGGGCGTGGAGGAGGAACGCTGGATGCCCGTGTTCATGTAGGCCTCGTTGTCGTAACAGACGTAGACCATGTCGTGCCCCCGTTCCATGGCGCCGGACAGGGACTGCAGACCGATGTCGTAGGTGCCCCCGTCGCCGCCGAAGGTGATGAACTTGTAGGTGTCCTGGACCTTGCCCTTTTTCTTCAGCACGTTGTAGGCTGCCTCCACGCCGGCCATGGTGGCGCCGGCGTTCTCGAAGGCGCTGTGGATGTAGCTGTCGTAGTAGGCGGTGTTGGGATAGATGAAGCTGGAGACCTCCAGGCATCCGGTGGCGTTGCCCACCACGGCCCGGTCGCCCTCATCCAGGGCGCGCAGTACGCCGCGGACGGCGATGCCGGCGCCGCATCCCGCGCAGAGCCGGTGTCCTCCGGCCAGCCGTTCCGGCTTCTCCAGTTCCCGTTTCAGACTATATGCCATTATTCTTCACTCCTGTGGTCAAATCCACCCTCTTCGTACCGGGAATCCCGCACGCCGATGTAGCGGTACACGTCCCCGGGGTCATTGGTATCGGCAATGATGAAGAGGTCCCGGTATATCTCATAGAAATCGTCGACGGTGATGTCCCGTCCGCCGAGGCCGTAGATGTAGTTGATGGCATAGGGCCGGCCCGGCAGGTCGTAGAGAGCACTGCGGGACTCGTTGAAGAGGGGCCCGCCGCTGTTGGAAAAGCTCTCCGCCTTGTCCATGACCGCCACGGCGCGCACCCGGCACATGGCCTCCGCCAGGGGGATCCGCGGGAAGGGCCGGAACACCCTGAGCTTGATCAGGCCGACCTTCCTGCCCTCGGCGCGCAGCCGGTTCACCGCTTCCTTGCCCGTTCCGGCGCTGGAACCGATGACCACCACCGCCACCTCGGCATCCTCCATCATGTATTCCTCGAAAAAGCCGTAGGAGCGTCCCGTCATCTGCCGGAACTTCTCCGCCACCTCCAGGATGACCGGCATGGAATCCTTCATCGCCTGGGCCTGCTGCCGCTTCACTTCCATGTAATAGGGGGCCGTTCCGTAGGGCCCCACGGCCAGCGGCCGGTCGTGATTGAGAAGGTACTGCTCCGGCTCATACTCGCCGACGAACTCCTTCACCTTCTCATCCTCGATGAGCTGGATGTTGGATACGCCGTGGCTGGTGATGAAGCCGTCCTGGCAGACCATGATGGGCAGGCGGGTAGCCTCCGTGATCAGGATGGCCTGCAGGAAGTTGTCGTAGACCTCCTGGTTGTCCTCGGCATAGATCTGCATCCAGCCGGAGTCCCTGGCGCCCATGGAATCGGAATGGTCGTTGCCGATGCTGATGGGGCCGGTCAGGGCACGGTTGGACACCACCATGGTGATGGGCAGCCGGGAGGATGCCGCCACGTAGAGCAGCTCCCACATATAGGCCAGTCCGCAGGAGGATGTCGCCGTCACCGCCCGGGCGCCGGCTGCCGAGGCTCCGATGCACACCGACATGGCGCTGTGCTCCGACTCGACGGGCACAAACTGGGTGCTCACCTCGCCGTTGGCCATGAACTCGGAAAAGTATTCCGGGATCTCCGTCGACGGCGTGATGGGGAAGGCCCCCATGACGTCCGGGTCGACCTGGCGCATCGCCTCCGCGATGGCTTCGTTTCCCGACATTCGTTCTCTGATCGCCACTTATTTTTCCTCCTTTACGAAGTCAATCGCATCGAAGGGGCATACCTTCACACAGATTCCGCAGCCCTTGCAATGGTCAAAGTCAAAGTCGCTCCGCCTTCCCTCCTTCACCGGAATGGAACTGTCCGGACAGAAGGGTACGCAAAGCAGACACTGCTTGCATTTATCCTCGAGGAACCTGGGCCGCATGACCCGCCATTCCCCCGTATTGATCAGAAGAGACGTGGCCGGCTCATCGATCTCCGCTCCCGTGGTGATGTCCTGCCAGGTGATCTTCTCATCGATCATTTCCGTTCTGATTCTGCTCATTCTACCTCTACCTCATCCAGCGTCTTCTGCAGCGCCTTCATGTTGCCCTCGATGACCTCGGGCTTGTCGTGGAATTTATGTTCGAAAGACCGGCGCATATCGCTGACGAACTGACCCAGGTCCAGCACGCCGCTGGCCTTGACCACCGCCGCCAGCATGGGCGTATTGGGGAAGTTCCTCCCCAGTGTCTCGGTGGAGATCCTCTCCGCGTCGACCACGCAGACGGGTCCTTCGAATTCCGGAAGCAACTCCCGGATCTCCCCCGCCGTCTTCCTGGTGTTGATGATCAGAATGCCCCCATCCTTCAGCCCCTTCAGCACGTCGACGGTCCGCAGAAGGGTCTCGTCCACGACCACCACGTGATCCGGGTAATAGATGTTGGAATGCACGCTGCAGGGCTCATCGGAGATCCGGTTGTAGGCCGTAATGGGCGCGCCCATTCTCTCCGGCCCGTACTCCGGAAATCCCTGTACATATTTCCCTGAGAAAAACGCCGCCTCGGCCAGCAGAAGGCAGGCGGTCTTCGCCCCCTGTCCGCCCCGGCCGTGCCAGCGGATCTCCATGGTTTTGCTGCTATTTTCCGTCATTTTCTCTCCTGTGTTTTTTCCGGCACAAAGACAACAGACTACCTGTATAGATTACCTCAGGACGGGTCTGTCTGTCAATATAATTTGTGCAAAGGCAACAAATAATTTCGTAAAACTTTGTGGATTATCCACATCAGGCTGGATAGATGGTCACGATCTCCTCGCTGTCCACCGCCGCCTGGATCAGGCCCTCCGCGTCCAGCTTCGCCTCCGAGGCCAGAATGCGCTCCAGCTTCGGCTTGGTCACCGGATGCTTGGGCAGGAACACGGTGCAGCAGTCCTCATAGGGCTCGATGGATTTCTCGTAGGTCCCGATCTCCTTCGCCAGATCCATGATGTCCACCTTGTCCATGCCGATGAGGGGCCGCATGACGGGCATGGTGACCGAAGCGTCGGTCACCACCAGGGCCTCCGCCGTCTGGCTGGCCACCTGGCCCAGGTTCTCCCCGGTGATCAGCATGCCGCAGTCCGTCCGTTCCGCCAGCCGCTGGGCGATGCGCATCATGAACCGGCGCACCAGGATGGTGGTCTCATCCTCCGGGCAGTTCTGCACGATCTGCTCCTGGATGGGCAGCAGATTGATCACGTGCATCTGAAATCGGCCGCAGTAGACCGCCACCAGGGAAGCCAGCTCCTCCACCTTCTCCCTGGCCCGTTCACTGGTGTAGGGATAGGAATGGAAGTGGACCGCCTCGATGAGCATGCCCCGCTTGGCCATCATCCAGGTGGCCACCGGCGAATCGATGCCGCCGGACAGCAGGCTCATGCCCTTGCCGTTGGTGCCCAGGGGCAGACCGCCGAATCCCGGGATCTTGTCCTGATAAATGTAGGTCTTGTCGTGGCGCACGTCCACGAAAAGCCGGCAGTCGGGATGATGGACGTCCACCTTCAGCACCTTGCAGCCCTTCAGCACCGCCGCCCCGATCCTTCTGCCGATCTCCGGCGACTTCACCGGGAAGTTCTTGTCCGCCCGCTTGGCCTCCACCTTGAAGGTTTTGATGCCCCGCTCCTCGATCATCTCCAGCATGTAGTCCACCGCCGCCTGGCCGATGGCCTCCATGTTGCTCTCGCACTCCACCGCCGGGCTGATGGACGCCACGCCGAAGACCTTGGAGATCTGCCGGATGATGTCCTGTTTATTCAGATTCTTATCCGCGCGCACAAAGATCAGGCCCTCGTGCCGGTAGACGCTGACCCCGTCAAACCGCTTCAGCAGTTTGCGGATCCGCTCCGCCAGCATGCGCTCGAAGTAGGGCTTGTTCATGCCCTTGAGCGCCACCTCCCCGCAGCGCACGATAAAGATGTGTTCCTCGTTCATATGTCTGTCCTCACCGGAAACTGCCCAGCCGCCGGAAGCGCTTCACCGCTTCCTCCGTCCGCCGGATCGTCTCCTCGATTTCCTCCATGGTGTTCTCTGCGCACAGGCTGAACCGGATGGCTCCCTCGATCCGCCCGTCGTCGCAGCCCATGGCCTGCAGCACGTGGCTGCGTCCCTTCTTATTGGAAGAGCAGGCCGACCCCGTCGACACGCAGATCCCGCTCTGCTCCAGGGTGTGCAGGATCACTTCTCCCCGGGTCCCCGGAAAGCTGACGTTCAGGATCGTCCCGCAGCTCTCCCCCGGTTTCTCCCCCGTCTGCCGCGGGCTGTTGATGACCGCATCGTCGATGCTCTCCTCCAGGCCCTCCATCAGACGGTTTCGCATGGCGCTGATCCGGGCCATCTTTTCTTCGCGCCCTTCCCAGGCCAGGCTGGCCGCCAGGCCCAGTCCGGCGATGGCCGGCACGTTTTCCGTGCCCGAGCGGAGTCCGCCCTCCTGTCCGCCGCCGAAGATCAGGGGCGGAAGATGCAGGCCCTTTCTCATCCACAGGGCGCCGCTCCCCTTCGGCCCGTGGATCTTATGGCCGCTGAGGGAGATCATGTCCGCGCTCTTAGGCAGGAGGATCTTCCCAAAACTCTGGACCGCGTCGCAGTGAAGCAAAGCCGGGGATTGCTTTTGCCCGATGATCCGGCGGATCTCCTCCACCGGCAGGATGGTCCCCACTTCGTTGTTGACCTGCATGACGCTGACCAGGATCGTCTGTCCGTCAATGGCCTCTTCCATGGCCTCCAGATCCAGCCTGCCCTGGCCGTCCACGCCGACGCGGACGATGTCGAAGCCCTCCTGCTCCAGCTTGCCGCAGCACTCCAGCACCGCCGGGTGCTCCACCGCCGTGGTCACGATCCTCTTTCCCTGTCTTCCGCGGGCTGCCGCCGCGCCGAAGATGGCCAGATTGTCCGCTTCGGTTCCCCCCGATGTAAAGGCGATCCTTCCTCCGGCCTCAGGCATGAGCCGCTCCAGCTGGCGCCGGGCTTCCTTGACGCCCTTTTCGGCCTGAAGGCCCGCCCGGTGAAGGGAGGAGGGGTTCCCCCAGGATGTTTCCATGTATTCCAGCATCTTTTTCGTCACGTCGGGATGCTGTTTAGTTGTCGCGCTGTTGTCCAGATAGATCATGGTCCTACTGAAAACAAAACCGCTGCGCGCCACGTAGCGGTTTTGTGTAATTGGTCAGGCTATAGTGTTCACTTGTTCCGCGCGGGGCGTTATCCCGCTCTATTTCGCGTAGTCGATGGCGCGGGTCTCCCGGACGACATTGACCTTGATCTGGCCCGGGTACTCCAGCTCCGATTCGATCTTCTTGGAAATGTCTCTGGCCAGGAGGGCGATGGCGTCGTCCCCCACCTCGTCCGGCTTGGCGATGATCCGGATCTCCCGGCCTGCCTGGATGGCGTAGGATGTCTCCACGCCTTCCGTGGTGTTGGCGATCTCCTCCAGCTTCTGCAGCCGCTTGATGTAGGACTCCAGGGTCTCCCTTCTGGCTCCCGGTCTGGCCGCTGACAGGGCATCTGCCGCCGCGATGAGCACCGCCTCCGTGGACTTGGGTTCGTAATCGCCGTGGTGGGCCGCCATGCCGTTGATGACCGCGTCGGTCTCCTTATACTTCTTCAGCACCTCGATGCCGATATCCACGTGGGTTCCTTCCTGCTCGTGGTCCAGGGCCTTGCCGATGTCATGCAGCAGACCGGCTCTCTTGGCCAGGGTCACGTCCAGTCCCAGCTCGCCGGCCATCAGTCCGGCCAGGTGGGCCACCTCGATGGAGTGCTTCAGCACGTTCTGCCCGTAAGACGTCCGGTACCGCAGCCGTCCCAGAAGCTTGACCAGCTCCGGATGGAGGTTGTGGATGCCCACTTCGAAGGTGGCCTGTTCGCCCTCCTCCTTGATGATGGCGTTGACTTCCCTCTCCGCCTTGTGGACCATTTCCTCGATCCTCGCCGGATGGATCCGTCCGTCGACGATGAGCTTTTCCAGGGCGATCCGGGCGATCTCCCGTCTGACGGGATCGAATCCGGAAAGGATGACCGCTTCCGGCGTGTCGTCGATGATCAGATCGATGCCGGTGGCGCTTTCGATGGCACGGATGTTCCGGCCTTCACGTCCGATGATCCGGCCCTTCATCTCATCGCTGGGCAGGGGAACAACGGAGACCGTGGACTCGGCCACGTGATCCGCCGCGCACCGCTGAATGGCGCCGGTGATGATCTCCTTCGCCTTCTTGTCCGCGTCTTCCCTCGCTTTGTTTTCAATATCCTTGTACAGCACCGCCGCTTCACTGCGGGCTTCGTGCTCTACCTTCTGAAGTATAATTTCTCTCGCTTCGTCAATGGTGTATCCTGAAATCTTCTCCAGCTCTTCCAGCTGCCGCTTCAGTACACGGTCCATTTCCTGCTGCTTACGTGATATGTTCTTTTCCTTATTTGTGATGCCTTCTTCTTTTTTCTCGATGTTCTCGAGTTTTTTATCGATGGACTCTTCCTTCTGAACGAGTCTCCGCTCAGATTTCTGAATTTCGTTTCTTCTTTCGCGGATCTCCTTCTCCGCTTCGTTTCTCTGCCGGTGTGCTTCCTCCTTCGCTTCCAGTACCAGCTCTTTCTTGATGGTTTCCGCGCGGTTTTCCGCGTCGAGTATCAGATTCTTTGCCTTTGTTTCCGCGTTGCCGATGGTCTTTTCACCGATGGACTTTCGCAGAATATAGCCAACCAGGATGCCTAGCCCCAAGGCCGCCAGGCCGACGATAATCGGTAATACGATCGTCATACCGTTCCTCCTTTATTCAGTTATCAAAATTCCACTCTATGTGTATTGTCTTTTTGCACAAAAAAGTTAAAAACATACGAATACATTATATGCTCTATTTATGTCTCCGTCAATGTAAAAAAGTAAAAAAATGGGAATAATGGGGGGTGACGAAACGCAACATCCTGCCGGGGCGGAATCCCTCTGCGGGGTTCTCTTATTCCGCGGGCAGTATTCTTCCGGCGATGGTCCGGAATTCCCTGCGAAGGCCTTCGTTCTCGCCTTCGCCGGCGATGGGTGTTCCCCGGCTGGTGGAGATGCGGATGGCCCGGTCCTCCTGGATGATGCCGATCACCGGCGTCATGGTGCTGTCGATGATGCTCTCCACATCCATCAGCACGCCGGCGCGGACCAGTTCCAGATCGACCCGGTTGATGACCATGCACGTATCCATGACCCCCAGCTCGTTCAGACGGGCGTTGACCGTATCCGCATCGCGCAGGGCGGCGATCTCCGGCTCGGTGACGATGACCGCCGTGCCCGCCGGCGCCGCGCAGGCATCCAGCAGTTCGCCCATGCCCGCTCCCGTATCGATGATGATATGGTCAAAGTACTTTTCCAGGATCTCGCAGAGCGCGATCATGTTCTTCCCGGTCAGACGGATGTCTCCTCTGCGGGGGGACGCGGCCATAAAATACAGGGACTCGAATCCGTGCACCCTGAGAATGGCCTTGTTCAGGCGGCAGACACCGGTCATGACGTCCATGATGTTGAACACCACCCGGTTCTCCATGCCCAGATACAGGTCCATGTTCCGCATGCCCAGATCCATGTCGATCAGCAGCACGCGCCGGCCCATATCCGCCAGGGTCGCGCCCAGGTTCACGGAAAACATGGTCTTTCCCGTTCCGCCTTTTCCTGATGTCACCAGAATGACTTTATCCATGGCCCCTCTGACTCTCCCGCAGAAATAACGTCCGCTCTCTATTTTGCCACAATTATTCCTGCCGTCAAGGGTTTCCTTGCAATTGAGCCATTTTTGTTGATGAAAAGGCAATTCTTATCCGAGGAGGCCCTCCGCTCCTATCCGAGGAGGCCCTCCGCCTCCATGCTGATGAAGGCGCCGTCCCCGATGACGATATGATCCAGCACGGGAATGCCCAGGATCTCCCCCGCCTCTTTGAGCCGGCGGGTCGTCCGGATGTCCTGGTCGCTGGGCGTCGGATCCCCCGAGGGGTGATTATGCAGAAAGATCACCGAAGCGGCGCTGCGGCGGATGGCCGGCGCGAAGACCTCCCGCGGGCCCGCCGCCGAGGAGCACAGGTCGCCCACGGAAACCTCCGTCTCCCCGATGATGTCCCCGACGGCATTGATCAGCAGGCAGACGAAGTGCTCCTTATTATAGTAGCGCAGCTTCTCCATGAAGAGCTGCGCCACATCGGAGGAGCCCTGGATCCTTCCCCTCATTTCCGTCCGGCTGGAGGCGATCCGCCTCCCCAGCTCCACGGCGGCCAGCAGGCCGCAGACCTTGGCGTCCCCCATCCCGCTGATCCGCTTCAGTTCCTCCGGCGTGCAGTCCGCCAGAAACCGCACCCCAGCCTTGTCCATGGCGAGGATCTCCCCGGCCAGATCCATGGCCGTCTTCTTCGCCGTCCCCGTCCGGAGCAGGATCGCCAGGATCTCCGCGGTGGACAGCTTCTCCCTGCCCTCCCGCAGCAGCTTCTCCCTGGGTTTCTCCCATGCCGGCAGTTCGTTCATCATCATGGTTATCTATCTCCTCTTTTATGTTCTGTGGTTTCCATTTATTTCCATAATCATACACCGCCCGGATTGCCTTTGCAACTGATTTCTGGAAAATTATGTAATTTCTTTGCTAATAAAACCGGCCGGCGGGACAGTGCCTTCACTCGATCCCGCAGCCGTCTGCCAAAACACATGCATGCAAGCACTACGACACCACTCCATAGCCAGACCATATGACAAACTTTTTCTCAGCGAAAGAGTTTTACACAAATGAGCCTTCGAAGTGCCTCTCAGAGCCCTTTCTGCGCCCGAAAAATGACAACTCTTTTTCTGCCAGGAGGAGTTTACACACAAAACGGAAAAACGTGTGACAAACCGCCTTCTCAGAAAAAATGTTTACACATTTCAGCCTTGAAAGGCCGGAAATCCTCGATTTTCCGGGCCAAATATGACATATCGGTTTTCTCAGAAAATGTTTTACACATTTCAGTAAGCGGTGCGGGGGGGATGGCACGCCGCGGCATGAAAAAGAGGCTGTTGCCTCGACATTGCTGAATGTCTGTTGCAACAGCCTCCTCTGATTTCTTTAACCTGCGCGGCCCCCCGTCAGGCAGCCTGCCCCGTCAGGCGGTCTTCTCGGCCACGATCTCCAGCACCCGATCGACCACCTGGTCGATGTCCATGCCGGTGGTGTCCAGTTCGACGGCGTCTTCCGCCTTGCGCAGGGGGTTCAGCTTCCTGGTCATGTCGTTGTGGTCCCGCTGGCGGATGTCCTCCAGGACCTCGTCGTAGGTCTGGGGGTCGCCTTTTTCCTGAAGTTCCAGGAAGCGGCGCTGGGCCCTCTCCTCGTCGGAGGCGGTCAGGTAGATCTTGACCTCCGCGTCCGTCAGGACATTGGTGCCGATGTCCCGGCCGTCCATGATCACACTTTTGCGCTCGGCCATGCCTCGCTGGATCTCCACGAGTTTTTCGCGGACTTCCGGGATCGTGGAACAGACCGATGCCATCATGGACATTTCCGGCGTCCGGATGTGGTCGCTGACGTCCCGGCCGTCCAGATAGATGCAGCCGTCATCAAAGTCGATATCCGTCACCGCCAGCATGGAGTTCACCGCTTCCTGGTTTTCCGGATAGACGCCGCAGACCGACATCTTGTACCCGATGGCCCGGTACATGGCTCCCGTGTCGATGTAGTCGATGTTCAGTTTTTTCGCCACGGCTTTGGCGATGGTGCTCTTGCCAGCGCCGCTGGGGCCGTCGATGGCGATCCGATAGATATCGCTGCTCATTGCTTTTGCTCTCCTGCCCGCTCAGGCCTTCTTCTTCGTCGTCAGCAGGCGCTCGACTTCCTGCACGAATGTATTTACGTCGGTGAACTGGCGGTAGACGGAGGCGAACCGGACGTAAGCCACTTCATCCAGATCACGGAGCTGTTCCATGACCAGTTCTCCGATGAAGGTGCTCTCCACCTCCTTCTCCATCATATTGTTGAGTCCGCGTTCGATGTCGTTGACGATCCCCTCCATATCGGACACGGAAACCGGCCGCTTCTCACAGGCTCTGACGATACCGTTCAGCAGCTTGTTCCGATCGAAAGCCTGGCGGCTTCCATCCTTCTTGATGACCATCAGGATCATCTCTTCCACTTTTTCGTAGGTGGTGAACCTCCTTCCGCAGGACTCGCACTCTCTCCGGCGGCGGATCGCCCGGCCGTCCTCCGTATGTCTGGAATCGATAACCTTGCTGTCTTCGTTCTCACAATAGGGGCACTTCATACTGTTCCTCCCAACATCATGGCCGAAGCCATTTCCACAATTTTCCTACTATAGAACTGATTGTACTACATCTTGTGGTTTTTGCCAAGACCCAGGTTTATTTAACCGGCTGGCCGCCGACGCGGCGGAAAAAGACTTCCCCGCGGACCGTCTGCGCAACAGAAAAAGACTGCCCCGCGGATGATCCGCAGGGCAGTCGCCGTGTTTTGGTTGTCACGCCTGACGTTCAGGCAACGCTCAGCAGTTCCCTCAGTTCCTCACGTGGAAGGTCAGGTTCTCCTGATATTCGCCGGAATCCAGTCTCCGGAAGAAGTCCTTGGTTTCCATGGCGATGACGCCGGAAAGGACGACCAGAGCGATCAGGTTCGGCGCAGCCATCAGCGCGTTGAAGATGTCCGCGATGGTCCATACCTGGCTCAGGGTCAGGAAGGGGCCGATCAGGACGGCGAAGATGTAGACCCAGCGATAGAACTGGATGGCCGCCTTGTTGCCGTTGGTCAGATAGTCGAAGCAGCGCTCCGCGTAGTAGTCCCATCCGAGGATGGTGGTGAAAGCGAAGAATGCCAGCGCCGTCATGACCACGAAGGCGCCTGCGGACTGGGACCAGGGCAGGCCCATGCCGAAGGCCATCTGGGTGAGGGCCGCGCCGTCTACGACAGCGTCGCCGCCTTCCAGGATGCCGCCGGCGATATTCATCTGGTTCGCCGTCTCGTATGCGCCGGAGACCATGATGGTCAGGCCGGTCATGGTGCAGATGCAGATGGTGTCGATGAAGGTACCGGTCATGGTAACCAGACCCTGACGGACACATTCATTGGTCTGCGCAGCAGCAGCAGCGATAGGCGCGGAACCCAGGCCGGCTTCGTTGGAGAAGATGCCTCTGGCCACGCCCTTCTGCAGGGCGATGAACATGGTTCCGACAACGCCTCCGGTGACCGCCGAGGGCGAGAATGCCGCCTTGACGATCGTGGCGACCGCCCAGGGGATGTCCGCGATGTGATAGAAAACGATGCAAAGGCAAACGATCACGTAGGCGATAGCCATGAAGGGTACCACGACCGTGGTAACCGACGCGATTCTCTTGATGCCGCCGATGATGACCAGCGCGGACAGGACCGCGACGACGATAGCCGTCAGCACGACCGCGATGGAATACTCTCCGCCGAAGAGGTGGACCAGATGCTGATCATTGGGGTCGAAGAAGGACTTCGCCGCGTTGGCGATACCGTTGACCTGGGTGATGGTTCCGATACCCAGGGCTCCGGCCAGAGCGCCGAACAGGGCGAACAGTTTGCCCAGCCATCTCCAGTTATGGCCGGTCTTTTCCTTCATGCCCTTTTCAATGTAGTAGAAGGGGCCGCCCAGATAGGAGCCGTCTTCCTTTTTGATTCTGTACTTAATGGCCAGCAGGCCTTCCGCGTACTTGGTCGCCATACCGAAGCAGGCAGCGATGATCATCCAGAACAGCGCTCCCGGGCCGCCGGCGACAACTGCGGTCGCCACACCGACGATGTTTCCGGTACCGATGGTAGCGGACAGCGCCGTGGCCAGCGCACCGAAGCTGGTGACCTCGCCGGATCCGCCTTCCTCGTTATGCACCATGTACTTCAGCGCCTTGCCGAGTTTTCTGAACTGCACCACTTTCAGTCTGCAGGTCAGCAGGATCCCGGTACCCATGATGAGAACGATCAGAGGAATTCCCCATACGATCCCGTCGACTGTGTCAAGAAATTGTGTGACCATTTTGGATCTCTCCTTTTCCTAATAAAAAGTAATAATAATGATGTGGAATAAAAGCGAAAAAGCCGATCATATAATATGAACGACTTCCGGAGAGTATACAAATCGAAAGATAATCATTCGCTCTGTCCTTTTGCCTGAGAGATTACCGCTGACTGCCTTCTACTCTTCCGTGCCAGCCTGCAGCGTACACCTTCGGCGCCCGGTTTCCCGGAACTCTCCAGAGAAAATTTATATCTCCATCCCCGCAAAAAAAACTGCGCGGATGACGGGTATAAACTTACAGTTGCATACTATCATACCGCGCAGGGCGTTTCAATGAATAAGTTGCATATATATTGTATACATATACTAACTTGTCCTGTTTTGCGCCTATTTTTTTACTTTCGCGTTGTCGAGGATGAAATCCATGACCTTTTCATAGAGCAGGTTGATGTGGGCGTACTGGTCCATGGTCCGGCCGGTGTAGCTCTTGACCGAGTCCTCATCATACCCCTGGGCAGTGATCTCCTCGATCTTCTTTTCCTTTTCCTCGTCGGTGTATTCCAGGCCTTCCTTATCGGCGATGTACTCGATGGCCATCTCCTGCTTGATCAGGGTCTGGGCGCTCTCCTCGATCATCTTGTCGAAGGCCTTCTCATCCTCCGCGCCGAAGTACTGGGCAATGACCTCGCTGCGGTCCACTCCGTACTGCTCCGCCATGGAGTCCACCTGGGCGCTGAAGTTCTCCTTGTAGGCCTTGAGCTGATCCTCGGGATACTTGAGCATTTCCGTGTTCTCCATCACCTTGGACCAGAGCTCGTTCTTCTGCTCCTCCTTCGCCTCGTCTTCCTTCTCCTTGCGGATGGACTTCTTCAGGGACTTCTCGTAGTCTTCCTTGGTCTTGTACTTGGTATTCTTCTTGATGAAGGCATCGGTGTATTTCGGCGTCTTCGTCCGCTTCGCGGAATTGATCTTCACCTTGAAGGTGACGTCCTTGCCGGCGACATCCTCGCTCTGGTAATCCTTCGGGAAGGTCAGGTCCAAAGTGACGCTGTCCCCGATATGCTTGCCTTTTAATCCGTCCTCAAAGCCCTCGATGAAGCTGTCGCTGCCGATCTCCAGATCCGTTCCTTCCGCGGAGCCTCCCTCGAATTCCTTGCCGTCTATGGTCCCCACGTAGTCGATGTTGACGGTGTCGCCGTCCTTGATCTCGTCATCTTTGCCCAGATCCTCGGACTTGGCCGCCGCCTCCAGGGCCTCATCGATCTTGGCCTGCACGTCCTCGTCGGTGACCTTGACCTTGACCGTCTCCACCGGCAGGCCCTTGTACTGTCCGACCTTGATGTAGTCGTCGTAGTTTATTCCGTCATAGGGATTCTTCTCGTCTCCGCATCCGGACAGTCCCATGCAAAGGCAAAGAACGACCGCCATGCTCAGTCCCAGAATAACCGATCTCTTACTCATTCACGCTTTCTCCTTTTTTTCCGATAACTGACTCTCCCGTATTGTAATACAGAAATATGTAGGTTCTGTGTTGATTCTCTTCTCCCTGTCCCATAAGGGCCCTTACTTGACCGGATTGCTTTCCAGCCGCTCCGCCTGGTGGGTGACGGTGACCCCGGCTTCGCCTTCCGCCTCCCAGACGTCCAGGATCCGGCTGACGGGAATCATATAGCCCTCTTCACTGGCTTCCACCAGCAGGGCCAGCACCTGCCTGGTGTTGTACTTCAGCACCACGTCGCAGCTGCGCAGAAGCCCCGCGGCCAGCTCGACGAATCTGTCCGTGGCCTCGGAGAGTTTCCCCTCTTCTTCCCCCTGGAGGGTAAAGGCAACCAGGTACAGGTCGCAGGAGCTGTTGGAGGCAAAGCGCACCATGAATCGGTAGACATCCCGGAAGATGTCCTTGTCGGCGATCAGGGCGGTCCGCTTCTGATTCCGCTCGCCGAAGACCATCTGCAGGCTGGACAGCTCGCCGGTGCTCTCCTCCCGGGTTGCCTTTGCCTGTTCCCTGTGGATGGTGATGTGGTGCTTCCCCTCCTTCTTCGCCTGATGGAGCGCCTGGTCCGCCTTGGAGAAGAGCACGCTGTACTCCCGTCCGCCCTGGGGCACCATCACGGCACCCACGGAGCAGCCGATGGGGATCTGCGTCTCGCTGCCCATATACTCCCTGGCGGATTTGATGATCTCCCCGTTGAGGAAGGACGCCTTCCCTGCCAGCACCTCCTCATCCGTCAGCCCGTCGCAGTAGACGACGAATTCGTCCCCGCCGATCCGCCCGGCGATATCGTTGTCCCGGATGACCGACCGGATCAGGTCGGCGAACCGGATGAGGACCCGGTCGCCCATCTCGTGGCTGTACAGGTCGTTGACCAGCTTGAAGCTGTCCAGGTCGATGACCAGCAGGGTGCCCTTGCCGCTCTCCACGGCGCGGGCGATAGCGTCCTCCGTGGAGGCTTTGTTGGACAGGCCGGTCATGGCGTCCGTGCGGGCGGCCTTCTCCAGCCGCCGGTTCACCTCATCCTGCCAGGCGATCATACCCGACAGCATCCGATAGATCATCACGATGCAGATGAGGAAAGCCGCCAGGCAGATAATGCTGTAGATGATGACCCGGCCGTAGATCTTCCAGGCGTCGGCGACCACGTAGATGGCGAAGCGGGAGGTGTTGTTGCTCTTGGCGAGAAGGATATTCCAGGATCCGTCGTAGTCCCGGATAAGCTTTGTATCGGTGCCGTTGGCTTTCACCCCGCCGTAGGGCAGGTCCAGCACACTGGTCTGGGTTTCCTGGGACATCTGGTACGCTCCGTAGGGATGGTTCACGATATTGCCGTCCACATCCACCAGGAAGGCGTAGCCGTCATCGGAATAGCTGTCACCCAGGATCCCCACCAGCTTGTCCATATAAAAGTCGATGCCGAACACGCCCAGGAACTTCCCGGTCTTCGCATCGTTGACGCATTCGGCGATGGTCACGCAGTAGCCGCCGGTCTGCTCGTCATAGTAGGGCGCGGTAATGGTCCATCCGGCCTCGGCGTTGAGGGCGCCCTCGTACCAGGGCCGCTCCTCGATGCGCACCTCCGGTCCCGGCATCCATCCGTTGTTCATGAACACCGTCGGCTCCATATCCGGATTGGCCAGATAGGTAACGGAGATCTCCGGATACTGTTCGGTGATGCGGTCCAGGAAGCCGATCGTTCCCTTATAGTCCTTCAACATATCCGGATTGGTGGAGATGGTGCTGACGAACATATCCAGAATGCTCTTCTGGGTGTCCACCCATTCCGACAGGTGGTACTCGTAGCTGTCCGCCTCGCTCTTCATCTGGACGGTTCCCCAGCGGGTGGTCGCGGAAATGGTAGTGTACATGCTGAAGAGCATGACCAGGATCATGAAGACGAGGATCCGGTTCCGGTATGTCTTGTTGACGCCCCGAGCTTCCTTTTTCTTTTTGCCGGCAGGCCGTTCTCTGTGTTCCTCCTCGCTCTCCCGGGCCGTCTCCCCCCGCTTCCTGTTTCGCCGCGCGAATACAAAGGCAAGGATAACGGTGACGAACAGAGCGAGAGCGATCAGAATGGTCACGATGAGCTGGGCGTAAGCGCTCCGGTAGAGATCCCAGTCGCTGATGCTGACGATCAGGTACCAGCCGTTACCGGATTGGGTGGCGAAGAGGTTTTCGTTCAGCAGCCCTGACTTGATCCGGGCGGTGACCAGACCCTCCTTTTTCTTTGACAGGGCCCAGATCCCCGCGTATTCGGGGACGGCGTCCTTGAGCTGCCTGCCGATCATCTGCTCGTCGGAGCATCCGGCGATGATGCCGTCGCCGGTGACGATGACCGCGTGCCGGTCCCCTTCGTCATACATCTGTTCGATGTATGACTGGATGGTGTCCATGGTGTAGTCCACCGCCAGCACCGTTTCCCCGTCGGCCAGCATAACGGACACGGAATAGCAGATGTCTCCCGTCATGGCATCCTGGTAGGGCGAGGATACGTATACCTTCCCCCCGTTGCGGATTGCGCCCTTGTACCAGACCCGGTCCGAAGGCACATAGTCGCCGGGCGCGTCAAAATCGGGGATGATGAACCAGTCGCTTCCGGCGATGTAGACATTGAACACACCGGTGTCCCCTTCGACGGCTTCTTTCTTTTTCCTATTGATGAATTTGTCCAGCGCCTCACGGTCGTCGAGATACTTTCCCGACTCGATGGCGATCTCCATCGTGAGTTTCTCGGCGTCATCGATGGTCTTCTCCAGTTCCCGGCTGATGCTCTCCAGCTGGGTGATGCCCGCGTCCTTCGTCTGCTGCCTGATCTGCCCGGACATCACCCAGATGTCAATGAGCAGCACCGCCAGCAGAAGGACGGCGACCGCGATGACGACGCCGACATTCTTTCTGTTGTTCATCAAATCAGTCCCCGTTCAGGTATTCCTCCAGCTTCTCCATCAGGTGCCCTTCCTCCAGTTCTTCCTTGATCTTTTCCTCCAGATCAAACTCCCTGCCCGTCCGGTCCTCGTAGATCTCCTCGAAGGACCTCCCCTGATCCTCCGGATCGAAATCCACGTTCATGGCGCTTTCCCTCCATGGGTTGTCCTCAGGCAGGTAGGTGTAGGCCAGGTTGTGCTGCTGCCACTCGTAGACCATGTCGTCCGCCGTACGGTAGGACTCCATGTCCTTGCCGTGGACGGGGTAGGTGTCGATGAGAGCCTGGCAGATCACGGTCATCTTCTTCTCGTTCGTGATCTTGTAGGAGTCGAATATCCGCCAGTTTTCCCAGGTATGCTGGGCGCGGAATTCCTCCCCGTCGCAGGTGAAGGCGTAGTTGGTGCCTCCGCCGTCCACATCGTAGAGGTTGATTTCCTCCGCCGGCCCCGACACCGACTCTTCCGTCGACTCCTCCGACGGCTCTTCCGCCGGTTCCACACTCTCCAGATCGAACCCGCAGCCGGCCAGGACAAGCAGGCTTATCACCAGCCCGGCCAGAAACAGAACTCTTCTTTTTTTCATCCTAATCTCTTCTTTCCCTTACTTTTTCCCGCGAAACAGTTTGATAAAAAAGTCCGGCACACTGCTCCAGGTGTGGTCCCGGCGCGCCAGGTTGTTGGTGCTGACGCCGTGCACCGTATTGATGGGCGGGAGGCTGCTTTCCCCCTGCTGCTCCCTCTCCCGGTTCATTTCCTCATGAAGGTCGCTGCTGCGCACGGGATTGCCTTTGCCCGGTTCTTCTTCCTCCCCGGATCGGCCCATGCCGCCCAGGGCCATGGCGACGGGCATGCCGATGAAGACAACGACCGCCGCGCCGAAGATGATGCACCCCGCGACGCCCAGGCTGCGGAACATCCGCAGGAAGACGTTGCCGCTGACCTTCGGTTCATGGTACTGGAAGGTCCGTACAAAGGCAATCATATCCTCCTTCTGCTTCGCTGAGCAGGAGGAATAGTAGCCCTTCCTGGTGGTGTCCTGACACTGGTAGCCGACCTCATAGCACTTTTCGTCGTGCATGACGTAGCAGGTCATGGAGTTGTCGCGGCTGTGGTCCCAGTCATAGGCGTGGAGGTTGGCCGTCGTATCCTCATCGATCTCGGTCACTTCCCCGCCCGTGTTGGAATAGTCTTCAAAGCCCGTGAATTCGACCTGGAGGGTCTCCCGGGCGGAGTCCGTCTCCCGAACCAGATACAGCCCGTTCAGGCCGCTCCTGTCTTCGTCCACCGTATATCCTTCCGGCGGCGTGATGGTCGCGTTCTCCTCCAGGGTCCCCGGATCCTCAAAGAGATGGGCCCTGTCCACCACCGTGTAGGCGAGGAACAGGAATCCGATGAGGATGACGACACTCATCAGCCTGTTTACTGCGGTCTTGCGTTTAGTCATGTCCTTTTCCCCGCTCTCCTTGTCATACATAGTTATTTTAACATATATCTCATTTGTTTAGTAGAACACTTCACCGGCCGGGTGATATACACCTTTGTACGAATAAAAAACCGCTGCGGTGACCTGTCAGGCCGTTGTCCGCAACGGTTTATGTCTATTCTGTCATTTTGTGTCCGCCGGTCGCTACAGGCTGTCCCTGAGCCAGCCGGCGACCGCGTCCAGGATCCGGTCTTCGATGGCATCCGGAAGCAGACCCTCATCCTTCCCGGGCTCCACCATGGGTGCCGGCAGGTCGACCACGTGGTCATCCAGCAGTTCCACATCGCCCAGGGTGAGGGCCAGGCCGGCCTCCTCCAGGCTGTCCGACAGAGTGGTCATGAGCATGGGCTTGACCAGATCGGAGGAAAGGAGTTTGATCCCGTTCTTCTCAAATGAGGCTGGGCCGGAAAGCTGGTACGCCACCTTTGCCGCTCCCCCGAGAAGGCCGCCGCCCAGTGCCGGGCTTTCGACGAGCTGCTCGTAGTCGATCTTCACATCCGTCGCGAACAGGGTGATCTCCGGGCCCGGCGTATCCTTTGCGCAAAAGCCGCCGATCACGATGGTGCCTTCGGAAAAGATCTTCCCGATCTCCTTGTTTGCCGTGCTGACGAACATGTCCTGCTGGTCTTCCAGTATCCATGCGAAGAGCTGATCCCGGGCATCGGTGTCAAAATACCGGAGCAATTTCATCATTACCGGCACGGCATCGTCGCCGAGTTTGACGAGCAGCTTCTCCAGTTCGGAGAGATTGCTCTTCCCCTGGCAATCTTCGATCATCTGGGGGATCAGATTCTCAACGCATTTCTCGTAGTTGATCTCCTTAACATAAAAACGAATAATCATAGCTGTCCTCCTTTATCATTTATCTTTCTTGATGTCCCTGTACAGGAAGAAGGCGAAGACTACGCTGACCACGTATCCGGCGCATCCGACGATGGGAAGCGATCTGGCCGATCTTGACGAAGGTCGGCCCCAGATCCTCCAGAATGCTGACGATGATCTCCGGCGTAATGCCGTCATCATAATCCTATTTCCTCACAATACCAAGGATCTCCTTGAGCCGTCCGCTGGTATCCGGCTCGGCGTTCTTCGCGTCCTTACGCTGTTTCATCAGTGCAGAGGTGACATACCTGTGTAACCTCCATTTCTCTCATTGATCAATCGTCTTACTCATCATCCGGTTCGTCATCCGGTTCAGCTTCTTCAGCCTCTTCATCCTCTTCGGTCTCCTCGACCTCATCGGGCTCTTCGTCTCCGTCGTCCGGTCTGATCATAAGGTTTTCCACCACCTTATTGGACTTGGACGTCTTCAGGGCAATGAAGCCGAAGGTCGAGAACACGACGGCGCCGATCAGGTTCACCAGCAGATCCTTCATGGTATCCAGAATGCCGATGTCCAGGTATCCACCCTTTATGACCGTGGTCTCCCCCGATGCCGTGTGAATGACCGTTTCGGTAATGTCGTTCACATGGATCAGGTCACCGGAATTGTCCGGATCCAGGGTCACGGAGTTGACCGTCTGTACGATGAAGTCCTTCTGCATATCCTTGTTGAGGAAAAGGTCCATGGCGCATTCAAAGAACTCCCAGATGACGCCGATGGTCATGGAAAAGCAAAAGGCAACCATAGCCAAATACATGGGGGACAGCTTGAAATCCTTACTGCCTCTGTTGAGCAGATAAATCGTGGAGAATCCCACCGCCGCGAACAGGAATCCGTTCAGCGTATGGAGAATGGTGTCCCATCCCGGTATTTTGGTATAGTAATGGTCCACCTCGCCCAGGATCTCCGCCGCAAAGATGAAGGCGAATATGATCGCCTGGAACAGAGGCGGTATGGTCAGTTTCAGCCTGTCCTCGATAAGCGCCGGCAGCAGGAACAAAAGCAACACCAGAAGGCACGTGGCGAAGCTTTCATAATTATGCGTAACCAGACAGCGGATCGCGGTCAGAATCACCATAATATGCAGTATCGTAAACAGAATAAACGTCTTCTTATTCCGCTTGTACCTGTCGATCAGGCTCCTCAAATATTTGGATATCATTTCATCCCTCCCAAATAATATGCTCCTATTCTACCACAAAACAGAGTGCCGTATCAGAGTAAAGTCTGCTGTGCCGCTCCTTTTTCATTGCGGTTGACCGGCCCGCCCCGCCGCCTCTGCCAAAGTCGCTTCGGCACTGCTCCGCCAGCCGTCTGCAAGCACCATGACGCCGATCCACAGCCTGGTCAAATGACAAACTTTTTCCCAGGTCAGGAGTTTTACATATTTGAGCCTTCAGAACGCCTATTTGGGGTCCGTTCATGCCTGAAACTTGAAAACTTTTTTTCTACCAGAGGGAGTTTTCATACAAATCCGGAATATGCGTCAACTACTCACCACCTGGGCTGAGGCCCTGAGGTGGGAGCTTGTGACTGGCCCGTGGTAAACGGCGTTTCCGCCTCCCACGTTTGGTACTGCCGAAGCAGCTGCCGTCACATCGGGGCCGGCTGACAGCGGC
>JAFRHG010000021.1 GCA_017433375.1 Bacillota bacterium
ATGATTTACAACACTTTTGGTCAAATCTGTTGTAAATTTACGCGTAACGAGGGAAAGCAGTTAAGTTTCAGGGGTTGAGCAGGCCAATGAGAGGGGAAAATCGAACTGAAATCGATAGCATACAGATTATTTACAACAAAACGGCCGGTGGGGCTGTGTGCGATCTTATCCACGGGCCGGGCCATGTTTTCATTATGTTTCTCCGGACAAAACAAGAGGGCCGTGAGGCCCTCTTGAATGGTTCGGTATTGGACTGACAATTCTCAGACGAGACTTATCCTCCATCCGCCGGCGGGTCAGGTGCCGGCGGATCGGGTGCCGGTGGATCGGGTGCCGGCGGATCAGGCGCCTTGGTCGTTGTCGGTGCCTGTGTGGTCGGTGCCTGTGTGGTTACAGGATCCGGCGGGGATATGGTCGTGGACCGTGTGGTGGTCCGGTCTTTCTTGGAGTCTTTCTTATCCCTGGTCTTGACTACTCTGGAGTAGGTTCCCTTGGTGTAGTACTCGCCGGCGATCTTCGTGACGTTGTCCGGCATCTTGGCGAAGTCCTCACGGGGGAGATCCTCGCAGACCTCGGTCATGATGCTGGACCAGAAGCTGGCTGCCGCACCGGACATGGAGGACAATTCGATGTTGACGTCGTTGCCTTCCCAAAGGGCCATGGTGTACTGGGGTGTAAACCCGGCGAACCAGATGTCGTACTGATCGGATGTGGTACCGGTCTTGCCGCCTACAGGCTGATTGGGGATATCCGCCGAAGAGCCGATGCCGCGGGTGACAACGGAGTGGAGGATATCCGTCATGATCCAGGCAACGCCGGGATCATAGACCTGGTGGGTTTCCGTCTTCTTCTCCAGCAGGACCTGCCCCTTGTTGTCCAGGACCTTCGTGTAGAAGACCGGAGTCTTGTAGACGCCGCCGTTGGGGAAGGTAGCGTAGGCCGCCGTCAGTTCCAGCGGCGTGATGCCGTCGGTGAGGCCGCCAAGGGCCAGGGCCGCGGCGTTCAGGTCGTTGGTGGAGCCTTCCTCGTCGATGGAGGTGATGCCGTTCTTCTTCAGCATCTTCAGGGACCAGTTGATGCCGATCTGGTCGAAGACCTTGACGGCGCAGACGTTGACCGACTGCTGCACGGCCCGGCGAAGGGTGATCTTGCCGGAATAGCCGCCGCCGGAGTTCTTCGGCCACTGTTTACCGTTACGGTAAATGGGATGGTCGTTGATGATGCTGCCGGCGGTGATGAACTTGCCCCAGCTGTCGCCGTCGGTCTTATCCAGTTTCATCTTTTTGCCGTCAGCTTCCTTTTCGAAACTGAGCTGCAGGGCGGGACCGTAAACAGCGATGGGCTTGATGGAGGATCCCGGCTGCCGCGTATGAACGGCACGGTTGTACAGCTGTTTGCCGGTGGCGCCCCGTCCGCCCATCATGGCCTTGATCTCGCCGGTCTTGTTCTCCATAATGACGCAGGCTGCCTGGGGCTGACGGATCTTCTGCTTCAGGGTGTACTTCTCATCATCCACGATCAGCGTATCGCCGTCCTTTTGGAAGAAGTCGGGATAGTCGGTGAAGAACTGTCCGGAAATGACGCAGTTGCCTTTGTCATCCAATGACTTATATCCCTGGGGTATGGAGATGGCACCGCTTTCGATAAAGTAGAATACACCGTCGTCGTTTTCGTACATGCTCTTGAATTCCACGCTGATATCCGGCTCACCGTTGACCTCGATCTCATAGAAGTTGAGGCGCTTTCCGGATTTGATGGTGATGCCGCCGTCATCGTTGGTTTTGTATTCGCTGTCCTTCAGCTTGAACCGGTCCTTGCTGTCGAAATACTTGTCATAGGATTGGAGCAGGACCACGCCGGTATCGGAGCTGACCAGATCCCCGTCCTCATTGGTCCGGATATAGGAGACGGAGGTGTAGTTGTCGCTGTCTTCGAATTCCTCTTCCACCTTCTTCTGGATCGATGAATCCATGGTGGTGTAGATCTGCAGGCCGGTGGTATAGACCATGTTCTGGGCTTCATTCTCCGACAGGTTGTATTTCTCCATCAGCTCTTTCTGCAGCTGGGAGATGGCGTAATCCGCGAAGTAGGAGGAACGGTCATCGGTAACGAAGCCCAGATTGATCTGATCCTTCAGGCTCTCGTTCAGCGCCTTATCCCGGTCTTCCTCGCTGATCATGCCCAGCTCGCACATATGGTTGATGGCGTAATTCCGCCGGTCGGCAGAGGCGTCTCCGTTATACAGATAGTTGACGGAGGAACTCTTGTCGATCACCGGCAGGTTGTTGATGGTCTTGTAATAGTCGGCGATGACCAGAGCGTAGATATCGGGGGACTGGGGGAGGGCAGCCAGAGAGGCGCACTCCAGAAGATCCAGATCCGATACGCTCTTGTTGAAGTAGGCCTGGGAGGCCGCCTCCACGCCGTAGGTATTGAAGCCCATATAAATGGTGTTGAGGTAGGCTTCCATGATCTGCTTCTTGGTCAGGTTCTTTTCCAGTATGATGGTGCAGTACATCTCCGTGATCTTACGGTTCATGGACCGCTGGCTCATGATATCGGCCAGATAGAAGTTACGGGCGAGCTGCTGGGTCACCGTACTGGTTCCGCTGATGCTGCCGCCGCCGAAGACGCTGTCTTTGATGGCGCCGATCATACGGATGAAGTTGAAACCGTTGTGGGTCCAGAACTTGTTGTCCTCGATAGCCACCACGGCGTTGACCATATTCTCCGGAATCTGGTCATACTTGACGATGGTACGGTTTCCCTGGTCAAAGTAAAGATTCTCCATCTCATTGCCGTCACTGTCGTAGACGATGGAGCGCTGTTTGATCTGGGAATAGATGTCGTCAGTCTGGACATTGGGGGCCTTCAGGAAGATGACGCCGACGAAGATGCCGACAGCCAGGACGCCCATGGTTCCGAACAGAAGTAGAAAACTCAGGATGGTCATGACCGGACCGAGCTTTTTCGGCGGGGGAGCATCCACAGCCCGTTTCTTCCGGGATGAAGAGTTCTTCGCCGGTCTGGTGATCTTGTATACCGCCTTTTTCCGCTTTCTGCCGGCCTTGGAACCGGTGTTTTCCGATCCGGTTCCGTAATAGAATTCCGTGTTATTATCTGCATTGCTGCGATTCGTTTTCTTTTGGTCAGCCAAAATAATACCCTCCGGTTGTAATACTATTCGCATTATAACATACATAAACATATAAATGAAATAAGTCCCTTTATTTTTCACACAAAAGTCATTGGTTCAACACATAGTGATGGAAAAATATACCAATGATATGGTAATAATTGGGATTTTAATATGATCGTTCGACGGAAACTGACGCTGTGCGCGGGAGCGTACGCGGCGGCTATTATTATATGGGAGTATTTCGGTGCGGGCCCGGCGCTGGTTTTTGCGGCAGCCGGAGTTGTCTTTTGCGCAAAGGCAACGGCCCGCTCGAGATACTCCGCCTGCGCAGATCCACGCAGCAGAACCAACCGAACCGGCAAAACAGCCTGGATTCTTCTGGCGGTCTATCTGTGCAGCTTCACCCATCTGCAGCTGCTTACCGTTCAGAGCGATCCCTTTCCCGATCCGGAGGAGAGCGCGATCCTTGAGGGGATGGTGACCCAGAAGGAGGCGCGCAGGGGAGGGGGATGCCGGCTGGTCCTGCGGGTGGACAGCATAAACGGCGATGCGGTCTCGGGGAAGAAAGTGCTGATCACCGTATTGGAGGGGGATCCCATCCTCCCCGGCCAGCGGATCCGCTCAGAGGGAAAACTCCGGCTGCCCCAGCCCCGCCGCAATCCCGGGTGCTTCGATCAGGCCATGTATCTGCGAAGCAAAGGCATTTCCCGGATGATGACGGCGGAATGCATCCGGGTCATCGACGGAGCGGCATCGCCCATACGTGTCCGTCTGTTTCAGGGCAAAGAACGATTTCTTCAAGCATTGGAAGAACACACCGATGCCTCCACGGCGGACATGATGCAGGCTGTTCTCTTCGGGGAAAAGGCCTGTCTGGATGAGGAGACCATGGAGGTCTTCCAGCGGAACGGTACGGCCCATATCCTGGCGGTCAGCGGCCTTCATATCGGGATCCTATACGCCGCCATGGTGCGGTTTCATCTGCTCCTGATCAGCATGCTTTCCCTGAAGAGCGGGCCGTTGAGGAATGCCTTCTTCTACGGACTGGTGGGGTTGTTTTTCGCCGGCTATACCATGCTGGCCGGATTCTCGCCTTCCGTAGTCCGGGCGGTGCTGATGATCCTTCTCCATATGTTCGCCCAAATGACCGGCCGGCGGTACGATCTGTGCTGCGCGGCCCTGGCTGTTGGGCTTGCCGCCATCGCGGCAAATCCCTACACGCTGTTTCAGACAGGCTTTCAGATGAGTTTTCTGGCGGTCTTTTCCCTGTCCTTATTCCTGCCCCTCATCAGCCGGTGGTATACGGGGGCGCTGATCGCCGGGCTTGCCATTCAGCTGGGACTCGGCCCCTATATCCTCTGGCAGTTCGGGTGGATCAGCTGGATCGCGGTATTCGTCAGCGTTCCCGTGGTCCTGCTGGCCGTGCTGCTGGTACCCGCCGGCATGGGATCCCTCTGCCTTACCATGCTGTCAGAAATCATGGCCGGAACCCTTGGGGCCAGCTCGTTAACCGGTATCCTGGACCGGTTCACCGGCCTCCTGTGCGACCTCCTGGTCCGGCTGAACATGGCCTGCTGCATTGACCAGGTCACCTCTCTTACCGCAGCAGCTCCGCCCCTGGTGCTGATCCTTCTTTATTACCTCGGTCTGTTCGTCTTCGCCTCGGAAAGCGGCCGCCTCCTGTTCATCCGAAAGCAGCAGGGGAGGATCGCGGTCCTGTTCATCATCATTCTGACCATCAGCGCAGTGACGGCCGCCGCCATGGATGACAGTTACCGGAAACTGGACCTGGTCTTCGTGGATGTGGGGCAGGGGGACTGCATGCATATCCGCACGGAGGGAAAGAACTACCTGATCGACGGCGGGGGCAGCGAGGACTATAACCTGGGGAAGAAAACCCTGCGGCCCTACCTCCTCAAAAACGGCGTTTCCCATGTTGATGTCGCCTTCGTCACCCATCTGCACACGGACCACTACAAAGGGATCTGCGAACTGGCCAGGGAGGGCATGGTGCGCCGGATCATCGTCTCCGAATCCAACCGGCCCAGGCAGGCGGAGATCTGCCGGGAGACGGGCCTTCCCCCGGACCGGATCACCTATCTGCGGGCCGGCCACCGGATCCGCCTGTCCCGGGACGCTGTCCTTGACGTCCTCTGGCCTCTGGCGGATACCCGGGACAATGGGGTTGCCGCCGATGAAGACGAGAACGCCACCAGCCTGATCATGAAGGTGACCGTAAACGGGGTCAGCCTTCTGGCCACCGGCGACCTGGGCGAAGAAGGGGAGCAGGAGCTGCTGCGGCTCTATGGATCTGGGCCTGCTCTTCAGGCGGACATCCTCAAGGTGGGCCATCACGGCTCCCGGTACAGCACCTCCGTTGCCTTTGCAAAGGCAACTGCCCCTGATGCCGCCGTCATTCAGGTGGGAGAGCGAAACGTATACGGCCATCCAACACCGGAAGTCCTCTCCCGGCTGGATTTCCTGGGCATCCCCGTCTTCCGCACCGATCGGCAGGGAGCCGTGGGCATGAAACTCCAATCCGGAAAGGTGAGGGAGGTAAGGACAATGATTGACGATAAGGCTTCCGATTAGTACAATGATGGCTGAGGAGGACGCCTGCGCTATGGCCTATGGACGACCGGATGGACCGCACGCCTTCGTGCGGCTGGAAAAGGATCTGAAGGAGGGGAATATTCCCTCCCTGGTTTTGCTGTGCGGCCAGGAGGCCTATCTGACCGATCATTACGCCCAGACTGTGGTGAACCGGTTCACGGAACCGGCTTCCCGGCAGATGGATCTGGCGGTGATCCCCCGGGAGAAGCTGACCAACGAGGAGATCCGCATGGCGGCGGAGACGCTGCCCCTGATGTCGGCCAGAAAGGTCATCCAGATCAGCGGCTTCATCAACCAGAACGGAAAGTACCCGAAGGCCTACGAACAGGAGAAGGAAGACATCGATGGTTTCCTCGCTTTCCTGAAGGAGATCCCTGAGGGTGTGTTGGTCCTGCTGACCGCGGACGCGCCCCTGACCACCGGTGACTACAATAAGCAGAGCGACGGACGTAAGCTGAAAAAGCTGCAGACGGCGGTCAAAAAAGCCGGCGGTACGACCTATGACTTCACGCCCCTTGACCGGGCGACCCTGCGCAGCTTCGTGGCCAAGCGGTTTCAGCAGGCGGGCAAGACCTGCACAAGGGACGCGTTGCAGACCATCCTCAACGACAGCGGATATGAAAACCGGTATGTGGACTACGACCTGTATGCACTGGAGAACGATCTGAAGAAGATCATCGCCCACAGCGGGGATTCACCCCTGGTCACGGCTGAGGACCTGGAGGGGACCCTGAGCGTCAACCCGGAGAACAATGTCTTCGCCATGCTGGACGCCATCGGCCGGGGACGGAAGGACCAGGCCCTGCTCCATCTGAACACTCTCCTGGAGGAGGGGGAATCGGAGTTCGGCATCCTGTCCGGGATCGTCCGTCAGCTGGAGCTGATGCTGGCGGCCCGGGAACTGCAGGAGGAGGGGAGAACCGTCGCCCAAAGCGCGGCCTACCTTGAGAAAGAGGAAAAGACCGCCAGGTTCCGGGCGAAAAAGGCGGCGGAAACGGCCGCCCGTATCCCCGCCGTCCAGCTGCGGCGCATGCTGAAGGATGCCTTCGCCGTGGAGGACCACATCAAGTCCGGACTCATGGAGAGCCGTCTGGCTCTGGAGTATTTTATTTCTGAAGCCTAGAGAGGGAGGGTCCATGGATCCCGGGAATAAGAGCACACAGTTCAAAGCGGATCTCATGCTTCTCTGCGTGACCATATGCTGGGGCGTTTCCTATTTTCTCATGGATCTGTGCATGGAGGAGATGGATCCCTTCACCCTGAACACCTACCGGTTCCTCGGGGCTTTCGCCGTAGCGGGCATTCTTACTTTTCCGCGGCTGAGATCGGTGAACCGGACGACCATGAAGTACGCCTTCCTGGTGTCCATCATCATCACCGTCGTCTATGTAGCCGCCACCTTCGGCGTCAAATACACCTCCCAGTCAAACGCGGGATTCCTCTGCGCTCTGGCGGTGGTGTTCACGCCCATCTTCGCCTTTCTCATCAAAAAGGTCGTACCGGAAAAAAAGCTGATCCTGGTGGTCATCGTCTGCGTGGTGGGCATCGCCCTCATGACCCTGGACGAAAACTTTCATATGGCCCTTGGCGACATTCTGTGCATCCTCTGTTCCGTAGCTTACGCCCTGGATCTGCTCTTTACGGAATCGGCGGTTTCCCATAAGGATGTGGACGCCTATCAGTTCGGCGTCTTCCAGCTTCTCTTTACCGGACTGTTCATGCTGGCGCTGGCCCTGATCTTCGGCGATCCGGTGCTGCCCTCCAGCGGACCCGTCTGGTTTGGGGTCGCCTTTTTGTCCATCGTCTGCACCGGCGTGGCCTTCATCGCCCAGGCCATCGCCCAGCAGTACACCTCTCCCACCCATGTGGGCATCATCTTCTGCATGGAGCCGGTCTTCGCCGGCGCCGTTGCCTTTTTCCTGGCGGGGGAAGTGCTGCTTCCCAGGGCCTATGTGGGGGCCGCTCTCATGCTCGCCGGACTGCTGATCATGGAGGTGGATTTCAGCAAGCTGAAAAGGCAATCATAGTACAAATCAGGCAGGGGAAAACCATTGTATGCAAGATAAGAATCTGTTAGAATGACAGAGCAGGTTATAACTATTTTATGGGAGGAAAATGTCAATGAGTGAAAAAGTTTGCGGCTGCGGTTGCAGTGAAAGCAGAGCAGCACAGTTTGCAGATCTTGCCCCGACACTGGAGAAGTACGCCAAGGTGCCGGGCAGTCTGATCACCATCCTGCAGAAAGCGCAGGAGATTTACGGTTATCTTTCGCCGGACGCCATCAATTACATTTCTGAACAGACGGGGATCATGCCCGCCAAGATCTACGGCGTGGCTACATTCTATGCCCAGTTCAGGCTGGAGCCCATCGGAAAGTATCTGATCATGCTTTGCAAGGGCACCGCGTGCCATGTCAACGGCGCGGATATGATAGAAGAAGCCATCTGTGAGCACCTGGAAATCGCTGACGGAGAGACGACGGAAGACGGGATCTTCACTCTGAACAATGTGGCCTGTCTCGGATGCTGTTCTCTGGCGCCGGTCATGATGGTGCGCAGCGCGGACGGCGACGAAACCTATGGAAATCTCACCAAGGATAAAGTCAAGGATATCCTGGATGAAATCAGAAAGAAAGCGGAGGTGACAGCATGAGAGTAGTCGTTGGACAGGGCAGCTGCGGTGTTGCCACCGGAGCGAGAAAGACGGCGGCGGAATTTGAAAAGCAGATCGCCGCGAAAGGCCTCGGCATCGATGTGTCCGTCACCGGATGCGTCGGGACCTGCTATCTGGAGCCCATCGTTGACGTTTACGAGGACGATGGCGCGCTGACCAGATACGTGAAGGTCCAGCCGGAAAACGTAGAGAAGATAGTGGAAGAACACCTGGCCGGCGGCAAAGTGGTCGAAGACCAGGCCATCAGCGATGTGGACAAGGAGTTCGTCACCCGTCAGGAGCGGATCGTTCTGCGCAACTGCGGCGTGATCAACCCGGAGAACATCGAGGAATACATCGCGGTTGACGGATACAAGGCCATCGAAAAGGTCCTGAAATCCATGAAGCCGGAAGAAGTCATCGAGGAGATCAAGGTATCCGGGCTGCGGGGAAGAGGCGGAGCCGGATTCCCCACCTGGTTCAAGTGGAATGCCGCAAAGGCAAGCCCGGGCAATGAGAAATACCTGGTCTGCAACGCGGACGAGGGCGACCCGGGCGCGTTCATGGACCGTTCCGTCCTGGAAGGCGACCCCCATTCTCTCCTGGAAGGCATGATCATCGGCGGCTACGCCATGGGAGCCTGCGAAGGCATCATCTACTGCCGTGCCGAGTATCCTCTGGCCATCAAGCGTCTGGAGATCGCCATGGAGCAGGCCCGGGAAAAGGGCTTCCTGGGTGAGAACATCTTCGGCAGTGGATTCAGCTTCGACATCCGCATCAAGGCCGGCGCCGGCGCGTTCGTCTGCGGCGAGGAAACGGCCCTGATCGCATCCCTGGAAGGGGAGAGAGGTATGCCCAGACTGAAGCCTCCGTTCCCGGCGGCCAAGGGATACTGGCAGAAGCCGACGGATATCAATAACGTGGAAACACTGGCCAACGTCCCCTGGATCATCTATAACGGCGGCGCAGCCTTCGCCAAGTACGGAACGGAGAAATCCCCGGGCACCAAGGTCTTCGCCCTGGCCGGCAAGATCAAGAAGGGCGGCCTGGTGGAAGTGCCCATGGGCATGACCATCCGCGACGTCATCTTCGGCATCGGCGGCGGCATCAAAAATGACCGGGAGTTCAAGGCGGTCCAGATGGGCGGCCCCTCCGGCGGATGCGTTCCCGCGGATCTGGCGGATACCCCCGTCACCTATGAGGACATCACCAAGACCGGTGCCATAGTCGGTTCCGGCGGTATGATCGTCATGGACGAGGACACCTGCATGGTCGACATGGCCAGATACTTCCTGAACTTCACCCGTGACGAATCCTGCGGAAAGTGCAACTACTGCCGGATCGGCACCAAGCGTATGCTGGAGATCCTGGAGAGGATCACCGAAGGCAAGGGTGAGGACGGCGACATCGAGAAGCTGGAAGAGCTGGCTGTCAAGATCAAGGAAGGTTCCCTCTGCGGACTGGGCCAGACGGCGCCCAACCCGGTGCTGACCACCATCCGGTATTTCCGCAATGAGTACGAAGATCACATTTACAATAAGAAGTGCACGGCGAAATCCTGCAAGGCGCTGATCCAGTACAAGATCACCGACGCCTGCAAGGGCTGCACCCTTTGCGCCAGAAACTGCCCGGTGAACGCCATCGAAGGCAAGGTCAAGGAACTGCACGTCATCGACCAGGAGAAGTGCATCAAGTGCGGCAAGTGCATGGACCACTGCAAGTTCGGCGCGATCATTAAGGAATAAGAGGGAGGAGGAAAGACAATGGATAAATTCAGACTGAATATCAACGGCAAAGAAGTGACCGGCGTTGCCGGCCAGACGATCCTGGAAGTTGCCAGAGAAAACGATATTTTCATTCCGACTCTCTGCTTCGACGAACGGACAAGAATCTACGGCTCCTGCGGCATCTGCATGTGCGAGGTGGAAGGCAACCCGAAACTGTGCAAGGCCTGCGCGACGGAGATCGCTGAGGGCATGGTCGTGAGGACCAATACGGAGAGGGTCATCGAATCCAGGAAGACCAATCTGGAACTGCTCCTGTCCAACCATACCGGCGACTGCCGTCCGCCCTGTGTGCTGGCCTGCCCGGCGGGCACCGACTGCCAGGGCTATGTTGGCCTGATCGCCAACGGCGAATACGAAGCGGCCAATGAGCTGATCAAGGATAAGATTCCTCTCCCGGCATCCCTGGGCAGAGTCTGCCCCCATCCCTGTGAGGATGACTGCCGGCGCGGCCTGATCGACGAACCCATCGCCATCCAGTCCCTGAAGAGGTTCGCCTCCGATGTGGATCTGGCCGGTGAGAAGTTCGTTCCCGAGTGCGACCCGGATACGGGCAAGAGCGTAGCCATCATCGGCGGCGGCCCCATGGGTCTGTCCGCAGCCTATTTCCTGCGGCAGATGGGACACGACGTCACCATCTTCGAATCCATGCCCAAGGCCGGCGGCATGCTGCGCTACGGCATTCCCGAATACCGGCTGCCCAAGGCGGAGCTGGACGATGAGATCGACACCATCGAGCAGATGGGCGTAGACATCATCACCAATACGAAGATCGGCGCGGATATCCCGTTCCAGTCCGTTCAGGACGACTTCGACGCGGTGCTGCTTGGCATCGGCGCATGGATCTCCACCGGCGTCGGCTGTCCCGGTGAAGACGCGGACGGCGTCATCGGCGGCATCGACTTCCTGCGCAAGGTCGTTCGCAACGAACCCATCGAACTGGGTGAAAAGGTCGCCATCGTCGGCGGCGGCAACACGGCCATGGACGCCTGCCGGACCGCGGTCCGTCTGGGCGCCAAGGAAGTCTACAACATCTATCGCCGGACCAAGGACGAAATGCCCGCGGATATGATCGAGATCGAAGAGGCGGAGGAAGAGGGAGTCATCTTCAAGAACCTGACCAATCCTCTGGAGATCATCAAGGATGAGAATGGACACATCAAAGAGGTCGTCCTCCAGTGCATGGAACTGGGCGAGCCCGATGAGTCCGGAAGACGCCGTCCCGTACCCATCGAAGGCAAAACGGAAACCATCGCCCTGGACAACATGATCCTGGCCATTGGCCAGGCCGTTGACGCGTCACTCTTTGACTGCGACAAGACGAAGAAGGGCGCCATCGCATACGATAAGGAAACCTTCATGACCAGCATCCCCGGCGTATTCGCCGGCGGCGACTGCGGCAACGACAAGATCAGCATCGCGGTCGAGGCCATTGCCGACGCGAAGAAGGCTTCTGAGATCATCGACGCCTACCTGGCCGGTGAAACCATCCGGTACGAAAAACCTTACTTCGTCACCCGGGACGACATCACGGAAAAGACCTTCGAAGACAGGGAGCGGCAGTGCCGTCCCAAGATCGAACAGCTTTCCGCCGAGGAGAGAAAAGGCAACTTCAGCGAGGTCATCCCCGACGGGTTCACCCCCGACGAGGCCGAGCAGGAAGCCAGCCGCTGCCTGGAGTGCGGATGCCATGACTACTTCGAGTGCAAGCTGATCGACCTGGCCCATCAGTACGATGTGGAGCCCGACCGGTTCGCGGGAGACAAGAATACCATTGACTTTGAGGATGACCATCCCTTCATCGTCAGAGACCCCAACAAGTGCATCCTCTGCGGACTCTGCGTCCGCGTCTGCGACGAGGTCATGGGCGTAGGCGCCCTGGGCCTGGTGCACAGAGGATTTGATACCGTGGTCAAGCCCAACATGGAGAAACCGCTGATCGAGTCCGGCTGCGTATCCTGCGGCCAGTGCGTCAGCGTCTGTCCCACGGGCGCTCTCCAGGAGAGAACGACCATGATCAAGGAAGTTCCGGTGGAGACCGTGGAAACGGACACCACCTGCGCCTACTGCTCCGTCGGCTGCAGCCTGAAGCTGGAGTCCTGCGGCGACATGCTGATCAAGGCCAATCCCGACAAGGAAGGCACGGTCAACGCCGGCCTGGCCTGCGGCAAAGGCAAATGGGGCTTCGACTGCTCCATGCTGGAAGACAAGCTGGAAATGCCTCTGATCAAGGAAGAGGGCGAGTTCCGCGAGGCGGAGTACTACGATGCCCTGGTCCGGATCGCCAAGGCCCTGCAGACGGTGAAGGCCAAGCACGGTGAGGATGCCATCGGCGTTTCCATCTCCGACCGGTTCACCAACGAGGAAGCCTACGCCATGAAGAAGATGGCCGAGGTCATCGGCGCCAAGGTCTTCTGCATGAACAACCGGCAGAGCGGACTGAAGGAAGTCTTCGGCATCGACGCTTCCCCCAATACCATCGACGAGATGCTTTCCGCCAATTACATCCTGGCGGTCGGCTACCACACGCCGGACAACCCGGTCATCGAGCTGAAGATGAAGCAGGCTCATGAGCGGGGCGCGAAGGTTGCCCTGATCAACCCGAAGGGCTACGAGCAGAAGATCCCCTTCCTGAGCGACGAGATCTACGTGGATGACCTGGGATTCCTCAAGCAGGTAGCCAAGGCGGTCGTGGACAGCGGCAAGGGCGAGAGCCTGGAAGGCTATGAGGACTTCGCGGCGTCCCTGAAGGGCGTCACCGTCAGCGAGGAAGCGGCGAAGATCGCCGGCGACTATCTGGAAGCCAAAAAGGCCATGATCCTGTTCAACCAGAACCTGGTCTCCCAGGATACGGCGAAACTGATCGCGGACATCGCCGCCGTATCCGGACACATCGGAAGTCCCCGTGACGGCATCCTGCAGATCAAGCCCAAGAACAATTCCCAGGGCCTGATCGATTTGGGCATCACCGACGGCGCGGAAGCCCTGGAAGGCGTCAAAGCGCTGCTGGTCTTCGGCGAGGAAGCCGACATCGATACCGGCGTCCTGGAATTCCTGGCCGTGTGCGATACCCACATGACCTCCCTGGCGTCCAAGGCGGACATCGTCATCCCGGGTACGGGATTCGCATCCACCGAGGGAACCTTCACCAACACAGAGCGGCGTCTGCAGATCGTCGAGGGAGCCATCGACGAAGATGTGGAACTGTCCAACTGGGAGGTGGCGGCAGCCATCGCCGAGGTCTTCGAAGTGGACTTCGGATGGGTCGACACCGAGGACATCTCCGAAGAGATGGACGACACGGTTCCGGCCTACAAGTACGCTTCCCTGGAAGAGATCCTGGGCGGCGTCCTGGTTCCCGAGGAGATCACTCTGGAGCCGGTGGAAGGGGATGTGTTCGCCGATCCCATCGCCTGCACCGACAGCCTGATGAACGTCATCGCCGAGCGCCTGCCCAAAGCGGCTGAACCGACGGCATAAGGCTGCCCGGATACGGACAATACAATAATCATCAGAACCGCTGCGTGAGAAAAACGCGGCGGTTCTTTTTCTCTGTGAATCCGATGTCAATCCGGCTTCGGTTGTGGTATGATAGGGATGGAACAGGAAACGGTTCCCCGTTCCGATTTTGGTTGCCTTTGCGGAGAAGGGAAGAGGAATGACAGCATCTGTAGCGATATCCGGGATAGGCGTCATCTGCGCCCTGGCGGGGATGGCGATCCTGATCTTCAAACGGATTTCTCCCATTATCATCGGACCCCTGGCGGCTCTGCTGGTGTGCGTCACCAGCCAGCTGCCAATTCTGTCCGGCATCAAGGACACTTACCTGAGTGGAGTAGGAGGCTTTTTTACATCCTATTTCCTCATCTTTTTGCTGGGCAACATCTTCGGCAATATCTATCAGAACTCCGGTGCGGCGGCGAGCATCGGCATCGTGGTATCCCGGGCCTTCGGGCCCAAGCGGTGCATGCTGGCCTGCCTGATCTCCGCGGCCATCCTGAGCTACGGGGGGATCAACAGTTTTGTCATCATTTTTTCCGTCTATCCCATCGCGCTGAAGCTCTTTGAGGAGGCGGATCTGCCCACCTATCTGCTGCCGGGCATCGTCTGCGGCGGTATGTGGACCTTTGCCATGACCGGGCCCTTCACGCCCCAGATCCCCAACGTGGTGTCCATGGAGTATCTGGGCACGCCGGCCTATGCCGGACTCCTGCCTGGACTTTCCGGCGCGGCGGTCATGTGCGTCTCCATCGTCCTCTTCATGAACTACTGCGGCAAAAAGGCAAAGGCAAGGGGAGAGCACTTCCACTGGCCGGAGAAGGTCAAGCGGGTGGAGGAGGACCAGGATAAGCCCCATTTCGTGCTGGCCCTGCTGCCCATCATCGTCGTCCTGCTGGTCTTCAACATCGTCAAGTGGGACATCGTGGTGTGCCTGCTCATCGGCATCATTCTTGCCCTGATCCTGTTCATGAAGTACCTGCCCCGGTCGGAAATGCTGGACATGTTTAATTCCGCCGCCACATCATCGATCATCGTTATCATCAACACGGCAGTCATCGTGGGCTTCGGTTCCGTGGTCAAGGAGACGCCCTTCTATGATTTCGCCACCCAGGTGCTCATGTCATCCCACGCCAACCCCTATGTGGTGGCGGCGGTAGGCGCCAACGTCTTCGCCGGCCTTCTGGGCTCCGCTTCCGGCGGGATCGCCCTAATGTACGAGACCCTGAGTGACACCTTCCTGGATTACGCATCCCAGGGATACAACATCGAATACATTCACCGGCTTTGCGCCGACGGTTCCGGCGGACTGGATTCCCTCCCGTGGAACGGGTCCATCGTTTCCGTCTTTGCCATCTGCAATACGACGCACAAGCTGTCCTACAAGTATAATTTCGTAACCTGCCTGGTGATCCCGGTGGCGGCGACCATGCTGGTGGCCCTGCCCATCTGTATCATCACCGGATAGACCGGTCCGGCAGGAACCTGCCGGGAAAGACTGAGGAACGACCTATGACAGCACAGTTCATCACCGCGAAAGAAGCCGCCCATCTCATCGAAGACCGGTGGACCGTTGGCATCGATGCCTTTATCGGATTCTGCCTGGCCGACGATATACTCGGCGAAATCGAGACCCGCTTCGTGTCCGAAGGACACCCGGCGGATCTTTCCGTGCTGAATGTGGCCGGCATCGGCGGCGACGGAAAGGGCAGGGGGATCAATCACTTCGCCCATGAGGGACTCATGCGCCGCTTCCTCTGCAGCAACCTTTCCCTGGCCAACCGGATGTATCCTCTGATCATGGAGGATAAAGTCCCCACCTACATGATTCCCCAGGGCGTGCTGTCCCACATGATGCGGGCGCTGACCTCGGGAAAGCCGGGAGTGATCAGCCAGGTGGGCATGAGGACCTTCGTCGACCCCCGGGTGGACGGGGGCAAAATCAACCATGCCGCCGAAACTATCGATCCGGCGGACGCCTATAATGTAGAACTCATCGACATCCGGGGAGAGGAATTCCTTTTCTATCCCGCTGTTCCTCTGGATGCCTGCATTATCAAGGGCTCCTTCGCTGATGAAGAGGGGAACATCTCCATCGAAAAGGAAGCCATTCATATCGAACAGTACGAGATGGCTGCCGCCACACGCAACAACGGCGGCAGGGTCTTCGTCCAGGTGGACGCCCGTGTGCCCAAAGGCTCCATTCATCCCCAGAAGGTGGCCGTGCCGGCCAACATGGTGGATTACGTGATCGTGGGCAGCCCCGGCAACACGGGACAGCACTTCATCGATGATCCCCGGATCCTGGGTGCACAGAAGGGACATCCCGTGGCTTCCTGGAGCGGGGACGTGCGTATACCCTTTGATGACATCAGCCCCATGCCCTTCGGCCTGCCCAAGATCATCTGCCGGCGGGGCCTCTTCGAAATGGAGAAGGGGGACTTCATCAATCTGGGCATCGGCATTTCCATGGATGTATCTTCCGTGCTGAACGAGGAGGGACGCATCGACGATATCTCCTCCAGCATCGAATCCGGCGTCATCGGCGGCGTACCGGCTCCCGGCATCGCCACCGGCGCGGCCTATAATCCCACGGCCATGCTCAAACAGCCGGATATTTTCGACTTCTATGACGGAGGCGGGATTGACTTTGCAGCCCTTGGCGCGGCGGAGATCGACGCCCAGGGCAACGTGAACGTCTCCCGGTTCGCCGGCAAGGTCACCGGACCCGGCGGATTCATCAACATCTCCCAGGGGGCGAAGAAGGTCTGCTTCATGGGCACCTTCACCGCCGGAAAACATGACATCCGCATTGAGGACGGCAAACTCCGTATTCTTGAAGACGGTCCGTACATCAAGTTCGTGAAGAACGTGGATCACATCACCTTTTCCGGCCGCTATTCCCAGGAAAAGGCGAGAAAGCAGCAGGTGTTCTACATCACCGAACGGGCCGTGTTCGAACTGCGTCCCGAGGGGCTGACCCTGACGGAGATCGCTCCCGGCGCGAATCTGGAGCGTGACATACTGGGGAAGATGGAATTCACTCCCCGGATCGCCGATCATCTGAAACTCATGGACGAGAGGATCTTCCGGCCGGAAAAGATGGAGATCCGCCTGAAAGAGCGGGGGAGCCATGACTGATCGGACAAAGGCCCATATCCTGATGATCATACTGGTCATCACCTGGGGATTCGACTACGTGCCCGCCAAGTGGGCCCTGTATATCATGAGTCCCATGGCGCTTCTTCTCCTCAAGTACTGCATCGGACTGATCGTCGGTCTGATCCTTAAGCTGGTGACGAAGAACCGGAACCTGATCCGGCTGAAGGATCTGCCTCTTTTTGTTCTGTGCTCCATCTTCGGAGAGGTTCTCTATTTCTACTGCGAATATTCGGCCATGAACTATCTGCCCGTGGGTCTTTTGACCATCATTCTGGGCTTTGTTCCCATGGTTTCCATCCTGATCGAGCGGATCGTCTACCACCGTCTGCCCAACCGGGTCATCCTGATCGGGATCGCCTTTTGCATTATCGGGATCATTCTTGTCATCGGCGGCGACTTACGCATCCTTCTCGAAGGCAGGATCTGGGGCTATGTGCTGGCCTTCCTGGCCGTCTTCTCCTGGAATGCCTATAACTTCATCACCGCGTCCCTGCAGCAGTACGACAGCCTGACCCTGTCCTGCACCCAGATGGTCTGTACGATCCTCCTGTGTGCGCCCCTGGCCATCCACAGCGGCTTGCCGGCCCTGTCCGAGTATACGCCGGCCATCCTCGGCGGCCTCCTCTGGATGGGCCTCTTCGACGCCGGCCTGGGATTTCTCATCATGGTCTACGGCCTGCAGAAACTGGGCCCGACCACCTCGGCCATCTATTCCGATTTCCTTCCCGTATCCACCGCCTTCTTCGGCGCCGTGTTCCTCCACGAATCCATCTCCTGGCTGCAGATCATCGGCGGCATCATTGTCATCGCCTCTGGATACGTGGTGATCCGAGAGAAAGGGCGATTGGATGAGGAACGGCTGGCATTGACACCAAAAGAATAGAATCAGTATTTGGAGGAATCAGATGAACAGAGTTAACATCCCCGGTGAAGCGCCGGGCAGCGCAACGTATTACATGGGATCGCCGCCGGATGCCTACGGCAGGCGGATCTTTGAGATGGAACATTACGGCGACGCCAGGATCCGGAAAGCGCTGATGGATATCGGCAAGGAGCGTACGGAGCCCCATGTGACCATCTCCTCCATCGGCGAATATGAGGATCTGATCGGAAAGAGCCTGGGCAGGAAGGTGTATTCCTGTCTCTTCGGCGTAAGCTATCAGGACATCGACGTCACCGTGCTGGCGGATTTCCAGTCCAAAAGGCTGACCCTCCGGGTAGATCCGGATATCGGTCCGAAGCAGAAAAAGCAGCTTCTGCAGTTCTTCGAGATCCTGATCGCCGACGATTACTACCAGGAGGTGGAAGACGAAGAGGTGGAGCCCCATATCCCGCCGCTGCTCAAACGGCTGTCCATGATCGCCGGCGTCGTCCTGTTCGCCTCGATGCTTCTGGATCTGGTGAATTTCCTGCCGGAGTTCCATAAGGGGATCGTCTTCCTGAAATGGTTCTCCATGTTGTTTCTTGCCGCCTGCTTCGTCGGGATGGAGCTGAAGAAAAAGCAGCTGAGAAAGAACTGGGACAGGAAGGACTGACAAGATTCCTGTTTACACCGGCAGAGGCAAAGAGTAGAATATACATGAATTATTCTATATAAAACCCGGATTAAGAGGAGAACGATGAGGAATACGAAAAGACGACATCTTGTCCTTACGCTGACCCTGGCGGCGTCCATGGTTTTCTGCCTGGTCCCTTCCGCAACATCCGCTGCGGAGCGAACCGTCAATCCCGGCCACCACCATGTGGATGTGGACATCTACAAGGTTCCGGCGTCGGAACAGGGCGGTGTTAAGGTTCAGGGAACGGAGACATATCTCGAAAAACTGGACCCCAGAAACGAAGACTGGTATAAGGATAATATTGAGGTCAGGGATCAGTACAATTCCAGTCTCTGCTGGTCCTTCTCCGCCAACAAGGCGGCGATGATCTCTTATGCAAAGGAGTGTGCCGAAGATGGCAGCGCGCAGGTGCCGGAGACTTCTCCCATTCACCTAGGGTATTTCTTCTATAACCGGGTAAACGACCCTCTGGGTCAGACAGGCGGAGACTATAATTACAATACCCAAGGAGAAAACTGGTTTACAGAAGGCGGAAGCGTCGTGAATACCTTCCAGCACATGGCTACCTGGTCGGGACTTAGCAATGAACGCAATGCACCCTTTAGCGTAGCGCTCGATCCGGATAAAGGCGAATATGTCTATAACGGGCCCATGGATCTGTCCTTTGGTCTCAGTCCTCAGCAGCTACAGAGTCTTGCTTATAACAATGAATTCCTGGAAACCGAGTCCACCTTCTACGCCCGGGGAGATCAGAACGATCTGAAGTATGTGGTCTCACAACACGGCGCCGCTGTCGTATCCCTCTTTTTCGGTAACCGAAACATTTCACTGGACGATTACATCAACAGGATAGACGATCCGGAGAGCGAATACTATGGCACGATGAATTTCTACAATCCCGACGGGTATAAGCAAAACAACAATCACGAGGTCGTCGTTATCGGATGGGATGATGACTATCCCGCTTCAAACTTCATTTCCGAAAAACACGATGGCAGCGGTGATGTAGTCTCTCCCGCAAATGACGGGGCATGGCTCGTGATGAACAGCTGGGGGACCAATTGGGGCGGTGACGGAGGCTACTTCTGGGTCTCCTATGACAGCGAGGACATCCTCAGCGACGGCATCTGCGGTTTTCGAATGACCAAACCGGATTCCTACAGATATAACTTCCAATATGACGGAAACGCCAACAACGACAACTACAACCTGAGCAAAGGAGATATCGCGGCGAATGTATTCACCAATACGACCGGTGAGAAGATCCGCTTGGACGCCATTGGCTTTACCGAGTACAATGACGGACCGACAGACTACGATGTGAAGATCTACACATCCCTGACGGATCCGGACCTTCCGACCAGCGGAGAATTAGCATCATTTATGAAGGTTACCACGCATACGCCGGGGTACAAGACGTTCCAGCTGGATCAGGAGTTACCTTATGTAGAGATTGAACAGAACGACACCTATTCCATTGTGGTCACCGCAGAGAACGATGAGACCTATTTCGGCGTAGAAAGTACAGGTGCCAAGTATTCGGCATCCATAGAAGAAGGACAGAGCTACGGCTGGGATCCAAAGGGCGGCTGGGAAGACATGGAATCTTACGACGTCTGCTACCGCATCAAAGGTCTGGCCAATGCTATAGACGATCCGAAACCCACGACAACAGAGCCGCCGGTCCCCCGGACGACCGATCCTCAGCCCACGAGCGCAACGACCACGACAACGGCGCCCACCGCTGCTCCTGACCCGTCGGGAGGGGGTTCCCAGATCAAGCTGAAGGCGACGAAGATCACCAGCATCAAAAAAGGCAATAAGTCCCTGACCGTGAAGTGGAAGAAGTCCAGGCAGATCGTGGAGGGCAAGCATGTCACCGGTTACCAGATCCGCTACAGCCTGAAGCGCAACATGAAGAATGCGAAGACGGTGACCGTGAAGGGCTTCGCCAAAACATCGAAAAAGATAAAGAAACTGAAGAAAAAGAAGACCTACTATGTGCAGGTCCGGACCATCTACATCGATGACAGGGGCGTCGAGCACAGCTCCGCCTGGTCCAAGAAGAAGTCCAAAAAGACCAGATAGAGGTCAGCCATACAACAGCAACAAAGATCAATACCATCAAAGAAAGGAATTACCATGGCAGATTACGAAACCATCAAGTACGAAACCAAAGACAACATCGCTATCGTCACCGTCAACCGGCCCCAGGCCATGAACGCCCTCACCAGCCAGGTGCTGGATGAGCTCTACGATGTGTTTGGAAAGATCAGCGAGGATGAGAATGTCCTGGCGGCGATCCTTACCGGCGAAGGCAAGGCCTTTGTAGCCGGTGCCGACATCGGGGAGATGTCCAGGCTGAACAGCGTGGAGGCCAGGCTCTTCTCGGAGAGGGGACACCGGACCATGAACCGGATCGAGAACGTGAACAAACCGGTCATCGCCGCGGTGAACGGTTTCGCCCTGGGCGGAGGATGCGAGTTGGCGATGTCCTGCGACATCCGCATCGCGTCGGCGAAGGCGAAATTCGGCCAGCCGGAAGTGGGCCTGGGCCTGATTCCCGGATTCGGCGGCAACCTGCGTCTGTCCCGTCTGGTGGGCAAGGGCATGGCCAAGTATCTGATCATGACCGCGGATATGATCAACGCGGAGGAAGCCCTGCGGATCGGCCTGGTGGAAAAACTGACTGAGCCGGAGGAACTGATGGCTGAGGCGGAAAAGGTCGCCGCTACCATCGCTTCCAAGGCGCCCATCGCCGTTTCCATCGCCAAGGACGTGATCAACAACGGCTACGATGCGGACATGAAGACGGCCTCCGCCTATGAGGTCAACGCCTTCGGCATTCCCTTCGCTTCGGAGGATATGAAGGAGGGCACAGCCGCCTTCCTGGAGAAGAGAAAGGCCGTGTGGAAGAACCGTTAGTGCACGAAGGAGAGCGTCATGCGCAGCATCACACTCGGACAATCAAATATTTCCGTTACCCCCGTTGGCCTGGGCGTACTGACCATCGGGGGTACGCAGCTTGATTTACCCCTGGAGGAGGGCGCACGGATCGTACGCTATGCTTACGACAGGGGAATTCGTTTTTTTGACACCGCCCAGTACTACGAGACCTACCTCTATATGCGGGAGGCCTTCCGGGGTCTGGACATGAGCAAAGGCAATCCCGACCGGCCGGTCATCGCCAGCAAATGCCTGGACGAATCCTACGAGGCCATGGAGAAGGCCATCGGGGAATGCCTGGAAGCCCTGGATCTTGACTACGTGGATATCTTCAAGCTCCACGAGGTCCGGCATGATCCGGACTGGGAGAACAGGGCAGGGGCCTGGCAGTGCCTTCTGGATTATAAGGCGAAGGGAATCATCGGCGCCGTCGGCGTGTCCACCCATCACATCGATGTGGTCCGCCGCCTGGCGGATGTGCCCGAATGCGACATCATATTTCCCCTGATCAATTACGCCGGCCTGGGTATCCGGGAAGGCGCGGGTCCGGGAAGGGCGGAGGATATGGCCGATGCCATCCGTCTCTGCCTGGCCAGGGGAAAGGGCGTCTACGCCATGAAGGCCTTCGGAGGAGGCAACCTTTCGGGGAACTACCGGAAGGCCCTGGATTACGTCCGGGAGATCGGTGTCCACTCCATCATGGTGGGCATGGGCAGCACCGAAGAGATCGACCGGCTCTGCGAATACGCGGAAGGGACCCTGCCGGCGGAATACGTCCCGGACATCAGCAAAAAAAGGATCCACATCGATCAGGGTGACTGCGAAGGCTGCGGTGCCTGCATCGACCGCTGCCCCAACAAGGCCATCTTCCGCAATGACCAGGGGCTGGCCGACGTGGACCATCAGATCTGCCTGACCTGCGGCTACTGCGCCCCGGTCTGCCCGGTGCGGGCGATCATCATGTGGTAAATCGATCGGCTGCTATTTCCAAAGGCGCCGGAACAGATACAAAACAACAGAAAGGAAGCGTGACATTATGAGCAAAACAGGTTTTTCAGCAGCGGATATTCTTCTCCCGGCAGACGGGCACTTTGAGACCTGGGCCGTGGTGGCCTGCGATCAGTTCACTTCCCAGCCGGAATACTGGGAACGGGTGAAGGAGACCGTGGGGGACAACCCGTCCACCTTCCGCATCATCCTGCCGGAAGCCCAGCTGTCCGACGGACACACCCAGGAGCACATCGCCAGGATCAATGCTACTATGCGGGAGTATCTGGACAGAGGGATCTTCAGGGAATACCCGGATGCCATGATCTATCTGGAGCGGGTGCAGAGCGACGGCCGGATCCGCAGGGGTCTCATCGGCAAGATCGACCTGGAGGAATACGATTATTCTCCCGACAGCACGGCCCTGGTGAGGGCCACGGAAGGAACGGTCCTGGACCGGATCCCGCCACGCCAGGCGGTGAGAAGAGACGCTGCTCTGGAGCTGCCCCACATCATGCTGCTGGTGGACGATCCGGGCAACACTCTGATCGGTCCCCTGGCCGCCTGCGATGAGGTGGTCTACGACTTCGATCTCATGGAAGGGGGCGGCCACGCGAGAGGCTGCCTGCTGACCAAGGATCAGATGGACGCCGCCCAGAAAGCCCTGGAAGTCCTGGCGGAATCTCCGCTGCTCTTCGCCGTGGGCGACGGCAACCATTCCCTGGCTTCCGCCAAGGCCCACTACGAGGAAGAAAAGGCCAAGGGCCTCGCCTCTTCTGAGCTTTCCCGCTACGCCCTGGTGGAGATCGTCAATCTTTACGATGACGCTCTGGAATTCGAGCCCATTCACCGGGTCCTCTTCGACATCGATCCGGAGGACATCCTGGCGGAGCTGAAGGCGGCATACCCGGGCACGATTCAGACGACGGATCTCAACGCCGCGGTTCCGGAAGGCGCCCACGTCATCCGTTACGCCTGGGCGAAGGAAGAGGGGCTTCTGATCATCCCCAATCCCAAAGCCCAGCTGGAAGTAGGCACCCTGCAGAGTTTCCTGGACAGGTACCTGAAGGAAAAGGGCGGTCGGATCGACTACGTCCACGGGGACGACATCACCATCGAGCTGGGCAGAAAAGAAGGATGCATCGCCTTCCTGCTGCCGGCCATGGACAAAAACGACCTGTTCAGGTCCATCGTCGCCGACGGACCCCTGCCCAGAAAGACCTTCTCCATGGGCCACGCCGCCGACAAGCGGTACTACATCGAGGCCCGGAAGATCAAATAACCCTGCGGCTGCCCCGGGAACAGACCCGATTTTTGGTCACCGCAGAAGAATAATTGCAACTTCGCAAGGTTGTCCGTTGACCCGGACACTTCCTGGTGATAAAGTGTTATTGTTGCAAAGGAGATTTAACCATGGAACGAAAAACACCACTTTATGAAGCCCATCTGAAGGCGGGGGGCAAGATGGTTCCCTTCGCCGGCTATGTCCTTCCGGTGCAGTACGGCACCGGCGTGAACAAGGAGCACATGGCGGTACGAACGGCTGCCGGCATGTTCGATGTCTCCCACATGGGGGAAATCCTCTGTGAGGGCCCGGATGCCCTGGCCAACCTGAACCATCTGATGACCAACGATTTCACCAGCATGGTGGATGATCAGGCCCGCTACAGCCCCATGTGCAATGAACAGGGCGGTACGGTGGACGACCTGATCGTCTACAAGATCAGCGAAGGGAAGTACTTCATCGTCGTCAACGCGGCCAATAAGGACAAAGACTTCCGCTGGATGGCGGACCACCAGCAGGGTGATGTCACCTTCACCGATGTGTCCGACCAGTACGCCCAGATCGCCGTCCAGGGCCCCAGGGCGAAGGACGTCATCGCCAAACTGGCCAAACCGGAGGATCTTCCCACAAAGTACTATCACGCGAAGATGGCTTCGGAAGTGGCGGGAATACCCTGCATCGTTTCCAATACCGGCTACACCGGCGAATCCGGCGTGGAGATCTACCTCCCGGCGGCAAGGGCGGAGAAGATGTGGGACGCTCTCCTGGAAGCGGGGGAGGAGTTCGGTCTGATCCCCTGCGGATTGGGCGCCAGAGACACCCTGCGGATGGAAGCGGGCATGCCCCTCTATGGCCATGAGATGAATGACGAGATTTCACCGCTCTCCGCGGGCCTCGGCTTCGCCGTCAAGATGAAGAAGGACGAGTTCATCGGCAAAAAGCCAATGGAAGATGCCGGCGATCCCGATGTGGTACGGGTTGGCCTGGCGGTCACCGGCCGGGGCATCGTCCGGGAGCACCAGGATGTCTACGATACGGAAGGCAACCTTATCGGCGAGTCCACCTCCGGCACCAAGGTGCCCAGCAACGACCGGCCCATCGCCATGGCCCGGGTGCCGAAGAAGTTCGCGGAAACCGGCACAAAGCTCATCGTCGATGTCCGGGGGCGCCAGGTGGAGACGGAAGTCGTTCCCATGCCATTTTATAAGAAATAGTCAAACACAAAGGCAGAGTTGCCTTTGCATAAACCGTTAACCATTAACCGCCATAACGTTAAAGGAGAATCACAATGGAATTCAGAACAGATCTTTCCTACACCAAGTCTCATGAATGGGTAAAACTCGAAGAGGACACGGCGACCATCGGCATCACCGATTACGCGCAGGACGCGCTGGGCGACCTGGTCTTCGTCAATCTGCCGGAAGAGGGCGATGAAGTGGAGGCGGAAGCCGTCTTCGCCGATGTGGAGTCGGTCAAAGCCGTTTCCGACATCTACTCCCCGGTCACCGGAGTAGTCAGCGAGGTCAACGAGGAACTGCTGGACTCGCCGGAGATGATCAACGAATCCGCCTATGACGCCTGGTTCATTCGGGTGGACAATGTGACGGACCACACGGAGTTCATGACGGCGGAGGAATACGAAGCCTACGTGGAAAACGAACAGGAGTAAGGATCTATGGGAACCTATGTACCGAACACCCTTCCTCAGCAGCAGGACATGCTGAAGGAGATGGGCCTTTCTTCCATGGAGGATCTGTTCGCCCACATTCCTGAGGAAGTCAAATACCAAGGGCCCCTGGATCTGCCTGAGGGCAGGTCGGAGATGGAGGTCCTTGCCGAGATGGAGGACATAGCGGGGAAGAACCGGGTTTTCCGGAGCATCTTCCGGGGCGCCGGCGCCTACCATCACTATATTCCCGCCATGGTGGGACACGTGCTGTCCAACGAGACCCTGCAGACCGCCTACACCCCTTACCAGGCGGAGATCAGCCAGGGCGTGCTCCAGTCCATCTTCGAATACCAGACGGGGATCTGCGAGCTGACGGGCATGGATGTGTCCAACGCTTCCGTCTATGACGGCGCCACGGCGGCGGCGGAAGCCCTGGCCATGTGCCGGGAAAGAAAACGCAACAAAGCTCTGGTTTCCGCGGCAGTGCAGCCGGGTGTTTTAGAGACCATCCGGACCTACTGCTTCGGCAGCGGCATGGAGCTTGCGGTCATCCCGGAAAAGGACGGCCTGACGGATCTGGATGCCCTGGCCTCCATGATCGATGAGGAGACCGCCTGCGTCTACCTGCAGCATCCCAATTATTACGGCAGGCTGGAGGATGCGGCGCGGGCCGGAGAGATCATCCATGAAACCAAGGCGAAATACATCCTGGGCGTCAATCCTCTTTCCCTGGGTATCTTAAAGACCCCGGCGGAATACGGTGCGGACGTGGCCGTTGGCGACGGACAGCCGTTGGGACTGCCCCTGGCTTTCGGCGGCCCCTATCTGGGATTCATGGCCAGCACCGACGCCATGAAGAGAAAGCTTCCCGGGCGCATCGTCGGACAGACGATGGACGCGGAAGGGAAGAGGGGCTACGTGCTGACCCTGCAGGCCAGGGAACAGCACATCCGCCGGGAGAAGGCCTCCAGCAACATCTGCTCCAACCAGGCCCTCTGCGCTCTGGCGGTAGGTGTTTACCTGGCGGCCATGGGTCCTGAGGGACTGGCGGAAGCGGCCCGGCAGTGCACGGCCAAGGCCCACTACTTCGCGGAGAAGCTGGAAGAGATCGGCTTCACCGTGGAACAGGGCGAATTCTTCCACGAGTTCGTGACCAGCTCCGCCAAACCGGCGGCCGACATTCTTGCGGCCCTGGAAGAAGCGGGCATCCTGGGCGGTCTGCCTTTGGACGAACACCGGATACTCTGGTGCTGTACGGAAATGAACAGCCGGAAAGATATGGACGAAGCCGTTTCGATCCTGAAGGAGGTGGTCTGATGCTGATCTATGAAAAGAGCCGTCAGGGACGGGGAAGCAGCCTGCTGCCTGCCTGTGACGTACCGGACCATCCGCTTCCGGAAAAGGATCTGCGCGCGGAAGCCCCCGGACTGCCCCAGGTATCCGAGGTGGATCTGTCCCGCCATTATACGGAACTGGCCCACAAGGCCCACGGCGTCAACGACGGATTCTATCCCCTGGGATCCTGTACCATGAAATACAACCCCCGGATCAATGAGAAGACGGCGGCGCTGCCCGGATTCACCGGCGTGCATCCGCTTCAGCCTGAATCCACGGTCCAGGGATGCCTGCAGGTGCTGAAGGAGACGGGAGAGGCCCTCTCCGCCATTACGGGTATGGAGGCCTTCACCTTCCAGCCGGCGGCTGGCGCCCACGGGGAATTCACCGGCCTGCTGCTTATCATGGCATACCATCAGGCCAACGGCCAGACCCAGCGGACGAAGATCATCGTGCCCGACTCCGCCCACGGAACCAATCCGGCCAGCGCGGTCATGGCGGGCATGTCCGTAATCAATGTGGATTCCGACGAATCCGGCTGCGTGGATGTAGCCAAGCTGCGGGAGCTCTGTGAGAGTGAGGAGGGGCAGGAGATCGCCGGCCTCATGCTCACCAATCCCAATACGGCGGGTCTCTTCGATCCCAACATCCTGGAGATCACCCGGATCATCCACGACTGCGGCGGACAGGTTTACTACGACGGGGCCAATCTCAACGCGGTCATGGGCATCGCCCGGCCGGCGGACATGGGATTCGACTGCGTCCATCTGAATCTGCACAAGACCTTCTCTACGCCTCACGGCGGAGGCGGACCGGGAGCCGGTCCCGTAGGCTGCCGGGCCCATCTGGCGCCTTTCCTTCCCGGAAAGACCGTAGAAGAGAAGGACGGTGTCCTGACTCTGGCCAAACCGGCCCAAAGCCTGGGCGAGATGAAGGACTTCTACGGCAACTTCCTGGTGGCCGTGAAAGCCCTGACCTACATCAAGACCCTGGGGGCGGAGGGCATCCTCTCCGCCAGCCAGAACGCGGTGCTCAACGCCAACTACATGATGGCGAAGCTGCGGGATCTCTACGACATTGCCTTCGATACGAAGGTCTGCATGCATGAGTTCGTCATGGATCTGTCCCGGCTCCTGAAGGAGACCGGCGTGTCCGCCATGGACATCGCCAAGGGCCTTCTGGACCACGGCATTCATCCGCCGACCATGTACTTCCCCCTGACGGTCCACGAGGCCCTCATGGTGGAGCCGACGGAAACCGAGTCCCGGGAGACCCTGGACTGGGCCATCGGCGTGCTGCGCGACCTTCACCAGCTGGCCCATACCGATCCGGAGGCCCTCCATCAGGCGCCGGTCACCACCCCGGTGAGACGGCTGGATGAGGTTGGAGCCGCCAGGCATCCGGTGCTGAGATACACCCGCGAGGAAGCATAAGATCAACGGGACCGCGTCAGCGGTCCCTGTGCTATAGGAGAATACCATGAAAACGAACTACGATCTGATCATCATCGGCGCCGGCCCCGGCGGATACGTGGCAGCCATCAAGGCGGCCAAGGCCGGACTGGACACGGCGGTCATCGAATCCCGGCGGGCAGGGGGGACCTGCCTGAACCGGGGGTGCATACCCGCAAAGGCAATGATCCATGCCGCCGAAGTCTACCGGCAGTCCCTGGAGGGCGCCGCCTTCGGCATCCATACCCAGGGCGTCGCCTTCGACTACGGGGAGATCCTGTCCTACAAGCAGGAGACCATGGAGACCCTGGTGCAGGGTGTGGAACAGCTGCTCAAAGGCAACGGCGTCACCCTCATCAATGGCTTCGGCCAGCTGATTTCCCCTGAGAAGGGCGAAAACCGGGTAAATGTGTCCTTGTTTGCCAATGAGGGGGAAAATCCCTCAGAAACGATTCTGACCGCTCAGAACGTGATCCTGGCCACGGGATCCAAGCCGGCTGTCCTGCCCGTTCCCGGCATGGACCTGCCTCAGGTGCTGGACAGCGACGGCCTGTTCGCCCTGGACCGCGCGCCAAAGAGCCTGGTGATCATCGGCGGCGGCGTCATCGGCGTGGAATTCGCCACAGTCTTTTCCGCCCTGGGCACCAGGGTGACCATACTGGAGGCCCTGCCGAAGATCCTGGATAATTTCGATAAGGAGATCTCCCAGAACCTGAAGATGATCCTCAAAAAGCGGGGCGTGGACATCCACACCGGGGCTATGGTCCAGTCCGCAGAGGCCGCCCGGACCGAGGATGGAGAAGGAGTCCGTTGCCTTTACACGGAGAAGGACAAGGAACAGGCGGCGGAAGGGGAGTTCCTGCTGTGCGCTGCCGGCCGCACGCCAAATCTGGACGGCCTCTTCGCCGAAGGCGCCGCTCCGGAGATGAACGGCCGCTTCATCGCCGTGGATGAGGAGTTCCGCACGTCCATTCCCGGCGTATGGGCCATCGGCGATGCCACCGGGGGCATTCAGCTGGCCCACGCGGCCTCCGCCCATGGCATCCGTGTCATCGAAACCATCACCGGGGAGGAGCAAGCCCAGGATCTGTCCCTGATCCCCGGCTGCGTCTATACGGATCCGGAGATCGCCTCCGTGGGAATCACGGAAGGGACGGCGAAGGAGCAGGGTATCGACGTCCTGGCGGGCAAACACATCATGAGCGCCAACGGCAAGTCCCTCATCACCAGAGAGGAGAGGGGATTCATCAAGGTCGTGGCCGACGCTTCCGACCTGCGGATCCTGGGTGCCCAGATGATGTGCGCCAGGGCCACGGACATGATCGGCGAATTCACCACGGCTATGGCCAACGGGCTGACCGTTCCCGATCTTCTGCGGGGCGTGCGCGCCCATCCCACCTATAACGAGGGGATCGCCGAGGCCCTGGAGGATGTGACCGGGGAATCCCTGCACACCATGCCCCGGCGGAAACGGTAGATGCCGGCGCGAGATCGCAGGGTTCACAGACAGAAGAGAGAATAAGATAGACAAGAATGCCGGAATGGTGATATACTAACCCATGTATACTCAACAGGAGGCATTTTTGTTATGGAAAAAATCGGACTGAACAGATTGAGGGAGATGTTCCTCAGTTATTTTGAAGGGCAGGATCATTACCGGAGAGCCAGTTATTCCCTGATCCCGCAGAACGACAAGAGCCTGTTGCTCATCAACGCGGGAATGGCCCCCTTAAAGCCCTATTTCGCCGGTCTGGAGACGCCTCCGTCAAAGAGGATGACCACATGCCAGAAGTGCATACGCACCGGTGACATCGACAACGTGGGGTTCACGGACCGCCACGGCACCTTCTTTGAGATGCTAGGGAACTTCTCTTTCGGCGATTATTTCAAGCTGGATGCCATCCGGTGGAGCTGGGATTTTTCCACCAACGTGTTGAAGATGCCCCCGGAGAAACTCTGGGTCACCATATACGAAGAGGATGAAGAGGCATACGGCATCTGGCACGATATCATCGGCATTCCCGACGAGAAGATCGTCCGCCTGGGCAAGGGGGACAACTTCTGGGAGATCGGCACCGGCGGCCCCTGCGGACCCTGTTCGGAGCTGTATTTCGACCGGGGCGAAGAGCACGGCTGCGGCAGCCCTGACTGCAGGCCGGGCTGCGACTGCGACCGTTACGTGGAATTCTGGAATCTGGTCTTCACCCAGTTCAACAAGGAGGAGGACGGAACCTATACGGATCTGCCCCATCCCAATATCGACACGGGCCTTGGCCTGGAGCGGCTGGCCTGCATCATGCAGGACACCAGCTCCATCTTCGATGTGGATACCATCCAGTACATCCTGAAAGAGGTCGTCCGGGTCAGCGGCGTCCGCTACGAAAACGGCAACGCGCCCACCGACGCATCCATCCGCATCATCACCGACCATATCCGGTCCATGGTATTCCTCATCAGCGACGGCGTCCTGCCGGGCAATGAGGGCAGGGAATACGTGCTGCGCCGGCTCATCCGGCGGGCTGCCCTCCACGGACAGGTCCTGGGTATCGAGGGCTCCTTCCTGGCCGCCCTCAGTGAAAAGGTCGTCGACATTTCCGGCACCGCCTATCCGGAGCTGGAAAAGATGCGTACCTTCATCCGCAAGGTCATCTTCGCCGAGGAGGACCGCTTCGCCGAGACCATCGACCAGGGCATGAGCATCATCGGCCAGTACATGGGCGAGATGCAGGCCAATGGGTCTACCGTCCTTGACGGCGACAAGGCCTTCAAGCTCCATGACACCTACGGATTCCCCATCGACATGACCAGGGAAATTCTGGCCGAATCCGGCTACGAGGTGGATCTGGACGGCTTCAACAAGGCCATGGAAGAGCAGAAGGCCCGCTCCCAGAAACAGCAGGAGATGGAAGGCGCAGGCTGGGAAGAAGCCGCGGCGGATTTCGTCTTCGAAGGGGAGACGGAGTTTGTGGGCTATGATATGGTGGGCTGCCGGTGCAATATCCGGGCCATGCTCATCGATCAGGAGCCTGTGGATGAAGCCAGAGAGGGGCAGGAAGCCCTGGTCATCCTGGACAGGACGCCCTTCTACGCGGAAAGCGGCGGCCAGTGCAGCGACACGGGCATGATCTATAACGACAACGGCAGCGCCTTTGTCGATCACGTGGAAAAGTACCAGAAGGTCTACGTGCATCATATCCGGATGCGCAGCGGCACCCTGCGGACCGGTGAAGGAATACTGGCCGGATATAACGAAATACCCAGAAACCGGACGGCGGCCAACCATACGGCTACCCATCTGCTGCATAAGGCCCTTCAGGAAACCCTGGGCGAACACGTGAAGCAGGCGGGATCTTCGGTCACCCCCGACGGCCTCCGCTTCGACTTCAGCCACTACGAGGGGATGACGGCCAATGAGATCAAACAGGTCGAGGAAATGGTCAACGACAAGATCGGCCACTTCATCGACGTCAACACCCAGATCATGAGCGCCAAGGAAGCCTTCCAGACGGGGGCCATGGCCCTCTTCGGCGAGAAGTACGGCGATCAGGTCAGGGTAGTCAGCGTCGGCGACTACAGCAAAGAACTCTGCGGCGGAACCCACGTGAAGAACACGGGACAGATCGGCGCTTTCCGGATCCTGAGTGAATCGGGCGTGGCCTCCGGCGTGCGCCGGATCGAGGCCATCACCGGCCTGGGGATCCTGGACCACTACCGGCGGAACGAGACCATGCTCAACGATCTCACCGAAACGATGAAAGCCAACCGGGAAACGGTCCGCGACCGGGCCCAGACCCTGGTGAAGGAGATCAAGAGCCTGCGGAAGGAGCTGGAATCCCAGAAGCAGGCGAAGATGAGCAGCGGACTGGATTCCATTCTGCAGGAAGCGAAGGATGTGGGCGGCGCCCGCCTGGTCTGCCACCGGTTCAACGACCTGAACATCGAGGACCTGCGCACCATGGCGGACAGTGTCCGTTCCAGGGAGAAGAACATCGTCATGGTCTTCGCGGCCGTGCTCAAGAATAAGGTCACCTTCATGATCTCCGTCAGTGACGATCTGACGGAGAAGGGCGTCCACGCCGGCAGGATGATCAAGGAAGTAGCCAAGGCGGCCGGCGGAGGCGGCGGCGGAAAGGCAAATATGGCTATGGCGGGAGCCAAGGATCCCTCCAAAGTCGACGTTGCCTTTGCCAAGGCGGAAGAAATCCTTTGCAAAAATATGGAAGAATTTTCGTAATCCTCTTGGTTTTGTCGGTGGATGGTGTTATACTGACTACGCAGAATAAGTATTGGAGGTTATTTCATGGACAGACAGACGAGAATGTACGATATCGACAGGGTAGAGCAGAAGACCATTGAAGAGGTTCTGAACCTGGTCTACAACGCCCTGGAAGAGAGAGGGTACAACGCCATCGATCAGATGGTGGGATTTATCCTGTCCGGTGATCCCTCATACATCACCAGTCACAACAACGCCAGAAACGTCATGGGACGGATCGAGCGGGATGACCTGGTGGAGGAACTGATCAAGGCGTACCTGAAGAAATAAACGCTGAGCGTAAGGAAATCGGCATAGCCGCAGGGTATGCGGCTACGCCGTTTTTTGTTTTCCGCAGTGCCCCAAAGGCAACGGCGCGGAGGATGGAGGATAAGCATGCGGGCAATTGGACTGGATGTAGGGGACAAGACCGTAGGCGTGGCGGTCAGCGATCCCCTGGGCCTGACGGCGCAGGGCGTGACCACCATCGAACGGGTGGGCATCCGCAAAGATACGGGTAAAGTGATGGATCTCATCCGGGAATACGGCTGCGATACGGTCGTTGTCGGCCTTCCCATGAAATTGGATGGCACGGACAGCCCCCAGACGGAGAAGGTGAGGGAGTTTCGAACTATGCTGGAGAACAAGATGCGCAGCACCGGCATGGCCGACGTGGCCGTGGAATACTGGGATGAGCGTCTGACCACAGCCCAGGCGGAGAAGGTCCTCATCGAAGGGGATGTGCGAAGAAGTAAACGTAAAAAAGTTATTGACAAGCAAGCTGCCGTACTGATCCTTCAGGGCTGGCTGGACCGGCAGGGAGGACCTGGCCTCATCTGATGGGCTCATGGCACAGGTCTTGCTTATTATCCCTGTCACAGAAAGCCCGGTTGCCGGGCTGAACCGCACCGTAACCACAGGAGGAAAGACATGAGCATTCATTTTTTCGTCAGCAGCAGCATTGATTTCGGCCGGGGCGCACTGGAGGATCTGCCGGGCGTCATCGGAAAGCACGGGATGAAGTCCCTGATGCTGGTCTATGACGGCGGCGTCAAGGCGGCGGGAATCGCCGACAAGGTCATCGCCCAGATTGAGAAAACCGGCGTTTCCTATGTGATATTCGACGGCGTTATTCCCAATCCCACTAATGAGGTGGTGGAGGAAGCGGCAAAGATGGCCCTGGAGGCTAAGGTTGACGGATTTGTGGCCGTTGGCGGCGGGTCCAGCATCGACCTGGCCAAGGCGGTCAACGTACTGATGACCAATCCGGGCCCTATCGGCGCCTACGGCGGCATCAACATGGTGAAGAATGCCTGCCTTCCTCTGGTAGCCATACCCACGACGGCGGGCACATCCAGCGAGATCACCAACGTGAGCGCCCTCATCGATACGGAAAAGGTCATCAAGTATGTAGTAATCGACGATAAGATCACCGCGTCCGACGTGATCGCGGACCCGGAACTGACCCGCACCGTTCCCCGGAGCGTGACGGCGGCAACGGGCATGGACGCCATCACCCACGCGGTGGAAAGCTATATCTCCAATATGGCTACTCCTCTGACGGAATACAACGCCCTGAAGGGCCTTTCCATCTTATATGAGAATCTGCCTAAAGTCTGCGAGAACGGGGACGACATGGACGCCCGGGAGCAGATGATGCTGGGCTGCATCATCACCGGATTCAGTTTCTCCAACGCCAATCTGGGCCTGGTCCACGGCATCGCCCATACCCTGAGCGCCCACTTCGGGCTGCCCCACGGCATGGCCAATGCCTGCGTGCTGCCTTATGTCATGCGCTACAACGCGGAAAACTGTCCCGAGAAGATGGCGGATCTGGCCGGCGCCATCGGTCTGCCTCTTTCCGGCGATCAGGAAAAGGATAAGTATCTGCTGGCCGACGCCCTCCTGGAGCTGACTAAAAAGCTGGGCATCCAGACCCTGCAGGAGCAGGGCATTTCACGGGATGACTTCGACATGCTTGCCGGGGACGTGCTCAACGAGCCGGTTCTCGGATTCAATCCCCGCCAGGGAATCACCCGGGAGGACATCCTGGCCATTCTGGATCAGGCTTACTGATTCCATTCCCCTGTTGCATCAACCTGTTGCATCCGTGCAACAGGTTTTTTTATCCTTGCAACATTTTCGGCCCCAGAGGCGGGGGAGCAGGGGAGGGATTGCCTTTTCAGCCTAATTTACATTAAATATTAAGGAATATTAAGTTGGCACGCCTCTTGCTTTTCATTAGGGACGTTGAAAATGAACAGTTATTTTACGCGAGATGCCGTTATGGCACAAGGAGAGAGTATGGCAAAATCACAGGTAGCACTCGTGAAGGGTGAAGATGTACAGGCCAATGTGACGAAGGTATTTGACCTCCTGGGCGGAGTGAAGAACTTGATCCGTGAAGGAACCACGGTCATGATCAAGCCCAATGCAGGTCATGCTGAACCGCCGGAAACGTCCGTATGCACGAATCCGGAAGTCGTCAGGGCTGTCATCCGGGAAGTCAAGAAGGCTAACCCGAAGGAAATCGTTATCGCTGAAGCTGCCGCCATCGGCTGCGACACCATCGAATGCTTCAAGGTAAGCGGAATCCAGGCTGTCGCTGACGAAGAAGGCGTAGAAACCTACGATATCAAGAGAGACAAGGACCTGGTCAATGTTGCGGTAAGAGATTTCCGTTCCAACATTTCCCACGTCAAACTGCCGAAGAGACTCATGGAAGCGGAGCATCTGATCAATCTGCCGATCCTGAAGGCTCACGCCAGCATGGTATTCTCCGGCGCGCTGAAGAACATCAAGGGTGTTGTGCAGGATAAGGTTCACATGCAGATGCACCAGCTGAACCTGACCATGGCCATGATGGACGTATGGTCCGTCTGCAGGGCCGACCTGAACATCATGGACGCCATGAGAGCGGCTTCCGGATATTCCCCGCACATGCCCGTGCCCATTGAATCCAACATGGTTCTGGGTTCCAAGGACCCCGTCGCCATCGACCGGATCGCCTGCGAAGTTACCGGCATTGACACGTCTTCCGTGGACTACTTCAGAGTCGCCAAGGAAGTCGGCCTGGGCAAGTACGATCTGGATGACATCGAGGTCATCGGCAACACAGTGGAAGAGTGCTTCAAGCAGATGTGGATCCCCTACATCGGCGACATGAGCACCAGATGGCCCGAGTACGATGTCCGCTGCGAGGGCGGATGCTCCAGCTGCCAGGCGCTGCTGGCCATCAACATGGAAGAGCTGAAGGCCGTCGGCGAGTATGACAAGAACGCCGGGTCGACCGTCGTCATCGGACCGAAGAATGAAATCCCCAAGGACATCCCCGATGAGAAGATCTTCCTCCACGGCAACTGCACGAAGAAGTATCTGAAGGATCATCCCAACGCCTACTGGATCCTGGGATGCCCGCCGAATGAGCCGGCCCTGTATCTGACCATTCAGAGAAAGGAAGTCATCAACGGCATGGGCGATCAGGAAGACGAGATCATCCGTCCCTGCATGGCGAGAGACGCGCAGGTATGGCACGATTACGTCTTTGCCAAGGCGGAAGAATACTTCAAAGAACACCCGGACGCGAAGTAAGATGGACGATTACGTAGCGGTTCCCATCACGCCGGAAATCCGGGATCTCATGAACAGAATCTTTACCGATGAGTTCATGAAGGCTCATACCACCTTTGAGAATTTCGAAGCATTCAAGTATTCCAGCGCAGTCATGGCCAACTGGGAGGCGGATCAGATGATCTACTCCCAGACTGTCTTCGACAACTTCGTCAAGGAGAGCACGGAATTCGAGACCTGGGACGAGATGATCAAAAAGGCAACGGATGAAGCCTTTGGAAAATAATCAATCACTATCATTCACAGTAAGGAGAAAAAACATGTCACAGAACGGACAGAAACTCCAGTCCGAAAATACCAAACTGAATTTTGGTAAAGGCTGGATCATCATCTTTTACAGCATGATCATGTTCTGGTTCCTGATCGGTTTCTCGATCGACGGACAGAACATCGTCATCGATGTATTCGTAAACATGCACTATAAGGAGCTGGGTTATACCGATCCGACGCTGCTCCACGCGAAGCTTCTTGAGCTGGCCATGTGGGCCGGATTCATCGGCGTCGTTGCGTACTTCGTCATCGGCCGTATCCTGACCAAGATCGGCGCCAAGTGGCTGTCCATCGTCTGTCTGGCCCTGTCCGGCTTATCCTACATCTTCTATGCGCACTCCACCACGCTGGGCACCTACTTCGCCGGCCTGACCCTGGTCACCATCTTCATCAACGCGGCGGCCTACCTGGGCGGCGGAAACCTGGTCACTCAGTGGATGCCGAAGAAAAAGGGACTGGCCAACGGCTTCACCACCATGGGCCACAACCTGGGCTCCGCTCTGTATGTACCGCTCATCGCTGCTCTGATCGGAGCATATGGCATGGGCAAGGGCATGACCATCACCGGTATTGCCGCGATCTGCGTCGCTATCGTCGCGATCTTCGTCATCAAGAACTTCCCCCAGGAAATGGGACAGCTGCCTGACAACGTCACTCAGGAAGTCTATGACAGAGAATATGCTGACATGGGTCAGGATACCGAAGCCAGATGGACTGTCGGCGAGCTGCTGAAGACCAAGGAAATGTGGCTGGTCGCCATCATCATCGGTATCAACCAGATGGTTACCACCGGCGTCATGAGCCAGATGGTTCCCAGAAACATGGAGCTGGGCTTCACACAGCCTAAGGCCATCGCACTGATGACCGTCTGCGCGCTGGTCGGCCTCGGCGGATCCTTCGCCTTTGGATTCCTGGATCAGAAGCTGGGCGTCAAAACCGCTGTCAGACTGTTCCTGGTATGGTACATGCTCGCGCTTGCCGTCAACGTCACTTTCAACAACATGACCGGCGGATACATCTGCGTCGCCATGGTCGGTGTCGCCATCGGTGCGGCAGCCAACTTCATGACCTCGCTGCCGGCTTCCGTCTTCGGTCGTCACAGCTTTGACATCGTGTACTCGATCTACTTCCCGATCATGCAGATCGTTCTGATGCTGAACTACATCGTCAACTCCATGGCTCTGAGAATCACCGGATCCCTGAGAGGCGCGTATGTTGTCTTCATCGGACTGCTGATCATCAACTTCATCCTGATCTCCGTACTGAACACCAGAAAGTACAATCTGGACTATGCGAAGGAAGACGAAGTACTCCACGAAGAAGCGTAAGCAATAACTTTCAACATAGACAAAGGCTGCTTCCAGGCAGCCTTTGTCATAACGACGAGCACAGAAGGGATAAACCAATTGGTAATGTAGTAATCGTAGCAGCATGCAGAACGGCAGTCGGTTCACTGGGCGGAATGTATAAGACCATCACGTCGCTGGATCTGTCCATTCCCGTCATGCAGGAGCTGATCAAACGTTCCGGCATCGATCCGGAGATCATCGAAGATGTCATCTGGGGCTGCAACTATCAGAGAACGTATAAAGAAAACAACCTGGGCCGTGTGGCCGCCGTCAAGGCAGGTCTTCCCGAAAGCGTGCCCGGCATCACCATCCACAGAAACTGCACCTCGTCCCTGTCCTCTATCCAGTTCGGATTCTATCAGATCAAGGCGGGGGAGGCGGACTGCATCATGGCCGGCGGAGCCGACAGCATGAGCACGGCGCCCCATATGGTATTCGATGCCCGCTACGGCAAGAAATACGGCCATATGGAAATGCGTGACTCCATGTGGGATTCCTTCACCAACCTGGGTGTAGGTCCTGCCATGGGCATCACGGCGGAGAATGTGGCCGAGCGCTACGGCATTACCAGAGAAGAAATGGATGCCTATGCTCTCCAGAGCCACCAGAGGGCCGTTGCGGCCATCGACGCCGGCAAGTTCAAGGACGAGATCGTTCCCGTCACCATCCACGGCCGCAAGGGCGACGTGGTCTGTGACACGGACGAATTCCCGAGAAGGGACACTTCCCTGGAAAAACTGGCAAAGCTGAAGGCAACCTTCAAAGAGGACGGCAAAGTCACCGCCGGAAATTCCTCCGGCATGAACGACGCAGCCTCCGGCGTGATTCTGATGGATGAGGACAAGGCGAAGGAACTGGGTATTCCCATCATCGCACGCGTTCTGTCCGTGGGCGCCGTCGGTCTGGACCCGGATTACATGGGTCTCGGTCCTATCGGAGCTTCCCGCAAGGTCATGGAAAAGGCCGGCCTGACGGTGGACGACATCGACCTGTGGGAGATGAACGAAGCCTTCGCCGCCCAGTGCCTGGCCTGCCAGAGGGATCTGGGCATCGACATCGACAGGCTGAACGTCAACGGCGGCGGCATCTCCATCGGACATCCGGTGGGCGCTACCGGCGCGCGGCTGGTGGTCACCCTTGTCCATGAACTGAAGAGAAGAGACCAGAAGTACGGTATCGCGACCCTGTGCGCCGGCGGCGGCATGGGTGTGGCGGTTCTCGTCGAAATGGCTTAAGGAACGTAAGAATAGAGGAAAGGCAATAGAACTATGTTTGATAGCAGAAGATCAAATCACAAGGATAAAATCATCATTTCTGCGGCACTGACCGGAGCGGTCACCACCAAGAAGGACAATCCGGCGCTGCCGACGCAGCCCGACGAGATCGTCGAGTCCGCATGGAAGTGCTATGAAGCAGGCGCTGCCTGCGTCCATATCCACGTCAGGAACGAGGATGATACTGCCAGCATGCGCTATGACCGGTTCGAGGAAATCGTCACCAAACTGCGCAAGGATAACTTCCCGGCGATCATCAACCTGACTTCCTCCGGCGGACAGGGTTTCTCCTGGGATGAACGGATCAAGCCCTTCAAGGAGCTGAAGCCGGAGATGGCTTCCTTCGACGCGGGCACCATGAACTGGCTGCACACCGTCGTATTCATGAACGAACCCGGCTTCCTGGAGAAGTGCGGAGAGGTCATGCAGGAAGTGAATGTCAAGCCGGAGATCGAGGTCTTCGACATGGGCATGCTCAATACGGCCAAGTATTACCTGAAAAAGGGTATCATTCAGGGTCCGGCCCACTTCCAGCTCTGCCTGGGCGCTCCCGGCGGAATGGAAGCGACGACGGAAAGCCTGGTCTACCTGGTCAACCACCTGCCGGAAGACTGCACATGGAGCACCTTCGGAATCGGGAAGGGCGCCAATGAGATTCTTCTGTCCGGCATCGCCATGGGCGGAAACGTCCGCGTCGGCCTGGAAGACAACGTCTACTACAACAAGGGCGTCCTGGCTGAATCCAACGAGCAGTTCATCGCCAGAGTCGTTCGCATCGCGAAGGAAATGGGCAAGGAACCGGCTACGCCTGATGAGGCGAGGGAGATCCTTGGAGTATAACGAAGGGGAAACCACTGAAGGAGGGTTTTTCTATGAATGAAGTAACGAACACGATCCTGCAGCGCAGGAGCATCAGAAGTTATCGTAATGAGCAGATCACCGAGGATCAGCTGAACACCATCCTGCTGGCCGGGGAATACGCCCCCAGCGGCATGGGTGAGCAGGCGACCATGATGGTTGCCGTTCAGGATCCGGAGATCATCGCCAAGATGAGCGGACTGAACGCGGCTGTCATGGGCGCGGACACGGATCCCTTTTACGGCGCGCCGACGGTCATCGTCGTTTTCGCTGACAAGGACCGGATCACCTGTGTGGAAGACGGCAGCCTGGTCATCGGCAGCATGATGCTGGCGGCGGCATCCATCGATGTGGATTCCTGCTGGATCCACCGGGCGAAGGAGACCTTCGAGACGGAAGACGGCAGGGAACTGAAGCAGAAGTGGGGCGTGCCCGACAACTACATCGGCGTCGGCAACTGCATCCTCGGCTATCGGGACGGCGAGCTGCCCCAGGCGGCGGCGAGAAAGCCCGGCAGAATCGTCAGAGTGTGATTCAGAAAGGAGAACGATAATGTCAGAGATTTACGAAAGACATACCCGTGAAGAAAACTACGCCCATACTTACGACTGGAAGAAGCCCTATGACGCCAGCATTTTCGACATGTTCAAGGGTGGACAGTTCGAGCTTTTGGACCTCTCCAATCCCTTTGGAAGAGGCAATCCGCTCTGGCCGTCCAACGGCGACTTCCACATTGACCGGGTACAGCATATGCCTATGCATTACCGTCTGCTGCAGACATTCAATGATTTCCATATGCACAACTCGACCCACGCGGATTCCCCGTCCCACGTCATTCCGGAGAGTCCCTTTACCCACGAACTGCCCATCCAGAACTACTTCGGCGAAGCGGTCTGTCTGGACATCCCCAAGGGCAAGTGGGAGCTGATCACCGTTGAGGAGATCGAGGAATCGGCCAAGAAGGTTCCCGGCGGAATCAAGGAAGGCGACTGGGTCCTGCTGAACACGGGAACCCACCGTCGCTGGGGCGAGAACGAGGACTACTTCGGCTACAGCCCGGGCCTGTCCATCGATGGAGCCTGGTGGTTCGTCGAGCATAAGGTCAGAGGCGTTGGCTTCGATATGCAGGCCATCGACCATTTCCTGTACACCTACGGCGGAAAGCACGGCCCCGGACCCTATGTTCCCAGAATCGTTGAGGAGTATGAAGAGTTCGCCGGTCATCCCATCGAGGAAGATTTCCCCGAGTGGGAGCCCTGCCACGACATCCTGATGGCGCACAACGTCATGGGTATCGAGAACCTGGGCGGCGATCTGGACAAGGTCAAGAATCAGAGATTCCTGTTCTGCGCCTTCCCGCTCCGCTGGTACATGGGCGACGGCACCATCGTCAGAGCGGTTGCCTTCGTTCCCTCCGACCGGATCGACAGAAGCGTACCGGACAAGGAATATCCCTACGGCGTATATTAAACCGAAAGGGAAGGGCAGAAACAGGCCTTCCAAACTGAATACGTAATGAAAACAGGCTCTGCGCGGATCGATTCCCGCAGAGCCTGTTTCTGTATCCGTAACTCTTTGTTATTTCCCTTTTGGGTATTCGATGCCGTACTGCTTGATCTTCCGGGATACGGTGGAGGCGTTGACCCCCAGGATCTTGCCGGCTTCCCGCAGATTGTTCGAGTTGGCCAGTGCGTTCTCGATCCGGGCGATTTCATGCTGTTCCGTAGATTCGGCAAGGGTTACCTCGTTCATGTTCAGATCGCCGGTCTCAGCCACGTTCAGCAGCCCCTGGAGCATATCCATATCGATGGTTCCCGTGGCGGAACTGCAGATGGTAAGGTATTCGATGACGTTCTCCAGTTCCCGGATGTTGCCCGGCCAGCTGTACCGCTTCATCAGGCTCAGGTGTACAGGAAGCAGCTGGACCTGGTGTCCGTGGTGATCGCCGTATATCTGGACGAAATGATCGCACAGTTCCTCCAGATCCTCGGTGCGGTCACGCAGGGGAGGGATGTGGATCGGAATGACACTGAGCCGGTAGAACAGATCCCGCCGGAAGGTTCCTTCATCGATCCTCTGTTTCAGATCGGCGTTGGTGGCGGAGATGAACCGGATATCCAGAGGAATGGGCTTCGTTCCGCCAACCCGTGTGATTTCTTTATTCTGAATGGCCCGCAGCAGCTTCACCTGCAGGTCCAGCGGCATTTCCCCAATCTCATCCAGAAGCAGGGTGCCCTGGTTGGCCATCTCGAAGAGGCCTTTTTTTCCGGAGGTGCTCGCCCCGGTAAAAGCGCCTTTTTCGTAACCGAAGAGTTCCGATTCCAGCAGATTGGCGGGAATGGAAGCGCAGTTGACCTTGACGAAAGGCTTGTCCTTTCTGGGACCCATCTTATAGATCTCGTCGGCGACGATCTCCTTGCCCACGCCGGACTCGCCGGTAATCATGACGCTGGCGTCTGTAGGCGCTATCTTCTGGATCATCTTCCACACGTCCTGCAGGGAAGCGGAGGAGCCGATCAGGCTCTCGGAAAGGACCGGGTCATCGGCGGACTCATGGAGCTTGACCTTCTGCTGGGCATTCCTGACAGCTGTAGCTTCATCGATGAACCGGCCGAAATCGCCCCGCAGTCTCTCCAGAGTATGGATGGGCCGGCTGTTGACCACGACCTGCTGGAGTTCATTGTCCTCATCAAAAATAGGAACGCCCACGGCATAGCCGACAAGGGGCGTCTCGGATTTATAGGTGGTTGCCAGGCGGAAAGCCCGTTTTCCCGTTTTAAGCACATCCAGGGTCGCGCCGCCGGAGAAAAGCTTGCCTTCATCAATGATATCCTGTACGGTCCGTCCGATGACTTCATCCGCGAGGATTCCCGTATTCTTCTCATAGCCGGGATTCACGTAGAGAACCAGTCCGTCCTTGTCTGTTATAAAGACGCTGTCATCCAGATGGTCCACCACGACCTTGAAGTCGATGCCCTGTGCCAGGAAAACATCCAGATCTGAAGATATCTCCTCCAGCAGGGCGCGGCACTCCGAAGTCTCCGGCGCGTCTTCCCGCTCCAGCGCTTTGCTGATCTTTTCCTGGATTTCTTTGATCGCCAGTACCTGATCCATAGCATCCTCCCGATATCCGTCCGGATGATTCCGGCGGTCTCTGATTAGACGGTGCGCTCTTATTATAACAGAAAAACAATAATAATACAGTTTTTTGTTGCACAATGGCAACAATTTGTTGCAAGGAGAGAGGGATCTGTGCAACAGAAATGGCGTTGCCTTTGGAAAAGGGGGCTGAACGGGGATTTCCGCGGCGGCGCGGGTTGGCACAGCATTTGCTTTATCATTAAGGTGAGTTCATTTTCAACGAACGCTATTTTCAACAACAACGGAGAGGAATTATCATGGCAAAGAAAAACATCGCGGTACTCGGTGCGGGTATGATGGGCACCGGAATTGCTCAGCTGTTTGCGTCAAAAGGCCACAAGGTCATGCTGATCTACGTCTACGACGATAAGGTGAGAGCAAAACCGCTGGAGACCATGCGCGGCAATCTGCAGGTTCTGCTGGAGCAGGGCGTCATCGAGGAGTCCCAGATCGAGGAGACCATCGCCAACGTCAGCTTCACCGAGAGCCTGGAGGAAGCGGCTCAGTTCGCCGATGTCATTTTCGAGTGCATCGTCGAGAATCTGGCGGTCAAGCAGGATTACTTCAAGAAGCTGGATGAGCTGTGCCCGGTATCCACGATCCTGGCCTCCAACACTTCCGCCATCAGCATCACCGAGATCGCTGAGAAGTCGGAGCACAAGGAGAGGATCATCGGAACCCACTACTGGAATCCGGCTTATCTGATTCCTCTGGTCGAAGTCATCCGGACGCCCTATGTCTCTGAAGAGACGGAAAAGGGAATGTTCGAACTGCTGGAAGGGGCAGGGAAGAAGCCGGTCCTCGTTAAGAAGGACGTGCCGGGATTCCTGGCCAACCGCCTGCAGCACGCTCTGTTCCGGGAAGCCATTTCCATCGTGGAAAACGACATTGCCGACCCGGCAAGCGTGGATGACGCCATTAAATACGGCTTCGGCATGCGCCTCGGCGTCATGGCTCCCATGGAAGTCATGGACAACGCGGGTCTGGACCTGACCTACGCCATCCACAAGTACCTGTTCCCCAACATTGAGAACACCCAGAAACCGGCGAAAATTCTCGAAGAGAAGATCAACCAGGGTGAGCTGGGATTCAAGACGGGGAAGGGCTTCCAGGAGTGGACCGAGGAAGAAATCGCCGCCTCCAGAAAGAACCTCACCGAGGGTCTCATCAAGGTGGCGAAGGCACTTGACAGACTTTGATTCAACCCATAAAATAACCTCATCGGACAGGATGCATGCCGGTTTCGGTATGCATCCTGATCCATATATGGGGTTTTCTCAGCTTGACGAAGGAATCTCTTCATGAACACACTCTACATCAACTGCGGATCCGGAGCCAGCGGCGACATGATGCTCGCCGCCTTCATCGATCTCGGCATGCCTGTGGGCGTTCTTACCGATGAACTGGCCGGCCTGGGCCTGAACGAGTTCGATCTTCATGCCCAGAAACGGGTAATTTCCAAGGATCTGACCGCTTCCGACGTGGAGGTCATCCTCCATGACCCGGAGGCAGCCTGGGTTCATCCCTACAGCGGGAAGTACCGCAACTACGAAGAGATTAAATCTATTATTGACCATAGTAAAATTACGTCAACTGCAAAGGATCTGAGCCGGCGCATCTTCGATGTAAAGGCAACCGCCGAAGCCTCTGTTCATGGGGTTTCCGCCGATCAGGTCCAGTTTCACGAGGCCGGTGCCGTCGACTCCATTGTCGACATTGTTGGCACGGCCATCTGTCTGGATTATTTCCATGTTGAGCGGGTTATTTCCACTCCCGTTCCCACGGGCTTCGGCACCGTTCTCTGCGCCTGCGGAGAGCTTCCCGTGCCGCCGCCTGCCGTAAAGGCAATTCTGGACACCTATAAGCTGCCCCATTACCGTTCCGATGTGGAACAGGAACTGCTGACGCCCACCGGCGCCTCTATTCTGGCTGCCATGGTGGACGAATTCGCCGATCCCCTGGAGGTCCCCGGGGGCTGTCGGACCGGATACGGGGTAGGTAAGCGGCATACGGGCCTTCCGCCCCTTGCGCTTTCTTTGGACAACGCTGAATAAGGCCGGATGACACCGGTATGAACCGATAGGAGAATAATATGCGAACGATATATATGGACTGCACATCCGGTGTTTCCGGGGACATGGTGCTCAATGCGCTGATCGGCCTGTGTGACGATCCCCAGAACGTCCGCCGCCAGATCGCCGGGATAGCGGAAGGCATTGAGATCGCCGCCGCTGCCTGTCATCTTCATCACGATCATGGCCATGATCACGGCTGCGAGGGCGGCCATCACGGCCACCGCAGCTACGCCCGGGTCCAGGAGATCATCCATACCCTGGATGTGGATCAGGAAGTGAAGGGAACCGCCTTGAACATCTATTCCGTGGTCGCTGCGGCGGAATCCAAGGTGCATGAGGCGCCTTTGGACAACCTGCATTTTCACGAAGTCGGAAGAAACCAGGCCATCGCCAACATCGTCGGCGTTGCCTTTTGCATAAACCTTTGCCGTGCGGACCGGCTCATCTGTTCGGAAATCCGCGACGGGCAGGGGACGGTGCAGTGCGCACACGGGGTTCTTGAGGTTCCCGTTCCCGCGGTTCGCGCCATGCTGGAAAACTGCGGTCTGCAGTATTCCCAGACCGAGGTGGAAGGGGAAATGGTCACGCCTTCCGGGCTGGCCATGGTCATCGGCCTTGGTTTTGCAACCGGGGAAAAGCCGGAAGGAACACCTGTTCGCGAATCGGAAGCGAAAGGGAGGAGAGACTACGGGGAGAGGGGCCTTGGGGCTTTTCTCTATGAGCAGCAGGAATAGGATAAGGAGGAATCAACATGCTGGCACGTTTTGTTCTGCCGACAATGATCGCCGTTTTGATCGGCATCTGTCTGGGCATACAGCCGATCTTCAACACCTACGTATCCAAGTCGGTGGGCATGTGGTACGCAGCGCTTTGCAGCCTGTCCGTATCCATTTCCATCGTTCTGTGCATCTGTTTTATCAATGACCGGTTCCAGACCCTGAAGGGATTCTCCGGGATCCCCAAGTTCTATTTTCTCGCGGGAATCTGTGGCATCATCATCCTTGCCTTTACAGTGTTCTGCATCGTGCGGATCGGACCGGTGCTGACCTCATCCATAACGGTCACGGTCCAGATGATCGTCGCCACGGTGGTGGCCCATTACGGCTGGTTCGGCATCACCCAGGAACCCATCAATTTCGTCAAGATCCTCGGGATCATGTTCCTGATCGCCGGGGTTATCCTGGTCAAGGTATCCATTACCGGGAAATAAGGAGGATTATATGGATCGGCTGCACACCAAACTGGAGGATCTGAAGGAAATCATCCGTTCCTATGAGAGCGGATCCGTTGCCTTTTCCGGCGGCGTGGATTCCACCTTTCTGCTGAAGGTCGCCCGGGAGGTTCTGGGAGACCGGGTAATTGCCGTTACCGCCACGTCCGGGCTTTTCCCCATGCGGGAGACCGATGAGACGGTGGACTACTGCAAAGTCAACGGCATTCCCCAGATCATGTTCCCGGCGGAAGAGATGAAGATTGAAGGCTTTAAGGAAAATCCTGTGGACCGCTGCTACCACTGCAAACGCAGCCTGTTCACCAAGATCAAAAGCATCACCGCCGAACAGGGCCTGGCCGTCGTTATGGAAGGCTCCAACGTGGACGACGATGACGATTACCGGCCCGGCTGCCGCGCCATTCTGGAACTGGGCATTCAGAGCCCCCTCAAGGAAGCCGGCCTGACCAAGGCGGAGATCCGCGAACTGTCAAAGGAGATGGGCCTGTCCACATGGAGCAAGCCGTCCTTTGCCTGTCTGGCCTCCAGGATTCCCTATGGCGAGGAGATCACCCAGGAGAAGCTGTTCATGATCGAACGCGGCGAGGAGATCCTTTCCGATATGGGTTTTCACCAGTATCGCGTACGGATCCACATGCAGGGCCTGTCCGGCCAGTCGGCTCCGGCCAAGATCGCCCGGATCGAGATTACGCCCGAGGAATTCTCGCACCTGATCCGTGAGGATATCCGAACGATCATCGATGAGGAGTTCCGCAAGATCGGATTCCAGTACGTGACCATGGATCTGACCGGGTACCGGATGGGGAGCATGAATGAGATGCTGGATCAGTAGCTGCTGCGGACTCAGCTAATGGATCCGGGAAGGGGACATATTATTTGTCCAGCGGCTGGGTCGATAATAAATGGCAGGCCGCTGAAATAAGTTGTTGAAACCAGGCCATTGCAGTAGTGGGAGAGATACACAACTCTTCCGATAATCATAATTTTGGGAATAGTTAAAGTAAAGAAGCCCCAGGGGGTGCGAAAAAGTCCCCCGAGGCTTCTTTTGTATGGAATGTGGTTGGTATGGCAATATGTTTCAGTACGGTGCTATTAGCTGCTCTATATCGGCTACTCTTATAACTCCGTCGGTATGATCAGTTCATCTCCCGGATACAGATCTTCGGCATGCATGTCGTTAAGCTGCGAGATCACGTATACCGCTTTGCGGATATCTGTACCATCGCTCTTATACTCTTCGGCTATGGACCATAAGGTATCACCAGAGCTTACGGTATATGTATGATAGTCTTCCAGTACCGATGCCGTTGATTCATTGGCCCCGGTCACGAATCCCAGCCCGCCGACGATCATGCATACGGCGATCACCAGGAATGTAATAAACCGTACAGGCGATTTCACCCGGTATCTGCGGCGTCCGCGGCCCTCGCATCCTGTTCCGTTCATCATCATGGTATTCCCTTTGATACTCATCTCTCTTCCCTCTCCTTTCTACTCTGTGAACGTTTGTTCTTCCCTTTGTTCGTATATTACCAGAATGTATGTTCGTTGTCAAGAAAAACTTAAACATTTGTTCTTTATCTCTTTCCTGTTCATTTTACTGCGGCCCGTGCATAAGATCGCACACTGTCTCCTCCCTTCCGAGCCTCGATGCTGGCTCGTCTGGTCGTCAGGATGTGCACGATTTCCCCGCCGGACAATTTGTTGTTAATAATCTGTTTACGATTGGTTTTAGTTCGGTTTTCCTCTCCCATTGGCCAGCTCAACCCTTGAAACACGACTGCTTTCCCTCGTTACGAGGAGATTTACAACACTTTTCATGAAAAGTGTTGTAAAACATGTCTTAGTTCCGAAAAACAGTTTGATTCGACCCTGAATCCAGGTCTGCTGATTGGAGAATGTTGTTGATTATCGGAGAAGAGTCTGTTTTAGTTAATTAACAGACTCCATAAGGCGGGCGGAATGTTTCGCGAGCGGATCCCGCAGGCGCACTGCAGTTGGGGGAATATGATCTGCGCAGCATATAACAAAACGAGGCCGTTGCCTTTGCATTCCATGTCAAACGCAACAACCTCGTTTGTTATCTGTCTGTGCCGTTAATCGCCGGGATTTAACCCTGTTCTTCCGGAGCATCCTCCGGATCCTCTTCAGCGACGAAATCCTCCGGATCGATCTCCTGCTCAGGCGGAGCCTCCCCGGAATCGGCCTCCTCCGAATCCCTGTATGACGCTTCCAGCATGGCATTGGTCGCGTCCTCATACAGGGCCATCATTTCGCCCTTCTCCTGGCCGTCCTTTCCCTTCTCTCTCGCCGCCTCGGCGTTCTTACGCGCGCGCCGTTTTTCCATGGAGGGAAGGAACGCGTCGCGGTAGACGAAGTCCACGATGGCCGCGATCGGGATCGCCAGCAGAATACCGAGGATGCCGAAGATGTTGCCCATGACGATGATGGAGACCAGAATCAGCAGGCCGGATACGCCCAGCGAATTGCCGAAGAGCCTGGGTTTGAGGATGTAGCCGTCGAAGATCTGCAGGATAATGGAAAAGACCACGATCAACAGAGCCGCCCAGGGGTTGATCAGCAGGAGAAGCAGACCGGACAGGGCGGTGCCGATGATCGGTCCGAATGTGGGAATCAGGTTGAACACGCCGATGATCACGGAGATGAGGCCCACATAAGGTATGCCCGCAATCAGCATGAACGCCGCATTGATGAGAGCGATAATCATGCTGTCCAGCAGACTGAAGATGATGTAGCGGATCAGGATCTTGTCACAGCGGGTGACGAAGATCATGGTCGTATTGAACATTCTCTCCGAAAAGAGTGCCCGAAGCAGCCGGATAGCGCCTTCTTTCAGGCTGCGTTTCGCCAGCAGCAGATAGATGGAAAGCACAAGTCCCAGGGCGATATTGATGATTGCCTTGGCCGCACCGGCGGACGTCGCAAGGACGTTGTCCAGGTGATCCTTAATGAATGCGTAGACCGAAACCAGCAGACCACCCGAGGTATTCAATACTCCATCCAGACCCAGACTGCTCAGCAGCGGTTCAAAGGACTGCGTGTAGTGGTCGAAATTCTTGGCAAAGGTGCTCGCGCTGTTGATCAGCTGAGGAACCAGGATCACTATGAGCAATGCAAAGGCAACGATAACCGTAAGCATTGCCAGCCCAACGGAAAGCCCCCAGCCGCCCTTCTTCAGTTTCCCGAAGATCTTGCTCTCATAGACCATGGCCAGCGGATTGATCATGTAAGCGAAAACGCATCCGAGAACCACCGGTGCGATGTATCCGCCGAATGATTCAAAAAATTTGTTCACCGCCGGCAGGTGGGTCAGTAACACATACAGCAGCACACCTAAGCAGATGGCTACGGTATAGGGATACCAGGACCTTTTGCTTATCTTTTTCATCGATTATTTCCCCTTTCCCGCTTCTACAGGATAAGATAGATGAAGTACGCGGCGTAACCGGCCAGCATGATGATACCGCAGATCTGATTCAGTTTCCCCAGCCTCCAGGCGAAGATCCATAGCAGCAGCGCTGCAGCAAAGGCAATCACTCCGTCGAAGAGAAAGGCCTTGATAAAGGCGATGGGCGTGATCAGCGCGGTTATGCCCGTCACAAATAATATATTGAAGATATTGCTTCCGATGATATTGCCGATGGCCAGGCCCGCCTCCCCTCTTCTGGCGGCGATGACGGAAGTCACCAGCTCGGGCAGCGACGTGCCAAAGGCAACGATGGTCAGTCCGATGATCCGCTGGCTGACCCCCAGGTCCAGGGCGATCTCCGTGGCGCCGTAGACCGTGGCCTTGCTGCCGACGACGATCATGGCCAGCCCCAGCAGGGTCATCAGGTAGGTCCAGATGTTCCCCTGTCCGAAGAAGGGCCGTCTGTCGTCATCCGGCGCTTCCGAGCCGTCCGGGTCTTTCGCCTCCTTCGCGTCGAAGAAGAGCCGGACCATGTAGGCGCAGAAGATCACCAGAAGAATAAGTCCCTCCCAGCGGTCAACCATGCGTCCGATCATGCCCAGGGCCACCAGCAGTGTGGTGGTGCCCAGCACGATGGGCAGATCAAAGGTGACGGCCTTTTTATCCACGGTGACGGGCGCGACCACAGCGGTCATACCCAGAACGATCAGGACATTCAAGATGTTGCTGCCCAGGACGTTGCCGATGGTGATGTCCGCGTCGCCGGAAAGTGCCGCGCTGATGCTGACCGCCGCCTCGGGAGCGCTCGTCCCCATGGCGACGATGGTCAGGCCGATGATCAGCTGTGGCACCCTGAAGCGGCGGGCGATCGCCGAGGCGCCCTTGACGAAGAAGTCGGCGCCCTTTATCAGCAGCACGAATCCGACGGCCAGTATTATCAGGTTCAGAAGGACCGCAGTCATGAATCCTTTCCTTTCGCATTTATTATATCAATTCCGGCAGAACGAATCGACTACATCAACTCCTGCAGACGGACGTAGACCCGATCGAAAAAGTCCGTGATCTGCCGGCGAAACACGATACCCAGCACGCACAGAACCACGGCGACGCCGCCGATGATGGCCGCGCTGGTGTACCCTCCCCTCTGGATCTGCTGCCCGATGATCAGGGACCCCATCATGCCCGGGGTGCGGCCGATCATGGACAGAACCAGAAACAGTTTCAGTTTCATATCGGAAAGCCCGGCGGCATAGGTGCACAGGTCCTTGGGCACGCCGGGGATCAGGTAAATCAGAAAAACCAGGATGACGCCCTTCTTGCTGTTGATCTTCTCCAGCATGCTCTGCATCTTTTCCTCGCCGAAGATGAGGTACATGGCATCATGGCCCAGAAACCTGGCCAGATAATAGGTAAGGATGCTTCCCATGGCCGCACCCACCAGGGACAAAAGCAACCCCAGCCAGAAGTGGAAGATGTATCCCGCTGAAAACTGCAGGGCCGCGCCGGGCAGAATGCAGACGACGATCTGCACGATCTGCAGGCCCAGATAGATCAGAATGCTCTGGGACCGGTAGCGGGCAAAAAAGGCTTCCACCGCCTCGATGGAGGAGAACTGCTCGATCAGGTCATGCTGAAAGAAATAGATATAGGCAGGCAGTCCGAGAAGAACCACCAAAAGGAGCAGAAGCTTCACGATAGCCGCGACCTTCTGCAGGGTACTTTTTGGTTTCTTCGCCTTTGTATCCGTGATTTCGTTCAATTGTTCTTTTTCTGTATCCATGTAATCAGTATAATCGGTCTGCCCCTTCAATGCACGAAAAATGTTTACAGAGAAAGCAGATACTGATCTTTAAGTTCCTGCAGGGCCCGGATGACGCCGAACCTGGAATGCTCGTAAGTCAGTCCACCCTGAAAATACACATTATAAGGCTCCCTCATGGGCGCGTCCGCCGAAAGTTCGATGGACGATCCCTGGACGAAGGCGCCGGCAGCCATGACCACCTTGTCTCCGTAGCCGTCCATGTCGCAGGGCTCCGGCCGGACAGCCGAATCCACAGGCGCCGCCGCCTGGATACCCCGGCAGAAGGCGATCACCGCCTCGGGGGATCCCAGCCTGACCGCCTGGATGATGTCACTCCGCACATCCCCGACTCCCGGACAGATGTCATAGCCAAGCTTTTCGAAAGCTCTGGCGCAGAGCACCGCCCCCTTCACCGCCCCGTTGACGGTCTTGGGCGCCGTGAACAGACCCTGGAGCATGGCACGGGTCTGGCCGAACATCAGCCCGCTGTCGCTGCCCACGCCGGGAGAAGTCATCCGGTAGGACACCTTCTCAATGAGGTCCGCCCGCCCGACGACGTATCCGCCGGCCAGGGCAAGTCCGCCTCCGGGATTTTTGATCAGGGAGCCGGCCATAATGTCCGCGCCCACATCGGTGGGTTCCTTGGTATGGAGGAACTCCCCGTAACAGTTGTCCACCATGCAGATGATGTCCGGGCGGATGCCCTTGACGAAGGCGGCCCACTCCTCGATCTCTTCGATGGAGATGGCCTTTCGCCAGGCGTATCCCGTGGCACGCTGCAGGCAGACCATCTTCGTCTTCGGCCCGATTGCCTTTTCCAGGGCATCGAAATCGATCTTCCCCTCCCCGGTCAGTTCCACCTGCTTATAGTTCACCCCGTATTCCTTCAGGGACCCCTTCCCTTCGCCCCGGATGCCGATAACCTCTTCCAGAGTGTCGTAGGGCCCGCCGGAGCTGTAGATCAGCTCATCCCCCGGCCGCAGCGGCCCCATGAGGGCCAGGGTCAGGGCGTGGGTGCCGCTGACGATGATGGGCCGGACCAGGGCTGCCTCCGTATGGAAGATGTCCGCGTAAACCTGTTCCAGGGCGTCCCGGCCCACGTCATCGTAACCGTAGCCCGTGGTCCAGGAAAAGTGCATGTCCCGGATGTTGTTCTTCTGAAAGGCCGCCAGCACCTTGTACTGGTTGTAGGCCATAATGTCATCCAGTTCCTGAAAGGAACCGGCGGCGTCCTTCTCGCTTTCCTCGATCAGGTCGAGGATCTTCGGGGAAATGTCAAACTCGCGGATCAGCAGATCCCGGGTATTGTTTCGCATGTTGTCGTTCTCCTTATCTTTCGTCATCTTTCCTATTCTTCGTCATCTTTCATGCCTTCCGTGCGCTCCAGTTCCCACTCCATGTCGTTGACCAGATCCCGCTTGACGTTCATCTTATGGTCGGCGTAGAGCTGGGTCGTGGTGACCTGCTCGTGGTCCAGCAGGGCCTGCACATCGAAGATGGAATTGCCCCGGCCGATCAGGCTGGTGGCTGCCGTGGCCCGCAGTTTGTGGGGGCTGTAGCCTCCCCGGCGGGAAACGGACATGCCGATGGAAGTATATTTTTTGACCAGATCCCGGATGGACCGCTCGGTCATCCGCTTACCCTGCAGGGAAAGGAACAGAGCGTCCTGGTGCTCCTCCAGCAGCTCGTCATCCCGGGGACGCTCGTTTTCGATGTAATCGGTGACTACCTCAGTGACGGAACGGTTCAGGGGCATGACCACCTCCTTGTCCCGCTTGCGGTAGATCTTGAACTCGCCCCGGGCGAAATTAAACGAAGAGACATTCAGCTGCTGCAGCTCGAAGAGCCGAAGCCCGTAGGTCAGGAACAGGATCAGAATGGCCTTGTCCCGCTTCTTCGTCTTCTCCCAGTACTGCCGCTCCTTGTCCGTCAGGCGGGCGCCCGTGGACACCGCGTCCAGCATGATCATTACCTCGTCGTCCTGGAGGGCCTTGATTTCCCTCTCCCCCGCCTTGGGCACCCGGATGGGGTTGAACCCGTCGGTGATGTTCTTCTCCAGAAGGCCGTCCCGGTAGAGCTGCTTGAAGAGGACGGACACGGAGGATTTCTTTCGGGCAAGGGTCTTATTGCCGTTCTGGTAGACGGTAACGCCCTCTTCCCCTTCCACTGTGTATTCCCGGCACCAGTCGATGAACATATTCACGTCAACGGCCAGGATTTCCTTGAATTCCTCCAGCCTGATCTCCTTCGGCACCTCCGCCTCCGTCAGATCCGTCTCCCGGATCAGGTACTGGCAGAAAAACCGCACGTCCCGCAGGTAGTTCAGCCGGGTCAGGGGCAGGACGTTGCCCCGAAGATAAGCGAAATAACCCCTCATGAAACCGGGGAGCTGGCGCTGAATGGCTTCGCACTCCTTTTCGATCTCATGCTGGCGCATCACCACGTTGTCCGGCTTATCGCTCCGGTTATGCAGTTTTACTTTCCTTCCTTCAGCCATCGAAGCACGTCCTCCGCCGCTTCTTCTGTCGATTCTACGCCGGTCAGGTCGAACCAGGTCATGTCCGGATACCGGCGGAACCAGGTAAGCTGCCGTTTGGCGTAATGCCGGGTGTTTTTCTTGATTTGGTCCACAGCCTCATCCAGGGCCGTTTCGCCGCTTAAAAAGGCAATCAGCTCCTTGTAGCCTATGCCCTGCATGGAGATGTCCTCCGCCGTAAGGCCTGAAGCGGTCAGCCGGCGGACTTCCTCCAGCAGCCCCCGCTCCATCATCTCATCCACCCGCCGGTCGATCCGCCCATAAAGCACGGACCGGTCCATGGTCAGGCCAATGAGGACCGGATCGATGTCCGGATTCTCCTTCCGGATATCCTGAAACTCCTGGACCCGTTCCTCGCCCAGTTCCAGCCGTTCCAGGGCGCGGATGATCTTTTTCACGTTGTTGGGATGGATTCTTGCGGCGGCATCGGGATCCCGCTGGGCCAGTTCCCGGTGAAGGGCTTCTCCCCCCTCTTCCTCCGCCCGGCGCTCCAGCGCGCCGCGCAGCCGGGAATCCTTCGGGCCGTCGCCGAAATCCATCTCGTAGAGGATCCCGTTCAGATACAGGCCCGTTCCCCCGCAGACGACGGGCAGTTTCCCCCGTCCGGCGATGTCTCCGATGGCCTCCCTGGCCATCCTGGCATACTTCGCCGCGCTGAACTCTTCCATCGGATCCGCCACATCGATGAGGTGATGGGGGATCCTCGCCTGCTCCTCCGCTGTGGGCTTGGCGCTGCCGATGTCCATTCCCCGATAGACCTGCATGGAATCACAGGAGATGATCTCTCCCTCAAGGCTTTCGGCCAGTTTCATGGCCAGTGCGCTCTTTCCCGACGCCGTGGGGCCGGCGATCACCAGGATCCGTGTCTTCTCTCCCCTCATCCTCAGACCCTCCGGAACAGCTTTTCCAGGTCACGGCGGCTCATTTTCACGATGGTTGGCCGGCCGTGGGGGCAGGAATAGGGATTGCCGCAGGCGAAAAGCTGCTGCAGCAGGGCATCCGCCTCCTCAGGATGGAGGGCATCCCCCGCCTTCACCGCGGATTTGCAGGACCGGACGATCAGCCGGTCCAGAGAGGCGAACCGGCTCAGATCCGGATGCTCCTCCAGCTCGATGAAGAACTGGCGCAGGAACTCCTCCGCCTCGCCTTCCGCCAGAAAGGCCGGGATCTCCCGGACCAGATAGACCCGTTCCCCGAAATTCTCAATATCGTAGCCCATGCGGCGCACGTAATCGATCCAGTCTTCCTCGGCGGCCTCCACATCGGCGGAAACGGGGAACTGCAAAGGCACCAGCATGGCCTGCCTCACCTTCTCCTCTTCCCGGTACTGGCGCAGGAACCGCTCATAGTAGATCCGCTCGTGGGCGGCGTGCTGGTCGATCAGGTACAGGGACTCCCCGTCGGTGGTGATCAGGTAGGTTTCAAAGGCGATCCCGATGATGCGAAGAGCCGGGATGTCCAGCCGCATCCGGCCTGCCGGGCCGGTTTCGGCCACTTTTGGCGCCGGTTCCTCAGGTTCGGCTTCCCGTCTCATTGTTTCCAATACATATTTTACGTCAACCTGTTCACCGGAGCCGGATCTGGCATCAGCCGGATCATCCTTGCGGCGGAAGGGGTCCGTATCAGCCCTCGAACTAACGGCAGCGGCGGCTATGAGGCCGTCTTTAGCCTCACCGGCACTGTCCTGCCCGCCCGGTACTGCTCCCGCAGCGTCCTCATCTCCGGCCGTGTTCAGGTCCTCCCCGGCCGGGGTTGCCTTTGCCAGCCTCTCCCCGTCCACCCGGGGCACGGACTGGGCGCCCATGAGGGCCTTCCTCACGGCTCCCTCGATGAAATCCTCGATCTGGAAGGGATCGTCGAAGCGGATCTCCTTCTTCGTGGGGTGCACGTTCACGTCCAGGATCTCCGGCGGCACGGACAGGAACAGGAATGCCAGGGGGAAACGGCCCGTAAACAGCCGCTCCTTATAGGCCTTCTCCAGTCCCCTCTCCATGGAACCGGAGGAGACGATCCGCCCGTTGACACAGAAGATCTGCCGGTTCCGGGAGGCCGATGACAGCCCCGGCGAGGACACGAATCCCCGGACCACCCAGCCGTTCATCCGGTCGTCCACGGGAATCAGATCCTTTTCCAGGTCCCGGCCGTAGATCCGCAGGATGTTGTCCAGGATATTCCCCTTTCCCGAGGTCTGGATCACGTCCTTTTTGCCGCTGATCAGCCGGAACTTCACATCCGGGTAGGCCAGGGCCATGCGGGAGAGCAGATCGGTGATCCGGCGCCCTTCCGCGCTGTCCGAACCCAGGAATTTGCGCCTTGCCGGCAGGTTATAAAACAGGTCGTGGACCGTGATTGTCGTGCCGTGGGGACAGCCGATGGCCGTGTTGGAGAGGACTTCACTGCCCTCCACCACCAGATGGCGGCCCGTTTTCTCCTCCGCCGTCTTGGTGATCATCTCCACCCGGCTGACGGCGCAGATGCTGGCCAGGGCCTCCCCGCGGAAGCCCAGGGTGCCGATGGCGTCCAGATCCTTTTCCTTTTCGATCTTGCTGGTGGCGTGGCGGCGGAAAGCCAGCTCCACATCCTCCCAGGGAATGCCGCATCCGTCGTCGGTTACCCGCAGATACTCCTTGCCGCCGCCCCGGAGGGAGACGGTGATGGAGCCGGCCCCGGCGTCCAGGGCGTTTTCCACCAGTTCCTTGACGATGGAAACCGGCCGGTCGATGACTTCGCCGGCGGCGATCTTATCCGCTACGTTTTTGTCCAGTACTCTGATCATGTCAGGTGTTCCTTCAGTTCTTCCAGTATGCTCAGCGCCTGGGAAGGCGTGGTATTCATCAGATCCAGGCTGCGGATCCGCTCCGAAACAGGATCCGGCACCTGGGCGAAGAGGGACAGCTGTTCCCCGGCAGCCGGCTCTCCGGCGGCCTCACCGGCGCTCTCCTCCCCGTTGAAGGCGTTTCGGGGATCATCCATCAGCGCTTCCTTATTGTCCCGCATATCGTCGCTCAGGGCGTCCAGATGGCGCTGAGCGTCTTCCAGAAGCTCCCTGGGCACGCCGGCCAGCCTGGCCACATGGATGCCGTAACTGCGGCTGGCCCTGCCCTCCACGATCCGGTGAAGGAAGACCACCTCGCCGTTTTCCTCGGCCACGTCCACGTTCAGGTTGCGCACCCCCTCCAGCATGCCCTCCAGCACGGTCATCTCGTGGTAATGGGTGGCGAACAGGGTGCGGATGCGACGCTGGGGACGGCACAGGAACTCCGCCGCCGCCCAGGCGATGGACAGGCCGTCGTAGGTGCTGGTCCCCCGCCCGATCTCATCCAGGATCACCAGGCTCCGCTCCGTGGCGGAATTCAGGATATAGGCCAGTTCGCTCATCTCCACGTAGAAGGTGCTCTGCCCCTGGGCCAGGTTGTCCGAAGCCCCGATCCGGGTGAAGATCCGGTCGCAGACGCCGATCCGGGCCCCCGTGGCGGGCACGAAGCAGCCGGCCTGGGCCATGAGGACGATCAGGGCGGTCTGCCGCATATAGGTAGACTTGCCGGACATGTTGGGTCCGGTGATGATCAGCATGCTGGCCTGCTGCCGGTCGATCCAGGTATCGTTGGAGACGAAGAGTCCGTCCCGGATGGTCTGCTCGATCACCGGATGCCTTCCCCTCTCGATGGAGACCACATCCCCGTCATCCACCCGGGGACGGGTGTATTCGTTCTTTTCACTGACGTGGGCGAAGGACAGGAGCACGTCCAGGGCGGCGATGGCGCCGCTGGTCTCCTGGATGTCCGGGATCCTCTCCTGCAGCCTGAGCCGGATATCGGTAAACAGCTGGTATTCCAACTTGTTGATCTCATTTTCCGCGTTGAGGACCAGCCGCTCCGTTTCCTTCAGCTGGGGCGTGACGAAGCGTTCGCTTCCCACCAGGGTCTGCTTGCGGATATAGTCCTCCGGCACCAGATCGTAGGCGGATTTGGTGACCTCAAGATAGTAGCCGAAGACCTTGTTGTACCCCACCTTCAGCTTCTTGATGCCGGTCCTCTCCCTCTCCTTCTGCTCCAGGGAGGCGATCCACTCCCGGGCGTCCCGGATGGAGAGTTTCAGATCATCCAGTTCCTCGGAAAAGCCTTCCCGGATCACCCCGCCCTCGGCGATGGTCATGGGCGGCTCGTCCACTATACTGCGGCTGATCAGATCGTACACGTCCTGAAGGCTGTGGATCTCGTCGTGGAGCTGCTGCAGCAGTTCCGAGCGGCAGCCGGACAGGTCCTCCCGGATATCGGGAAGCACGGCGCAGGAACCCTGGAGGGCGATGAGGTCCCTTCCGTTGGCTTTGCCCGTGGCTACCCTTCCCGCCAGACGCTCGAAGTCGTAGATCTGCTTCAGCGCCTCCTTCAGATCGTTGCGCAGAAGGGGCTCGTCCACCAGCTCCTCCACCGCGTCCAGGCGGGCGTTGATCCTGGCCGTATCGTTCAGCGGCTCCCTCAGCCACTGCTTCATCCGCCGGGAGCCCATGGCCGTATGGGTCCGGTCCAGCACGCCCAGCAGGGACCCCTGCACCCGGTTTTCGTAGAGGGTCTCCGTCAGCTCCAGATTCCGGATAGTGGCTTTGTCCAGGGCCATATGGTCCCCCAGAGCGTAGACATCCAACCGGGAAATATGGGACAGATCGGTCTTCTGGGTGTCGGCGATATACAAAAGCAACGCCCCCAGGGCGACCTGGCCGGGACCGTTCTCCGTGATGCCCAGGCCCTGGAGGGAATCAGCGTGAAACTGCATGCGGATCCTGTCCGCAGCCGCGTCAGCCCGGTAAAAGGCCTCACCGGTGCGGTTGACGCAGGCGCCGGTGATCTGCTCGATCTCCTCCCCGTCCAGACGGTCGAAGGTCTCCTGATCCATGAGGATCTCCCTGGCCCGGATCCGGACCAGTTCGTTGAGCAGAGACTCCCTGGAGCCCTGTCCCGACAGCTCGGTCAGGGCGGTCTCGCCGGTGGAGATGTCGCAGTAGGCCAGGCCGATCCCCTCCCCGCCCAGGTGAACGGAGGCGATGTAGTTGTTCTCGTTCTCCTTCAGCATGGCACCCGAAAGGAGCGTGCCCGGCGTCACGATCTGGACGACCTCACGATTCACCAGGCCCTTGGCCTGGGCCGGGTCTTCCGTCTGCTCGCAGATGGCCACCCGGTAGCCCTTGTCGATCAGGCGCGCAATATAAGTATCCGCGGAATGGAAAGGGACTCCACACATCGGAGCCCTTTCTTCCAAACCGCAGCTTTTGCCTGTCAATGTCAGTTCCAGTTCCCGGGACACCAGTTTCGCGTCCTCGAAGAACATCTCATAGAAATCGCCGAGACGGAAAAACAGAATCTCATCGGGATGTTGTTCCTTGATGTCGAGATACTGCCGCATCATGGGCGAAAGTTTTGATGCCATGAGCACTCCCTATCTGTTCTTGTAAGCCTCGATGCCCAGGCGGATCAGCTCGGCGCCTCTGCGCATGGATTCCTGATTCAGCACATAGGCGATACGCATTTCGTTCTTGCCCAGTCCCGGAGTCGCGTAGAATCCGGCCGCCGGAGCGAACATGACCGTCTCGCCCTTGTCGTCGAATTCCTTCAGCAGGAACATCAGGAAGTCCTCCGCGTCCTCCACCGGCAGTTTGCAGGTGAGGTAGAAGGCTCCGCCGGGCTTCTGGCAGACCACGCCGGGGATCTTGATCAGTTCCTCGTAGGCGGCGTTTCTTCTGCCTTCGTATTCCGCCTTGGCCTCCTTGTAGTAGTCTTTATCCAGCCGGTACAGGGCGGCCGCGCCTACCTGCTCCAGCGTCGGGCAGCACAGTCTTCCCTGGGCCAGCTTCAGGATGCCGCTCATGAGTTCCTTGTTCTTGCTCATGACGCAGCCCACGCGGGCGCCGCAGGCGGAGAACCGCTTGGAGACGGAGTCGACGATGGCCACACGGTCAGCCAGATCATCCAGCATGCCGAAGGAGGTGACGTCTCTGCCGTCATAGGCGAATTCACGGTATACTTCGTCGGAAATGATCCACAGATCGTGTTCTTTGGCGATCTCGCCCACCAGCTTCATCTCGTCCAGGGTCAGCACCCGGCCCGTCGGGTTGCCCGGGCTGATGCAGCAGATGGCCTTGGTGTTCTCCGTAATGGCCCCTTCGATCAGTTCCCGGTCCGCCCAGGCGTAACCGTCTTCCGCCTTGGTGGTGATGGGCACCAGGCTGCCGTTGACCTGGTTGCAGAATGTATTGTAATTGGTGTAGAAAGGCTCGGCGATGATCGCTTCCTCTCCCGGGTTGAGCAGCGCGGTGAAGATCATGGTCAGAGCTTCGGAACCGCCGTTGGTGATCAGGATATCCTCACGGGCAAACTCCATATCGTACTGCTTGTTGTAATCGATGATGGCGTCCACCAGCTCGGTGACACCGCCGGACTCCGCGTAGGCGATGACCTTCTTGTCAAAGTCGCGAATCGCGTCCATGAAGCACTCCGGGGTCTCAACGTCAGGCTGTCCGATGTTCAGACGATAAACCTTCTTCCCCTCAGCCTCCGCCTCAAAGGCGTAAGTATTAAAGCGCCTGATGGGTGAAAACTGCATTGCCGCCACTCTCTTGGATACATCCATTTTACATTTCCTCCTCTATAAATCATTTACGTCAGGTCACGATGAGAGGCGCTGACCACCTGGTCAACCTCCTCATCACTGATCCCATTATCGCACAGTTTCTTCTCCATGAAAAGGAGATATTCGATATTTCCCTTGGTGCCCCGGACCGGCGAAAAATCAAGGCCGGAGGGATGCAGTCCGCAGTCCTCTCCGTAGCCGATCACCTGCCGGATCACCTGCCGGTGGACCTCCGGATCCCGGACGATCCCCTTCTTTCCCACCTGCTCTCTGCCCGCCTCAAACTGGGGCTTCACCAGGCAGACCAGACGGCCCCCGTCCCGCAGCAGATCAGCGGCGACGGGAAGGACCAGGCGCAGGGAAATGAAGGACACATCGATGGAAATGAAATCCACGTCCCTGCCGATGGCATCCACGTCCAGATAGCGGACATTGGTCTTTTCCATGTTGGTGATCCGGGGATCGTTGCGCAGCTTCCAGTCCAGCTGGCCGTATCCCACATCGATGCACCAGACGTGGTCGGCCCCGTTCTGCAGCATGCAGTCGGTGAAACCTCCGGTGGAGGCTCCGATATCCACCGCCTTCACCCCGGCAAGATCCAGGTCAAAGGCTTCAATGGCCCGGGCCAGCTTCAGCCCGCCCCGGCTCACGTAGGGACAGATATCCTCCTTCACCGCGATCTCCGCCTCCCGGTCCACCTGAGTGCCCGGCTTATCGGTGAGCTGTCCGTCCACGGTGATCAGACCGGCCATGATGGCCGCTTTTGCCTTTTCTCTGGAGGGGAACAGTTTCCGTTCCACCAGAAGAAGATCAAGCCTGTCCTTCAAGTTCCTTCGCTATCCTTTCCGCGACGGACTGTCCGTCCATGGCGTACCGCCGGTACAGTTCATCCGCCTTGCCGTGCTCGATAAAGGTATCCGGCCAGCCAAAGGCCAGGTGTTTCGTCTCTCCGCCGTTGAGATGGGCCCCGATAGCCTCTCCGATGCCGCCGGAGAGCACGTTGTCCTCGATGGTGGCGATCAGACGATGGGACGCGGCGTCCTCCTCAAGAAGGGCCGTATCCAGGGGAGACGCTGTGCCGATGTTGACCACAGAGGCGCTGATCCCCTTCTCCGCCAGAATATCCGCCGCCTCCAGAGCGTGGGCCGTCAGGGGGCCCAGGGCCCAGATGGACACATCGGTTCCCTCCCGGAGCTTCTGCGCCTTGCCCCGGACGAATTCAGGAAGGCCCGGAATTGCCTTTGCCTCCCCTCTCGGGTAGCGGATGGCGCAGGGTCCGTCCCACTTCGCCGCAAAGGCAAGCATTTCCTTCAGCTGCTCCCCGTCGGCCGGCGCCAGCAGGGTCAGATTGGGCATGGCCCGAAGATAGGACACGTCGAAAATGCCGTGGTGGGTCTCGCCGTCGGCGCCCACTACGCCGGCACGGTCCAGGCAGAAAGTCACGGGCAGATCCTGCAGGCACACATCCTCCAGAATCTGGTCGAAGGCCCTCTGCAGGAAGGTGGAATAGACCACCACGAAGGGCTTGTCCCCCGCCGCGGCCAGTCCGGCGGCGAAGGTCGCCGCATGTCCCTCGGCGATGCCCGTATCAAAAATGCGGTCCGGGAAACGGTCCCGGAAGACGTTCATCCCCGTTCCGTCGATCATGGCCGCGCTCACGGCGATGATCCGGGGGTCGTCTTCCGCCAGCTCCGTCAGCGTCTGGCCGGCGATGCCGGACCAGCTGGGGCTTTTGCGCCCGGATTCGGGACGGCCCGTTTCCGGATCGAAGGGGCCGATGCCGTGGAAGATGTCCGGCTGCTCCTCCGCGTGGGAGTATCCCTTACCCTTGGTGGTCAGGGTGTGCACCAGCACGGGGCCGTCGATGGCCCGGGCCATCTCCAGCACCTGGCAGAGTTCCTTGATGTTGTGCCCGTCCACGGGGCCGATGTACTTGAATCCCAGTTCTTCGAAGACGATGCCTTCGATCACGGCGTATTTGATCCGGTCCTTGGCGGACTGCAGGCCGGAAACCAGGTCGTCGCCGATGACCGGCAGCCTGGACATTCCCCGTTTCAGGGACGCTTTCAGGGCGTTGTATTTCTCTGTGCTGCTCAGTTTGACCAGATGGCGGGAAAGTCCCCCCGTATTGGGGGCGATGGACATGCCGTTGTCGTTGAGCACCACGATGAGATCGCTGTTCAGCTGGCCGGCGTTGTTCAGGGCCTCAAAGGCCGCGCCGCCGGTCATGGCCCCGTCGCCGATGACGGAAACCACGTGATAGTCCTCCCCCGCCCGGTCGCGGGCAATGGCCATGCCCAGACCCAGGCCGATGGAGGTGCTGCTGTGTCCCGTATCGAAGACATCGTATTCGCTTTCGCAGCGCTTGGGGAATCCGCTGAGTCCGTCCAGCTGGCGCAGGGAATCGAACTGATCCGCCCTGCCCGTCAGGATCTTGTGCACGTAGGACTGGTGGCCCACGTCCCAGATCAGTTTGTCTCTGGGCGCGTCAAAGGTGCGGTGCAGGGCGATGGCCAGCTCTACCACGCCCAGATTGGACGCCAGGTGGCCGCCGCTCCTGCTCACCGTCTCCACGAGAAAATCACGGATCTCAAAGGAGAGCAGTTCCAGCTCATCCATGTCCATTGTCTTCAGGTCCTCGGGGAAATGATGCTTCAGAAGATAATCGTTCATCGATTTATTTTCCTCTCTGGGCCAGGTCTCTGGCCAGGGTCGTGAAGAGTTCCGCGTTGTCGTAATAAACGGCGAGAGCCTCCACGGCGTTATCCGTCAGCTCCTCCAGCTTGCGCCGGGAATTCTCCAGACCGTAAATGCTGGGATAGGTCGCCTTGTTGTTGGCGTCGTCCATTCCCGTCTTTTTGCCCATCTCTTCCTCTTCTCCGACCACATCCAGGATATCGTCGGCGATCTGGAAGGCAAGGCCAAGGTTTTCGCCGTAAACGGTCAGTTTCTCCATCATCTCATCGGTGGGCTCGCCCAGGCTGGCACCCGCCCGGATGGAAGCCACGATCAGCGCCGCCGTCTTGTTCAGGTGGATGAAATCCAGCATCTCCATGGAGCAGTTCCGGTTTTCGGCCTCCATATCGGCGATCTGACCGGCGACAACGCCGCGGCAGCCCGAACCCTTGCTGATCTCGTAAACGGCCCGTATACGCTTTTTCAGGGCCTCTGGCTCGTCAAAATACAGCAGCATATCCTGATTCATCACCTCGAAAGCAGCGGACTGGAGCCCGTCACCCGCCAGGGTGGCCACGGCCTCGCCGAACACCTTGTGATTGGTGGGAATGCCCCGGCGCAGATCGTCGTCGTCCATGCAGGGCAAATCGTCATGGATCAGGGTATAGGTGTGGATGTACTCGATGGCGCAGGCATAGGGAAGCGCCTCCTCTATCCTGCCGCCGCAGAAATCGCAGGCCGCCAGCAGCAGAACGGGCCGGATCCGTTTGCCTCCGGCTTCGATGCTGTACTTCATGGCCTCAAAGAGGGTGATACTCTTGTGGTCGATGTCCGGCAGGAAATCCGTCAGATGTTCCTCCAGGATCGCCTTATAGTCCTCGTACTTATAATCGTTCATCCCTCCGCCCCTTTCAGTTCCGCCTCTCTGGTCAGGGTCTCGATCTCCTGCGCCGCCTGATCCAGGATCTCCCGGCACTCCTTGTAGGCCTTCAGCCCGGATTTGTAGCTCTCGATGGCTTCCTCCAGAGAGACGTCCTGTGACTTCAGCTCCTGGCTGGCCTGTTCCAGCCTGCTCAGCGATTCTTCAAATACAGGTTTCTCGGTACTCATGATTCCTCCGTTCAAATCAGATCGTCAGCCGCAGTGTCCAGGATCTCCGCGCCGGCGCTGCCGCCTGCCGTCCGGATACTGACCCGGTCTCCCGGCTTAAGATCCCGGATGGACCGGATCACCCGGCCGCCCGGCCCGCTCACCATAGCGTAGCCCCGGTCCAGAATCCGGTAGGGACTGGCGGTCTCCACGATCTCCCGCAGCTGTTCCGCCTGCCGCCGGCCCTCTTCTATCCGGGCATTCATATCCAGACTCATCTGCTCCGCCAGACGGTCCAGATGCATCTGTTCATAGTTCATCCTCGTCTCCAGGCCCATGGCGAAGGCCGCCGGATTCAGCGCCTCCACCTTCTGCTGCCGGACCTGCAGCTGGCGCAGCAGATCCCTTCCCAGATCTTCGCAAAGGCAATCCAGCTGTTCCTTCAGTTCCCCTGTATCGGGAACGGCCATCTGGGCCGCTGCCGTAGGCGTCTCCGCCCGGACATCGGCGACGAAGTCGGAGATGGTCACGTCGGTCTCGTGGCCTACAGCGGAAATGACGGGAATGTCCGAAGCGAAGATGCTCCTGGCCACCACCTCCTCGTTGAAGGCCCACAGTTCCTCCGTGGATCCGCCGCCCCGGCCGGTGATGATCACATCCACGTCGGGGTGGTCTCTGTTCAGCTCATCTATCGCCGCAGCGATATCGGCCGGCGCTGCCGGCCCCTGCACCAGCACGGGACAGATCAGCACGCTGACCACATCGTTCCGTGACCGGATGATCTTCAGCATATCCTGCACCGCCGCCCCCGTAGGCGAGGTGACGATGGCCACCTTCAGGGGGAACTCGGGCAGGGGTTTCTTGTTCGCCGGGTCAAAGAGCCCCTCGGCGGACAGTTTCTTCTTTAACTGCTCAAACTGGATGGCCAGCTGTCCGATCCCGCTCATCTCCACGGCGTTCACGTTCAGGGAATAGGAACCTCCCCTCTCGTAGACGGAGACGTATCCGCTGGCCACGATCTCCATGCCCTCTTCCATGGGGCAGGTGATCTGAGGAAGCACACGGGCGGGCAGGAAGCAGTTCACCCTGGCCCGGTCATCCTTCAGGGAAAAGTACACGTGGCCGGAACTGTGAAACTTCAGGTTGGAGATTTCCCCGATCACGGACACGTCGGACAGGATGGGGTCCGTCCGCAGGATCCTGCCGATGTACTGGTTCAGCTGTCCCGCCCTTATCGGAGATCGTCCCATATGAACTTTCCTCCCAGAAGCGCCGTGCCCACGGCATTGTCGGTAGCCAGCTCGTTTTCATCTTCGTCGAAGTAGACGATGATGTCCTCTTCCTCCAGGGGATCACAGATGTGCTCCCGGATATACCGGCTGGAAGAGACGCCGCCGGACATGATCACGTCCTTCAGCCCCGTCTTCCTGCTTGCCTGCCGAAGCATTTCGGTGATGCCTTCGGAAAGCCGCAGGAAGATCTCCCGGACCAGCTCGTCACGGATCTGGCTGTCCGCGTTGAACACGGAGCCGGACAGGGAAAGATTCTTCAGTTTGTTTTTGATCTGGGTATCGATACCGGACAGATTGATCTCTCCGTCGATGACCCGGATGGGCGTCAGCATGGAAGATGTCCGCCCGCTGCTGCAGGCGATCTCATCCAGCTTGCCTCCCGCCGGGAAGGGAAACCCCATGGCCACACCGGCCCGGTCGAGCACCTGGCCGAAGGAGATATCCTTGGACCCACCCACGATCTGTATTTCATAGAAGGCGCCTTCCGCGGGAATCAGCTGATAACCCGCCTTCTTCAGGGGAAGGTCCTGCTCATCGCTGCGAATGCTGTCGGCGAGGATCCGGGGATCCTCCCCTACCGTTCTGACCCGGAGCACCTCGCAGGTGCCGCCGGAAAAATGACAGGCCAGGAACTCATCGATCTCGCTCATCTCCGTATAGGATTTGATGGCCTGGATGTGACCCTCCTGATGGGAAAAGCTGAACACGGGCACCCGCAGGGCGGTCCCCACGGCCCGGGCAAATCCCTCGCCGGCCAGAAACACCGGCATATAGGATCCCTCCACCGGCCGGGGCTTGGAGGAATAGGCCACGGCGCTGATCTGTCCGTCAAAGCACTCCTCCACCTCTTCCATCAGTTCCGGCAGATTTTTCAGATGCTGAAACAGGGCGTCCGACTGGCGAAGCCCCCGCTCTCCCTGCTCCACATCCAGAAACCGGCGCAGGTCGCATATGATGCTGTCGTGGTTCAATACGCAGACCGAAGTCTTATAGTTGCTCGTATCGATTCCCAGAATATAATCTTCTCTGCTCATGATCCTGTTATTCTTCCTCCGACTGCACCTCACCGGACGTCTTGGCGATAGCGCCCAGTACGCCGTGAATGAACTTCGCCGAATTGGGCGTGCTGAACTTCTTCGCCAGGTTCAGGGCCTCGTTGATGGCCACCGCGTCGGGAATGTCCCCAGCGAAGCGCATCTCCCCGCAGGCAAGGCGCATGATAGCCAGATCGACCCGGGGCATCCGGCTGGTCTTCCAGCGGGTGCTGCACCTGTTGATATCCCCGTCGATCTCCTCCAGATGGTCGACGGTCTCCGCCAGCAGATTTCCTCCCCGCTCCACGTGACCTCCGGCCAGCCGGTCGGCAGCCAGAAGCCTGGCCCGCTCCCCGGTCATCTCACCGTCGGCGTCCATTTCATAAAGGATCTGCATCAGGATTTCTCTTGCTTCATTTCGGGTCATGCTCCCTCCTCCGGCGGCCTCAGTTGGTCTCTTCCTCCTGGCCGGGCATCTTCACGCCCTGCACATGAATGTTCACCGCGCTCACATCGATATTGGTCATCTCCCGGATCTCGTTGCGCACGTTCTCCTGGATGTCCCAGGCCATGGACGGAATGTTGCAGCCGTAGTCGGCGATGATGGAAATGTCCACCTTCGTCTCGTCACCGCTGCGGCTGACCTTGGTTCCCCGGGCCACGCTTTCGATGCCCAGCAGGTTCTTCGACAGTGCGTCATAAACACCGCCGGCCATCTCAAAAACACCATCGGTTTTCAGCGTGGCGTTAACGGCGCAAACGGCAATGATCGCGTCGGAAAAACTGATCTTCTCCTCCATGGTCTACCCTCCATACACTCCCATAGATTTTACCAAAAAAATGACCGGTGCGCAATCACGCATCGGTCATGTTCATCCGTCGATATCACCCCTGTCCATCAGTGTATGGCGGGGATGTTCGGGGGGATCATTTCCAGTCCCCTTCCTCCGTTCCCGGCTCGTCCTTGGGCAGGATCTTCATGGTGATGCCCTCGATCCGGCGGTCCTTGACGGAGGTGATGGTGAAGATGTAATTCTCGTAGGGGATCTCCTTGTTCAGATCGTCCTCGTCGGGGATCTCGCCCAGGATGTCGATCAGGAATCCGCCGATGGTCTCGCTGCTTTCCGACTCCAGGTCGATGCCCAGTTCCTCGTCGATGTCATCCAGATCCATGCTGCCGTCCAGGCGGAAGGTGTCCCGGCCGATGGCCTGGATGCCCGGTTCTTCCTCATCGTATTCGTCATCGATCTCTCCCATGACCTCCTCGATGATGTCCTCCATAGTAACGATGCCGGAGAATCCGCCGTACTCGTCGATGAGGATGGCGATATGCTGCTTGGCTTTCTGCAGCTCCACGAAGAGGGAGTCGATGTTCTTCGTTTCCGGCACGAAATAGGGCGTCCGGAGAATGGAACGGATGTCCACATTGTCGAAGCCGGCGCTTCTGGCCTGGATCAGATAGTCCTTGATGTAGAGGATGCCGATGATGTTGTCGCTGTCATCCTCGTAGACGGGAATGCGGGAATAGCGCAGTTCCATGAGCTCGTCCAGATACTCCTCCGGCGGATCGTTGATGTCGATGGCGAAAACGTCCGTCCGGGGGGTCATGACCTCGTAGGCCAGAAGATCATCGAAGGCAAACACGCCGGTGATCATCTTTTTGCCCTCTTCCTTCAGCTCACCCTTCTCCTGTCCGGCCTCCAGCATGGAGACGATATCCTCCTCGGAGTACTCGTTGTAGTCAACCTCGATCCGCTGGCGGCAGATCCGCAGGACCAGATAAACCAGCCCGGAGCTGATCACGGTCATGGGCTTCATGACCACCAGCAGGAACCGGACGATGCCCGTGGAGGACAGGGCGATCCCCTCCTCGTGAAGGACGGCGATCCGCCGGGGCAGAAGCTCGGTAAAACTGTAGAGCACCAGGGCCAGCAGCAGGATCAGCACGATCAGGGCCATAACGAAATTGGCCTGACCCTGCCAGGGGCTGAGGGATACCACGCCTTCCTCGATCAGACCCAGAAATCCGTACAGGGCAATGATGCAGGCGACAGTATGCAGCAAAACGATGCAGGACCTTAAGGCCAGCATATAGGTGCCCGGGTCCTCGATGATATCCAGCAGGTCGGCCGCGCGGATATCGCCGCCTTCCGCCAGGGTCCGCACGGTGATCTTGTTCACCGATGACAGTGCCCGCTCTACCGCGGCGACGTAGGCGCTGATGGCCAGAACCAGTATGAAAATCAGAATGATCCAGGAAGTCATCATATCTGCTCCTTCTGCTTTCTTTGCAGTATCCAGTAAGGCTCCACCGGCCTCTCCACTTTCATGTGCACGATCTGCCGGGGATGGGGCGCTTCGTCGATGGAGTCACCCTCCTCGTCGGTCATGGCATCGATGGTCTGGGAAAACACCTCACCGGAGGGTCCGAAGAGTTCGATCTCATCCCCTGCCACCATCTTGTTCCGCTGCTCGATCCGGGCAATGCCGCTCTCCGGGTCCCAGTCCAGGACCACGCCGACGAAGTCATAGGACCGCAGGTAGTCGCTGCTTTCCACGGACTGGTCCTCTGCGCCCGGCGGGTGGTAATAGAATCCGGTGGAAAAAGCCCGGTGGCTCGCCTTCTCCATCTCCTCCATCCAGGCCGGATCGAAGGAACCGGAGTCCAGGGCCGCCCGGTATGCCCGCAGCACGTGGGCCAGATAAAAAATGCTCTTCATCCGCCCCTCGATCTTCAGGGACTTCACCCCGGCGCCGATCAGATCAGGCAGATGCTCCAGCATGCACAGGTCGTTGGAATTGAAGATGTATGTTCCCCGGCCGTCCTCTTCCACAGGCCAGTACTGGCCGGGCCGGCGCTCCTCCTCCAGCCGGTAGCGGTAGCGGCACGGATGAGCGCAGGCGCCCCGGTTGGCATCCCGCCCCGTCATGTAGGTGCTCAGCAGGCACCGCCCCGAATAGGAAACGCACATGGCGCCGTGGACAAATGCTTCAAGCTCCATATCCCCGGGAATGATCTCACGGATCTGCCGGATCTCCTCCAGGGAAAGCTCCCGGGCGAGGACGATCCTCCGGATGCCCTGCTCGTACCAGAACAGGGCCGTCTCCCCGTTGGTCACGTTGGCCTGGGTCGACAGGTGCAGGGGCGTATGGGGGAACACACGGCGGATCAGGCGGATCACCCCGGGATCGGACACGATGAATCCGTCCAGGGGAATACCCCGGATCTCCTCCAGGTATTCCGCCAGCGGCGCCAGGTCCTCGTTGTGTGCGTAGATGTTCAGGGTCAGGTAGCAGCGAGCGCCCCGTTCATGGGCAAAGGCAACCCCTTCCCGGATCTCCTCAACAGAAAAACCGCCGGCGCCGGCGCGCAGGCTGAATGCCTGACCGCCGAAATAGACGGCGTCGGCTCCGTAGGCAACGGCAAACCGCAGTTTTTCCGGGTCGCCCGCCGGGGCGAGCAGTTCAATGGATGTCAGGGGGTCCTCGTTCACTGTTTCAGATCCTCTTCCGACCAGGGATGGGCATCGATGTTCTTCTGATGTTCTTCAGAAGTCTTCCCGTAGAGCACCTCCCCTTCCGGAGTGGCGTAGAAGAACAGGTAATCGGACTTCTCGTAATGCAGCACCGCGTCCATATCCGCTGCGGGAACGGCGCAGATGGGGCCGACGGGAAGGCCGGTATGCTTATAGGTGTTGTATTTGGAGTCGGTCTTGGTGTCATCGATGCTGACATCCACCCGCTTCTGCTGCAGGGCGTAGTTTACGGTCACATCGCTCTGCAGAGGGGTGTTGTTGTTCAGCCGGTTGATGAAGACGCCGGCGATCTTCGGCGCCTCGCTGACCATGGTCCCGCCCTCGCTGGTGACCACGGAGGCCAGGCTCAGGAACTGGTGCACCGTGAATCCGGAGGCGTCGATTTCCGCCTTCCTCTCGGTCAGCGCCTTATCCATGCCGTCCAGCAGCATGGTGGTCACATCCTCGATGGAGGGATCCTTGTCCGTAAGGTAATAGGTGTCCGGGAAGAGATATCCCTCCAGGGGATACATGATATCCTTCTTCAGGATGACCTTGTCCAGGAACCAGTACTTATCGATCTGGGTCTGAAGGAAGTCCTTATCATTCCAGACTGCGAGGATCTCTTTCGAGGAATAGGGAATCACCTCTGCCAGGGCTTCCGCCGCCTGGGGAATGGTCGCTCCATCCTTCAGCACATAGGACTGCTTGGAGATAAACCGGAAGTCCCCCGTGTTGATGGCCTGCATCATCTCCGGGAAAGTCATGGATCTGGAGAAGACGTAGGAATTGGCCTGCAGAGAATCGTAACCGCCGATGCGGGCGTTGACCTTGGCGCAGGTCTTGTTTTTGACCAGTCCCGCCTCGTTAAGGATGTCGACGATGTAGGAAGCGCCGCTTCCCTCGGGGATATCCACCGTAACCTCCTCCGTATTGGAAGCGTCGACGGCGCCGAGGCCGTTAAGATAGAACAGCATCCCGCCGCCAAAAGCAACGGCGATGATGAGCAGAATGATCAGGACCTTCTTCATAAAAACCCTCTCGTGTAAAGAACAAAAGGAACGATCCATCGTCCCTTTGCTCAGAAAATGGCTGATTGCTTATTTGGACCGTCCCAGATACTCTCCGGACCGGGTGTCGATCTGTATGCGTTCACCCTCTTCAATGAAGATGGGCACCTGTACCACGGCGCCGGTCTCCACGGTGGCCGCCTTGGTGACGTTGGTTGCCGTATCGCCCTTGACGCCCGGCTCCGTTTCCGTCACGATCAGGTCCACGAAGTTGGGCGCGTCCACCTGGAAGGCATTGCCCTGGTAGAACTTGATGGTCGCTTCGTCGTTCTCCCGCAGGAACTTCATGGCCTCCTCCACCTGGTCATAGGCCAGGGGGATCTGGTCGTAGGACTCCGGATCCATGAAATAGTACAGTTCTCCGTCATTGTAGAGGTACTGCATGGTCTTGGTCTCGATATGCGCCTTGGGGAATTTGGCGTCCGGGTTGAAGGATTCCTCCTTGATGGCCCCGGTCAGTATATTCTTGTGCTTCGTCCGGACGAACGCCGCGCCCTTTCCCGGTTTCACGTGCTGGAAATCGAGAACGACATGGGGATCGCCGTCAATCTCAAAGGTAATGCCTTTTCTGAAGTCACCTGCGTAAATCATGGATTCGTCACCTTTCTTCTCAAATAATGATCAGTTCCTTTTCGGATTTTGTCCCGTTAATTATACCAAAGTCAGTGATAATTGCCAAGTCCTCGATTCGGGCCCCGAATTTGCCGGGGATGTAGATTCCCGGCTCAACGGTGACCGGCATGTAGGCCTCCAGGACTTCTTTGCTTTTGGCATTCAGGGTCGGCGCCTCGTGAACCTCCCGGCCCACACCGTGTCCCGTTCCGTGAATGTAGTACTCCCCGTAGCCGGCCTCGGTGATGATGTCCCGGCACACTTTGTCGACATCGAAGCAGGACACCCCGGCGCGGCAGGCGGCAAGGCCGGCCCGCTGGGCCCTCAAAACGGTGTCGTAGACCTTCCTCTGCTCCTCTCCGAGATGGCCAATGCCGATGGTCCTGGTCATGTCCCCGCAGTAGCCGCGGACGATGCCGCCGAAGTCCATGGTCACCAGATCCCCCTCTTCGATCACCTTCTCCGAAGGCTCGCCGTGGGGCAGGTTGGTGTTTTCCCCGGAAACGCATATGGTGGGAAAGGCAAGCCCTTCGCTGCCGAGGGCCTTTAGGGTCCGCTCGATCTCATCGGCCACCTGCAGTTCCGTCATGCCCGGGCGGATATAGCCCAGGATGTGGTCGAAACAGGCATCCCCCATGGCTTCCGCTTCCAGGATGGCGAGGAGCTCGGCTTCGGTCTTCACCATAGAGGTTTCGCCCTTCTCCTGCTCAGCCGCCTTCGCTTTCTCCTGCTCAGCCGCGGCCATCATTCCCGGTTTCCTCCGAACATGCTGGGATCGATGCCCATGTCGGACACCTCGCCGAGGATCTTATAGACGTCGGCCATCATCACGGAAAACCGCATCTGGCACTGGAGATAGTTGGCGGCCGACGGGTCGGACATGAGCACGGCGCTCAGCTGCTGCAGCTGCTGGAACGCGTCGGCGTCCGGCTCCTTGCCGATCATCTGCTCCGCCTGCATCTCAAACTGGCGGTTCATGAAATCCTTCAGGGCCTGATCCAGCTGGGGATTGGCTTCCAACTCCTTCTTGGCGCGGTCAAACTGCTTGAATTCCTCCGATTCCCGGACGGCGGCAGCCAGCTGGTGCGCCTGGTCGTATACGTTCATTTTTTCCTCCTCGCGTTATACCTCCATAAAGACCGGCAGAATGACCGGGTTGCGCTTGGTCTTCTGGTAGAGGAACTTGCGCAGCCCCTCCCTCACGGTGGTCTTCATGGCATTGATATCTTTCTTGTTTTTTCGCAGGCACTCTTCGATGATCAGCTCCGCCTCGAAGCCGATTTCCTCGATGAGGTCCTCGTTGTCCCGGACGTAGACGAACCCCCGGGTGATCACCTCCGGGCCGGAGACGATCTCCCGCTGTTTTCTGTCCACGGTGGCCACGACGAAGATCAGCCCGGATTCGGACAGCAGCCGGCGGTCCTTCAGGACCATGTTGCCCACGTCTCCTACCCCCAGACCGTCCACCATGATGTCGCCAGCCGGCGCGGCGTGCTCTTCCAGCTGAACCTTATTCGCCGTCAGGGACAGGCTGTCGCCGTTGGACAGCAGGAATATATTCTCCCCGGACATGCCCAGGTATTCGGCCAGCTGGGCGTGCTTCTGGAGGTGCCGGTATTCCCCGTGCACGGGCATGAAATACTTCGGCCGGATCAGGGAATGCATCAGCTTCAGCTCCTCCCGGCAGGCGTGGCCGGAAACGTGGGTCTCGGCGATGTCGGAGTAGATGACCTCCGCCCCGTTCTCGATCAGCTGGTCCACCACGTTGGAGACGGTGAGCTCGTTGCCGGGCACCGGCGTGGAGGACAGGATGACCATGTCCCCCTTCTTGATGCGGATGGACTTGTGCTCCATGGACGCCATGCGGGCAAGAGCCGACATGGGTTCGCCCTGGCTGCCCGTGGTGATGATCACCAGCTCCTTGTCGGGAATGTTCTTCGTCTGGTCCAGGTCCACCAGCATGTGGTCCGGGATCCGAATGTATCCCATCTCCTTGGCCAGTTCAAAAACGTTGACCATGCTCCGGCCGGAGATGGCCACCTTCCGGTGGCAGCGGAGCGCAATGTCGATGATGCGCTGTATCCGGTGCACGTTGGAGGAGAAGGTCGCGATGATGATCCGGCTCTGGGAGCTGCGGAAAATGGGATCCAGGGCTTCACCCACCTTCATCTCCGAACGGGTATAGCCCTGGCGCATGACGTTGGTGCTGTCCGCCATCATGAGCAGGACGCCTTCCGTGCCGATCTGGGCCAGACGGCCGAAATCGATCTTCTTGCCGTCCACGGGCGTATAGTCGATCTTGAAGTCGCCGGTGTGGAAGATGACTCCCGCCGGGGTCTCGATCTTCAGGCAGATGGAATCGGCGATGGAATGGGTGATCCGCAGGGCTTCCACCCGGAAGTATTTGCCCAGGGAGAAGACCTCCCCTGCCCCGATGGGGTGCATATCCGCCTTCAGGTGATGCTCTTCCAGCTTGTTTCCGATCAGTCCCAGGGGAAACCGCATGCCGAAGATGGGCACCTTGATCTCCTTCAGCAGATAGGGAACCGCGCCGATGTGGTCCTCATGGCCGTGGGTGATCACCAGGCCAAGGATCTTCTTGTCCGTCTCGGTCAGATAGGAGAAATCCGGGATGACCTTGTCGATCCCGAACATTTCATCGTCAGGGAAGGACAGCCCGCAGTCGATGATGATGATCTCATCCTCATACTCGATGGCCGTCATGTTCTTGCCGATCTCGTGGAGTCCGCCCAGGGGAATGATCCGCACAGGGGACGCCGGCCGGCGCTTTTTTACCGCCTTTGCCGCAATGGCCCGGCTTTCTCCCTTGCCGGAGCGGTCCGCCCGGACAGCCTTATCCGCCCGGGATGAACGTTCCGCCCGGGCCGGTTTTTCGGAGCGGGCATCGCGCCTGGGCGCGCCCTTCCGTTCCGTATGTTTGCGTGAAGAGGCGCCCGTTGCCTTTGCACGTCCCTTGGGACTCATGGGCCGGGCACCCTTCTGCCGCGTACTCTTATTCGTATTGCTCTGTTTCGCGTTGTTCTGTTTCGTGTTGTTTCTCATTTATCCTTTCACTACGATGTTGATCAGGCGGCCGGGAACGGCGATGGTCTTGACCACGGTCTTTCCGTCCGTCAGGCCCCTGATGGTTTCATGTTCAGCGGCGATGGCCAGCATATCCTCTCTGGTGGCATCGCCAGGTATATCGATTTTTGCTTTGTTTTTGCCGTTGATCTGGACCATGATCTCCACGGTATCCTTCACCAGGGCGTCGGGATCATAGGCGGGCCATGCCTGCTCGTAGGCGTATCCTTCGCCGCCCAGGCCTTCCCACATCTCCTCCGCCACATGGGGCACGAAGGGCGTCAGCAGGACGACCAGGGTGCGCACGGCGTGGGCGTAGAGGCCCTCGTTGATCCCGCCGGTCTTGTACCGGTACATCTCGTTGACCAGTTCCATGACAGAACTGATGGCGGTGTTGAAGTTGAAGCGGTCGGACACATCGTCGGTCACCTTCTTGATGGTGTAGTTCAGGGCGTAGTTCAGCTTCCGGTCCGCCTCACCCGCGATGGTCCATTCCTCCGCAGGGTGATCGAAACTGTCGATGAATTCGCGCACCAGGCGGTAGACCCGGTTCAGGAAACGGAAGGACCCTTCCACGCCTTCGTCGGACCAGTCCAGTTCCCTTTCCGGCGGGGCCGCGAAGAGAATGAAGAGCCGGGCCGTGTCGGCGCCGTATTTCTCGATGATCTCCGCCGGGGAAACCACGTTGCCCAGGGATTTGCTCATCTTGGCGGAGACATAGTTGCCGTCGCTGTCCGTATATCCCTTCAGCACCATGCCCTGGGTGAGCAGGTTCTGGAAGGGTTCCTCATCCTTGACCAGACCCAGATCATGAAGCGCCATCTGGAAGAAGCGGGCGTACATCAGGTGCATGATGGCGTGCTCTACGCCGCCGATGTACTGGTCCACGTTCATCCAGTAATCCACTTTCTCCTTGTCGAATACCTTCTCCGTGTTCCGGGCATCGCAGTAGCGAAGCTCATACCAGGAGGAATCCAGGAAGGTGTCCATGGTGTCCACCTCCCGCTTCGCCGGCCGTCCGCAGACGGGACAGACCGTATCCACGAAGGTCTTGCTGGTAACGATGGGAGACTCACCCTTTCCGGTGAATTCCACGTCCGTGGGCAGCATCACCGGCAGGTTTTCTTCCTTCTCCGGTACCCAGCCGCACTCCTCGCACCAGATCATGGGGATCGGGGTGCCCCAGTAGCGCTGGCGGGAAATCAGCCAGTCACGCAGCCGGTAGGTAATGGTGGGCTCACCGATGCCCCTCTCCTTGGCCACTTCGGCGATCTTCTGAATGGCGTCACGGTTGTTCATGCCGTTGAACTCGCCGGAGTTGATGACCACGCCTTCGGCGGCGCAGGCCTCCGTCAGGTTGTTCACGTCCACATCCGGATCCTGGGGATCGATGACCGGCACGATCTCCAGACCGAACTTCTTGGCGAAGTCAAAGTCTCTCTGGTCGTGGGCCGGCACGCCCATGACCGCGCCCGTTCCGTAGCCCATGAGGACATAGTCGGAAATGTAGATGGGCATGGGCTTATGGGTGAAGGGATTCACCGCGTTCTTTCCGATGAACACACCCGTCTTCTCATTGGTGGTTGCTGTACGCTCGATCTCGCTCATGTGGGCGCAGCGGTCGATGTATTCCTTCACCGGCTTCTCGTATTCCGTTCCCTCGACCCAGCGGAGAACGTCGGGATACTCGGGGGCCAGGACCATAAAGGTCGTACCGTAGATGGTGTCGATCCGGGTGGTGAAGACGGTCAGCTTGTCCTCCGTCCCCTCCACATCGAAGGTAGCCAGGGCGCCGTGGGACTTGCCGATCCAGTTGCGCTGCATGGTCTTGACCTTTTCCGGCCATCCGGGCAGCTTGTCCATGTTATCCAGGAGCCGGTCGGCGTAATCGGTGATCTTGAAGTACCACTGGGACAGGTCCTTCTTGCCCACGGGGGTGCCGCAGCGCTCGCAGCAGCCCTCCACGACCTGTTCGTTGGCCAGCACCGTCTGGCAGCTGGGGCACCAGTTGACCTGGCTGTCCTTCTTGTAGGCCAGTCCCTTGTTGAAGAACTGGATGAAGATCCACTGCATCCAGCGGTAGTATTCGGGGTGGCAGGTGGCTACTTCCCTCTCCCAATCGTAGGACAGGCCCAGCTCCTTCAGCTGGTCCTGCATATCGTGGATGTTGGACCAGGTCCACTCCGCCGGCGCCACGTTGTGCTTGATCGCCGCGTTCTCCGCCGGCAGGCCGAATCCGTCCCATCCCATGGGATGGAGCACGTTATAGCCGTTCATGGTTTTGAACCGGGCGATCACGTCACCGATGGAATAGTTCCGCACGTGGCCCATGTGCAGCTTGCCCGAGGGGTACGGGAACATTTCGAGAACGTAATACTTCTCCTTGTCCGGATCCTCTGTGACCCGGAAGGCGTTCCGCTGGGCCCAGATCTTCTGCCATTTCTTTTCGATTTCCGCAAAATTATACTTTTCCTGCATCGTTTCCTCCCTGCGGCGCAAACCGTCCGCGCCGCCAGTCTTCCATCAGTTGATCTCCACGACCTCGCAGTCGCCCCAGATCTTCTCCAGATTGTATTTTTCACGCATATCGGTGCCCATAATGTTGACCACCACATCGCCGTAGTCCATCAGGATCCACCCGGAGGGCTTCTTGCCTTCCACCCGCCTGGGGAAAATCTCCAAAGGTTCCAGGGTGTCCTCCACCGCGTCCTTCAGGGCCTCCAGATGCCGCTCGCTTCCCGCGGACGCCATCACAAAGTAATCGGCAAAACCGGATTTCAGCGCGATGTCGATGATCAGCACATCCGTGCCCTTCTTGTCCAACAGCGCCTTAGCGATCAGCTGTGCCAGTTTTTCTGCTTCCATCATGTGTTCACTCCTTGTGTTCTTCAGTATTGCCGGCGCGGCGGGCCAGATCCTCCGCCGCCTCCAGCGTATCCGGGTCGAGGTATTCTCCCCGGCTGTTTACATAGTCAATGGTGTGCTCCAGGGCGAAAAGGCAACCCTGATCCAGGTCCCTCTCCCCGATCCTCCGGTTCTCCTCCACCGAAGGGTGGCTGCGTCCCGGCTCGATGACATCGGCCAGGAAGACCACCTTCTCCAGGGTGCTCATACCGGCCCGCCCTGTGGTGTGATAGGATACGGCGTTCAGTACGTCCTCATCGGTGATGCCGTAATCCCTCTTCATCCGTTCCGCGGCGATCTTGCCGTGGGACAGATTGACGTTGCCTTTGTATCCCGGGTCCAGGCCGAAGCGGTCCACATCGGCGTCCAGTTCCTCCGGGTCCAGGTTGCGGACCAGATCGTGGAACCAGGCCGCCAGCTCCGCCTTCTCCGGATCCGCTCCATAGGTTTTCGCCAGTTTCACCGCCGTTTCCACTACGTTCTCCGTGTGGCGCCGGCGAGAGGGCTTCATATGCCCGTCCATAAAGGCCTTTGCCCGGGCGATGGCCTGTTCATCGGTATAGTCCATGGGTCCTGATGTACTCCTCCACCTCCGGGCCGACCATATCGGTCACGGGAAGCCCCTGGGCGATCCGCTGACGGATCTCCGTGGCGGACAGATCAAAGGGCCGGTTTTCGATTCGCAGGATCTCTGTTCCCCACCTATCCGTAAGCCGCCTCATGGCCTCCTCCAGCTCTTCGTCCCGGTATCCCGGACGGCTGCCTACGATGTAGGCGTACCGGGTAAGCAGCTCGTCGTGGTTCATCCAGGTGTCCAGCTTCACCAGAGAATCGGTGCCCACGATGAAATAGAGCCTGGCATCCTCTCCGAACTGCTTCTGCATGGCCCGCAGGGTCAGGTAGGTGTAGGACACCCCCTCCTGCTTCAGCTCCAGGTCCGAAGGATGGATCCTCTCCTCCCCGGCCAGGGCCAGGTCCAGCATGTTCATCCGGTCACTGCCGGAAGCCGGCTGGCGGTCGAGTTTGAAGGGCTGCAGCCGGGCGGGGACCAGAAGCACCTGGTCCAGAGCGCACTGGTTGAGGGCGTCTTTGGCCAGGTTCACGTGTCCCAGATGTACCGGATCGAAGGATCCGCCGAAAATCCCTATTCTTTGCATAACGTTATGGCCAGTCCCAGCTCCTCCAGCTGGGTTTCATCCACGATGCCCGGCGCCTCGCTGACCATGCACTGGGCCGCCTGGTTCTTCGGAAAGGCAATCGCTTCCCGGATGGATTTCTCCCCGGTCAGCAGCATGACGAGACGGTCCAGTCCGTAGGCCAGTCCGCCGTGGGGCGGTGTGCCGTAACGGAAAGCTTCCACCAGGAATCCGAACTTCTCGTCGATCTCCTCCTGGCTCATCTGCAGGGCGTGGAACATGTCCTCCTGCATCTGCCGGTCGTGGATACGGATGCTGCCGCCGCCCAGCTCCACGCCGTTGAGCACGATGTCGTAGGCGTTGGCCTTGCAGGCATGGGGATCCGTCTTCAACAGTTCCGCATCTTCCGCTCTGGGCGAGGTGAAGGGATGGTGCATGGCCGACCACCGGTCCTCCTTCTCATCATACTCGAAGAGGGGAAAATCCACTACCCAGAGGAAATTGTACTGTTCATCGTCCAGAAGGCCCATCTGCCCGGCGATGTGCCGGCGCAGGAATCCCAGGCTGTCCCAGACCACCTTGTTCTTGTCGGAAACGATCAGGATCAGGTCTCCCGCCGCCGCGCCCATGGCGTCGGCGATGTTCTGCAGCTCTTCCGGGCTGAAAAACTTGTTTACAGAAGACGATATTCCGTCATCTGCAACCTTGATCCAGACCATGCCCCTGGCGCCGTAGCTTTTGACGGCTTCCGTCAGCTTATCGATCTTTTTCCGGGTGTATTCCCCCGCTCCGCCGGTGATGCAGATGCCCCGGACGCTGCCGCCGGCGGCGATGGCGTCGGTAAACACCTTGAAGGAGCAGTCCTTCACCAGCTCGGTGATGTCCTTAAGCTCAAAGCCGAATCGGGTGTCCGGCTTGTCGCTGCCGTAGCGGTCCATAGCCTCCTGCCAGGTCATCCTGGGGAAGGGCGTCTTAAGTTCGATCCCTTTCAGCTCGGAAAAGACCCGTTTCATGAAGCCTTCCTGGATCTCGATGACGTCATCCACGTCCACGAAGGACATCTCCAGGTCGATCTGGGTGAACTCCGGCTGGCGGTCCGCCCGCAGATCCTCGTCCCGGAAGCACTTGACGATCTGCATATACCGGTCCGTGCCCCCCACCATCAGCAGCTGCTTGAAGGTCTGGGGCGATTGGGGCAGCGCGTAGAAGCGCCCCGGGTTGACCCGGCTGGGGACCAGATAGTCCCTCGCCCCTTCCGGCGTGGACTTGATCAGCATGGGCGTCTCCACCTCGGTGAAGCCCTGCTCGGCGAAATATCCCCGGGTGATGGCGTTCAGCTTCGCCCGGAAAGTCAGGTTGTCCTGCATTTTCTTCTTGCGCAGGTCCAGATACCGGTATTTCAGCCGCAGATTGTCATCCACGTTGTCGTCATCCTTGATGTAGATGGGCGGCGTCTCCGCCTCGGAATAGATGATCAGGTCCTCCGCCAGGATCTCGATATCCCCCGTGGGAAGGTCCGGATTCTTGGATTCCCGCTCGGCGACGGTTCCCCGGACGCCGACCACGTACTCGCTGCGCAGGCTGTCCGCCTTCTCAAAAAGCTCCTGGGGGACGGTGTCGTTGAACACCACCTGGGTGATGCCCGTCTTGTCCCGGACATCGCAGAAAATCAACCCTCCCAGGTTTCTCCGCTTGGCGATCCAGCCGTTGAGCACGACGGTCTTCCCCACATCTTCCATTCGCAGGTCTCCGCACATATGGGTGCGCTTCATGATGGTCATTAATCTATTCCTCGCTTCGTTTTGTTGTTCACTGATCTTACTTATTTCAGCTCGTCGGCGATACTGTCCAGGGAGACTTCCTTCTGGTCGCCGGTAGCCATATCCTTGATGGTCAGCCTGCCGGTCTGCAGCTCGTTTTCGCCGATGACCACGGTCTTCTTCGCGTTGATCCGGTTGGCGTGCTTGAACTGGTTCTTCAGATTCCGGCCCATGACGTCCATCTGCACGGCGACGCCGGCAGAGCGCAGCTCACCCATCAGCTTCAGGGCGGCCTTCTTGGCCTCATCGCCCATGTAGGCGATGAACACCTCCGTCCCCGCTTCCTCGGGGATCTCGAAGCCGCAGGCCTCCATGGTCATGAGCATTCTCTCCTTGCCCATGCCCCAGCCCACGCCGGGAGTGGAGGGTCCGCCGACCTCTTCGATCAGGCCGTCGTAGCGGCCGCCGCCGCAGACGGTTCCCTGGGCGCCGATCTTGGTGGTGACAAACTCAAAGGCGGTCTTGGTATAGTAGTCCAGGCCGCGAACGATCCTGGGATTGACTTTGTAGGGAATGCCCAGGGCATCCAGATTCGCCTTCAGATCTTCGAAAGCCTGCCTGCACTCGTCGCACAGGTAGTCCAGCATCATGGGCGCGTCCTTGACCAGTTCCTGGTCGATGGGCGACTTGCAGTCCAGGATCCGCATGGGATTGGTGTGGAACCGCTCCTGGCAGGTGGGACAGAGCTCGTCGTACTTGGGCTCCAGGAAGGCCCTGAGGGCGTCCCTGTGCCTCTGGCGGCAGTCCGGGCAGCCTACGCTATTGATCTCCAGCTCCACATCGGTGATGCCCATCTCCCTGATGAACTCGTAGCCGATGGCGATGACCTCCGCGTCCGCCATCATGTCGGAGGACTCGAAGATCTCCACGCCGAACTGATGGAACTCCCGCAGGCGGCCCGACTGGGGCTTCTCGTAGCGGAAGCAGGGAATGTTGTAATAGTACTTATGGGGCTGCACACCGGCATAGGCCTTGTGTTCCACATAGGCCCGGGTCACCGGTGAGGTGCCCTCGGGACGAAGGGTGATGCTTCTGCCGGCGAAATCCTTGAAGGTGTACATCTCCTTCTGCACGATATCCGTGGTGTCGCCTACGCCCCGCTTGAACAGCTCCGTATGCTCGAACACCGGCGTGCGGATCTCCTGAAAGCCGTACCTGCGGCAGATATCAGCGAATTTTTCCTCCAGGAAGTGCCATTTGTAGGCCTCCTCCGGCATCATGTCTTTTGTTCCTTTTGGTGCGTTGGTCAGCATGTTTCTTTACCCTCCGTAGATTATTCTTCCTGACCGAAAAAGCCTTTTCTCTTCCGGTCGATCATGTCATCGATGCGATCGATGTAGATTTCGTAGTTGGATACATTGGGAACCCGCTCCAGCCGGTTCTGTTCCGGAAACCAGACCTTGCTGATCCCCCCGGCCCCCAGGGCCAGGATGGACTGGTGTTCCTCCATGATCCGGATGTTGTATATGGATATCCGGTCTTCCCGGCAGAATCCGATGTTTTCCGTATTCCCCGACGTATGCTTCTGGCGGTAGAGATAGTACGGAAGGAAGCCTTCCCTTCTCAGCCGCTCCCCGGCATAGGCCAGCATCTTCTCCCGCAGCTCCTCATCCCGGTAGTGGAAATTCTCATCCCGTTCCTTCAGCCGGGAAGCCCGCTTGACCGCCAGGGTGTGCAGGGTGATGTTGTCCGTGCCCAGACCGATCATCTGCTCCAGGCTGTCGGTGAAATCCCCGTAATCCTCGCCGGGCAGCCCGGCGATCAGATCCGCGTTGATGGAGGAAAGCCCGGCCTCCTTCGCCAGGGCAAAGGCCCGGCGGACGTCCTCCGTGGTATGCTTCCTCCCGATCAGGTCCAGAGTCCGCTGCTGCATGCTCTGGGGGTTGATGCTGATCCGGTCGACCCCGTGATTCCGCAGGATCTCCAGTTTCTCTGCCGTGATGGTGTCCGGCCGTCCCGCCTCCACCGTGTATTCCCGGCAGCCGGCAAAGTCAAAGGCCTCGTCCACCGTCCCCAGCAGTTCCTCCAGAAGCTCCGGTTCCGGCGTCGTGGGCGTTCCTCCGCCCATGTAGACGGATTCCACGCGGAGCCCCGCCTTCTTCACCGCCTCTCCGGCCCAGCGGATCTCCTTCTCCAAGGCGGTCATGTACCGCCGGATCTCCTCCCCGCTCACCTGATTCGAGGTGAAGGAACAGTAAAGGCAACGGGTAGGACAGAAAGGGATCCCGATATACAGGGACAGGCTGTCCTCCGGCGGCTGTCCGGCCAGTCTCCTCTGCCGGTGCAGGATCTCCGTGGCCAGCCGCGCCTTATGGGGATGGAGCAGGTATTGCCTTTGCAAAAGCAACTCCGCTGCCGATGCCCTCTCCTCTTCCGATCTTTCTTCTGACCGTTCCTCTGATTGTGCGTCGAGGCGTTCCTCGATCTCGCCGGCCAGCTTCACCGGCCGAATGCCCGTCAGCACGCCCCACTTGGGCCGTTTGCCCGTCCAGGCGGCCAGATCCTCATACATCTGCCGGATGACCACGTACCGGTCCCCGGCTTTGTCCTTCGCCTCGTCCAGGCTCACGTCGTAGACCAGACGGCGGACATCCGGGTCTTCCTGCACAACTGCGGCCGGGCTGTTCTCCGGTCCCGGGACTGCGGCCGGAACCATCGACGGGTCCGCTTCCGCGCCGCCCTCCGTCTCTTCGCCGTGGATGCGGTACTGGGCGGGCTGCAGAAAGACCTTGACCAGCTCCTCATACTGATTCAGGTTTCCGGTCCCTCTGATCTCTATGTCCAGGATCCGCTCAGACAAAGGGATTGTGCTCCTTTTCAAAACCGATGGTCGTCGTCCCCATGTGTCCCGGCAGGACCTGGGTGTCATCGGGCAGGACAAACAGCTTCTTATGGATGGCCTCGGCCAGCGCCGGGAAGGAACACCCGGGAAAGTCAGTCCGTCCGATGGATGCCTGGAACAGGGTATCTCCGCTGAAGAGCACCCCCTCCTTCTCCAGGTAAATGCACATACCGCCGGGGGAATGCCCCGGTGTGAAGAAGAAGGTCAGTTCCAGATTGCCGATGGTCATGGTGTCCCCGTCCTTCACCCAGCGGTCCGCTTGGATGACCGTTGGCGAACCGAACTGTTCGCTCATGTTGAAGCCCGTGTCGGAGAGCATATCCCTCTCCTGTTCATGGGCCACCACCTCCGCCCCGGGGAAATCGCCGAGGACTGACGGCACGCCCATGATGTGGTCCGCGTGGCCGTGGGTCAGGATGACGGCGACCAGTTCCGCCCCGGAAGACAGAACGTGATCCCTCATCTTGATGTTCCAGGCGCCGGGATCGACGAGAAATGCCTTGTTGGTTTCCTCATCTACAACGAAGTAAGTATTCACGCCCAGCATACCGCTGGGCATATTGGTGATCTGCATAGTTTCTCCTTCTCCGGCCTACCGGCTGCTCCGATACACTTCCGTGATGCCGGGAATATTCTTCAGTGAACGGCACATCTTCTCGATCTGTTCCCGGTCGTGGATGGACAGGGTCAGGTCGATGCGCAGGGTTTCGTCCCTGCCTTCCCGGGCGTTCAGGCCCACGATGTGCACGTTCATATCGTCGCAGATCTTGGAGATGCTGGAGAACATCCCCTTCTGATCCGAGGCGATCATGGTAACGCCTGTATTGTAGCCCTCCTCCAGGGTGGCAGGATCCCAGCTGACCTCGATGAGCCGCTTCTGATCCTCCTCGTTCAGGGAGCGCAGGTTGTCGCAGTCCCTGCGGTGAACGGTGATCCCCCTGCCCTTGGTGATGAAGCCCACCACATCGTCTCCGGGAACCGGGCTGCAGCAGCGGGCCAGCTGGATCAGCAGGTTGTCCACGCCGTCGACGACGATCCCGCTGGAATCCACGGTCCGGCCCCGCATGTGCTCTTCCTTCTTCTGGGCCTTCTCCCCGATCTGGTTCAGCTCCTCCATGAGGGAGGTTTCCTTTTCCTCCTCCAGGCGGCCGGCTTCCTCCTCGTATCCCAGGAGAATGGCCATGACCTTGCTCTGGAAGTTGCCGCCGTAGCCCAGTTGGGTGAAGAGTTCGTCCTGATCCTTGAAGCCAAGTTCCTTGACCGCCCGGTTCAGGTTGACATTTTTGAGCAGTTCCTTGGGATCGTGCCCCTTCTTCCGCAGATACTTGTCGAAAAGGTCCTTGCCCTTGTCGACGGCATCGTTCCGGTTTTCCTTCTTGAGCCACTGCCGGATCTTGTTCCGGGCCGAACTGCTCTTGGCGATCTTCAGCCAGTCGATGCTCGGTCCGGCGGCGTTGGGTGAGGTGACGATCTCGATGATGTTGCCGTTTTCCAGGGGATGGTCGATGGTGACCATCTTGCCGTTGACTTTGGCGCCCACACAGCGGCATCCCACGTCCGTATGGATCTTGAACGCAAAGTCCAGGGGCGTGGAACCGGCGGGCAGCTCGATGACGTCCCCCTGAGGCGTAAAGACGAACACCTGGGAGGAAAAGAGGTCCATCTTCAGGGACTCCATGAACTCCCGGGGGTCGTTGACGTCCTTCTGCCATTCCAGGGCCTGCCGCAGCCAGGAGAGCTTGACCTCCTCCGTGTCGTCGGCTACGCCCTCTTTGTATTTCCAGTGGGCCGCGATACCGTATTCGGCGATCCGGTGCATCTCGTAGGTCCGGATCTGGATCTCAAAAGGCCTGCCCGTTTCCCCGATGACCGTCGTGTGCAGCGACTGGTACATGTTGGGTTTGGGCATGGCGATGTAGTCCTTGAAGCGGCCCGGTATTGGCGTCCACATGGTGTGCACCAGGCCGAGGACGGCGTAGCAGTCACGCACCGTTTCCACGATGATCCGCACGGCGATGAGGTCGAAGATCTCATCGATGTTTTTGTGCTGAAACTTCATCTTTTTATAGATGCTGTAAAAGTGCTTCGACCGTCCGTAGATGTCGTAGCGGATGCCGATCTCGTCCAGGGCATCCTTCATCTCATCGATGATGTGTCTGATAGCGTCCTCTCTGGCCTCTTTCCGCTCGCTGACCTGTTCCGCAAGATCGTAATAGGCCTCCGGCTCCAGGAACTTGAGGGCGATATCCTCCAGTTCCATCTTCATGGTGTAGATTCCCAGCCGGGCCGCCAGGGGGGCGTAGATGTCCAGGGTCTCCTGGCACTTCTCCACGATCTTGTCGTGGGTCATATAGTTGATGGTCCGCAGATTATGGAGTCGGTCCGAGAGTTTGATGATGAGGACCCGGATGTCCTTGGACATGGCCAGGAACATCTTCCGCAGGTTCTCCACCTGCCGCTCCTCCTTGCTCTCGAACTTCAGGGAGCCCAGTTTGGTCACCCCGTCCACCAGGAGACCGACTTCCTCGCCGAAATCCCTGGTCAGTTCTTCCTTGGTATAGGGTGTATCCTCGACGGCATCATGAAGCAGACCGGCAATGATGGTGGACTCATCCATGCCCAGGCCGGCCAGGATCTCGGCCACCGCCATGGGATGGATCAGATAAGGCTCGCCGGATTTGCGCAGCTGTCCCCTGTGCATCTCCTCCGCCACATCGTATGCCCTGCCGATCCGCTCAATGTCGTAGTTCTCGTTATAGGTCAGCAGTTTGTCGAGGAATTCACTCTTCTTCATCATAGTGTTTACAGACGGAAGGTGTCATCCTCTTCTTTGATCTCCGCCGGTTTCTTGTTGCCCTTGACGTAGCGCTTGGACCGGCGCTGGCCGTTGTTGTTCTTAGCCTTCGGCTTCTCCGCCTTCTGCTCGGCGGCACCTTCCGCAGCCTTGTCCGGATCCGTCTTGGCTCCGGCGTCCTTCGCAGCCTGGGTTGCCTTTTCACCGGCATCCTTCACCGCCTGGATCGCCTTTTCATCGGCGTCCTTCACCGCCTGATCAGCCTTGGTTTCTTCTCCGGCCAGGGTTGCCTTTGTCTCGTCCTCCGCCTTATCGGATGCCAGGCCCAGCTTCTTCTGCTCCTTGGCTTCCTTCTTCGCCTGCTTCTTGGCCAGCTTGACCTGGCGCTCGTACTTGCTCACCTTGCCCATGGTGCTGAACTCATAGTACAGGGGCGAGCACATGCAGATGGAGGAATAGGTACCGGCAAGGATACCGACCATCAGCGGCGTGACGAATTCCCGGATGGCGTCGCCTGCCATGATCAGCATGGGCACCATGACGAGAATGGTCGTCGCCGAGGTCATGAGGGACCGGCCCAGGGTCTGGGAGATGGATCGGTCGATGGTCTCCACCAGGGTTCCCCTCTTCATGTATTTCAGATTCTCCCTAATCCGGTCGAATACGACGATGGTATCGTTGATGGAGTAACCGACAACGGTCAGGATACCCGCAATGAAGGGGTTGTTGACGGTTACCTGGAATATGGCGTAGAAGGATACGACGATGAGCACGTCATGCAGGTCGCCCAACAGGGCCGCCGCGCCGAACCGCCACTGGCGGAACCGTATCCGGATATAGACCAGCATACAGAGCGCCGCTATGGCCAGGGCAAGCAAGGCGTTGTTCCGCAGCTCCTTTCCGATGGAACCGCCGAAGAGTTCCTGGGCGATGACGTCCTCGTCCGTCGTGCCGAACTGTTCGTTGATGGTATCGATCACCTTGGCCCGGTCTTCATTCTCCAGTGCCTTGGTGGTCCTGATGACGATTTCCTTATTGCCGTTTCCGGAGTAGATGATCTCCGGATCCAGGTCGTATTCCTTGATGCAGTCCTTGACGTCGCTGATCTTCACCTGTTTGCCCATATCCATCTGGATCATGGTGCCGCCGGTGAAGTCGATACCGAAGTTCAGTCCCTTCACGAGGCCGAAGACCAGGCCCGTGACCAGGATGAGGATGGAAATGCAATAGAAGATCTTCCGCTTATCGATGATAGGAATGAGCTTCGTAAAGGTGAAGGATGCGGAGCCGTCCTTTTTCATCCCGAAGAATCCCATCTTGGCCGTGGACCGGCTCTGGGCGAAGAGACCCACATAGAGCTGGGTGACGATGACCGCCGTAAAGATACTGACGATGATACCGACCATGAACGTAAAGGCGAATCCCTTAACCGAACTGGTACCCACCTCGTAGAGGATGACCGCCGCGATCAGTGTGGTGACCTGGGAGTCGATGATGGAGCTCAGGGCCCGCTTGTATCCGGTTTCCGCCGCTACCCGTATGCTTCGGCCGGCGGCCAGTTCCTCCCGTATACGGGAGAATATGATGACGTTGGCGTCGACCGCCATACCGACGGCGACGATCATACCGGCGATTCCCGGCAAGGTCAGGGTCATGCCCATGAGGGACATGACGTTGACCACGATGACCACGTAGAAGAGCAGCGCCAGGTCGGCGGCGATGCCCAGTCCTCTATAGGCAAAGAGCATGAGCAGAAGAATCAGCACCAGGCCGATCAGGCCGGCGTATACGCTCATTTCCAGCGCGTTGTATCCGATCTTCGCCGACTGCACCGAGGAGGTAACCTCGGCCAGGGTGATGGGCAGCGAACCGCCTCGGATGAGGGCCGCCAGGTTGGAGGCCTCTTCCTGGGAGAAGTCTCCCGTGATCTCGCAGCTTCCGCCCAGGATCGGTTCGTTGACATTGGGCGCGGAGATGATCTGGTTGTCCAGGATGATGGCGATGGCACCGTCTCCTACGCCTTCAATGGCGGATTTGACCTCTCCGTTATAGGCTTTGGTGGTGGCGTCGCCGAAGGCCTTGGCCCCCTCGCTGTCGAACTGCAGGTTGACGGCGTAACTGGTGGATTTATCATCCTGGCCGGCCTGGGCGTCCTTGACGTGGCTTCCGTCCAGCACCTCCGTTCCGTCAGCCAGTATAAAGGTCAGCTGGGCGGTCTTGCCGATCTGCTCGATGGCCTCCTCCGCGTTGGTCGCGCCGGGCAGTTCCACACGGATCCGGTTCTCACCTTCGATGGTAACCGTCGGCTCCGATAAGCCCAGTTCGTTGACACGGCGTTCGATGACCGCCTGGGTCTGTTCCATTACTGTACGCTTGTCCTCGTCCGTACTGTACTTGGCCAGTTCCTTGTTGTCCGCTTCCAGAACGACGTATACGCCGCCCTTGATGTCCAGTCCCAGATTCATCCTGTCCTTGATGGGGGTCAGAGGTCCGACGCCCTTCACGGTGACCACCCATCCAAAGGCAATGATGATGATGAATACAATAGCCAGAATTCTTCTTACGTTATAGCTCATATTTTCCTCCGCATACAAAAACTGCCGTAAATACTCCTGACAGAATATTACATACTATTGTACAACGAATCGACGGCCGGAACAAGGATAAAATAGACCATTTCGGGGCAATATTTGAACTATTTTTCAGCCTGCGGCCCATGATAAAAGAAATGAGGATCAGCCCTTCATGCTGATCCTCATCCCGCGCTGCTTCATCGGAAGCAGATTCTTCTTCATGTCTGAGACATCGTCTCAGTTCCCCAGGAACCTTTCCCAAATACTACTTGATCTTAACGTTCCTCTTCTTCGACCATTTACCGTAGTAGGTCTTGCCGTTCACCTTGTTGAAGGCCCGGACCTGAACCACGTAGGTGGTCTTCTTCTTCAGTCCCTTGACGGTCTTCTTCAGGGTCTGCTTTTTACCCTGATTCATGGTGACCTTCTTGACCTCATTGGTGGTCTTGTTCGTAAACTGAATTTCATATTTGATGTTCTGGCCCTCGACTCTCTTGAACGTTACCGTTGCCTTTTTCTTGCCCTTCTTTACGCTCTTCAGCGCAACAGCTACGGGAGTGTAGGCGGCGGCGAGCTGGGCATCGGCTTTTTTCTTTGCTGCAGCCGCATCCGCTTCCGCCTTCTTCTGGGCTTCCTCAAGAGCCGCGATCTTCTCGGCGTCTTCCTTGACCTTTTCATTCAGTTTAGCCATTTCCTGACTGGTCGTACCGACCAGCTTCTCGCCAACTGTGACTGTGCCATTACCTTCATTGGCTAAAGCCGCCTGCGTAGTACCCTGGTCGAAATCTATACTCCCCTGGGTAATGACGATTGCATTTTCTGCATATACAGCATAATCCTGAAGCAACTCCTCGCCAACAACGAAGGCAGAATTGCCTTCAGTATCGGACACTACACCAGCCGGTCTGTTCGAAGAATCGATGAACTGGTCAACTCTCTCGCTGAAGGATCCCCCAGTGATCTGAATGTCGCTATTATCATTACTATCAACTGCCACTGTTCCTAAAAAGGTCCCTTCAGAAACCCGAAGCATTCCTCCATCCTCAACAAAGAGCGCTTTTTCATCTGCGGTGACTGATGTCTTCTCTCCTATGATAATAATGGTGCCAACATCGGGTTCAACACCTACACCCTTTACGTCAACAACGACGTTTTCCAGTATAGCAGTTTTTGTGCTCCAGGACACAATACCAACCTGAGAATAATCCGGAGCATTATCCGCGACGGTTGTCACTACAGATGTTCCCGTTATCGTTGCTTCTGCAGTATCTCTTATTTCTATGCATTGCTGGAAGTGATTTACCCCTGCCTGACCCTGAGAGCCCATGGGCTGATGATCATTGTTTCCCAGTACAGTTCCTCCGCTGATATTGATTTTGCCGGCATAGGCAACAATACCTTCTCTGTTGAAGTTGCTGACATTGACATCTGTCAGGTTGAGCGTGCCGGAAAAGCTGGAATTCGCAAAGATCGGAGTAAACCAGTGCTTGTTAAGGTATGCCTTATCTCCGAATTCTTTAAGGGTCAGATTGGTGATGTTAACCGTACCGTTTCCGGTAATTTCCACACCGTGAAAATGCGCCGCGGCTCCGGCAAGTTCCTCGTTCGTCCACTGACTCTTTCCAAAGAGAGTAATGTCTTTCCCATATTCTCCTGCTATAGTCAGAGACTTGTCGATAACGATCTTTCCTCCATTCGCGAAGGATACTGCATCATCAGCGATGATGATAATGGTATCACCGCTGCTTGCCGCTGCCACAGCTGCTCTAAGGGACGGATACTCAACGTCCCCGATCATGGCAATGGTCTGACCGTCATTCTGTGCCTCAACATCATCGGCGAATGATGCCACGGCTGAGAAGCCGAAGATCAGCATTGCGCTCAATAGAATTAACCAAAGCTTTTTCATGTTCATCATTCCCTTCTACCATTTTTTCATCCCCTTCTTTGTTGTCTTATTCCTTTACCACTGTGAATCGCCTTCTTTTGTCCTTTGAATTTAACCTATGCTCTCCAGTATGTCAATGTAATAGTATTGTAATAAATTGGAAACAGTTGGAAATAACGTTGAAACAAGTGGGTTTTTCCGTTGTCAGAAAACATAAAAAATACAAAAAAGCGAACCTGATGGTCAGATTCGCTTTCTTATATCAAAAAATATATGTACGTTTGTTGATCAGTTCGTGGTGTTGTACATCAGTCCCAGCTGGATGTAGTCCTCCACATCGGACAGTTCGGAGCGGCCGCCGATCTGTGTGTACTTCGGCTCACCCTCTCCGAAAGTGACCACTGTCAGGGCCTCACCGCCCATGTGGCCGTACTCGAGGATGATCCCCTTATGGCCGGGATACTGATGCACGGAGGTGTGGCCTGATCCCACTTCCCCGATCAGTTTCGCTTTCCCGTCTTCGTACTTATAGCACTGAAGCATGTAGTCCGCCTCGCAGGTTCCGGTCTGGATGAGATACTCTCCCCTGCCGTCCTGATCCACGTCACAGATACAGTGGAAAATGTACTCGTCCTGCACCTTTCCTTCTTCCGAGAGGGTTTCAAAAACGTGATCGTAGGCGGCCTTCTCCTCGTCGGAGACCGGCATGTCATAGGCGTACTTGGGCAGTTTGGCGTTGTATTCCTCCGCCTTGTCGTAGTCTTCCTCTCCGTAGGCCTTCAGCACTTTCTCCATGATGGCTCCGTTTTCCTGCTCCGGATCATAACCCATCTTTTTCAGCAGGTCATTGTAGTACAGGGCCAGGGATTGCTTTTGCCCCGCTTCCTCCCATATGGCCTCGTCGTCTCCCCTGTATCCATTGTCAGAGCAGAAAATGACCTCGTTCATGGCATCCCGGGCCGCGTCATAGGCCTTCAGATACTCTTCCTCCGAAGCCTTCGCTCCGTCGATGTACATTTCTGCATCCTTGTAATCCACCTTATCCCTGGATCCCACGTAGGTGTTCCCGTCGTACTCCACGAAGGAGAAGCGGTATCCCAGTCGCTGGATCTCACTGATGCTGCCCTTTTTATCCATACTGTAGCGGTTCATCTGCACCATGATGGACTCGTCGGTGATCGTAGAATAGATATTGAAATGACCGGTTTCCTTTTCCGTATAGATGATGTAGACCGTGCCACCGGCGACCTGGGCATCGTAATAGGGTCTCTTCTCTTCACCCTTGTCCTCTCCCGATGCCGATGAGCAGGTATAGTCCACCTTTCTGGCATCCTTTCCGTCAAAGGTGTAGATGCTCAGCTCGCACAATCCCGCGTAGTCCTCACTTTGCTGTGTGAAGAACAGCAGCTCTGGGATCCCGTCTCCATTGAGATCACAAAGGGCTGTCCCCGGCTTCTGCTTCTCTCCGTAGTATCCCAGTTCATAGGCGCGGATAGCCTCTCCGTTATCCTGAAGAACTTTGATATAGGCATCTGCCCAGGCCTCTTCCGCGACGGATTCCTCCGCGGCGGCCTTTTCCTGGTCGGCTGCTTTCTCATCACCGGCGCTGCCGCATCCCGCCGCAATGACCGTTATGCCGATCACCATGGCCAGAACGGCTGCCATCATTATGAATCGCTTGTTGATCATGTCGTCTCCTTCCTGCTGTTGTGAGATATCTGCGTACATGGTCTGTGTCTTCTGCTACTACTGTAACACAAAAGCTTGAGTTAACGGACTGTTTTTTCTCACCAGGCGGGCTGAATGGATGAGGATTATTGCCATGCAGGGCCGATCGGACTGTGCCCGGGCGATTTCCGCAGGAGCGGACCAGATGCACCGACGGCGTGAGGGAAGGAGCCGTCGGAAGTTCGCCGGGCGGTTCCGGCGAACTTCCAGGCGAACCCCGAACGAGGAGGATGCAGCTGCCCGCGACGAGGACGTAAGCCCGGGTATTCTGTCCGATCGGCCCGGGGGATGGTAATCCGGGTCGATCGGCCCAGCGATGGTAATCCGGGTAATCAAAGAAAAACTGCCGCATAAAAAATGCAGCAGTTTGAAATCGAAATCAGGCTGATGATTACTCTTCCGCAGCTTCCTTGGCAGCATCGGCGGCGGTGTCCGCAGCAGCATCCACGGCCTCATCCGCAGCCTCGGCAGCTTCCTCCACCGGAGCCGGTTCAGGCTCTTCCTCCACCACGGGGGCAGCCTTCTTCATTCTCTTGGGCTTGGACTTCTTGACTTCCTTCTCCTCGGCATCACCGATTTCCTCGTAGTCCTCCGTCGTCGCCTTGTTATGTCCGGCGCCTTCCTTGACCACCTTGGAGATGGCCCAGCGCATCATTTCGAATTTCACCTTGTCGGCACCGACCTGGATGACGATGGTCTCGTCCTTGGTCTTGACGATCTTGCCGCAGATGCCGCCGATCGTGACGATCTCATCCCCTACCTGTACGCTGTTGCGCATTGCTGTTGTTTCTTTTTCCCGTTTCTTCTGCGGACGGATCATCAGAAAATACATGATCACGATCAACAGTATCAGAGGGATAATTGTCATCATTGTTCCACCCATTGTCTTTACCTCCTGAGGTGTTCTTCTGTTCTGGTGCCGGCGGTGGGGCTCGAACCCACACGGTGTTGCCACCACGGGATTTTGAGTCCCGCACGTCTGCCAGTTCCATCACGCCGGCACGACGCGAACATTATAGCATCATACATTCAGGATTTCAAGTTCTTCATCCTGTATTTTCTCCATGCGCCGGCGGGCGATCAGCCGGTACATCACCGGGATCACGAGCAGTGTCGTCGCCGTTCCGTAAAGGAGTCCGCCGATGCAGACGATGGCCAGCGGCTGGACCATTTCCGCCCCGTTTCCGATGCCCAGTGCCAGGGGCATGAGCCCCAGAACCGTGGTCATGGCTGTCATGATGACCGGCCGCATACGCACCGCGCCGCCGTGGATGATGGCCTCATCCAGCTCCATCCCCTCCAGGCGGAACCGGTTGATGCAGTCCACCAGAACGATGGCGTTGTTGACCACGATGCCCATCAGCATGACCATGCCGAACATGGCGATGACGCTGAAGACCTGGCCGCAGACCAGCAGAGCCAGCATGCCGCCGGTATAGGCAAGGGGCACGGTGAAAATGACGATCAGCGGCGAGCGGACGGACTGGAACTGGGCCACCATGATCAGATACACCAGAAGCATGCCGATGAGCATCATCTGCACCAGCTGCCGCATGGCGTCCATGATCTCCTCGTTCTGCCCGGCGTATTCCACCGTCACGCCGTCGGAAACAAGGTGTTCCTCATTGATGGCGCGGCGGATCAGGGAAGTCATCTTGGTGGCGTTATAGCCGTCCTTCAGGGACGCCGTCACATTGATGCACCGCTTTTTGTCGTCATGATTGATCTCCTTCAGGGAAAAATCGTTCTCAATATCCGCCACATCCGTCAGCCGGATCTTTTCCTTCTTCCCGTCCTTCTTCTCCACCGTCAGCTTCATTTCCTCCAGCTGCCCTCGGGTGAAGTCGCTGGTGGAATTCTCCACGGTGACGTCGATGTTGCCGTCATCCGCTTTGATGGTGGTCGCCGTTTCCTCCTTCTTGAGCTTGGCGGCGATCTGCTGGTAGATCTGGGCCACGGTCAGCCCTTCGGTCATGGCGTAGTTCTTATCCACGGAGACGTGCAGTTCCTCCGTGCTGTTCTCCTCGATGTCGGAAATGTCTTCCAGCCCGTTCATCTCCCCCATCCGCTCCTCAACGCGCTCGGCGGAGGTCCGAAGATCATCCAGGTCGTCGGAAAACAGCTTGATGCTCACATCCGAACCGCCCATCATAGAGGACATATCCGTATCCTCCGACGTCACTACCGTGCAGCCATATTTCTTCTCGAAGGACTTCAGGGTCTTCGCCACCACCTTGCCCTGTTCCGCCTTCTTCTCGTCCAGCACGATGTACATGGATGTCTTGGTGACGTTCTGTTCCCCGCTGTCCTGGCTCATGGTGACCATGCTGCCGGAGGCCAGCATATCGCCCACCGTTTCCACGCCGTCGATCTTGCGCACCGCCTCCATCATCTCATCGTTGGCCGCCGCCGTCTCCTCCAGGGTGCTGCCCTCGGGCATGGTGATGTCCGCGGAAATCTGAGGTGAACTCATGGACGGCATGTACTCGAAGCCCTTGGTCAAAAGCAATCCCGCCGAGGCGATCAGCAGCACAACGGCGCCGATGAGGATCCATTTCTTATGGTACAGAGACCAGGCGGAGATCTCCCGGTACTTCCGCACCACTCTGCCCTTCTGCCCCAGCACCGTGTTCTTCGGCGTCTTCACCAGCATGCCCTTGGCCATGGCGGGAACCAGGGTCAGGGCGATGAACAGGCTGGCCATCAGGGAATAGACCACCGTCAGGGCCAGGTCCACGAAGATGTCCTTGGTCATCCCGTCCACGAAGACGATGGGCGCGAAGACGCAGATGGTGGTCAGGGTCGACGCGGTGATGGCGCCGGCCACCTGGACAGCGCCGGAAACCGCCGACTGGACCAGGGAATATCCCATGGACCGCAGGCGGTAAATGTTTTCAATAACGACAATGGAGTTATCCACCAGCATGCCGATGCCCACAGCCAGGCCGGACAGGGAAATCATGTTCAGGGTGACCCCGGAGAAGTACATCATGGCCAGGGCAAAGACAACGCTGACCGGGATGGAGATCGCGGTGATGATGGTCGGCCGGATATCCCGCAGGAAGAAGAGCAGGATCAGGATGGCCAGAATGCCGCCCAGGAGGAGATTCCTCAGGACGGAAGTGATTACAATTTTGATATAATCCCCCTGGTTCATCAGGGTGGTGAAATGGAGGCCCTCGTGTTTTTTCTCCAGCTCCTCAAACCGGTCCAGTATGTTGTTGGCCACCGTCGCCGCCGGATAGGTGGACTGCTTGCTGAAGGTGAGCAGAACTCCGTTCTCTCCGTCGATCCTGGCATAGGTCTCCGTCTTGCTGGCCGCCGGCACGACGGCAGCGATGTCCCTGACCCGGATGGGGTCGACGCCGTCGATGTCCAGATCGAAGAGAATCAGGTTCTCCATTTCCCCGGAGTCGGTGATCTTGTCTCCTACGCTGACCAGGATGTCCGCCTTGCCGTCGGTAACATAGCCGGCGGGCATGGCGAAATTCTGCGCCTCCAGGATTGCCTTTACATTATCCATGGTGATAATGTTATCCAGGTCGCCCCCTGCCAGAGCAGCGTCACGGGAATCCTCGATCTCCTTCAGGGTGCTTTCCAGCTGGCTGAGGGTGGAGTCCAGGGTGCTCTGGGCGGAAGACAGATCGGAGTAGCTCTTTCCCATGGAAAAGCTCAGGGAGCTCTCCTGGGTCTCGATGGCGGCCAGCCCTTCTTCGATGGCCTCTATGCTGGAATCGTACTGTGTGGTATCGATGGCCTCCAGCTTTTCGATGGCAGCGTTCAGGTCCTCTGCGCTGGCGTAGCCGCTCTCTTTCAGCAGCTCCTCCGCCTGGGCGATGGCTTCCGGGGTTCCCACCTCATAGAGTGATTCCAGGTCCTTCGCCAGTTCCAGCAGCGTAGGCAGGTTCTGCTTCTGGGCGATCAGGGTGTCCTTCTGCGCCTGCAGGGCGGCCTTCTGTTTCAGCAGTTCCTTCTTCTTTTCCAGGAGTTTGTCGGCGGCATTCTCCTGGCCGTCCGACACCTTTTCCTTGCCTTTATTGACTTTGTTCTTTCCGGATTTTACAGAATTGATGCCTTTTTTGACCTTGTTCTTTCCCTTGTCCACCTCGGCGTTGATCTGGGCTTTGACCCGCCTGTTCAGATCATCGATGGCATCCTGGGAGAGGACAACCTGCAGTCCGTCGTCCACCAGGCCCATGGTGGTGATGTTCGCCACGCCTTCCGTTCCCTCCAGGGAGCTGAGCAGTTCGTTCCGCGTCAGGGAGGATACCTGGGCCGGCGTGCCGTCCTCCAGGGAAACGGCAGCCACCAGCACCGGCATCATATCCAGATTGATCTTCATGACCACCGGCGTAGCCGCGTTATCGGGCAGTTCCCCCTTGATCTGCTCCAGTTTGTCCCGGATATCCACGGAGATGGCATCCATGTTCACGTTGTCGTTGAACTCCAGGGTGACCATGGAGTAACTGTCCCCGGAAATGGAAGTGATGTTCTTGATATTGGGCAGGGTCGCCAGCTGCTGCTCCACCGGATCGGTGACTTCCTTCTCCGCCTCCTCAGCGCTGGCGCCCGGGTCGGCCGTCATGACCAGAACGTAGGGCATGTTCAGGCTGGGGAACAGTTCCGGCGTCATTCTGGACAGCGCAACACCGCCGAAGATCAGAACGATGGCAACGGCGACAAAAATCGTGAACGGTTTTTTTACGCTGAACTTGGTTAACATGTCTCGGTTACTTCATGTGCTTCAGCTCCCACAGACTGCCGTCATAGCGGTCCAGGTCGATGTGATGGCTTTCCACCGCCGAGGTTTCCCCGGTGAAGGAATACTGACAGAAGGTCCACAGCTTTCCGTCGCTGAGGGTTTCCGGCAGATCCGGATCGCTGATCCAGATCCGGTATTCCTCGTAATCTCCCGACAGATACAGATCATACACATAGGGATTCGTGTAGATCACCGGTTTGGTCCCGTACTCATCCTCCAGGCGGAAAAGCACCTCGTCCAGAAGCTCCTGCACCGTATCCTTATCGGGACGGGCGCTCTCGTATTCCCCGTAGAGCTCCAGGTCCACCGCCGGCGGAAGCATATGGCGGCTCTTCTCCACCGTATCGATGAAGTTCTCCGCCTGTGTGTCCGCACCGGTATCGAAGCTGAGGAAATGATAGGCTCCCGTCACCAGCCCGGCCCGGTGGGCCCTTTTGCTGTACACGCTGTACTCCGGATCCACATGGGTGGTTCCCTCGGTGGCCTTGATGTAGGCGAAGCGAACCCCTTCCCTCTTCAGCTGGCGCCAGTCGATCTCCCCCTGATAGGAGGAAACGTCCACGCCCTTGACCGGTGACATCTTCGACTCGGTGGCGTAGCGGAAGCCCTGCCAGCCGACGATGAGCACCAGAATCAGGGCGAGGATAATCGCCCCGATCAGCACCAGGTTCCCGGTGGAACGTTCCCGTATGGCGTCCTGAATATCCAGAAGAAAATCTCTCATTGCCCCTTCCTGCTCAGTGTAAAAAACTGCTGCTTCGATATTCCCATCGACAGCAGCAGTTTTCCATGGTGCGGCCTACCGGACTTGAACCGGTACGGTCTCCCACACGCCCCTCAAACGTGCGCGTCTGCCAATTCCGCCAAGGCCGCATATCCGTGCCCCTTCAGGCACTCGTTTATTTTAGTCGGAAACCCGTCGTTTGTCAATATCACCCTTCATGAAATCCAGCGCCTCGTCCAGCTGCCGGAACAGGTCTTCCCGGCTGCCGGAATTGTCGACGATCAGATCGGCACGGCTGGCCTTGTCGGCGTCGCTCATCTGGCTGCCCATCCGTGCCAGCACATCCTCCCGGCTGGCGCCGTCCCGGGACATGACCCTCCGGATCCGTGTTTCCTCATCGGCCGTCACCAGGATCACCTTATCGCACAGAGCATCTGCCCCCGACTCAAAGAGCAGGGGCGCGTCCAGAAGAACCGGCCCTTTCGCCCCTTCGATCCGCTCCCGGATGATGCGGATGATCTCGGTAAACATGATCCCGTCCAGACGGGCCTTTTTCTCCGGATCGGCAAAGACGATCCGGGCCAGGCCGGCACGGTCCAGGCTGCCGTCCTCCCGCAGAACGGAGGGACGCTCCGGATGCTCTTCGCTGCGGCCGAAGTTTTCCTCCAGCACCGCCAGCATAGGGCTTCCGTCTTTGGTCAGGTCCCGTCCGATCTGATCGGCGTCGATATGGGTGAATCCGCGGGATACCAGATACCTGGCTGCCGTGGATTTGCCGGTGCCGATGCCGCCGGTCAGGCCCAGCACGATTTTCTTATTTAAGTTCATACCAGTTCCCGCCTTCGTTGAGGTCCGCTTTCAGCCGGACCTTCATCTCCACGGCGCCCTCCATCATGTCCACCAGCAGTTTTTCCACTGCAACCTTCTCTTCCTCCAGGGTATGGATGATCAGCTCATCGTGGATCTGCAGGATCAGTTTCGACCTTAGTCCCTGCTCCCGCAGGGCGTTATAGACCCTGATCATGGCGATCTTGATGATGTCCGCCGCGCTGCCCTGGATGGGCGAGTTCATGGCCAGCCGCTCGCCGATCTGCCGGACCACGAACTGGGTCGCCCGGATCTCCTTGATGTAGCGTTTGCGGCCGAACATGGTCTCCACGTAACCCTTGTCTTTGCAGAAGGCGACGGCCTCGTCCATGAAGGCCCGCACATTCTCATGCTTGGCGAAGTAGGCGTTGATGTATTCCTCCGCCTCCTTCCTGGTGATATGCAGATTGCTGGACAGGCCGAAGGCGCTCATGCCGTAGATCACGCCGAAGTTGACCGCCTTGGCCCGGCTGCGCTCCTCAGGGGTGATGTCTTCCTCGGGGATGCCCAGCACGTTGGCCGCCGTGGCCCGGTGGATGTCCTCCCCCCGGTTGAAGGCGTCGATCAGGGCCGGATCGTCCGCCATATGGGCCAGCACCCGCAGCTCGATCTGGGAATAGTCCGCGCCCACCAGGGTATGTCCCCCGTCGGGGACGAAGGCCTTCCGCAGCTGCCGCCCCAGTTCCTGGCGGATGGGGATGTTCTGCAGGTTGGGCTCGATGCAGCTGATGCGGCCCGTCGCCGCCACCGTCTGCATGAAGTGGGCGTGGATCTTGCCGTCCCGGCTGTTGATCAGGGGGATCAGCCCGTCCACATAGGTGCTCTTCAGCTTGGTCAGGGTCCGGTATTCCAGAATGGCCGGAACGATCTCGTGCTTATCCTCCAGCTTCTCCAGCACCTCGGCGCTGGTGGAGTAGCCCCTCTTGGTCTTTTTGCCGTGGGGCAGGCCCAGTTTTTCGAAGAGGATGGTTCCCAGCTGAATGGGAGAATTGATGTTGAATTCCTCGCCGGCCATCCCGCAGATGGTCTCCCTGAGCAGGTCGATCTGTCCCGCCAGTTCCTGCCCGAAATCGGCCAGGAACTCCCGGTCGGCCCGGAAGCCCTCATGCTCCATGGCGGCCATCACTTCGATCAGGGGAAGCTCGATCTCGTAGAGAACTTTCTCCATGCCGGCCTGGCGGATCTTATCCTCCTGCACCGCCCGCAGAGCCGTGACGGCGGCGCACCAGCGCAGGCCGTAATCGGCGTATTTCTCCGTATTTCCGCCCAGCAGGTCCATCTGGCCCACGGACTCGGCGAACTCCTTCTCCGAAGGGATGCCCTCCCCCAGTTCCTCGGCCGCCAGCAGAGGCAGGCTGTAGTCGCCTCGCCCCGAATCCAGCATGTAGGCCGCCACCTGGGTGTCAAAGGCAACCCCGAACCGCTCCATCCCCCGGCTCATCAGCATGAAGATATCCTTTTTGATATCGTGGCCGTACAGTTTCAGGCCCTGTTTGGCGAACCAGTCAAAGAAGCCGGGCACAGCCGCCAGATCGACGTAATAGAAGGTGTTCCCGCACAGGAGGGCCGCGCCGTCCATCACCGGGTCATCCACGTGGTTGTTGTCTCCGAAGATCCGCAGGACGGCTTCCCCCTCGGGGTGGATGTCCTTGAGCTGGGTGTCCTCCCGGATGATCACCTGCTGGATGGCGGACAGATCCGGCATGCCTGCCACAGCGGGCGCGTCTTCCCCGGCCGGGGTTGCCTTTGCAGCGGCTGCCCCCTGCAGGCCGGTCAGATCCAGCTTCTTCAGGAAGCGGTTGAACTCCAGCTTCTGATAGATGGACACCAGCTGGGCCATGTCCGTCTCCCCGATCTTCCACTGCTCCTTGTCCTCGCCGCCGGGCAGGGGCACGGCCGTGTTGATGGTGGCCAGCCGCTTGCTCATCAGGGCCAGGGTATCGTTGTCCCGGATCTTTTTCTGCAGGCCGTCGGGCCTGATCTCATCCACGTGATCGACGATCTCCTCCACGCTGCCGAACTGCTGGATCAGCTTCGTGGCCGTCTTGTCCCCCACGCCGGGGACGCCGGGAATGTTGTCCGATTTGTCGCCGGCCAGTCCCTTGAAGTCGATGAACTGGAGGGGCGTAAAGCCGTAGGCCTCCACGAAGGCGTCATGGTCGAAGATATCAAAATCGGAGACGCCCCGCTTGGTGAAGACCACCCGCGTGGTGTCCGTAGCCAGCTGCAGCTGGTCCCGGTCGCCGGTAAAGATCACCGGCTCCAGCCCCTGCTTCTCCGCGGACCGGGCCACCGTGCCGATGATATCGTCGGCTTCGAAACCCTCGATCTCCATCCGGGTGATGCCCATGGCATCCAGGATCTCCTTCAGCAGGGGGATCTGCATGGCCAGTTCCGGGGGCATCTTCTTCCTGCCCGCCTTGTATTCGTCGTACTCCTCGTGGCGGAAGGTGGGCCCCTTTTTATCAAAGGCAACGACCATGTACTCCGGGCCGTAGTCCCGGCGCAGCTTGTCCAGCATATTCAAAAACCCGAAAATCCCGTGGGTGTAGATTCCGTCCCGGGTGATCATCGGGTTTCGCATGGCATAGTAGGCGCGGTTGATCAGACTGTTTCCGTCGATGATGGCAATGCGTTCCATACTCTCTCCTCTGTTCCGCGTTGATGCGGCTTATTTCGTCATCAGATCGCAGACCCGGTTGGAAAAGGCAACGGGGTCCTCTACGCTCAGCCCTTCGATGAGCAGCGCCTGGTCGTAGAGCAGCTGGGCGTAGGTCCTGACCTGTTCCTGATCCTCTCCGTAAGTTCGGATCAGCTTGTCCACGATGGGATGGGAGGCGTTGATCTCCAGCACCCGGTCCGCCTTGACCTTCTCCTCCATGGGCATGGCGTTGAGCACCTTTTCCATTTCGATGGAAAGACCTCCCCTGGATGTCAGGCAGACGGGGTGGGACTTCAGCCGGTGGCTCAGCCTAACCTCAGCTACCTTGTCCTCCAGGCATTCCTTCAGGAAGTCAAGCACGGGACGGCTGTCCTCTTCCTTTTTTTCGGCTTCCTTCTTTTCCTCTTCCGTTTCCTCCAGCTCCAGATCGTCCGCGGATACGGACTTGAAAGGCTTTTCCTCGAATTCGCCCAGGATCTGGATGGCGAACTCGTCGATATCGTCGGTCATGTAGAGGATCTCATATCCTCTGTCCTTCAGGACCTCCGTCTGGGGCATCCGGTCGATCTTCTCCACCGATTCGCCGCAGGCGTAATAGATGGCCTTCTGGTCTTCCTTCATCCGGCTCACGTACTCGGACAGGGTGACCATGCCTTCCTCCGTGGAGGAATGGTAGATCAGCAGATCCTTCAGCTGGTCCTTGTTCATGCCGAAGCGGTCATAGACGCCGAACTTCAGCTGCAGGCCGAAGTGGCGGAAAAACTCCGTATACTTTTCCCGGTCCTGATGAAGCATCTCCAGCAGGTCGGCGTGGATCTTCTTTTCCAGCCGCTGGGCGATGGCCTTCAGCTGGCGGTCATGCTGAAGCATTTCCCGGGAGATGTTCAGGGACAGGTCCTGGGAGTCCACCAGGCCCCGGACGAAGCTGTAGTGATCCGGCAGCAGATCCGGGCACTTCTCCATGATCATCACGCCGGAGGAATAGAGGGTCAGACCCTTCTCGAAGTCCTTGGAATAGTAGTCGAAGGGAGCCTGCCCCGGCACGAAGAGCAGGGCCGTATAGCTGACCACGCCCTCCACGTTGGTATGGATGACCCGGACCGGATCCGCCATGTCGTAGTATTTCTCTTTATAAAACCGGTTGTAGTCTTCGTCAGTCAGTTCGCTCTTGGGTTTCTTCCAGAGGGGAACCATGGAGTTCAGGGTCTCCAGTTCCTGATAGGTCTCATATTCCGGTGCCTTGTCCGGATCGGCCTCTTCCCCTTCGGGAATATCCTTCGGCCGTGACTTTTCCACCATCATCTGAATGGGATAGCGGATGTAGTCGGAATACTTCTTCACCAGGCTCCGCAGGGTATAGTCCTCCAGGAAGCGGCTGTAGTTCTCCTCTTCCGTGTCCTCCTTAAGCTTGAGGATCACCTGGGTGCCCACATCATCCTTCTCCGCCTCTTTGATGGTATAGCCGTCGGCGCCGGAGGATTCCCAGATCCAGGCCTGTTCCTCCCCGTAGGCCCGGGAGATCACGCTGACCTTCTCGCTGACCATGAAGGCGGAATAAAAGCCGACGCCGAACTGGCCGATGATGTCGATATCCCCTTCCTTCCCCGCTTCCATCTGGGACTTGAAATCCAGGGACCCGCTGCGGGCGATGGTGCCCAGATTCTTCTCCAGTTCCTCTTTATTCATGCCCATGCCGTTGTCGGTGATGGTCAGGGTTCCCGCCTCCTTATCCGGCTCCAGAAGGATCCGGAAACTGTCCCGGGAAAGCCCCGTCTTCCCTTCCGCCAGGCTCTGGTAATAGAGCTTGTCGATGGCATCGCTGCCATTGGAAATCAGCTCCCGCAGGAAGATTTCCTTATGGGTATAGATGGAGTTGATCATCAGGTCCAGAAGACGTTTTGATTCTGCTTTGAATTGTTTTTTTGCCATTGCCTTTGCTTCCTCCTTCGTCGCTTAGGTCTTTTTTTGCCGGTGCCCGGTCAGCTTCTTCTGCGGCGCATCACGAATATGCCGGCGCCCGCCGCCAGGAAGAGGAACAGAATGATCGCCGGATATGCGGCATCGCCGGTACGGGATGAACTGCCGGAGCTTCCGTCTCCATCATCGTCCCCGTCGGAACCATTGTCCGCCGTACCCGATCCGTTGTCCTTTTTCTCCGGATCGCCGCCCGGTGACTGATAGGTGTTGTCAAACTCAAAGGTGGCGATGGTCACATCTTTTCCGTCCTTCTGGAATATCCTCTCGCAGGTCAGCACGTTGTCTGCAGTGGGGGTAACGATGTATTTCACCGTGTAGACGCTGCCGTCATAGGCGTATCCCCTCAGGCCGTCGTTGATCTCCGTAATGGAGTAGACGTATTCACCGGGTTTGGTGAAGGTGAGCACACCGAATTCATGCTCCTGGCCGGCAGCGAGGGAAACGACGATCTCGTCGTCCGTCGTGCCTCCCGGCATGGGCATCTTCCCCGTCTCGAGGCCCGCCGTATTGCTCACCGGCGCGAACCGGAAGCGGAACCGGTCTCCGGAGGGTGGCGTATCGCCTTTGACCACCTTCTTCACCGGAGGATCGCCCTGGGTGATGGCGGGGCCGTATTCCCGCTCGATCTGAAGGAAAGTAGCCCGGTAGGTCTGCTCACCGGTAACCGGACCGATCAGAGGATCCCATCCGTCAAACTCGTAAAGGTAATATGCATCGGGCTCTTTGGTTGGAGCCTCGCCATGATAGCGGGGCACCTGGCCGTATTCGACATCCTGTGGATCGATCAGATCGGTGCTGCCGTCCTCATCCGTGAAGCGGATGGTGTATTTCCTCGTCGTCCGATCGTAGGCGGGACTGAAGGTGACGTTGCCGGTGACCGTATCACCGATATCCACATCGGGGACCCATTCCCTGAAGCTGTAGGTGTATTCCGCATCCGCCTCTTTTTCAGGAGGCGTGCCGGTGTATTCCGGCATATCAGCGCCGTACTCCGCCGTCTTCGTCTGCTCCGTGATCTCCCCGCCCGAGGCGTCGAGCCAGCGGATGGTGTATTCGTTGGTCGTCTGGGTGTACCGGGCCTTATATACCGCCTCCCCTGTCACCTCGGTGATGGCCGGATCCCATCCGGCAAAGGTGTAGCTGTGCTGGACGTCCCCCTGCTTTGCGGGTGTCCCGCCGCTGTAATGAGGAAGCACACCGTACTCGACCTGCTGAGGATCGATGAGATCGGTCTGCCCGTCCTCATCGACAAAACGAACGGAATACTTTCTCTTCGTTTTGGAATAGGACGGCGTGAAATCTACATTCCCCGTCACGGTCGTCCCGATATCCACGTCAGGCACCCATTCGCTGAAGATGTAGGTATATTCCGCATCCGCCTCTTTTCCCGGGGGCGTGCCGGTGAATTCCGGCATATCCGCTCCATATTCCACCGTCTCGGTCTTGACGGGACTGCCCGCGTCATTGAGCCAGCGGATCGTATACTTGTTCACGGTACTGGTGTACTTTGCCTTATAGGACGCGTCCCCGGTCACCGTCGCGATCTGAGGATCCCATCCGGCAAAGGTGTACGTATGCTGGGCGTCGCCAGCCCGCTGAGGTGTCTCCCCGTCATAGCTGGGCGTTGCGCCGTACATGACGTTCTCGTCCTTTTCCAGCTGGGAACCGTCGTCATTCTTCCAGGTGACGGTGTAGGTGTTCCTCTTGTAGCGGATCTCCACCACTGCGGGATTCGCTCCGCCGTTGGTATCCGTAATCGTAGTCTGGGAGAAACTCTGGGCTGTAAAGCCCTCGTACTGCTTTGCCGCGGCTCCCGTCTGCTCGCCGATATCTCCGTGAAGGGTCTCGGTTTCGTCAGGCACGGCAGGATATTCTCCCTCCAGATTCTGTTTGTAATGCTTCACCAGATACTCCGCATTGGAGGGCCAGTTGGCCGTGTAGCGGCGGTCCCCCGTGCTCCCTTTGGGGATCTCCACGGTGAGGGAGGCCTCCGTCAGATCTGTACCCGTCCATCCATGGAAGGTGAATCCGGGTTTCACCGGGTTGATCAGGGTGATCTTTTTGCTCTCTATGGTATACGTCGTGGGGTTGGCGCCGTCCACGCTGCCGCCGTTCAGGGTATATTCGATGCGGTAGGTGATCGGAGAATAGAGGGCGGTCAGGGTCACATCCTCATCCGGCATGGTTTCCGGAACTTCTCCGTTCCAATCGGTAAACCGGTAGCCCGTTCTGTCCGGCACATCCGGGGCGCTGACGCTGCTCCCCTCCACGCCGGTCACCTCTCCGATGGTTTCACCGTTCCAGTTGAGGAAGGTGACCGTATAGAGTCTGGCCCACTCAGCCTTCAGTACCGCTGGTTCCTCGGGCATGGTCCGGGGAACATCCTTGTCCCATCCCATAAACCGGCAACCGTCTCTGACGGGATCACCCGGTGTCATTACCGGGGACTCATACTTTCCCGCCACCTGTTTTTCCGTAACGGCGGGGTCATCGTCAAAGTATCCGCCGTTGGCGTCAAAGGTGACGCTGCTGCTGTTTCGCGAGTAGTAGATCTCCGCCTTCGACCGTTCCGCCGTGCCGCTTTCCCTTCTGATCTTTTTATCCTCAGGGTCATAGGTGCTCATGGATTCCTGACAGGTGAATCCGGTGATCGCCCCGATGACCGGTGACATCTGCGTACCCTCTTCTCCGAACAGCGTCTCCTTGCTGTGGAGGGAATAGTTGTCCTTGTCCGAGGCATCCGTGGAATCGGTCTTTTCCGTGTAGTAGTACACATCATAAGGCAGCACCGCTCTGTCCACCCACTGGGCATAAAGGGTGACATCGGCATCCGTGCTGTATACGGAACCCGGCGGACAGGCCGTGCCGTCACCGTCTTTATCCGTGTTCCAGCCGGTGAAATAATAGTTGACCGAAGAGGATGAAGCCCTTTCCGGCGTATCGCTGGACAGGGTAAGATCTATTCCGTGCCTCTTGGTCTGATCAGCCGGCAGTCCCGTGACGTCGCTTCCCGTCTCCGTATTTCCGTCGTACTTCACCGTATAATTTTTCTCCTGGCATACGGCTCTCACGGTGATGCTGCCTCCGCCGGCCGTTTCTGCAAAGACAAATCTGCCGTCACTGCTGGTGTCGCTGTTCACACTGTTCTCCCAGTGATCGGTGACACAGCCCGCACCCGGGATTATCTGAGGCGGATCCGTTACCGCCAGATCAAATGTAGTCAGCCAGCCGTGGCCATCCGTCTGACAGATGTATTCGAAGGTCTTCTGTCCCGCCTTGATGCTGCCCCCGTCGACCTCGTAGTTCACCCTTACCTGGCAGGCATCGGGAATGCCGTCCGGCTCACTGCCGTCGGTTCCGCCGCCGACTTTATCCACATACATACCGGCATTCTGGTATTCCTGATAGCCGGCTAAAACGCCCTCGTATGGCAAGGTGATCGCCGCGGAGGCCGTCACATTATCCGCTGAACCCACGGCTTCGGAATTCACCCGGTAATTGCTCTTGGTCGCGGGATGGTTTTTCGTGAACACATATCCGCCATCCACGTCCGGATTGGTGAAGCGGATGGTATAGTCCCCCGCATCCAGTCTGTTGGGATCAATGTTGGCCGTAGTGAAGGAGTATTTGCCGCCGGAGTCCGTCGTCTGTTCGCCGATCTGTTCCTCTTCGCTGTCATAGAGGCCGACGTTGACGCCGCCCATGGCCGCTTCCTTCTCCCTGTCCCAGAAACCGTCGCCGTTAATATCCTGGAAGACATATCCGCCGATGGAAGACACCGCCAGTCTGGCCGCCACATAATTGCCGTTCACCCAGACCGCTCCGATTCCGCCTTCCCGGTGATAGCGGGGCCGGAAGATGTTTTTCGTCAGGTTCAGCTGTGCCTGGGTCGCCTGGGTCTCCGTGGCGCCCACTTTCAGGGGAAGGACGAATTCAAATCCGCCTCCCGGCACCTTCAGGCCCTCTTTGGAGCTGATCTCCACCAGAACGACCCGGGAAAGCTGCTGTTCGGTCATGGACTGAGGGTTGACCAGGGTGCTCGTCCCGCTTGGCTCGCCGTTGGCGTCCAGGGTGACGGCATCCAGGTAATAGATGATATCGAAAATATCCTCATCCGCGTTTTCGATCATACCTCTGAGGGACATGGGCCACTGGTAACCGCTGAACTGATACCGCTGGAAGCTGTCATCCGTGTTGATGGCCGTAAATGTGCTGCCGTCGGCGCTGAAACTGCCGTTGGGTATGGGAATATAGGCGTTGACCGAACACTTATCCCCGATGCTGACCAGCGTATTGGAAACGATCACATGATAATCTGCGTTGGTCGCCGGCATAAACTCCACCACATTGACCTCGTTGGAGCCGTCGCTTCCGGGATCATAGGGATGCACGGCATCGCTTCCTCCCTCCTGGGTCAGATAGCCGGATACGGTGATGTTCATATTGGTCAGAACGGTCACTCTCTCGGCGGAGGCGGAAATCACGTTAGTTTCCGTGCGGTTCCGGTTTCCGTTCATATCCCAGGTATCTACGTGGGTGGACACGTTATTGGCACCCTTGATGGGAAGGAACTCCTCCGTTTCCAGGTTGCCTTTGCCTGCCATCAGGTAATCGCCCAGATCGAAGGTGGACGTCTCCGCTGTTTCCGAAACGACGAGTTCGTAGTCAAAGACCAGGGATGTATTGTAATGTCCCGCCCATGAGTATTGCTTGTCATCCTTGAAGGAACCGGTCGCGGATCCGGGTACGTAGAACTCATAGACCTGATAATAACCACCGCTGGCATCCCGCACGTAGCCGGAGGAACTGACCAGCTGGTCGGTGAGATCCACGGGAGGCTTGATCGGGTTGGCGGAATTGCTGGTGGTGATGTAATCATGAACCGTTACGCTGGCCGGATCGAAAGTCATATCCTTGGGAACGACAAGATAGAAACGGGGTTCCCCCGTAGATGTCAGATAGTTGCCCCCGACACCGAGCTTGCTTCTGGCGTAAATGGTATCCCCCGCCTTGAAACTGGCGGACTCCGTTGTTCTGGAGGCGTTGCTGTACGTGGTGTCGTCGATATTCAGACAGGCGAACTCCCCGTCCGGATCATAATCCACAGTCAGCGTCTGAGGATCTGCCCGGTTTATCTTGAAGGTAAAGGGAATGGTTGCCGGTACGCCCGCATCCACGACGGCCTGACTGAAATAGCCTACCGGTCTGCCGTACCAGGTACCGGTAGAGAAAGCCTCACCGAAGGTCCCGCAGTCCGCAGTGATAGACCGGATATACTTCGCCCCTGCCGGAACCTCCGTCCTGTCCCTCAGGGCGGCGGTGTTGACGTAGCAGATCTTCTGGGTTGTGGTGAATTCCAGATCAGGAGTGATCGTCGTCCCGTCGTCAAAGGTAACCGATTTGACGGCGATCTTTTTGCTGTCCGTCGGGAAGAATACTCCGATCACATCCAGGGTATTCTCTGCGAAGGACCAGGTGGCGATCTGGTTATCCGTCTGCGCGTTGGATGTATAGAAATTACTGAGTTTGCCGAAAATGGAGGGGTAGTCCTCGGGGAACTGGGTGAATGCCGTATTGCCTGCATAATCAGCGATCCGAACCACATCCTGGGCTTCCGCGATCTCTACGTAATTTGTCGACAGGGAAACGAAATCGTCGGGATAGGCGTAGGATGCCGTGCCGCCGTCATAGGTTGAGGTATAGTCAAAGCGGATCGGTGTGTTGGCGGCAGCGTAGCTGCCAGGACGCGCATCATCGGCGATATCCCCGTATATGCTGTAGTAAAAGCGGCCGTTGCCGGACAGCTCAACATTCCGGATGGTCAGGGTGTTGTTCCCGGAATCAAAGGATAACTGCTCTGTAGGGATCTCATCCCCTGTACCGGCGGAAACGACCCTCGTCACCGCGCTTACGCACGTGGGGATCCCCAGGGTAACATCGGCCGTTCCCTGGGGGAGCGATCTGACGGTACCGTCCCAGTACCGGTAATACAGAGCGTCATAGAGATGGACATCCTCCTGTCCTGCTGTAAACTTCTTTCTGGAATAGGAAGAATTCGTTATGGGTCCGCCGGCGATCTTCACATCCACCTTGCCGGACCGGAGAACCTCATTGCTGCTGTTCACCAGTTCAAACCGAACACCGTTTTCAATGGAATTCCCCAAATAGGCATGGATCTCGTCGGGAACCACAACGATCTTGTCCGTCAGACGCATACCGTCGCACTCCACATGGGTCAGGTATTCCAGGACCGTATTCCCCTGGGCATCGACGGAAAGCGCTCCGCCGCGGAAAAAGTCGCTTGTGGCATCGTCCATTTCCACAGGAGTTCCCTTCACCCCTTCTCCTCTGATCCAGTGCTCTGTGTCACGGCTGTTCCAGAGAAAGGATTCCAGTTTCATTCCCTTGGCGACGGTGATTCTGATCGTATACCCGCCCTGACCGGTCTGCAGATTATCCGTCTCCACGATCAGAGGTTTAGGCTCTGAAACCTCCCAGTTGCTCCCGGAGCTGTAGCCGTCCACACAGAAGGTGGCCGTTTCCTGGGAATCGCCAAACACACCGGTGAACAGGAGCGCAAAAAGAAGAACGGTGCCGACCAGCACAGCGGCGGCCCGGCCCGGCCGTCTACCGACGGATGAAAAGACGCGTCTGATTCTCATCGTCCCCCTCTCATTTCGTTAAAACCAACCGTTATTATATGATTATATCAGGCCGTTTTTTCTCTGTAAATAAAAACCCGAAGTGCCGTACAGGGAGGATAATTCACGCCCTATCGACTGATAGGTGGGTTGCCTGCCGCCGGCCTCCGTGTCCCCACCATGACGTGGGTCTCACTTGGCAAGCTGGACTTGGGCATCCCTGGAATTCTATGTAGGGTGAATTACACAGTCCCTTTCACGAACACCTCAGGATGAAAACTATATGGTTCAGCCGATACTCTCCAGATCTACGCTGCAGTTGTGATGCACCTTCTGGACGTCGTCATTGTCCTCCAGAATGTCGATCATCTTCTTCAGCTGCTTCAGGTCGCCTTCGGTCTTGGGCGCCGCCTCCATGGAGGGAACGTATTCGATCTCGGATTCCACGAATTCGTAGCCCGCGTCGGTGAGGGCGCCGTGCACATCCGTATAGGCGGAGGGCTCGGTCAGAATTTCGAAGCTGTCCTCATTGACGATCATGTCGTCGGCGCCCGCTTCCAGCGCCACTTCCATCAGTTCGTCCTCGTCGACCTCATCGGTCTTTTCGATGATGATCACGCCCTTGCGGGAGAACATATAGGATACGCATCCCTGGGAACCCAGGTTGCCGCCGTGCTTGTCAAAGGTTGACCGCACCGCCGCCGTCGTCCGGTTCTTGTTGTCCGTCAGGGCTTCCACGATGACCGCCACGCCGCCGACGCCGTATCCTTCGAAGCTCAGTTCCTCGTAGGTTTCCCCGGCCAGTTCGCCGGACCCCTTCTTGATGGCCCGCTTGATGTTCTCGTTGGGCATGCCGATGGCCTTGGCCTTTTCAATGGCTACCCGCAGAGTCGCATTGTAATCCGGATCACCGCCGGCCTTGGCCGCCACGATGATCTGCCGGCCGTACTTGGTAAACATCGCCGCGCGCTTGGAATCCTGCGCAGCCTTTCTTCCCGCTATCGTTCCATGTCTTCCCATGAAGACACCTCCTTGTGTGTAGATTTCTTTCGGTTTCCAGTATACACCTCTTGCCGGCGAAATTCAACGCCTACCGCGAGAATTCGATTATCCGCGCTCCCGGCGGCGGATGTGACGCCATCGGCTTACCGGGACAGGGCGATGGTCTGGGGGCTTTCGGTTTTCTGACTGTAGTATTCCTCCCCGATCAGGCCCTTATCGATGCCGCCCTTGTAGGGGTCCGCCTCGCCGGCCCATCCCAGGGGATGCACGCCGTCAGCGCTGTAGCGGGTCAGATCCATCCGATCGGGCCAGATCTCGCAGACCGTAGCCGTCAGGGTCTCATCGGCGGCCCTGTATTTATCCAGATCGCCCGCCTCCAGTTCCTCCGGGCCGCAGTTCATATAAAAGCCCGCATATCCCGCGTTCAGATAAGTGAAGTTGAGGGTCTCCTCGGTAAAGCGGTCCGTAGTCCGGTCATTTTCACTGAACTGGGGAATCAGGATCTTGTCTCCCACCCCCTTGTACACGCTGCTTCCGCCCAGATAGCAGTCCCAGCCCTTGGAGTGATTGTGGCCGAACAAAAAGACGATGTTCAGGTCCTTCGCCGCCTCGTTGACCACGTTATAGAGAATCGAGGAATAGAGATTGTCCCCCGTGGTATGGCGGGAAGATGTACGGGCCGTGTAGTGAAGGGGAACGTGGCCGGCAATGAATACAGGCCGTTTCTCCCCCTTCCCGATCAGCTGGTCGAAGCAGGCCTTCATGACCTCTGAAGCCTGTCTGACCTTGTCCAGGCATCCCCTTTCCTTGCCCTGCTTCCAGGGGAAGTCATTCTCCGTATTGAGGACGTAGACCAGGTATTCCCCGCAGTCGTGGAGGCCGGTCTCGGCGATGGATTCCGTCAGTTTGTCGTGGTTGCCCTGATTGAATAAGGCGGCTCCCTCGTCCACATCCGGACAGTTTTCGTGAATCACCTTCCTGGCCTGGGCGATGGTATCCTCCGGGCTGATCTGGTAGTCGTGGAGATGGCGGTCGTTGGTGTAATCCCCGCAGATCACCACGCCGTCCGGGCTCTTTCCGTCGGCCTGTATGGCCCGCAGGATCGCCGCCAGGTTGTCCGCCGGCTCGCCCCAGCCCTCTTCCTTCTGCAGGTCCGAAGCGAAGACCACCGTCGCCAGGGGCTTATCCCTGTCCGCAGCCGTGCTTTCCTCCGTCGCCGCCGTCGTCTCCGCCGGCGCCGCGGTTGTGGTCTCCCCCTCGGGGCTGCCTTTGCCGCAGGCGGTCAGGGCCAGTGCAAAGGCAATCAGAAGCAGGATGAACAGTGCCCTATTGCTGTTGCTCTTTTTTCTCATTGGCTTCATTGGTCTGGTACCGTTTCTCAAATCCATATCCCTTTTCCAGATCGATGGACTGTTTGACGTTATCCGTAAAATAGATGTCCACGCCGGCGTCGATGGCGTCCTTCGTCTCCTCTTCCGTCACCACGGGCCATACGCTGAAAAGCTTTTTGCCCTCATGGGCCCGGCGGGCGCGTTCCTCCGTCATCATGTAGTAGTCCACGGAGATGATGTCCACGCAGGAGGCCTCATACCCCTGATCCAGCAGCCCGGGGTACTTGCAGAGATAGACCTTGATCATGTCCGGGTACCGCTCTTCGATCATCCGGAGAATATCCAGGTCGAAGCACTGCACCATGATCCGGTCGGCAAAGCCGTACTGCTCCACCAGATCCATGAAGGCGCCTGCCGTGTCCCGGTCCTTGCTCTTCAGTTCGATGGCGTACTCCACCGTTGTGCCGTAATGGTCGAAGACCTCGCTCAGCCGCAGGACCGGATTGCCGACGTAGGTCCTGAGACTGTCGATCTCCTCATCGGTCATCCGGGAAAAGGCCTTCGACACACCGGTCAGCCGCCCCGCTGTCTGGTCATGAAAAACATATAGAGTGTGATCCTTGGAGATGACGATGTCCTGCTCGATGATCCGGGCGCCGTCGGCGATGGCCTGGTCATAAGCCTCGAAGGAATGCTCCTTGTCCTCGCCGATCACGTTCCGGTGGGCGATGACGTGCATCCCCGCCAGGGCGGACCGAAGATCAGGCTGCACGGCGGTGAAAACCTCCCGGCTCTTTTCCGCCAGGGCCTCCGCCTCTGCCTTTCCCGGCAGGGAGACGACCGCCTGTGTCCTGTCTCCGGAAGGGTCATTGGAACGGATATGCTGCAGCAGCGAAAACGCTCCCGCGATCAGCAGGAGCAGGACAACGATTCCGGAGATGATGATCTTCGTCTGTTTCATGCCGTCAGCTGTTCCGTAAATGATTCCGCCTTGCCCCTTTGCCGGCTACTCCGCCAGCTGCCGCTCCAGGTTCCGGTGGGCCGTGGTCATCATCAGCTTGATCCGGTTCAGCTGGTTCACGTGGCTGGCGCCCGGGTCGAAGTCGATGGCTACGATGTTGGCGTTGGGGCTGAACTTGCGCATAGCCTTCATCATACCCTTTCCGGTGACGTGGTTGGGCAGGCAGGCGAAGGGCTGCAGGCAGGCGATGTTCTCCACGCCGTGGCTGATCAGCTCCACCATTTCGCCGGTGAGGAGCCACCCCTCCCCGCACTGGTTGCCCAGGGAGACGACCTGGCTGGCTGCCTCGGCAGTTTCCTCGATGCGGGAGGGCTCGTGGAAGCGCAGAGACTCCCGCAGGGCCTTGCGCATGGGCGCCCGGTAGTGTTCGATGAAGCGGATGGCCGCTTTGTTGGCCAGCATCTGGGAACGTGTTCCCGACAGGTGCTGGAAGTTGAATTCCTTATTGTGCATGCCGTAAAGGAGGAAGTCCATGAGATCCAGGACGACCGCCTCGCCGCCCTCTTCCTCGATAACGCCGACGATGTCATTGTTGGCCGTCGGGTGGTACTTCACCAGGATCTCGCCGACCACGCCCACACGGGGTTTCCTGATGTCCCTGAGAGGCAGCTTGTCGAAGTCCTCCACAATGCCCTTGATGTTCTTGCGGAACTCCTTCATGCTGCCGTTGGCCACGTTTTCCTCGGCGATCCGGTTCCAGACCTCGTAGAGGGCATTGGCCGATCCCTTTTCCACCTCGTAGGGCCGTGTCGCGTAGAGCACCCGCATGAACAGGTCGCCGTAGACGACGGCCATCATGCCACGCTTGACCAGTTTCGGGTCCGTCAGCTTGAAGCCCGGGTTGGATTCCAGTCCCGCCATATTGACGGAGATCACCGGGATCTGCCCCATGCCCAGATCCTTCAGAGCCTTCCGCAGCAGGGAAATGTAGTTGCTGGCACGGCACTGCCCGCCGGTCTGCGACATGAACACCGCCGTCCGGTCCGGATCGAAATCGCCGGACTTTAACGCCGCGATGGTCTGTCCCAGGGTGACGATGGTGGGATAGCAGGCGTCGTTGTTCACGTATTTCAGCCCCTCTTCCACCGCGTTGGTGGTCACCGGGGGCAGTTCCACGGCCCGGTAGCCGCAGGAGCGCATCATCTTCTCCAGCAGGCGGAAATGGATGGGCGACATCTGGGGCATCATGACCGTATACTCGCTCTTCATCTCCTTGGTAAAGATCTTACGCTCATAGGGCGTATTGGCAGGCTCCGCCTGCACGCCGTTCATCTCCCGTTCGGTCATGGCGGCCTTCAGGGAGCGGATCCGGATCTTGGCGGCGCCCAGATTGGACCCTTCGTCGATCTTCAGCACCGTATAGAGTTTGTTGTTCTTGTGGCAGATCTCCTCCACCTGGTCCGTGGTGACCGCGTCCAGGCCGCAGCCGAAGGAGTTCAGCTGGATCAGTTCCACATCATCCCGGGTGCCGGCGAAGACCGCCGCCCGGTACATGCGGGAGTGGTAGACCCACTGGTCCAGCACGCGGATGGGCCGCTCCAGCTTCGCCAGGTGGGCCACGGAATCCTCGGTCAGCACGATCATGCCGAAGGTGTTGATCATCTTGTCGATGCCGTGGTTGATCTCCGGATCCACATGGTAGGGCCGGCCGCACAGGACGATGGATTTCACGTTGTGGTCCTCGCCGTAGTGCAGGGCTGCCTCCCCCGCCTTGCGCATATCCGCATGGAAGCGGTCATCTTCCTTCCTGGCCGCATCCACGGCTTTTCCGATCTCCGCCGCGGGGATGTTCAGGTCCGCCAGCACCGCCGTCAGTTCCTTCTTCAGCCGCTTGTCGTCATCGTAGGGCAGGAAGGGATGCAGGAAGGTCACGCCCTCCTCCTCGATGATCTCGTCCATGTTGTTGGCGATGACCTCCGGATAGGTGGCGACGATGGGGCAGTTGTAGTGATTGGGCTGTTTTGTGTCCTCAACCCGCTCGTAGTTGATGCTGGGATAGAAGATCAGCTTGTGTCCCTCTCTGATCAGGGCCTTGATGTGGCCGTGCACCAGCTTGGCCGGATAGCAGGCCGTATCCGAGGATATGGTATCCATCCCCTGCTCGTAAACAGACTTCCTCGACATGGGCGAAAGGGCAACGGAAAAGCCCAGCTCCGTGAAGAAGGTGTGCCAGAAGGGATAGTTCTCAAACATATTCAGCACCCGGGGAATGGCCACCACGCCGCGGGTTGCCTTTTCAGCCGGAATGGACTCGTAGCTGAAGAGCCTCTTCAGCTTGTACTGGTACAGGTTGGGCAGATGGGACTCCTCGTCCGTGTGACCCGCCCCCTTCTCGCAGCGGTTGCCCGTGATCAGCCGGCTGCCGTCGGCGAACCGGTTGATGGTCAAAAGACAATTGTTCTCGCAGTGGCGGCACCGGGTGGTGGAGGTCTTCACCTCGAAGCTGTCCAGTTCGTCCCGGCCCAGAAGGGTCGATGTTTCCCCTTCCGTCCAGTTGTTTCTGGCGATCAGGGCGCAGCCGAAGGCACCCATGAGGCCGGAAATGTCGGGCCGGACCACTTCTTTGTCCAGGATCCGCTCGATGCTGCGGAGAATGGCGTCGTTGAGGAAGGTCCCTCCCTGGACGACGATCTTCTCCCCCGCGTCCTCGGGATTGCGCAGCTTGATGACCTTGTACAGGGCATTTTTGATGACCGAATAGGACAGGCCGGCGGAGATGTCGCCGATGGTGGCGCCCTCCTTCTGGGCCTGCTTGACCTTGGAATTCATGAAGACGGTGCAGCGGGTGCCCAGATCCACGGGGCCCTTGGCAAAGAGGGCCGCCTGGGCGAAATCGGGCACACTCATGTTCACCGACTTGGCGTAGGTCTCGATAAAGGAACCGCAGCCGGAGGAACAGGCCTCGTTGAGCATGATGTTGTAAAGGGCATTGTCCTTGATCTTCATGCACTTCATGTCCTGTCCGCCGATGTCCAGGATGAAGTCCACGCCGGGCAGGAATTCCTCCGCCGCCTTGTAGTGAGCCATGGTCTCGATCTCGCCCATGTCCGCCTTAAAGGCCGCCTTGATCAGATTCTCGCCGTATCCGGTGACCGCCGTGCGGGCGATGTAGGAATCCTCCGGCATGCTGTCGTAGACTTCCTTCAGCATCTCGATGATGGGCGCGATTGGCTTGCCCCGGTTGTTCCGGTAGAATGTGTACAGAATATTTTTATCGTTGTCCATCAGAACGGACTTGGTCGTGGTCGAGCCGGCGTCAATGCCCAAAAACAGCGGTCCCCTGGCTTCGGAAAGCTCGCCCCTCCGCACCTTCGCCTTGTCGTGGCGTGCCCGGAATTCGTCGTAATCCGCCTGATCGGCAAAGAGAGGCTCGATGAGCGCCGTATCCCGCAGTTTGGTCTGATCGGAGTTCTTCAGCAGCTCCAGGATCTTCGGCAGTGTGGTCTCCTCGTACTTCTCCGCCAGGAAAGCCGCGCCGATGGACACGAAGAACCGGGAATTATCCGGGAAGATCACATCTTCAGGCTGGATATTCAGGGTTTCGATGAAGCGCTTGCGCAATTCCGGCAGGAAGGACAGAGGCCCGCCCAGAAAGGCGACTTTTCCCTTGATGGGATGGCCGCAGGCCAGGCCGGAGATGGTCTGGTCCACCACCGCCTGGAAGATGGACGCCGCCAGGTCCTCGATCTTGGCGCCGTCGTTGATCAGCGGCTGGATATCCGTCTTGGCAAACACGCCGCAGCGGGCGGCGATGGGATAAATCAGCGTATGGCGGGACGCGGCCTCGTTGAGCCCGTCCGCGTCCGTATTCAGCAGGACCGCCATCTGGTCGATGAAGGCGCCCGTCCCCCCTGCGCAGGTGCCGTTCATTCTCTGCTCGACGGTCTGTCCGTAAAAGGTGATCTTGGCGTCTTCCCCGCCCAGCTCGATAGCCGTGTCTGTCTCCGGAATCAGGTCCTCCACAGCCCGGCTGCAGGCGATGACCTCCTGTTCAAAGGGTACCCCCACCAGCTTGGCCAGGGACAGCCCGCCGCTTCCGGTGATGACCGTCTGCACCGGCTGGTCGCCGAATTCCTTTTCGGCTTCCTCCAGCAGTTCCTTCACCTTGTCGAACACGTTGGACATATGCCGCTCGTAGCGGCTGTAGATGATCTTTCCGTCGTCGTCCAGAAAGACCAGTTTTACCGTCGTCGATCCGACGTCAATACCTAATCTCATCTTTTCCCTCTTTGTCTATATAAATATATGAAGAATTTTGTGGCAATCGTTGACAACATATTCTATACTATTCCTGGAGTTATTGCAATCGGAATTCGGTGTAGTTTTGATGAAATCCACAATCAGCAAACGTTCATTTCAAGCCATTTATCGTTTTTTAGACAAATTTAATCCAATTCAGGGCGACTGCGGCGCTCTCTGCGGAGCCGCCTGTTGCCTTTGCAGCACCGACTCGGGTCCCGACACCCCCGCCTCGCCCAGCGACGAGAACGCGGACCACTCCATGGGCCTCTACCTGCTTCCCGGCGAGGAACAGCTCTTCGACGGGACAGAGGACTGGATCAGCTGGGGCTCCCTGCAGGCGGAGGATTACGAGTTTCCCGAGAGCTGGCACGGCCGGGTCCCCTTCTTTCAGTGCACAACCGCCCCCTTCTGCCCCCGCGAAAAAAGGCCGCTGCAGTGCAGGACCTTCCCCCTCGCGCCCCATCTGGATGAGGACGGTATTCTCTATGTCATCTATCACGCGGATCCGCTTCCCTACCGCTGCCCCCTCATTGAGGACCGCATCCCGCTGGATCCGGATTTCATCAAGGCAACCTGGACCTGCTGGGCCCATCTGATCGCCGACCCCCTGATCCGGGATCTGGTGGAACTGGATTCCGCCATCCGGGAAGAGGAAGGCTATCCCGTGGAGATCCTCTGGCCTCTCCCCTGACCAGGGAATGCCGGTGCAAAGGCAACGGCGCCGTGCATCCGTCCGGGCGGACGGCAGCTGCGGGTGGCCCCGCCGTCAGAAAGCCTCGTCGGGGGCGATGCCCAGCCTTCGGTATTCCTTGTTGTACATGTACCGGAATGCCAGGGCGAAGTACAGGGTACCCAGGATCTCCGCCAGGGAGAAGGAGTACCAGACCATGTCCAGTCCCGCGAATCTGGCAAAGATCAGGGCCAGGGGCAGGATTCCAATGAACTGCCGGATCAGGGATCCCCAGAGACTGAGGAATCCGTGGCCGGAAGCCTGGAATACGGACGAGGTCATGATGCCGTAGGATGCCGGCATGAAGCACCAGCTGATGGCCTTGAAGGCCGGAACACCGATATCGAAGAGCTCCTGATCATTCTCCGCGTTGAAGATGGCGATCAGCGGATGGGTGAAGATCTGGAACACGAGAAATCCGATGAACATGATGCCGAAGGCCAGGATAAAGCCTTTTTTGTATGCCTCCATGAACCGCTTCCTGTTCTGGGCGCCGTAATTGTATCCCATGATGGGCAGGACCCCCTGGTTCAGGCCGATGACCGGCATGAAGATGAAGGACTGCAGCCTGCCGTAGATGCCCATGACCGCTACGGCGGTTTCCGTGAAACCGCCCAGGATCAGGTTCATGGAAAACTGGAGAACGGATCCCAGCCCCTGCATGAGGATGGCCGGTCCGCCCACCGCGTAGATATCTTTGGTGATGGTCCAGTCCCACTTCCACCCTTTCAGCTTCACGCTCACCGCGTGCTGCTTGCGGAAGAGGACGAACTGTCCCAGGCACAGGGCCAGGGCCTGTCCGATGACGGTGGCCACCGCCGCGCCGAGCACGCCCATCTCCGGTAAAGGCCCGATGCCGAAGATCAGCAGCGGATCCAGCACGATATTGCTGATGCCGCCCACCAGTCCGCAGAGCATGGGAATGATCATGTTCCCCGTGGCCTGCAGGATCTTTTCCGTGCTCAGCTGAACGAGGACCATGACGGAAGCGATCATGACGATGGACAGATAGACGGTGCCGTTCTCCACGATGTAGGGCGTATCCGACATGAACCGCATGAGCGGCCCCGCCAGGAAGAGGCCGATGATCAGGAAGGGAACCCAGCTGATAAAGGCCAGCCGGTAGCCGTGGCTCGCCGCCATGTTGGCTTCCTCAAAACGCTTCGCCCCCAGTCTGCGGGAAATGAGTGAGTTGATGCCCACTCCCGTTCCCACACCCACGGAGATCATCAGAAACTGAAAGGGAAATACATAGGTAACAGCGGCCAGCGCCTCCGTCCCGATCCGGGAAACGAAGAAACTGTCCACCACATTATAAAATGCCTGGACCAGCATCGAAAGGATTGCCGGCCAGGACATGGTTACGATCAGTTTGCCAATGGGCATTACCCCCATCTTGTTTTCCTGCATGTCAGGCGCCCTCCAAAAACGCTACAGGAGGTATTCTACCACCGCCGGCAACCCGTGGCAAGGGATTAATAGATGGATGTTTTATAGATGAATTTGACCTTGCCGTCCATGCCCTCGGGCAGGCGGGTGAAGGTCTTGTATTCCTGGCCGGCGTCGATGGTGTCCTGCAGGTCATCGATGGAGCCCTTCAGGTCGTTGTTGTAGAGGTCCACGATCTTGCGGATGCCTTCCCGGTACATTTTGCTCATGCCGTCCCGCAGCTTTATGGAGCCGCTGTTGAGGCGGGTCACGCCGTCGGAAAGCTGGTAGGTTTTATCCTCCAGGGCGTTCATGCCGTCGGCGAGGCCGTTGGCCCCGTCGGCGATCTGTTTCTGGCCGCTGACCAGATCGCTGCTCCCCTGGGTCAGCTGGGCAAGGCCCTTAGTCAGGGTCCCTTCGGGATCGATGGCCTGGGATACTTCCTTATTCAGCTGTTCCAGCCCGCCGTCGATGACGGTCATGGCGCCGATCAGCGAGGTCTGCTGCTGTCCCTTATCCGGTTCGTAGGCACCCAGGGCGTCGGAGGATTTTTTCAGGCCGTCGGCGACGGCTTTGATGGTTGCCGCAGCCTCAGGATTATCCTGCACGGTAATGTACTCCTGGATCTCCACCTTGGATACGGATTTCGAGGAGGTGGATTTGGACCCCGCGCTGGAGGCCAGTTTCTGGGCATAGGATTTCATGGTGCCGGTCTTGCCGACCAGGTCGCCGTAGCCGGCGGCCTTCAGGGCACCGGAGTGCTTGCTCACCGCCGCGTCCACTTCCTTCAGGTATTCCGCCAGGGCCGCGGCTTCATCGGCGTTGATCCCGCTGCCGGAGTTCGAAGACTCCGTCTTCGTGGTGGTTGACGACTCGCTCTGGGCGGCGTCCGCTGATTCGCTCTCTTCAGGTTTCGCGGCACCCGCTGATTCGCTCTGGGTGTTCTTGCCGGTCTCCGCCGTCTCCTTATCCGCGCTCTGGTCTATGCTTTGTTCCGTGCTCTGGACGCTGTTCGTCTGGATGCTGGGATCCAGGTCCTTGGCTACCTTGTACAGGGTGTTGATGGCTCCCGGATTGGATGTTGTGCCGTCTCCGTCCAGGCCGCCTTTGATCTGTTTCATTCCGGCCAGGACCTGATCCGCTCCGTCCTTCAGCTGGGACGTGGCCGTCACCACGGTGCTCATGCTCTCCTTCAGTTGTTCGCCCAGGGTGCTGAGGCCGCCGCTGATCTTCTTCGAGCCGTCCAGGGCTTCACTGGTGCCGTCTTTGAGCTTTTCCGAGCCGTCCTTCAACTGGCCCACGCCGTTCTCCAGCTTGGGCATTTTGCCGTTCAGGGTGTGGATGCCCTGGTAGAGAAGATCGGTTCCGCTGACCAGTTCCTTTGCCCCTTTCTCCAGCTGGGCGATCTGGTCATCGTAATCCAGGTCCGCCAGATCCTCATCGTCCAGGTCTTCGAAGACGGAGTTGGTGACCACGGTCATTATATCCTGCACGGAGAAGTCGTGGGCCGTTCCCCGGACGGTGAAACCGTCGTCCAGATCGATGTCCACGTCCAGCTTATCCAGATTCAGATCCTCCCGCAGGCCCGGGGCCGCCATGCCGACGACGATCTGTTTGTCCCCGTCGTCCAGGATCTTTCCGTTGTCAATGGTGATATCCGTAAGGGCGTTGTCCCGGACGATGAATCCGGTGAGGGCAAAGAAAGGCACCACCGTATCCCGTCCGTTGACGTTGACGCTCTCATGGTTCTCATACTTGAAGGTCATCTTCAGTTCCCCGCTCTTGCCTTCCAGCTCCTTGCCCTGGATCTCCTCTCCGTCCAGGGTGTAGGTGATGTCCATGGTCACCGGCGGGGTGTCGGTGGTCTTGCCGTCGTAGTAGATGTCATTGCCGCCGGCCTTCCAGATGATCTGGTCCCCCTTCCCCTTCTTGAAGGGTTCATCCCCCTTGACGTTCTCGATCTCCGTCAGGTTCGATTCGTCGATGATGTCATCGGACTTGATCCCGTTTTTCAGGTGGTCGCTGACCGTAATGTCCTCAGGCGCGCCGGAAGAATCGGTCACCACGTAGACCGTCTCCTCCTTTTCCATGCCGGAGTCCGCCGCGAAAACCGGCGCCGCCGTCATGGTCAGGGCGAGGACGGCCGAAGCGGTCGCCGCGAGAATTCGATTGCCTTTGCCCGATCCCGATCTCATTATTCTACCTCCAATGGTTCAGCTGTATCTGTTATATCCGTTGTATCTGCTGTGTCTGATGTATCCGCAGTTTTATTCTTATTCACAAATCCCCGGCCGGTCCGGCAGATGATCCCGTCGAAGATCACGAAGAAGGACGGCACGATGAACATGACCACAAAGAGGCTGATGATGGCGCCCCGGGCCATGAGCATGCACAGGGAGCCGATCAGGTCGATGTCCGAATAGATCCCCACGCCGATGGTAGCGGAGAAGAAGGACAGTGCGCTGACCATGACCGATGGCATGGACGTGGAATGGGCGATCCGGATCGCCTCCTTCTTGTCATGTCCCTCGTAGCGCTCCCGTTTGTACCGGGTGGTCATGAGGATGGCGTAGTCCACCGTGGATCCCAGCTGCACCGTGCTGATGATGATCGACGTGATGAAGGCCAGCACCGTCCCCGTGTAAAAGGGTATGCCCAGGTTGATGAAGATGCCCAGCTCAATGGAGGCCACCAGGATGACCGGCAGGGAGATGGACTGGAGGGCGATCAGCAGGATAAAGAAGATCGCCGCCACGGAAACGCCGGTGACCACCTTGAAGTCCCGGTCGGTGATGTCGATCAGGTCCTTGGTGCAGGGCCCCTCGCCGATGAGCAGAGATCCTTTGTCGTATTTCCGGGTGATGGCGCTGATCTGGTCGATCTGCCGGTTCACCTCATCGCTGGCCACGGCGTATTCCGAGTTGATGATGGCCAGCTCGTAGTTTTCGTCCACCAGCTCATCCCGCAGCCGGTTGGGCACCATGGTGTCCGGGAACCTGGGTCCCAGGGTCCCTTCCAGGCTCAGGGTGTACCCCACCCCGTCCACGTCTTCGATCTCATGCATCATATCCCGCACGTACTTCTGGGGCGTGTCCGCGTCGATGAGGAGCATGTGGGTGCAGTTCATATTGAAATCCTCCGCCAGCTTCTGATTCGCCACGGCGAAGGGCAGCGACTGGGGAATGCTCTGGTCCAGCTTATAGTACACATCCGTGTGCCGGTATCCGTAGAAGGCAGGTCCCAGAAGGATCAGGAATATAGCGACGAAGATCAGCGGCCGTTTCACGATGAAGGCGGACAGCTTGTCGAACTTCGGCACCACCGGTTTATGCCTGGTTTTGTTGATCAGTTTATCGAACATGAGGATCATGGATGGCAGGATGGTCACGCTGCTGATCACGCCGATGAGCACGCCTCTGGCCAGCACGATGCCCATATCCAGTCCCAGCTGGAAGGTCATGAAGCAGAGGGCCAGGAATCCGGCGATGGTCGTGGTGGAACTGGTGATGACGGACACCAGGGTCCTGGCGATGGCGTTGGCCATGGCCTCCTCGTTCCCCATCCCCTTCTCTTTCCGGTGTTCCTCGTAGCTGTGCCACAGGAAGATGGAGTAGTCCGTGGTGACGGCCAGCTGCAGCACCGAGGCGATGGCCTGGGTGATGAAGGAAATCTCGCCGGTGATGATGTTGGCCCCCATGTTGTACAGGATGGCCAGCCCGATCCCGGTGATGAAGATCACGGGAATGGCGAAGGAGTCCATGAAGATCCCCAGGACGATCATGGCCAGGATGACGGCCACGGCAACATAGATGGGTTCCTCGTGCTCGATGAGTTCCTTCAGGTCTTCCACGAAGCAGGACATTCCGCTTATGAATCCCTGCTTGCCGATGATGTGCCGTATCTCCGTGACCGCCTCCAGAGTCGCGTCATCGGAGGTCGGCTTATCGAAGAAGATGGCCATGAGGGTCGTGTCCCCGCTGTTGAACTTGCTGTAGATGCTCTCGGGGAGCATGGTCTCGGGAACGGACAGGTCCAGAACCGTATCGTACCAGATCACCGAGGCCACATGGTCCACGTCCTCGATCTGCTTCTTCACCTTGGCCACATCATGCATGCTCATGCCTTCCACCATGACCATGGAGAAGCCACCCTTGCCGAACTCGTCCAGCAGGATGTTCTGTCCTTTGATGGTGTCGATGCTGTCGGGCAGATAGGTCAGCACGTCGTAGTTGATCCGGGTGTTGATGATACCAAAAAGGGACGGGATCAAAAGCAACACCGCCACGATAAGAATGATCTTTCGTTTTCTGACTACTGCCTGTCCGAAGCGCAGCATATTCCGCACCACTCTCCTTACGGGTTAATCTTATTGAATGGCCCGGAAAACTTCCATAGACAAAAAAAGATAAGTGCACAGAATTTGTGCACATGTAAGGATTTGCTCAAAATGTCAGACGACTTGATACAAAGGCAATCACAGCCAGGCAGCGGCCTTGACGGAGCTGGCCAGCGCCCCTTCCACCGTGCCTTCAAAGATCTCGTTGAACAGCCGGGCCATGCGGGACGGCTTGCGGGGCATGTCCGCCCGGATCCAGGCCAGGACCGCGCCCACCATGGCGTTGGTGTAGAAGTCCGCTGCCAGGGCGATGGCCGCCTCGTCTTCCGGTGATCTCTTCTCCCCTTCCCCGATCAGGCTGTCCGCCTTCAGGGACAGGACCGCCTGGGCGTGCTGGAAGACGATCTCATCCACAAACCGGATCAGGGTGTCGTAGCTCACGGAGCGGTAGACGTGGAGGATCATGGGCTTGCGCTCGTAGAGGAAGGTCAGCACCTCCTGCAGTCCTCCCTGCCAGTCTTCGTTTTCCCGGTATCTGGCCATGATCCGGTCCGTCTCCTCCCGGAAGATCCAGAGCAGCAGCTCGTAGATATCGTGGAAATGGTAATAGAAGGTGTTCCTGGTCAGGCCGCAGGCGTCGGTAATGTCCCGGATAGTGATCCGATCCAGGGTGTTTTCCGCCAGCAGGTCGGTCAGTGCCTGGGCCATGGCCCGTTTTGTCAGATTGCTCATCGGTTCATCGCTCCTTCCGGCAAAGGCGGAATTGCCTTTGCAAATCTATCTTAACAGAAATCCTGTCCCTGGTGTATAATCATTTCAGAAAACAACAAGAGGAGGCTGTCATGGATCCAAGAATCAACAAACTGTCATCCCTGCTCGTGGGCTATTCCTGCCGCGTGAAACCCGGCGACCGTGTGCTCATCAGCTACGAGGGAGAATGCTGCAAAAACCTGGCCCGCCAGCTGATCAAGGATGTCTACGCCGCCGGCGGCGAGCCCTACGCGGAAATCCGGGATTCGGCCATCACCCGGGAGATCATGCTCCACTGCAAGGAGGACCAGATCCGTTTTCAGGACGAGATCGCCCTGGCCCAGATGAAGGGCATGCAGGCCTATATCGCCATCCGGGCGGGAAACAATACGGCTGAACTTGCCGACGTTCCGGCGGATCAGCTCAATCTCTACAGCCGGATGACCCGGCCCAGCATCGACTACCGGGTCAACGAGACCAACTGGGTGGTACTGCGCTATCCCAACTACTCCATGGCCCAGCTGGCCAACACCAGCCTGGAGGCCTTTGAGGACTTCTATTTCGACGTGTGCACCCTGGACTACGGGAAGATGAGCCGTGCCATGGATCCTCTCGTGGAGCGGATGAACCGGACCGATCAGGTGCGGATCAAGGGGCCGGGCACCGACCTGACCTTCTCCATCAAGGGCATCGGCGCCGTCAAGTGCGACGGAGAAAAAAACATCCCCGACGGCGAGGTCTACACCGCGCCCGTCCGGGACTCCATGAACGGAACCGTTTCCTATAACACCCCCTCCGAGGAGCAGGGCTTCACCTACGAGAACATCGTCTTCACCGTCCGCGACGGCAAAATCGTAGAGGCTTCCGCCAACAACGACGAGCGGATCAACAAACTGCTGGACACCGACGAGGGCGCCCGCTTCTTCGGCGAATTCGCCCTGGGCGTCAACCCCTACATCCTCCATCCCATGAAGGATACCCTCTTCGATGAGAAGATCGCCGGCAGCTTCCACCTGACCCCGGGTATGTGCTACGAGGACGCGCCTAACGGGAACAAGTCCGCCATTCACTGGGATCTGGTCATGATCCAGCGGCCGGAATACGGCGGCGGAGAGATCTGGTTCGACGACGAACTGATCCGAAAGGACGGCATCTTCCTCCCGGAAGAACTGCAGGGACTGAATCCGGAGAACCTTACTTCTTGAATTTGACCTTCTCCACCTTCACCAGTTTGCCCGCCAGATCGTTCAGACTCTTGTCACCGGTCTCCTTGGCGATGGTCTTTTCGCCGCTTTTGATCTGGTTCAGCAGCGTCTGGTAGTCGGATGTGCTGAAGGTCTCGAACCGGGCATTGGCCATCTCCAGGCTGACGCCATCGTTATCGATGGTGTAGTTGAATATGGAGTTGCCCTTAAAGTTATTGTGCATATAGGTCTTCAGGATGTCGTAGACCGCCGTGTTGATGCCCTTTTTGGCGGAGGTGATCACCGTCTCCGACATGGCGCTCTGGTCCGTATCCACGCCGATCACCTTTCCCCCTGCGGCCTCCGCGGCCTTCATGACCGAGCTGCCCAAAGATCCGCCGCAGGCGAAGATGACCTCCGTGCCGTCGGCATACCGGTCCGCCGCCCACTTCTCCGCGTCCTCCGACGCGTCGAAGGATCCCGTATAGGCGGTCTTCACCTGAATGTCCTCCAGACCCTTGTCCTTTGCCGCCGCGGCGATGCCCTGGATATATCCGATCTCGTAGCGCTTGACCGAAGGCAGTTCCACGCCGCCCAAAAATCCCAGGGACCGGTATCCGTCGCTGACCGCCGCGTAGCCGGCCAGATACCCGGCCTGTTCCTCGGCAAAGAGGACGCCGGTGCTGTTGGCTGCCATCTCGTAATTGTGCTCGTCATCCCGGGCGACGCCGTCCAGCAGGACGAAGTAGGTATCCTCGTATTTCTGCTGGGCCGCGTAGACCGTGGTCTCGAACAGGGAGCCGGCAAAGAAGATCACCTTCGCTCCCTTCTCCCTGGCCTGTTCCACCGCCTTCAGGGCGGAATCCGTGGTCTCCTCCTCTTCGGCGTACCACTGGCAGGTCGTCTCGAACTCCTCACAGAAATCCTGGATGCTCTTCCATGTGGTCTCCCGGAAGGAGCCGTCCTCCACGCCGGAGGGTTCGGTGATCATGGCGATCTCAAAGGTCTCCGGCTCCTGGCTCTCTTCACCGCCGCTCTCGCCGCAGCCGGCCATGACCACAAGGCCTGCCAGGATCAGCAGACCGGCCAGAAGACTGAGCAGAAGGCGCTTTCGATCCTTCCCTTTTCCCCTTTGCCGTTCCTTATTCACTCGATCTCTCCTCCGATCACCTGGTGTATCAGTTTCCGGGGCTGGGTCTCTTCCTTCGTGATCGTAAAGGCTTTCTCCGCCCGCTTCGCCGCCGCCTGCAGCTTCTTCTCGTCTTTGCCGTAGAGGATGCAAAGGCAATCCCCCTTGGAGACGGCATCTCCGATCTTGTGCTTCAGGAGGATCCCCGCACCGTGATCGATGTCATCTTCCTTCTTTTCCCGTCCGGCTCCCGTTTCCTGGGAGGCCTGGCCGATGAGCATGGCATCCAGCCCGCTCACATAACCGTCGGCGGCTGCTTTGATTTCCAGCTGTTTTTCACTGAGGGCCAGCCGCTCCGGCTCGTCCACCACAGCGGGATCGCCTCCCTGTCCGGCGACGAACTCCTTCATCTTCTCCAGTCCACGGCCGTCGTCCAGGGCCTGCTGGGCCTTCTCAACGCCTTCTTTCGCCGAGTTCGCCTTTCCGCCCATATGGATCATCAGGCCGGCCAGGATAACCGACAGCCTGGTGATATCCTCCGGGCCGTTTCCCTTAAGTACATCGATGGCCTCCCGCACCTCCAGGGAGTTGCCCACGGCACAGCCCAGAGGCTGGTCCATGTCGGTGATCACCGCCCGGGTATCCTTGCCGTCGGCGCAGCCGATCTCCACCATCATCTCCGCCAGGGCCACAGCATCCTCCTCCGTTTTCATGAAGGCGCCCCGGCCGCACTTGACATCCAGCAGGATGCCGTCGGAGCCGGAAGCCAGCTTTTTGCTCATGATGCTGGAGGTGATCAGGCTCAGGTTCTCCACCGTTCCCGTCACGTCCCGCAGGGCGTAGATCTTCTTGTCCGCCGGAGCGATGCTGGCCGTCTGGCCGATAAGGGCGATGCCGTTTTCGTTGACCAGGCGGAAGAATTTCTCCTCGGGAATGGTGGTCTGATATCCGGGGATGGATTCCAGCTTGTCCACGGTTCCCCCGGTAAAGCCCAGTCCCCGTCCGCTCATCTTGGCCACGGGAACGCCCCAGGCCGCCGCCAGGGGTGAAACGATCAGCGTCGTCTTGTCCCCCACGCCGCCGGTGCTGTGCTTGTCCACCTTGATGCCGTCGATGGCCGACAGGTCCACCACATCTCCGGAGTTCTTCATGATGCGGGTCAGGGCCACCGTCTCTTCCCGTTCCATGCCCTTCAGGCAGATCGCCATCAGAAAGGATGACATCTGGTAATCGGGGATATCGCCCCGGGTATAGCCTTCCACCATATAGGCGATCTGTTTTTCCGTCAGTTTTTTTCCGTCTCGTTTGGCGACGATAATGTCTACTGTGTTCATGCCTCCTCCTCTGCAATAGCCGCTAGCCGATCTTCAGCAGCCGGCAGTTCAGATAATCCAGGGAAACCAGATGGTACCGGACGCCGTGCACTTCTCCCTGGAGCGCGCTCCGGAATCCGTCTTCCCCGTGAATGTGTCCATAATATACGTCTTCCACGCCGTAGCGCAGGAAAAGCCGTTCAAAATCGGTGAAGGCGCTGCGGTCCGCCGCCGGCGGATAGTGGAGAAAGCCCACCAGCTTCCCCTCTCCCCGCTGGTCAAGCTGCTTCTGTCCCTCCTTCAGGGACATCTCCAGTCGCAGGACCTCCCGGCGGTAGATCTTCTCATCATCCTCGGTGAAGTCATCATGCTCCGGCGTCAGCCATCCCCGGCTGCCGCACACGCAGAAGTCCTCCGCCCAGGCGCAGTCATACTGCAGGAACCGCATATCCTCATACATCCGGTTCATCCTGGTGATGCCGTTCCACCACAGATCGTGGTTGCCTTTGAGCAGGATCTTCCTGCCCGGAAGGGCATCGATCCAGTCCAGGTCCCAGCGGGCGTCCTCCAGCTTCAGTCCCCAGGAGATATCTCCGCAGATCACCACCGTGTCCTCCGGGCGAACGTTCTCCTCCCAGGATCTCTTCAGGCGTTCCTCGTGGTTGATCCAGCGGCCCCCGAAGACCTCCATAGGCTTGTCGGAGCCGGGAAAAAAGGACAGGTGCAGGTCGGCAACGGCAAAAACGCTCATGACTGCTCCTCGTCTTCCCCGGTCAGCATGGCGTAGGTCATGTATTCCCCGCCCGCCTCCACGTCCTCCGTGTAGTCGGCATAGAGAATATCCAGATCCCGGATCGCCGAATTGGCCATGGCATGGGCCTTCTGGGCCCGGTGATAGATCTCGTTGTATTCCTTATAGGACAGATCCTTCCCCTGAGCCTTCTGCTGCAGGGCGGTCTGCATCTGCACGTAGGCGTCGCAGAGCTTGTTGAACAGCCGGATGCACTCGTTGCACTGGTGCACGATATCCTTGGACTCCCCGTCGGAGGAGGGAATGTCCCCCGTGGGGAACTTCACGCTCTGGGCCTTCTTCTTGCAGCGGCGCAAAAGATCGATGTTGGCGCCGTAGTCCTTCTTCTTGAATATCCGGCGGAACTTGGAGTCATTGGCGATCCGCACTTCCGCCTCACGGAACTCCTCCACGCAGTCGAAGTAAAACCGGTTCACGCTCTCGATGATCTTCTGTTTGTATGTCATTTCAGCAGTTCCTCCCTCATGCTGGTTCCGTGGATGGTGGCCACGCGCCCCGCCGTCAGCAGATCCGTCACCGTGGCACCGATATCGGAGAAGGTCGGGCGGGTGCCCAGGTCCGTTCCCGGCTTCACCGCTGCGCCGGCAAAGAGGCCGAAGATGTGCTCCCGGGTATGGTTGAATCCCGTGTGAACGGGATCGTTGCCGTGGTCCGAACAGAGGATCAGGATATCCTCCTCGTTCATGGCCTCCAGGATCTCCGGCAGGCGCCGGTCGAAGGCCTCGATGGCCGCGGCGTACCCTTCCGCATCCCTGCGGTGGCCGTACTTGGAATCAAAGTCCACCAGATTGGTGAAGATCAGTCCGGCGAAGTCCTCCTCCAGAGCCTGGATGGTTTTAGTCACCCCGTCGTCGTTGCTCTCCGTGTGGACGGATGTGGTCACCCCGCTGCCGTTGAAGATGTCGCTGATCTTACCGATGGCGTGCACCCGCAGTCCCGCGGCGGAGAGCTTGTCCAGCATGGTCTCCTCCGGAGGATCCAGGGCAAAGTCGTGGCGGTCCGCCGTTCTGACCCGGTTTCCTTCCTTATCGATAATATATGGCCGGGCGATGACCCGCCCCACGGCATAATCTCCCTGGAGCAGTTCCCGGGCGATCCGGCAGACGCGGTACAGTTCCTCCAGGGGAACCACCGCCGTGTTGGCCGCTATCTGGAATACGCTGTCCGCCGAGGTATAGACGATGAGCTTGCCCGTCCTCTCGTGCTCTTCCCCCAGCTCCTTGATGATCTCCGTGCCGGAGGTGTTGATGTTTCCTAAGTACTCATGGCCGGTCCGCCGGACGAACTCGTCCATGATCTCTTTGGGGAAGCCCTCCGTAAAGGTCCGGAAGGGCACCTTCGTGGTCACACCGGCGATTTCCCAGTGGCCCGTGATGGTATCCTTGCCCTCCGACGCCTCGGCAAACCGGCCGAAGGCTCCCTCGGGGCTTTCCACCGCCAGCCTTCCCCCGGCGGCTCCGGAAACGTTCCCCAGTCCCAGCTTTCGCAGATGGGGGATCTGAAGACCCACCTTGTCCACAATATGTCCCAGGGTATCCGCACCTCCGTCGCCGTAGTCCGCCGCGTCGGGGAGTTCCCCCACGCCCAGGCTGTCCAGCACGATGATGCAGGCCCGTCTGATGTCCTGTTTCATTTCTCTCTACCTCACATGATCCGGCCGATGACCCGGTAGATCGTATCTGAGGAGAAGCCCTTTCCCGCCAGCCGGCGGGCGATCCGGGCCTTCCATTTTTCCCGTTCCGCGTACTCCAGTTTGCCCGTGTCCACACCGGCGAGTATGGCCTGCGCATGTGCAAAGGCAACATCAAACTCGTCGGGAACATCCTCCAGGGCCTCAGCCGCTTCTTCGATCACTTCGTCGGCCACGCCCTTCTGCTTCAGTTCCCGCCGGATGCGGAGCATGCCCCGGCCCTTCTCCAGCCCGGACTCCATAAAAGCTGCCGCATAGCGCCGGTCGTCCAGATAGCGGTATTCCTCCAGGTCCCGGATGGCCTCTTCGATTTCCTCGTCCTCGTGTCCCTTCCGCCGCAGATAGTCCCGCATCTGCTGTACGCTGCACATCCGGGCGTTCAGGTACCGGAGGGCCCTATCCCTGGCTTCCATGGAAGGTGTCCCCCGCTCCGGCGATCACGCACCGGTCCCTCAGCCTGGCCTTGATCTCACAGGTGGCCTCCATCCCCGTACAGTGGACGGGCAGCACCCTGCCGATGTCCGCGCCGGCAAGTTCCTCGATGAGGGCGGCTCTGGTCTGGTTGTCCGCCACATAAAGGTGCATCCCCGCAACCAGGACTGCCACCTGTTCTCCCGGGAACAGTTCCTTCGCCGCGTTTAAGGCGGAAATAACGCCCCGGTGGCTGCAGCCGGAGAAGACGCAGAGCCCCTCCTCTTCCCGGATCACCAGGCACTGCTCGTGGGACATGTCGTCTTCCACCGGATGGCCGTCCAGGTTGTAGTAATAGAACTTCTCAGAGGGGACGAAACCTTCGGCATAGGGAATGGTTCCCGAGATCACGATGTTGTCCGTGATCCAGCAGGGCCCGTCGGTGAAGTGGATCCGGTCCTCCATGGCCCTCTTCACCTCATCGTTCCACCGGATCCCGCTCATCTCCTCCTCGATCTTCCCGTCGGAGAACCCGTGGGAAAGGCGGAAGGCGTTCTTGTGCATATAGATGGGCGCGGCAGAGTTGATCCGGCTGAAGAGGGGAAAACCTTCCGTATGGTCGCTGTGGCCGTGGCTGACCACCGCCAGGTCCACCTGGGACAGATCGATCCCCATCCGGTCGGCGTTCAGGGAAAACGCGTCGGACGCGCCGGCGTCGAAGAGAATCTTCCTCTCCTCCGTTTCGATGTAGATGGACAGGCCGTGTTCGGCGAGGATTCCTTCATGGTACGTCTTATTCTCGATGAGAAACTGATACTTCATTCGTTACCTCCTCCGCTCTGCAGATGCAGCAGAGCATACCGTTGCCCAGGTTGATCTCCTTAAAGAAGATGTCCTCCCGGTTCATCACATTCTCTCCGACCACTTCCGCCAGTTCGCAGCCCCGCAGCTTGCTCAGGGCTTCCTTTCGCGTCCACAGGCGGAAAAAGGCCGGGGGGCCCTCCCTGCTGATCCAGTCCGCTTCCTCCGCGGTGAAGAACCGGCGGGCAATGGCGCCGGTGTCCAGCTTGCGAACCTTCTGGATGTCCAGGCCCACGGGGGAGTCGTCCACCGCGCAGGCGAACAGATTATCGCTGTGGGATACGGAGAACTGAAAACTTCCGTCCTCCAGAGAGGGCTTGCCTTTGGATGAACGGACGATCACCGGTTCAGGCACGCCAAGTTCCCGAAACAGATCGGTCAGCAGCGCGTTGGTCAGCTCGCGTCCTCTCAGATCGGGATATTCATTTCGGTATTCATCAATCAGGTACAGTTCCATCCCGTTTCCTCGTGAAAATGGCGGAGCCAAGGCACCGCCACTTTTCCATTCGGTCTATCCGAGTCGATTATTCCTCTTCCTTCATTCTCTTCAGAATGCGCTGGTAACCTTCCGCGCCGTAGACCAGGCACTTGTTGATCCGGCTGATGGTCGCCGTGGAAGCCTTGGTGATGCCTTCGATCTCGTTGTAGGTCTTGTTTTCCGACAGAAGCTTCGCCACCTGAAGACGCTGCGCAATGGCATGGATTTCATTGATCGTGCAGATATCTTCAAAGAATCGGTAGCAGTCTTCCTCATCTTCCAGCAAAAGAACCGCACGGAACAGCTCGTCGATATCATCTCTCTTGAATTTTGATTCGTATGCCATGTCCTGCTCCTTTCCTTCAGTCTATACTTTCACACATTCAAGTATAATACTTTCGTGTTGTAAAGTCAAGGAGTAAATCTGGACTATTTTTCCACCAGTTCCTTCGCCTTGTCCAGCTGCTCGTCAGCATCCGTGTCCTCATCGTCCTCGATCTCCGTGTTCGGCGTCACACCCTTCTTGTGAACGGGATGCCGGTCGGGGGTCAGGTATTCCATGATGGTCAGCTTCAGGCCGGAGCCGTCTTTCTGGGGGAAGGTCACCTGGATGACGCCTTTGCCGAAGGTCTTTTCCCCAACGACGGGGAAGTCGTTGTCCTGCAGGGCTCCGGTAAGGATCTCCGATGCGCTGGCCGAGTAGCCGTTGACCAGAACCACCGTCTTCAGGCCGGTCTTGCCGTCTCTGGCGTCGTAGGTCTCCTCCTTGCCGTTTTTGTCCTGCACATAGGTGATGACCCCGGCATCCAGGAAGTCGTCGGCGACCTTGGCGCACTCGTCCACCAGTCCGCCGCCGTTGTTGCGCAGATCCAGCACCAGATTCTTCGCGCCCTTGCCTTCGATAGCGGCGAGAGCCTTGTCGAAGTCATCGGCGGTTCCCTCGATGAAACCGCTGATCTGGATGTATCCCGTCTGGTCATCCAGCATGCGGTATTCCACCGTTTCGTGGTGGATGGTATCCCGGACCATGGTGACATCCTCGCTCTTGCCGTCATGCATGACCTCCACCGTCACCTTGGTGCCCTTGTCCCCGCGGATGTGGGCCGCCATCACGTCGCTGCTGCTGTAGGTCTTGCCGTCCACGGAGAGAAGGAAGTCCCCCGGGACGATGCCCGCCTTCTCCGCCGGCGAGCCCTTGCTCACCGAGACGACCTCGTAGCCGCCCTGCTCGTTCTGCTCGAAGGTGATGCCCACGCCGGAGTAATCCGATTCATAGGACTCCTCGTCGGACTGGACTTCTTCCTTCGTCATGTAGGCCGAATAGGGATCGTTCAGGCCGCTGACGTAGCCGTGGTAGGCGCCCTCTACCAGGTCCTCCTCGACGATGTCTCCCTTGTAATACTTCTCGATCTGGGCGTGAAGGGAATCGAGCTTGTTCTGGTCGACCTTTTTCCCCGTCGATTTTACCGGACCCGCGCCGGCGACAGCGCTGCCCACGAAGCCGGCCACCGCGCCGAGAACCAGCGCCAGGACCAGACAGATCACAAAGACAACTACGGGAACTCCCCGCCTGCGTTCAATTACCCTTACCTCATTTGCTTGCACGTTGAATGTCCTCCACCATAAACTGTACTCTGGTTCTTCCGTTCCATACCTGGCCGCTGACGGTCCCGACAAGGTCCGCCGGGCCGCCGCTGTTCAGCAGATCGGCATAATCCTGGGCCCTGCGGAAAAAGACGCAGGGCGCCGCCGCGCCGCCTCTGACCGCCATAAACCGGACATGGGTCTGCTGCGCCCCCATGAAGCGGACCTGGGCGATCTGCACGTTCTTCAGGGCGATCCGGGGAGCGGGATTCCCCTCCCCGAAGGGCTCCATGGCGCAAAGGGCCTGGGCCAGATCTACGGTGATCTCCGCCGGTTCCAGGGTGATCTCCGCCTCACTTCCCGCCTCAATGATCTCCGGATGCTCGGTGAGCAGCCGGGCCATATCCGCCTCGGCCGCGGTTTTCACCGGTTCGAATTCCTCTTCCCGCATGGTGAATCCGCAGGCGCCAGCGTGTCCGCCGAACTTCAGGAAATGCTCCCGGCTGACGTCAAGGAGCGCCCGGATATCCACGCCGGGAATGCTCCGTCCCGTACCTTTCAGCAGACCGTCGCCGGAGGGCGTGGCCAGGATGACTGGACGGCGGATCTCCTCCTTCAGCTTGCCGGCGGCGATGCCGGCGATGCCCTCGTGGATGCCATCCACCCGGAGGAACAGGATGTCCTCTCCGCCGCGGACCATGGCCTCGCACCGGTCCACCGCCTCCTCCTGGGCTTTCTTCCTCTCCCGGTTATACTGCACCAGCCGGTCTACCTGCCGGCGGATCTCCTCTTCTTCATCGGCCATGAGCAGGTTGACCGCATCGCCGGCGGATCCCATGCGGCCCGCCGCGTTGATGTGGGGCACTATGCCAAAGGCAATGCTATCCGAGGTGATCTTTTCCAGGGAGATCGCCTCCGCCAGAGCCCGGACGGAAGCCCGGTTTCCCTGGTTCAGCTTCTCCAGACCGTACTTGACAATAGTACGGTTTTCGTCAACCAACGGAACGATGTCCCCCACCGTTCCCGCGCCCACCAGATCCAGCGCCTGGCTGATCACATCCCTGGGCAGACCGCACTTTCTCTGCAGCGCCTGCAGGATCTTAAAGGCAACGCCGCAGCCGGCCAGATGGGGAAATGGATAGGTCTCTCCCTCCTGCTTGGGATCGATGACCACGCAGTCAGGCAGCTCCGGCCCCGGCTGGTGATGGTCGGTGACCAGCACATCCATGCCCAGCTGCCGGGCCCGCTCCACCTCCTTCAGGGAGGTGATGCCGCAGTCCACGGTGATCAGCAGGTCCGTGCCCTTTTCCTTCAGGGCTTCCACCGCCCCTTCATTCAGCCCGTAGCCTTCCGTAAACCGGGAGGGAATGTACCAGTCCAGGTTATCCGTCAGAAGGGACAGGACGCTGTAAAGGATGCAGATGGACGTCACGCCGTCGGCATCGTAGTCCCCGTAGACGCAGATCCGGTTTCCCTTCTCCGCGTGGGACCGGATAAGATCGACCCCTTCCTCCATGCCCAGCATGAGAAAGGGATCGTAAGTTGCCTTTGGATGGGGGGAAAGATATTCCTCCCTCACGGCCGGGTCATCCAGACCCCTGCCGGAGAGAATCTGTTCCACTATGGTCTGTGCGGGCCTCATTTCAAATATCCTCTCGGGTCGACCACATCGCCGTTCTTATACACACGGAAGTCCAGGTGTGGTCCCGTGGAATAACCGGTGGAGCCCACCTTGGCGATGGTCTGTCCTTTTTTGACCTTGTCCCCCACGGAAACCAGTGTGGAGGAACAGTGGTTGTACTGGGAAACCAGCCCGCCGCCGTGGTCCACGATCACCGACTTGCCGAATCCGCCGTACCAGCCGGAATGGATGACCTTCCCGTCAGCCGCGGCGACGATGGGCGCGCCGGAAGGAGCGCCGATGTCAAGGGCCGCGTGAAATTCCCTGCCGTGGAAGGGGCACCGCCGCCAGCCGTAGCCGGAGGTGATGGTGGTGTTGCCCGGCGTGGGCCAGGCGAATACGCCGCCGGTATATTCAGAGGTGTCGCTGGAGCTGACCGCTCCTTCAGCCTGCTTGGCCGCCAGTTCCGCCTCCAGGGATGCCATCTCTTCCTTCAGGTCATCGATAGCCTCTTCCGTGGCCTTGTTGGACTCGGACAGTTTTTCCTTCTGGGCGGCGACCGCGGCCACCTCCTGCTCCGCCGTGGCTTCCGCCGTCACCAGGGCGTCACGCAGGGCCTCCACTTCCTGCTTCTTCTGCTCGATCTCCGCATAGGATTCCTGCATCTGCTTCAGCACATCGGCGTCGCTCTGATAGACCCGCTGGACCATGTCCAGGTTGGTCATGAAATCGGAGAAGCTGCCGGAATTGAGCAGCACGTCCATGAATCCCACGGATCCGTTCTTGTACATATTCCGCAGCCGAGCGCTCAGGTCCCGGTTCTGCTTGTCCACCTTGGCCTCCGCCTCCTTCAGATCCGCCTCCAGCACCTTCAGGTCCTCCTGGCTGTTGGCGATCTCCACCTGCAGGGCATCGATCTGCTGTTCGATGTCCACGATGGTGGTCATCAGTTCCTTTTCCCTCTGCTTGCCTTCGTCCAGTTCCTGCTGCTTCTTCTTGATGTCGTCGTTCATCTTTTCCAGATCACTGGAATCCTTGGGCGCAGCATAGACAAAGGCCGACAGGCTCAGGGCCATCAGGAAGGCTATGGTCAGAATCAGGCTTCGTTTCATCCTTCCCTCCTCTTACGCGTTCAGGAACTTCCGCATGGAAATGATGCTGCCGCAGGCGCCGATGCTGACGCCCAGAGCGAGGAATATCCAGGTCAGGTTGTAGATCAGGAAATCCTCCGGCACGATCCGCATGGACAGCATGGACATCATCTGGTCGCCGATCACCTCGATGATCTTGTGATACATGGCGGCGGCGATGGCCAGGGAGATTCCGGCGGAGATCAGTCCGATGATGATGCCCTCCACCAGGAAGGGTCCCCGGATGAACCAGTTGGTCGCCCCCACGTACTTCATGATGCTGATCTCATCCGCCCGGTTGAATACCGTCAGCTTGATGGTGTTGGATACCACGATGATGGAGATGATGATCAGGAAGATCATGACCACCACGGCGGAGATCTGAATGAACCGGGTCACCTTGAGCAGCTTGTCCACGGTGTTTTTGTAATATTTGATGTCCTCCACCCCGGCGTAGGTGGCCGCCTTCTTGGCGATGGCGTCGGCCTGTTCCAGATCGCCGATCTGGATGATGACCGAGTTGGGCAGAGGATTCTCCTGCAGGTTCTCCAGAAGATAGCTATTGTCGCCCCATCTGGTCTTGAACTCCGCCATGGCCTCTTCCTTGGTCTGGTAGCGGGCGTCCTCCACGCCCTTGACGGTCTTAATGTCCGCCACCATCATCTGGGCGTCATCGGCCGTCGTCTCATCGGTCAGATAGACCTGGATGGAGTCGTAGTCTCCCTTGATGGTCTCCGCCGCCATGTTGATGTTGATGGTGGCGATGAAGAAAATGCTCAGGATCAGGAGCATGGCCGTAATGGCGAAGATGGACACGATGCCCGTGTTCAGGTTGCGGAAGAACTGGATGAAGGCCTGTTTCAGCGTGTAGAATAAGCTCATCTGCGCTGCCCTCCTCTCCGGAACCTGGTCTTGAAGAGCCGGCGCGTCTCCACTTCTACCGTATCGAAGGTCATTTCCGTATTCTGCAGGGCCTGCATGTATCCGTACATGCCGAACTCATCCCGGACGATCCGTCCGTTTTCGATGGCGATGACCCGCTTCTCCATCCGGTCCACGATGTCCTTGGCGTGGGTAACCATCAGGATGGTCGTTCCCCTCATATTGATGGTGTTCAACAGCTGCATGATCTCCCAGGCCGTATCCGGGTCCAGGTTTCCCGTGGGCTCATCGGCGATGAGGATCTTGGGCCGGTTGACGATCGCCCGGGCGATGGCCACCCGCTGCTGTTCGCCGGCGCTCAGTTCATCGGGGTACTTCCTGGCGTATTCGGAGATGCCCATCATGCTCAGCACCTGGGGGACGTTCCTTCTGATCGCCTTCCTGGGCTGGTGGATGATCTCCATCGCAAAAGCAACGTTTTCGTAGACGGTCTTCTTGGGCAGAAGACGGAAGTCCTGGAAAACGATGCCGATGTTCCGCCGGAGAAGGGGAACCTGGCGGGAGGTCATCTTGGTGACGTCCTCTCCCCGCACCCGGATGGTACCCTTGTCCGCGTCGATCTCCTTCAGGATCAGTTTGACGAAGGTGGACTTTCCCGCGCCGCTGGGACCCACCAGGAAGACGAAGTCTCCCTTGTTGATGCGCACGGTCACGTTGTCCAGTCCCACGTTCGACTTGTAGTACTTGGTGACATTGTTGAACTCAATCATGGACGATAACTATCCTTTCCTCATTATTTGGACGGCATGAGCTGTTTCACCGCGCGGACGATGTCCGCCGAAGTCATGCCGTATTTTTCCCTCAGTTCATCGGGCTTGCCGGACTCGCCGAAGACGTCCTGCTGGCCGACCATGGCCATGGGCACGGGGCACTTCAGCGCCAGGGCATGGGCCACCGCGTCGCCCAGGCCGCCGATGACGGAGTGCTCCTCCGCCGTGACGATCCGTCCCGTTTCCTTCGCCGCCTTCACCAGGATCTCCTCGTCGATGGGCTTGATGGTATGGATATCGATGATCCGGGCGTCGATGCCCTCTTCCGCCAGAGCTGCCGCCGCCTTCCAGGCGGAGCTGACCAGAATGCCCGTGGCCACGATGGTCACGTCTTTTCCGTCACGGACCAGGTTGCCTTTGCCCAGGACGATATCATCTTCTTCCTTATAGAATACGGGGACCGCCGCCCGGCCCAGCCGCACGTAGCAGGGGCCGTCCATCTCCACCGCCTGGCGGATCAGTTTCTTCGCCGCCACCGCGTCGGAGGGGTTGATCACGGTCATGCCGGGAATGGTCCGCATGAGGGCAATGTCCTCGAAGGTCTGGTGGCTGGCGCCGTCCTCGCCCACGGTGATGCCCGCGTGGGTCGCGCAGATCTTCACGTTGGCCCGGGTATAGCCGATGGCGTTGCGGATGATCTCAAAGGCCCTTCCCGTGGCGAACATGGCGAAGGTGCTGGCGCAGACGATCTTGCCCGACAGGGCCAGGCCCGCCGCCTGCCCGTAAAGGTTCTGCTCGGCTATGCCCATATTGAAAAACCGTTCGGGGAAGACCTTGCGGAACTCCGCCGTCTTGGTGGACCCGGACAGGTCCGCGTCCATGACCACGAGATTGGGGTATTCCTTTCCCAGCTGGGGAAGGATCTCTCCGTAGGCCGCTCTGGTTGCGATCTTGTCTGCCATTATGCCTGTCCTCCCTTCTCTTCATCCGCCGGCTGCCGGAGATCCTCCAGCGCCTGGGCCGTCTGCTCATCGTTGGGCGCCTTGCCGTGCCATCCGGCCTGGTTTTCCATGAAGGAAACGCCCTTGCCCTTGACGGTTTCGGCGATGACAGCCGTCGGCCGTCCCTTGCATGCCCTCGCCTCGGCGAAGGCCGCCCGGATTTCGTCGAAGTCGTGGCCGTTGATGGTCACCACGTGCCAGCCGAATGCGGCGAACTTCTCCGCGATGGGCATGACGGTCATCACATCATCGTTTTTGCCGTCGATCTGCAGGCCGTTGTGGTCCACGACGGCCACCAGGTTGTCCAGTTTGTAATGGGACGCCGACATAGCCGCCTCCCAGACCAGTCCTTCCTGGATCTCTCCGTCGCCCAGCAGGGTGTATATTCTTCCCGGATCGCCGTCCAGCTTGTTGGCCAGGGCCATTCCCCCGGCGGCGCTGAACCCCTGTCCCAGGGATCCGGTGGACATCTCTATTCCGGGAACGTAGTGCATGTTGGGGTGACCCTGAAAGGCCGAGCCCAGCTTGCGCAGGCTCATCATATCCTCGGCCGGATAATTGCCCCGGACCGCCAGGGCGGCGTACTGGGCCGGGCCGGCATGGCCCTTGGACAGGATGAACTTGTCCCTGCCCTTCTTCTTCGGGTCGGCCGGATCGATGTTCATCTCCTCAAAGTAGAGCTCCGTCACGATATCCGCGGCGGACAGGGATCCGCCCGGATGTCCCGATCCGGCGGCGTGCAGGGCCTGGATGATCAGCACCCGCACCTGCCTTGCTTTTTCCTGCAGTTCCTTGTTGGTCACTTTTGCACTCCTTCTTCTTCAAACAATGGTCTGTATATTCTGTCGGGCTTCTCCTTACCGCCCGGCGATTCCACGAAAGGCCCTCACCGCCCGGCGATCTCACGAAAGGCAGCGGGCAGAGCCTCGGCGATATCCATGGAGGTCATGCCGATCTCCCCCTTTTCCCGGGCGGCCAGATCCCCGGCCAGTCCGTGGATATAGACGGCGGCCCGCACGCAGCTTTCCGGCGTCAGTCCCAGGTCTTCCGTCCTCCGGCCCGCCTTTCCCCAGGCCAGAAGGGCCGCGGTCACACCGGTGAGCACATCACCGCTTCCGCCGGTGGCCATTCCCGGATTGCCCGTGGGGTTTTCAACGATATCCGCTTCGGTCATGGAAGGCGCCGCGCCGGCCGCGTTAGCGTTGGCCGCGGCGATCAGGGTGTCCTGTCCCTTCAGGACGATGATGGCTCCCGTTTCCTCCGCCAGGATCCGGGCGCTGGCTTCCCTGCCGAAGGAACGGGTATTCTCCTTGCCCAGCATGGCCAGAAGCCTGTCCGCTTCCCCGGGATGGGGCGTGAGCACCACCGGCTCTTTGCGCTTCTTCCCGATATCCGGCAGGATGCTGGTCTGCTTTCTCGGCACCTTCAGCTCATCCAGGGGCGCCGTATCCATATAGCTCTCCCTCGTGGGCGCCATGCCGTAGCGGCACAGGGAATTGATCCCGTCGGCGTCGATCACCAGAGGGCCGTGATAGCCCAGCAGGAGATGCTCGATCATCCGGTACTGTTCCTCTCCCTCGCCCAGTCCCGGTCCGATGGCGATGGCGTCGAAACGGTCCGGGTCCGTCAGGGCAGCGGCCCGTTCCATGCACATGGCTTCAGGCACCGCCGTCTGCAGAATGGGAAAGAGCTCTTCCGGCAGGGCGACCGTCACCAGGCCCGCCCCGCTTCTCAGGGCTGCCCGGGCGCAGAGCACCGCCGCTCCGGCCATCCCCCGGGATCCGCAGATCAGAAGCACTCTCCCGCAGCGTCCCTTGTGGATGTCCGCCGGACGGGGGGTGATCATATCCTTTATTTCTGCTTCCGTGATGACACGGATCTCCGTTGCCTTTGCATTATCCGCCATCATATCCTCCTAAAGGGCGATGCCCAGCAGAATGGATGCCGTCAGCAGGAAGATCACAGAAGAGACCATATCCGTGACGGAGGAGATCATCGGCGTCGCCATCAATGCCGGGTCGACGCCCAGTTTCTTCGCCCCCATGGGGAGCATGCCGCCCAGAAGCTTGGCGAACATGACCACGATGATCATGGCCACGGCCACCGTCAGACCGATCATGGGCGACTGATGATCGATCAGCGTGATTTTCAAAAAGTTGAAGGCGCTGAGCACGATGCCCAGGATGATGCTGACCCGCAGCTCCTTCCAGAGGACCTTGGCCGCGTCCTTCAGGTCGATCTCGTCCACGGACAGTCCGCGGATGACCAGGGTCGCCGCCTGGGTACCCGTGTTGCCGCCGGTTCCCATGAGCAGCGGCAGATAGGCCACCAGGACGATCACCTGGGACAGGACCGCCTCGAACTGGGTGATCAGCGAGCCGGTGATCATCAGGGTCACGGTCATGAACAGCAGCCAGGGCAGACGGTTCTTCACGTGGCGGAAGACTCCCATGTCCAGGTACTCCTTGTCGGATTCGCCCATGACGCCGCCCATACGCTCGATGTCCTCGGTGGTCTCCTCCTCGATGATTTCCATGATATCGTCAAAGGTGATGATGCCCACGAGCCGGTGCTCGTTGTCCACCACCGGGATGGCCAGGAAGCCGTACTTCTTGAAGGCCTCCGCGACCTCCTCCTGGTCGTCGTACACGTTCAGGTAGACGTAGTCCGTCTCCATCAGGTCGCCCACGATGGCGTCATCGTCGGCGATGACCAGGGCACGCAGGGAGATAACGCCCTCCAGTTTGCGGCCGCCGTGCTTCACGTAGCAGGTGTAGACCGTCTCGCTGTCCACAGCCTCCCTCTTGATGTAGGCCATGGCCTCGGCCACCGTCATGGTGTCCTGCAGGCTGATGTACTCCGGGGTCATGAGGGATCCGGCGCAGTCCTCCGGGTAGTTGAGGAACTCGTTGATCAGCTTCCGCTCCTCCCGGGGCGTCTTCTCCAGGATCTTGTCCACGATATTGGCCGGCAGTTCTTCCAGCACGTCGATCTTATCGTCGAAGTCCATCTCCTTGATGATGTAGGAGATCTCCCGGTCGGTAATGGCCTGGACAATGTTGACCTGATCCTCGCCGGGCAGATAGGAGAAGACATCGACGGAGACATCCTTGGGAAGCATGCGGAAAATGATGACCACCTTTTCCACGCCCAGGTCCTCCAGGATATCCTCCAGCATGTCCGCGATGTCCACCGCGTTATATTTCAGCAAAAGATCCCGAGCCTTGAAGTAAGCGCTCTCCTCGAGAAAGGCTATGATCTTTCCCAGATCCCGGTCAAACTGCTGGTTTTTTGTGTCCATATCCATGGTCTTGGTTTCTGTCATGGACTCACTTCCCTTCGTTGCCGATCGCTCCTTACGCGCTCAGCATCGTTTTCGGCTGCTGCTCTACACCTTCAGCATGGCGCTGCCGGCTGCCTCGATCTTCGCCAGCCGCTCCTCCGCCTCTTCGGCCTTCGCGCCCCTGGCCATGATGTAGAATTTGATCTTCGGTTCCGTCCCCGAGGGCCGGATGATGGCGGTGCAGCTTTCCGCCAGTTCATAGAAGAGGATGTTGCTTTTGGGAAGGCCCGTGGGCTCCTTGGCACCGCCTGCGCAGTCCACGATCTCCCCGGACTGGTAATCCCGGATCCTCTCCACCCCGAGGCCGACCTCAGCCGGCGGCTGCCTGCGCATCTTCTCCATGATCTCGCTCATCTTCGCCTGTCCGTCCAGTCCTTCGAAGACGAAGGAAACCACCTTCTCCCGGTACTGTCCGTAGGTCTCATAGAGGCCGTCCATGGCATCCTGCAGCGTCTTGCCCTGCAGGTGGTAGTAACAGGCCATCTCCGCGATCAGCATGGAAGCCAGCACCGCGTCCTTGTCCCTGGCGTAGGTTCCCGCCAGATACCCGTTGCTCTCCTCAAAGCCGAAGATAAAGGTATGCTCGCCGGTCGCCTCGTATTCCTTGATCTTTTCACCGATGTACTTGAATCCGGTCAGCACGTTGGCGACGGAAATGCCCTGCTCCGCGCAGATCCGGTCCGCCATGGTCGTGGAGACGATGCTCTTCACCGCGATGGCGTTTTCGGGCAGGCTCCCCTGCTCCTTTCTGGCACGGATCAGATAATCCAAAAGCAATACCCCGATCTGGTTGCCCGTCAGGGTCCTGTATTCGTTGCCTTTGCGGACCACGATGCCGCAGCGGTCGCCGTCCGGGTCCGTTCCGATGATCAGGTCAACGTTCTCCTTCTCCGCCATGTCGATGGCGATGGCAAAGCCTTCCCGATACTCGGGGTTGGGCGACTTGACCGTGGGGAAGTCCCCGTCGATCACCATCTGCTCGGGCACCGTGATCACGTGCTTCATGCCGAGCCGTTTGAGCACTTCCGGCACCAGTTTGTAACCCGTCCCGTGGAAAGGCGTATAGATAATCTTCAGTTCGTCGGCCGCCTGCTCCACGTAGGGGGCGCCAACCGACTGCTCCATCACGTGGGCCAGGTAGTCCTCGTCCATCTCCTGCCCCAGCATCCGGATAAGGCCCTTTTCCACGGCCTGTTTCCGGTCCATGGTCTTCACGCCGGTGAAAATGTCCGTCTTATCCATTTCCCCGGCGATCCGCCCGGCCAGATCCGCCGCGATCTGGGCGCCGTCGGCCCAGTAGGCTTTGAATCCGTTGTATTCCTTCGTGTTGTGGCTGGCGGTGATGTTGATGCCGGCAATGGATCCGGTCTGCCGAAGGGCAAAAGACAACTCCGGCGTAGGCCGAAGGGACTCGAAGAGATTGACCCTAATCCCGTTGGCCGCCAGCACACAGGCTGACTCGCCGGCGAAGAGTTCGCTGTTGTTGCGGGAATCGTAGGCAATGGTCACGCCCTTCTCCTGCCCCGACTCTTCGATGATGACATTGGCCATGGCCTGGGCCGCCAGGCGCACCGTATAGATGTTCATTCCGTTCAGGCCCATGCGCATGATTCCGCGCAGGCCGGCGGTGCCGAATTTCAGCATCTGGGCGAACCGTTCCCGGATTTCCTTTTCGTCCTGTTCGATCCCGGCCAGTTCCGCTTTTGCCGCCTCATCCAGGGCCTCGCTGTCCATCCATTTTTTGTATTGTTCAATGATCTGTTTTTCCATTTTTTATGCTTTTTCTCCCTTCTGCATACCTATTTAAATATTAGCCTTTTTTTCCCTCTTTTTCAATGGCGATTTTCACCTTTTCCGGGATTGACGAAAAATTATCAGAGTGCTATAGTTATACGTACAAAGGACATTACAGCTATATAAAATTTTTAAGAAAAAGGAGAATCGTAAATGTCAAACTATGTAGAAAGATGTATTGAGCTTTGCAAAGCAAAGAACCCTGGCGAAGTTGAGTTTCACCAGACCGTCGAGGAAGTTCTGACTTCTCTGATTCCGGTTATCGAACAGCATCCGGAGTACGAGGAAGCTGCTCTTCTGGAAAGACTGACGGAGCCCGAAAGAGGCGTTACCTTCAGAGTCGTCTGGGTTGACGATGCCGGCAAGGTTCAGGTCAACAAGGGCTACAGATACCAGTTCAACAGCGCCATCGGCCCCTACAAAGGCGGTCTGCGGTTCGCACCGAACGTATACCCCGGTATCATCAAGTTCCTGGGCTTCGAACAGATCTTCAAGAACTCCCTGACCGGTCTGCCCATCGGCGGCGGCAAGGGCGGTGCTGACTTCGATCCCAACGGCAAGAGCGACGCTGAAGTTATGCGTTTCTGCCAGGCCTTCATGACCGAGCTGTACAGACACATCGGTCCGAACACCGACGTTCCGGCTGGTGACCTGGGCGTAGGCGGCAGAGAGATCGGCTACCTCTTCGGACAGTACAAGAGAATTGTTGACAGATACGAAGGAACTCTGACCGGCAAGGGCCTCTCCTACGGCGGACTGCTGGGAAGAGCTGAAGCTACCGGTTTCGGTATCGTATGGTATGCGGAAGAAATGCTGAAGGCGAACGGCGAAGACTTCAAAGACAAGGTCGTCGGCATCTCCGGATTCGGCAACGTTGCATGGGGTGCTGCATGGAAGCTGAAGGATCTGGGTGCCAAGTGCGTTACCATCTCCGGTCCGGACGGCTACATCTACGATCCCGACGGCATCTGCACCGACGAGAAGGTTGCTTACCTGCTCGAGCTGAGATCCTCCGGCAAGAACATCTGCGCACCTTACGCGGAGAAGTTCCCGGGCGCCAAGTTCTACGAAGGCAAGAAGCCCTGGGGCGTCCAGCAGGATGAAGGCATCAAGGTTGACATGTTCATCCCCTGCGCGATGCAGAATGACGTTCACATGGAACACGCGAAGCAGATCGTCGAAGGCGGCTGCAAGTTCTACTGTGAAGGCGCCAACATGCCGACAACCAACGATGCTCTGCAGTATCTCATCGAGCATGAGACCGCAGTAGGTTCCGCCAAGGCGGCGAATGCCGGCGGCGTTGCCTGCTCCTGCATCGAGATGGGACAGAACGCTGGTCACACCGTATATCGTCATGAGGACGTCTACGAGCAGCTGCACCAGATCATGGTCAACATCTACAAGAACAGCGCTGCTGCTGCCGAGAAGTACTTCGGCAACAAGAACCTCCTCGTCCAGGGCGGAAACATCGCCGGATTCGAGAAGGTTGCCGCGGCAATGATGGAACAGGGCCTGGTATAAATCCACACTCCTGATCCAAAGGCAACGAATGCCGGTCACCCGGCTAATCCAGCCACCAAAAAGGCTGCCCCTCGCGGGCAGCCTTTTTCATATCATAATGCATTAAAAGAAGTCCCCGGGACTTCCCCCTACTCCTCTGCGGGGATATCGTGGTGGTCGTCTTCCTCGCTGTCCTCGGTGGGATTGTAGCCCTCCAGGGCGGCGTAGGTCTTGCCGGACTTCTGGGCGTAATCGTAGATGGCGTTCTTGATGGCGTGCTCCGCCAGAACGCTGCAGTGGATCTTCACGGCGGGAAGTCCGCCCAGTTCCTCGACGATCTTCTTATTGGAAACGTCCAGCGCTTCTTCCACCGTCATGCCGATGATCATGTCCGTGGCCATGCTGGAGGAAGCGATTGCGCTTCCGCAGCCGAAGGTCTTGAACTTGGCATCGGTGATAACGTCGTTTTCATCCACATCGATGGTGACCTGCATCATGTCGCCGCAGACCGGGCTGCCGTAGATCCCCTTGCCGGAGGGGTTCTCGATCTCGCCCACATTGTGGGGATTCATGAAGTGGTCCATTACCGTATCGTTATATAAAGCCATTGGTTTTACCATCCTTCCTTGCCGGTGATCGGCGATAGTTTTCGCAGAGTGTCCACAACCTTCTGCAGGACCTCTACGGTGTAGTCGATATCTTCTTTTGTCGTGAAGTCCCCCACGGTGAACCGGACGGTTCCGTTGATGATCGTCATGGGGACGTTGATTGCCGCAAGCACGTGGGAAATATCCAATGATCCCGATGAGCAGGCGGATCCGGTGGATACGCAGATCCCGCCGCCGTCCAGCATCAGCATGATGGACTCCCCTTCGATGTAACGGAACGAGACGTTCAGGTTGCCCGGATGCCGGCGGTCGAAGTCCGCCGGGCCGTTGAGCCGTACATCTTCGATCTTATCCTGGATCTGATCCCAGAGATACTGGCGCATCTGCCGGGAGTGGGCCATGTGCTCAGCGAGGCCTGTCCTGGCCAGTTCCGCCGCCTTGCCGAAACCGACGATGCCGGCGGTGTTCTCCGTCCCTGCCCTCTTCCGGTTTTCCTGGGCTCCGCCGTGGACGAAGTTGGGCAGCATGATGCCTTTTCTCTTGTACAGGGCGCCGATGCCCTTGGGTCCGTAGATCTTATGGGCCGACATGGACAGGAAGTCCACGTCCAGATCCTTCACGTCGATGGGCACATTGCCCAGGGCCTGCACCGCGTCGGTGTGGAAGAGGACGCCGTGCTTTTTCGCCACGGCAGCCAGTTCCTTGATGGGCTCCAGGGTGCCGATCTCGTTATTGATCATCATGATGCTGACCAGAATGGTCTTGTCCGTGATGGCCGCTTCCAGATCTTCCGGGGAAACGAATCCCTCTTCATCCACATCCAGATAGGTCACCTCGATGCCGTGATACTTCTGCAGATACATGCAGGTATGGATGATGGCGTGGTGCTCGATCTTGGTGGTAATGATGTGGTTGCCTTTGTCCCTGAGCTGGTCGGCGACGCCCTCCAGAACCCAGTTGTCCGCCTCGGTTCCGCAGGAAGTGAAGAAGATCTCATTCTCCTTCGCCCCGATCAGATCCGCCACCTGCTGACGGGCCTGGGTAAGGCCTTCCTTCGCCTTCAGGCCGGGGCCGTAGAGGCTGGACGGATTGCCGAAAGCCTCTGTATAATACGGGATCATCTCGCTCACGACTTCCTGTTTTACCGGTGTCGTCGCGGAATAATCCAGATATACTTCTCTCATATTTCTAACACTCCTTAATCGCTGTTTTTGTGAACACACTATATAGTGAACCGAAACCGTCGGGATGTCAACAACCTAATTGTTTTTTTTCCTCTTATACTCGGCCAGTTCCTCTTCGCTCAGGTCTTCCACGAACCGGACGTTATCCAGCTGCTGGCGGAAGTTTTTGCGGAACTGCTCCAGATACTGGGCCCGCAGGCTGGCCTGTTCCATCTGTTCCTCTTCCGTGAGGCCTTCCGTCTTCTTCTTGTGAGCCAGTTCGTTGATCCGGTCGATCATCTTCTTATCCATAAGATAACGCTCCTATCCTTCATAGGGGAAACAGGGCATGGGCTGCAGCTTGAACAGGTTTGCCCTGTGCTTCTCGTCAATTCGTTTTTTCGTCTCCTCATCCTCGCAGATCCCCTCCCGGATGTACCGGTCGAGCACCGCGTAGGTGAAGCCCAGATTGTCCTCGTCGGTCTTCGCCTGCAGGCCGTCGATGGGCACCTTGTCCACGAACATGGACGGCAGCCCCAGAGCCCGTCCCACAGCCTTGACCTCCTGCACTGTCAGCTTCGACAGGGGGCTGAAATCTCCGGCGCCGTCGCCGAACTTGGTGTTGTATCCCACCCAGTCCTCGGACAGGTTGCAGGTGTTGGCCACCCGGCCGCCGATGTTCTGGGAAACGGCGTAGAGCACCGCCATCCGAAGGCGGGGCGGAAGATTGGTCTTCGCCTGGGCCGTGAACTCGTCGAAGTGCTTCATCAGCTCGGTCACCACACCGTCGTATGCGCCCTTGATGTTAAAAACGATGGCCTGGATGCCCAGGTGCTTCACCAGGGCGTGGGCAACATCGATGTCAAACTGCTCCCCGTTGGGCATCATCACGCCGAAGACCCGGTCCTTGCCCAGAGCCTCCACGCAAAGGGCGGCGACGATGGAGCTGTCCTTGCCGCCGGACAGGCCGATGACCGCCGGGCAGCCCTTTCCGTTTTCCTCAAACCAGTCCCGGATCCACAGGACGACATCGTTCTTTACCTTTTCCGCATCAAATGCCATGGGAAATCTCCTTTCTCCTCTGCCGCCGCGGTGTTCGCCGGCCCATCCTCAGGGAGCCGCGCCTCAGGCGTCCGCCCAGGCCAGCAGCTCTTCCCGCTCCCGCAGCAGCGTATCCAATATGTATCCCGAATTCAGCCGAAAGGCTTCCTTCGGCTGTTCCATTGCTTTTGCCGGTGTCCAGTACCGCTCGATGTAGGCGTCCAGCATGGCCTCCCGGTCGAGGCCCTCCCGGCACATCCCGTCAACAAAGCGGGTCTTGCTTTTGCACTCTTCCCGGAACATCTCCCAGTACCGGTCAGTGTAGTCCCCGGGGACCATGCCGAAATGGGGAAGGCACAGATACCGGGGGTTCGCTGCCCGGCATTTGGGCATGGACACGTTCACCGCCTGCACGAAACTCTTCAGGCAGGGCGTGTGGACATAGTCCTTCCCTTCCAGGATCCCGGTGCTTTCGCTGGTGAACAGGATCCCGGCGGGCTGGAGACAGTAGCTCATGGAGCAGTCCGTATGCCCCGGCGTGGCCAGGGCAGTCACCTTCTCCTCCCCCAGGGAAACGGTCTCGCCGTCCTCAATGATCCGGTCCACGGCCAGTCCTTCGGTGATGATCTCCACCGGGCTGTCCGGCGCGTAAAGGTCCTTCGCCTCCTGGCCGAGAGCGCCCATAAGTTTCCGGGCGTTGGGCCGGGACAGGATCCCCGCGCAGTGGCGGCTGGCCAGCACCTGCGCCCCGGGAAAGGCCTTTTTCAGCCAGGGCAGCGCGCCGATGTGGTCGTAGTGGGAATGGCTCAGAAAGATCATGTCCAGATCCCTGCCCATCCCGGCCAGCACCTTCTTCGCGTTGTCCGCCGTCGTCGGCCCGCAGTAGGCCATGCCGCAGTCCAGCAGGGCCGTTTTCTCGCTGCCGCAGATCAGCAGCGCCTCCCCGCCGTGGCCTCCCGTGACCCGGCAAACGGGCCCGGGGAAATCGAACCGGTCAAAGCCCGGCCCGAAAGTCTGAAACAGATCCACATCCTCCGGCAGATCCGGCCGCTCAATGGGTCCACTCATCGTCTTCTCCGTCATCCAGGGCATAGTCGTCCACCGTCTCCGGGTCAAACACGATCCGCCCCTCGTTCTCATCGTCCTCGATTTCCGCCGCCGCAAGCTCGGCGAAGGACATGGTATATCCGTCCAGCTGGTAGTCCAGCGCGTAGTCAAAATCGTACCGGTACTTCTCCCCGCCCAGCTTTTCCATCCGGGCCGTGGTGATGGCGTCCCGCAGACACTGGTGCAAAGGCAATCCCCCGTCCATGGGCGAAAGCTCCGCATCGGAATCCTCCACATACCATTGCCGGAACCGGCAGAACTCGTCGGTCAGCCGGCGGATATCGCTTTCGTCCTCCGCGTTGCGGGCCAGGCCCACAAGGCAGAGACGTATCTGGTTCAGCAGGGAGTAGATCTCCCCGCTGTCCTCGGGAAGACCATCCATAATATCGTCGAAATAGTCCCCGAACAGGTCCGCCACCGTGGGCATATCCGCGCCGGCAAAGAGCGCTCCTACAGCTTCCTGCTCGATGTGTTCATCGCATTCCACCAGATCGGCCATGGCCTCAAAGTAGATGAAGTCAGCCGGCTCCTCCAGATCCAGATGCTTCAGCAGCTCATAGTAGTCCATTCAGCCGTTCCTTTTCCAGGTCGAAGTTCATGAACTTGACCTTCTTTTCGTTGAACTCCTCGCTGTCCGCGAAGATGTGATCGATCATGTTGATGAAATTCTCCGACAGGTCGCTGGCGTAGAACACGTCGGTGAAGTCGGAATGGTCCGCCAGCATGTCCCGCTCCGACAGGATCCGTTTCACCTGCCCGATGACGATGCTGGAGGGATTGATGATGTTCAGCCCGGGATAGATCCGGGTCAGGTTCGCCTTGATCAGGGGATAGTGGGTGCAGCCCAGAATGATGGTATCCAGCTGGTTTCCCAGAACGAAATCATCCATGTAGTAGCGGATGGTCATATCCATGATCTCGTTATCGATGATGCCCTCCTCGATCAGAGGCACGAAGGCGGGACAGGCCTCCTCGTAGATCCGGAACTGGGGGTCAAACCGGCCGATGAACTCCTGATAGGCGTGGCTGGCGATGGTCACCTTCGTTCCGATGATGCCCAGCCGGCTCCCCGGCTCGCATACCGATGCCGCCTCCTCGGCCGCCGGGGAGATGATCCCCAGGATCGGAATCTTCGGGAAGCGCTTCTGCAGCTCATCCAGACAGGTCGCGCTCACCGTATTGCAGGCGATGACGATCATCTTTACGTTGCATTTGACCAGAAATTCCGCGATTTCCGTTGAAAAACTGCGGATGGTGGTCACTGCTTTGGAGCCGTATGGCGTACGGGCGGTATCTCCGAAATAGATCACCCTCTCCTCGGGCAGTTCCCTCCGCAGATAGGGTATGCTGGTCAGCCCGCCAAGGCCGGAATCAAAAAAACCGATGGGTCTGTTATCCATGTAAATATAACCTTCCTATTGTTGAATAGTGGGACACGATATTATACAATAGATGCGTTAAAAAGAAAAGAAAAAACGGAGGAAAACCATGGCAGCGAAAGAACCGAAAACCAGAGCACAGATGGACCCCGCTTACCAGTGGAATATCCAGGCAATGCTCCCCGATGAGTCCGTCATCGACGGCCAGCTTGAGCAGATCAAAGAGGAAGCCGGCCGCTTTGCCGACACCTACCGGGGATACCTGACCGACGACGGCCAGACCCTGCTCGCCGCCTTCCGGGAGCGGGACGATATCTGGCGCCGGCTGGAGAACATCTACGTCTACGCCCACATGAAGCGGGACGAGGACAACGCGGTCAGCCGCTACCAGGCCCTGACCGACCAGTGCATGTCCGTCATCGCCGCTGTCTCCGCCGCCATGTCCTTCATCTCCCCGGAACTGCTTTCGGCCGATGAAGAGAAGGTTCTCGGCTTCCTGAAGACCACCGAAGGCCTGGACATCTACGATTTCGCCATCCGGGACGCCTTCCGCCTGAAGGATCACGTCCTCACCGACAGCGAAGAGGCCATCATGGCCCAGATGGGCGAGGTCACCGGCGCGACAAATGACGTCTTCACCATGCTCAACAACGCGGACCTGGCCTTCGAATCCGTCAAAGGGCAAGACGGAGAGGAGCACCTCCTCACCCACGGCAGCTACATCAAGCTGATGGAGAGCCCCGACCGGACCCTGCGCAAGGCGGCTTACGAGTCCATGTACGATTCCTATAAGAAGCTGATCAACACCATCGCCACGGCCTACAATTACAACACCAAAACCGACGTGGTGAACGCCCGGATCCGACGTTACGGCTCCTCCCGGGAGGCCGCCCTGGCCGGAGACAACATCCCCGGGGAGGTTTACGATAATCTTGTTTCTGTCGTCAATAAGCACCTGCCCTCCCTCCACCGCTATGTGGCCCTGAAGAAGAAGCTTCTGGGCGTGGAGGACTTCCATATGTACGACATGTACGTTCCCCTGGTGGAGCTGCCCCCGCGGACCGTTGCCTTTGCAGAAGGCCTGGACATCATGCGGGCGGCCTTAAAGCCCTTCGGCGAGGACTACCTGAACAAGATGAACGAAGGCATCGAACAGGGCTGGATCGACGTCTACGAGAACAAAGGCAAGACCAGCGGCGCCTACAGCTTCGGCTCCTACGACAGCTACCCCTACATCCTGCTCAACTACACGGATACCCTCAAGGACGTGTTCACCATCATCCACGAAATGGGCCATTCCATGCACTCCCGCTACACCCGGGAGGCCCAGCCCTTCATCTACGGCAGCCACTCCATCTTCACGGCGGAGGTGGCCTCCACGGTGAACGAATCCCTGCTCATGCACCATCTGCTGGAGGAAACCGACGATCTCCAGATGCGTCGCTACCTGCTGAACATGCATCTGGAAGAGTTCCGGACCACCCTCTTCCGGCAGACTCAGTTCGCCGAATTTGAGGACATGACTCACCGCTTCATCGAGGAAGGCGGTCAGCTGACGGCGGAGTGGATGAACGAGGAATACCGCAAACTCAACGAAAAATACTACGGACCGGCGGTGGAGGCGGACGGCATCATCGACTTCGAATGGGCCCGCATCCCCCACTTTTACAACGCTTTCTACGTGTACAAATACGCCACGGGCTACTCGGCGGCAACCGCCATCTCGGCGAAGATCCTGGCCGAGGGCGAGCCGGCGGCGGCCCGGTACATCGATTTCCTGAAGACCGGCGAATCGGACCATCCCATTGAGCTTCTGAAGATCGCCGGCGTGGACATGAGCCGTCCCGAGCCTGTGGAAAAGGCAATGCTTGCCTTTGAGCAGATCCTGGACGAATTCGAAGCTCTGCAGTAACGGCACGGACAAAGGAGTGACCCCATGAGCACGAAACAGATTACCGTATTTCACAACGGCGACGAACTGTCGGCCAGGACCTTCCGGGCCCTGTCCGTCAAGCTGAACAACCGGGGATACCGGGTCAGCCAGACCTACACGGAAGACACGGAACTCATCGTCTGCATCGGCGGAGACGGCGCCTTCCTCAAGGCCATCCACGCCTGCGACTTTCCCGGCTGCCCCATCGCCGGCATTAACACCGGCCATCTGGGCTTCTTCCAGGATGTGCTGCCCGACGGGCTGGAACAGTTCCTGGACCAGTACGAATCCGGTGAATACAACCTGCAGAAGCTGAGCACCGTGGCCGCCCTTGTCACCGACGAAGACGGCCGGGAACACCGGCACATCGGCCTCAACGAGATCACCATCAAGGGGCGCCACTCCTATTCCGTCCACCTGTTCATCTCCATCGGCGGCAAGCCCATCGAGAAGTTCTCCGGAGACGGCCTCATCGTGGCCACCTCCGCGGGTTCCACGGCCTACAACTATTCCGTGGGCGGGTCCATCGCCGACCCCCGGCTGGATCTGCTGCAGGTGACGCCCATCGCGCCCATGAACACTACGGCCTACCGCTCCTTCACCTCCAGCATCCTCCTTCCCGCGGACCTCTCCCTGGGGGTGGTGCCGGAGCATGAGGAGAATCAGATCTTCATCATGAACGACGGCATCGAGACCGCCTATACCAACGTGCGGAGCATCGAGGTACGGGTTTCCGATACCTCCGTGCATCTGCTGCGCCTGAAGGGCTACGATTTCTGGAACAAAGTAAAGGATAAGTTTCTGTAATGGCCGATTTTCGTTTTACCGTATCCCCGGAGGAAGATGGGCAGGAGATCCGGGTGCTCATGCGCCGGCATTTCGATTTCTCCTCCCGGCTGCGCAACCGGATCAAGCGCCAGAAGCTGGTGCGGCGAAACGGCGTCTATGCCGAAGGCTGGCATAAGGCCTGCGCCGGGGACGTGATTTCCGTGGACCTTCCCGAGGAGACCAGTCATTTCGAACCCGAGGACATTCCCCTCTTCCCCGTTTTTGAAGACGGGGATCTTCTGGTGCTGAACAAGCAACCCGGCGTGGTCGTCCACCCCACCAAGGGACACCTGGACGGGACCATCGCCAACGGGCTCATGTACTATATGGCGAAGACCGGCTCCCCCTTCAAGATCCGCTTCGTCAACCGGCTGGACATGGACACCTCCGGGCTACTGGTGGTGGCCAAGAACGCCTATGCCCAGAACGACTACATCCGCCAGTCGGACAGCGGCCAGGTGGTCAAGGAATACACGGCCCTGGTCCACGGCATCCCCGATGCCGCCGAGGGGATCATCGATCTTCCCATCGCCCCTCCCCTGCCCGGCGAAAAGCAGCGGCGGGTGAGCGAGGACGGTGCCCCGTCCCTGACCCATTACCGCCTGCTGGAGAGCTTCCCGGCGGCGGGCGCCTGCAGCACGGACCCGGCGGCGGGCTACTCCCTTCTGCGGCTTCGCCTGGAGACGGGCCGCACCCATCAGATCCGCGTCCACCTGTCCCACATCGGCCATCCCGTTGCCGGCGACAGCCTCTACGGCGGCGGTGACCCCGATCTCATCGGACGCCAGGCCCTTCACGCCACCTTCCTGAGCTTTCGCCATCCCACAACAAAAGAGGAGCTCCATCTCGAAGCTCCCCTTCCTGATGACATACTAATAGCCATTGACCGGCTGCACCGGCCCTGATTCCGCGTCCGTCACAGAGGCGGAATTGCCTTTGCCCCCCCTGACGGAGGCTGCCCTTCCCTTTAGTACATATCGTCGTCCATGATCTGGGCCAGCTTGAACCGGTTCATCTCCTTCTCCATGATCTTCTGGATTCGTTCGATTTCCCGGTGCACCTTGCAGGGGTTGTCCGGCCGGTTGCGTATGCAGTCCTCCTTCATGCAGTGGAGCATAGCCACATCGTCCTCCAGCAGACTGACCACATCGTAGATGGTCACGTCGTCCAGGGAGATGTTCAGGTAGTACCCGCCCTTGTTTCCCCGCTCCGAGCGGACAATGCCGTGGGACTCCAGTTCCCGCAGGATCTTGTAGGCGAATGCTCTGGGCACGCTCTCGTGCCGGCAGATCTCCGATACGTTGTGGATCTTTCCATCCCGAAGCACCCGGCAGATGCGCAGGGCATAGTCGCTTTTTCTGGTGATAATCATCCTTTTCCTCTCCTTCTCATTTCCGAAAACCACGCGGATCGCGCGGATTATTCGTAAGTTTCTCCCGCTTTAGGCGACTCTCCGGTCTTGTACTTGATCAGCTCACTGACCGTAACCACCTGGTATCCGTTTTCCAGCAGCCAGGGGACGATCTTTTCCGTTGCTTCTGCGGTTTCGTCGTACAGGGAATGCATCAATATGATCTTCCCATCCAGTTTTTTGGTCTTCTTGACTTTTTTGAACACTTTCTTGGCATCCCGTGATTTCCAGTCCAGGGTGTCCACGGTCCAGAGGATCTCCGGCATGTTCGCCTGCTTCCGGACCTTATCGCTGGTGGATCCGTATGGCGGCCGGAACACGGTGGGCCGCACGCCGGTCACCTTGGTGATCACCTTGTTGGTCTTATTGATCTCCTTGCGGATATCCTCCTTGGAAAGGGAGGTCAGCTCCGCGTGATCCCATGAGTGGTTGCCGATCTCGCAGCCGATAGCGACACAGGATTTCGCCGTCTCCGCGTCGCTCTTCACCCGGTTGCCCAGGTAGAAGAAGGTCGCCACCACGTTGTATTTCTTCAGGCACCGCTGGATCCGTTTCTCCGCGTCGCCGCCGGGCCCGTCGTCGTAGGTCAGGGCCACCATGGGCTTGTTCGGATCGATGAACCGCTCGATGATCCCGCTGCGGACCGTCGGTCCCATGTAGCTGCGCAGCATGCTTACCGCGACCACGCCCTGGTCCTTTTTCAGCACCGTATCCTGATCGAAGAAGAAGGTGACGTTGCTCTCCGAAATGACGAACTTGTCGTAATTGCCTTCGTCATCGTCCAGATAGGCGGCCGCGCCCTCGTTGAACTTGTCCTCGGCAACGGTGGTCCTCAGGTACTCTTTGGTGAATACCGACGCCTTTTCCCGGTAGTCCGGCGCCATGACCTGGATCGTCTTCAGGGCGCGCAGGTCATCCTTCGCCACAAGCCAGGTGTCGATGGTGGAATCCACCTTCTCCATGGCCTCGTCCTTCTCCCGGTACTCCTCGGTATAGATCGCCAGGGTCAGCGCCCCCGTGCCCGAATCGTAGACCGCCGTATCGATGAGGAGCACGTGCTGCAGGGGCCGGTAAAACATGTCCTCGCCATGTTTCTTCTCCCTTGCCGCCTCGCTCTCCGCGATCCTCTTCTTATAGCTGTTCTGGATATCCCGGATCCGCTGATCGCGGAACACAGCCATATTCTCATCCTGCAGGGGGTCGTAGCGTATCGCCGTAGCTGCGCTGTCCGAATAGTCCGTGGACACCACGCGGCTCCTGGCATCCGGCAGAACGTTCATCTGGCGGTACCGCAGATCCACATGGCTGCGGAATTCATCCTCGTCGTCGTAGACCTTGAACAGCATCTGCGGCGCGATATACAGGCCGATGGACGCGATGGCCAGCACCACCGCGGCAACGGCAAGAACGATGTTCCACCGGTTCCTTTTTTTCTTAGGTGTATTCCTGTTATCCTCCATTCGGTTCGGTCAGTCCTTTCTCTATCCCAAGTCCCCGACTAATTGAATATTATAGCACAAAATGTAGTACATTATGGGAATTAATTTGTCATCTTTCGGAATCTGTGCTACAATCTTCTCTGTCATTATCAACCGATTCAAGGAGGAGCAAAAGCAATGAAGAGTTTTATGAAGGAGTTTAAGGAGTTTGCCCTCAAAGGCAACGTTATGGATATGGCCGTCGGCATCATCATCGGCGCCGCCTTCACCGCCATCGTCACCTCCCTCGTGGACGACCTGATCAACCCGATCATCGGCCTGTTCTGCGGGAAGGATTTCAGCAATCTGGCAGCCACCTTCTTTGACGGACAGGTCACCCTGAAGTACGGTTCCTTCATCATGGCCGTCATCAACTTCCTGATCGTCGCCCTGGTGCTCTTCTGCATCATCAAGGCCATGAACAAGGCCACCAGCCTGAAGAAAAAGGAAGAGGAAGAAGAAGAGCCGACCACCAAGGTCTGCCCCTTCTGCAAGTCCGAAATCGCCGTGGATGCCACCCGGTGCCCCAACTGCACCTCGGAACAGCCGGCGGAAACGGAATAGATTCCTGCAAAAGCAACACAAGCTTGCGGTGGTGGACAGCAGCGGACTGGCCCTGCTCCACCCTCCGC
>JAFRHG010000022.1 GCA_017433375.1 Bacillota bacterium
CCTGTTTCTTCAGTTCATTGAACGTAGGTCTCTGCTCCCTGATCTGTTCAGCTCTCGGTTTTTCGACATACTCCTGGTGCTTTTTACTGCCTTCAAGAGCCTTTGATACTTCCGGCTTTGTTTTGGCGTCTGGATTGTTTACGTCTCGCGGTTCTGGCTTTGCAGCATCATCCTTCTTACTCGGAACAATCTCGTCCTGTGCTTCCTTAAGTGATTCTACCTCTTCATCAACTGCCTTCTTCTGACTGTCAATGGAATCCAGCGCCTTTGCCTTTTCCTGTATGGTCATCGTCTCATCTGACTTAATAGTGGAGATTTCATTATCTATCTGCTTCTGCCGATCCGTGGCATCTTTGACCATACTGTTGATTTCTTTTTCTGTTGGCTGCGGAGTTTCCCCTGACTTCTGGTTCTTTTCTCCCTTCTGGCCAGTCTTGACATTTTTAGGTTCCTGTGGTACAGTACCGTTAGAGTCAAGACTCGAGGCAGTTCCCGCTTCCCCTGTGGGCTTAATTGCTCTAGCAGGGCGCAGGGATTCTGCTTTTTTTGCGTCCATTTCTTCTATCGTGAGCTTGCTAACAGTATGGGTTCTATACTTATTATTTGACGGATGAACCTCTACGTCAAAAGAAACGGCATAATTCTTTCCGCCAATGTTGACTCTTGTTTCAAAGTACGCGAATATCACAACATGACCCAGGTCAAAGATCTTTGGGCTCTGCAGACAGAGACAGCATAAGAAAAGACAGGAGATCCAAGCCGAACAGGCGGCGTTGGATCTCCTGTTCTGGTATGCGGTGTTTTGGGATTGCCTTTGCCTGCGGGCCGTAGAGATGCTCGTTGACAGAGAACCCTCTTTGGCGGATAATCCAGTCATGGACGACACTTGGACAGTGAGGTCGCAATGACGATCAGAGAGCTGACAATTCGATATCTGATTATGATCCCGGGGGTGTTTTTGCTGTGCTTCGGGATTGCCTTTATCACGAAGGCGGGGCTGGGCAACTCGCCCATTTCTTCGGTGCCCTACGCTCTGTCGCTGATCCAGCCCCGGTTCACCATGGGCAACTATACGATCCTCATCAACCTTTGCCTGGTGGCGGCCCAGTGGATCATGCTCCACGACAAGCCGGGTTCGATCATGGGGCGGCCCGCGGGAAAGGCAATCACGGTCTCGGAGATCATCGTCCAGTTCCTGATCTCTCTGGCCATGGGGTACGGGATCGATTTTTCCCTGTTCCTCCTCCAGTGGATGGAGCCGGTGGTCTACTGGCAGAAGCTGCTGTTCCTGCTGGCCGGCGTCTGCATCATGTCCCTGGGCATCGCGATCCAGATGGAGGCCAACGTGGCCATGGCGCCGGGGGATGCCTTCTCCCGGGCGCTGACGGCGGTCCTCCATAAGCCGTTCAACCGGGTCCGGGTCGCGGCGGATTGCTCCCTCGTGGCCATCGCGGTCATTCTCTGCCTCGTTTTCCTGCACCGGCTGGTGGCCGTCCGGGAGGGGACGGTGATCTGCGCTCTGCTGACGGGAAATCTGGTGAAATTCTACCGGTGGGTCTTCGCCCGGTGCCGGGCGGCGCTATTTTCGTTGCCTTTGAAAAAAAATACAAGGTGACCCTGGGGTCACTATACACGGCGGGGGACCTGTGGGAAAATGAGCCTGCAAATAGTTGCGGGAAGCAGTTCGACTAAAGACGAACCCAAGTCAAACCCCGACACCGTGCCCTGCGGCAGCAATGATGATATGCGGGCTCGGGTCGGAGGAATCTAATGCAATACCCGTAATAATCGTTCCCCTAAGCAAGAGCACGCAGACTGTGGAAACACGGTTTGCCTGCTCTTTTCGTGACTTTTTCCCCGATAGAGTATATAATACTTTAAATTGGTAGAGAGGGGGACGCTGCGAAAGGACAGGGGAACATGGCTTACATAAGAAAACGGGAAGCCTTGAACAAGATGAAGGCGGCGGAGGAAAATCTCCGGCCGGTGATCATCCTGGCCCATGCAGGCTGGGGCAAGAGCGCTTTGGTGGAATACTACTTCAGAAACCGAAGCTTTCTTTTGCTGTTCGGCGAGAAGGGAGTTTTGGATCAGATGCCGCCCATCGACAGGATCCGGCAGGGCGTGGTTGTGGTCGACGGCGTCTGCTGGCTGGATGACCCGGAGAGCGAGGAGTATGTCCGGCAGCTGATCCGGGACCGCAGCCGCCAGGTCGTCCTCGTGGGAAGGGGCAAGTTCCCCGGATGGCTGGAAGAACTGGCCATGGAGACCGACTTCACCCGTATTACCCTCCAGGATCTGAAGCTGACCGGCGAGGAGATCCGGCAGCTGTTTCAGGAGGAGGGGGTCACCCTCGCCGCGGATGAGACGAACCTTCTTCTGGAGATGACGGACGGCTATCCTCCCGCGCTGAAGTTCTGTCTGCGCCACTGCGAAAACGGCGAGTCCATCGACAGGGGGAGAATCTCCAGGATCCGGACGGAACTCTTCCACTATTATGACAACGTGTTCTTCAAGAGGATCCGGGAGGATGCCCGCCAGCTTCTGCTGACGGTCTGCGAGCCGGAATACTTCACGGCGGACATGGCGGAGTCCCTTCTGGAAGAGGGCAACGCCCACAACATCATCGATTATTGCGAAACCGTCGGTTCCTTCCTGACCAGGACGGGTTCGAACCGGTGGACGATCATCGATGATGTGCGGGCGTTTCTCAAATGGAAGAAGTCTCTCCTGTGGAGCGTGCAGCAGAGGGCCGACAACAACCGCAAGCTGGCCGCCTGGTATGAGGAGAACAATCAGCTGGCAAAGGCAGCGGGCTGCTACGAGAAGGTGGGCGATTCGGAAAAGATCCTGGAGTTGCTGGTGAAGAACGCCCATGCCCATCCAGGTATCGGCCAGTACCACGAGCTGAGGAAGCACTATGAGAATCTGCCGGAGGAGATGGTCCTGCAGGATCCCTCGCTGATCGCCGGGGTCAGCCTCCTGAAGTCCATGACCATGCTGCCCGAAGAATCGGAACGCTGGTACCGGGAGCTGGAACAGTACGAGAAGAACGAGAACAATCCGCCGGAAAAACGAAAGGAAGCGAAGGCGCTGCAGAGCTATCTGGACATCGGCCTGCCCCACCGGGCCGGCCAGGGGATGATCGGAAATATGAAGAGCGCCCTGACCCTGATGGCGACAAAGGGTGTGGAGCTGCCGGAGTTTTCCGTGACGGACAACATTCCGTCGATCATCAACGGCGGACTGGATTACAGCGGCTGGGTCCGGAACGCGGACCAGATCGCTTACTTCATGGGTTCGATCCTGGAACGGATCCTCGGCCGCCACGGGAAGGGCCTGGTGGACGTGGGCATGGCGGAGATCGGATTCGAGTGCGGCACCATGGATCCCCAGACGGTCATCCACAGGGCGGGCACCGGGGTCGCGGAGGCGGCCAATACAGGCAGCCCGGAGATCTGCTTCGCCGGTTACGGCGTGATGATCCGCCAGTACCTGGCACAGGGAAAGGTCATGTCGGCCAGGGAATGCCTGAATACCTTCCGGGACCGGATCGTCGGCGGAGAAGACCTGCAGCTCCTCCCGAATATAAAGGCAACGGATGCCCTGATCGCCCTCTATGAGGGAGACCAGGACAAGATCATAAAGTGGCTGGCTGACACCCCGGATGTCCACCACAACTTTTCCATTCTGGACCGGTACATCCATCAGATCAGGCTCCAGTGTCTCATCGCCATCGACAGGCTGCCCGAGGCCCTGAACCTGGCCGCCTATATGGAGTGGTACTACAAGGAGTACCGACGTACCTGTTCCCGGATCGAGAACGGCATCCTGACGTCGATCATCCTCTACCGGCAGGGGCTCACCGATTGGGACATGGCTCTGTCCAGGGCCCTGAGCAGCGCGGAGGAGTACCACTATGTGCAGCTGGCGGCTATGAAGGGCAGCGCGCTGTTGCCTTTGCTTACCGAACTGGAGACGGATCAGATCTCGAAGGAGTTCCTGAAAGAGGTCAGGGACGGCTGCCGGGAGATGGCGCTGCAGTATCCCGATTTTATGAAGCGGACGGCTACGGAGCTGCCCAGTCTGACGGACCGGGAGAAGGAGATCCTCGGCCTGCTCTGCGCCGGCGAATCCACGGAACGGATCTGCGAGATCTGCGGCATCTCCTACAGCGGCCTGAAGAAGCACAACCGGAACATCTACGCCAAGCTGGGCGCGAAGAACCGGGTGGAGGCCGAGCGTGCCGCCGTGTCCATGGGCCTGGTCCGCAGAGGGTGAGAGCGGCCAAAACAGATGGTGAAGGCGGCGGAAAAATCGCCCTTGCGCCCGGGGTTGATCTTTGCTATATTATATAGGTGTCGGAGAGGACAGCCGGCATATTATCATGAACTGGACACGGAGGATTGACCGAGTGGCTAAGGAGCTCGCCTGGAAAGCGAGTAGGGTGTAACAGCCTCGAGGGTTCGAGTCCCTTGTCCTCCGCCAAATGCACCGGGGTATGCAATACGAACCCCTAAGTTCGTAAGCACCCCGGTTTTTATTGAAAGACGGCGGTTTCTGGACAGCGTGTTCTCCCTTGGGTGAAATCAAAAAACGGAAAACACGTTTCAAAACTGAAAAGTTACAGAAAATGAACCCGATGGGCTGTTAGCAGACAGAACCACCGGGTTCCGTCATTATTGACTGAATATAGGCGGCTTCAACTTCATTCGGCGTCTGGTAATTCAGTTTCTCATGAGGACGCCGTTCGTTGTAAAAAATGATGAATTCTTTGACGCATTCCTTGAGCTCACGTTCGGAACGGTAACGACGCCGGTAGAGCTCTTCTTTTTTTAGAGATCCGAAGAAGTTTTCAATAACAGCATTATCATAGGGCGTATATGC
>JAFRHG010000023.1 GCA_017433375.1 Bacillota bacterium
GCGGTCATCGTCATCATCGTCATCGTAGTCCCGGTATTTCCTGTTGGTGTTTCCGCCGCTGCTGCTGCCGCCGCTGTTGCCGCCGCCGGACTGGTACACGTCATCGTCCACTTCCGATTCGGCCTGGATCACTTCGCCCGTAGTGGCATCGATCTCGTAATCGTATTCCCTGCCGCCGGCCTTGAAGTCGACCTCGTAGATCATCACGCCGTCATCGCAGTCGAAGTAGGCGTGGGAATAGGTGACGTCGCTCTCATTGATGCCCGCGTTTTCCAGGGCAATGGCCAGGGCCTTCTCCTTCGTGATGAACCGGCTCGTATTCACCGTCCCGTACAGGGACTCACCCTTGATTTCCTTGTCGCTGCACAGGAGGATCAGATCCTGGGTGGACAGCTTCAGCAGGGACTCCTTAGTCAGGCGGGGGTCGGAAGCCATCAGGCCCCGGATCAGCCATGCCTTGCCTTCGCTGATGCCGTTCTGCCTGGCGAAGGCCTCCAGTTCTTCGTCACCCTGCACGTACTGGCCCATAACTGCGCCGGTGATCTGGGACTGGTCCAGATAGGTGTTCAGCTGCTTGGACAGGTCCTGCTCCATGGTCCTCCCTTCCGCTTCCTTAGTGGACCGGACGGAGACAAGGATGGAATTGTCTGTATCTGTTAAATACCCCTTGGTGAGCATGGCACCAACCACCGCGTTGCAGGCGACGGTGATGTCGCTGCCCTTCATGTCCATCCCGGCCAGGATGTCCTTTCCTTCCTCGTTGACCGCCTCGGCGGAGATCACCCGCGCCTTGTTGTCCACGCTCATCTCGATGCTGGGATTCACGTCAAGATCGACGAAGGCAAAGGCCTGGGGTTCCTTCATCAGGAATGATCCACCGACGATGAGCATGAGGGCCGCCGCGCAGCTGGCCACGGACATATAGAGTTTCCTGCGCTTTTTCACCACGGGCGTCTTCCCCCGCACCGATACCTTTGTGGGATCCAGGTTCAGCTCGCTGAGCAGCTGTTCCCGCATATCCGGCGTCATGTCGGTTACGGCCTTCCGCAGGCTCTCCTCAACGTTAACGTTGCCTTTACGCATGATCCGATCCCTCCTTTCCCCGTTCTTCTTCCTCAAGCTCTCTTCTGATCTTTTTCAGGGACCGGTTGTATTTTGACACGACGGTTCCCAGAGGGATCTCCAGCAGCTCCGCGATCTCCCGGTGCTTCAGTCCGGTCAGGGAGTGGAGCATGACGATCTGCCTTTCCTCAAAGGACAGGATCTGCATGGCCTTTTCCAGGACGATCCGGTCCAGTGTGGCGTCGAACTCGTCCAGGCCGGCCGGGTCCTCATAGTCGGCCAGATCCTCGCTCATGGTCCCCGCCCTGAGCTTGTTGTAGCACAGATTGCGGACGATGGTCAGCAGCCAGGCCATAGGCTTGCCCTGGGGGGTGTAGCTCACCGCCCCGGAATAGGCCCGGATGTAGGTATCGTGCATCAGGTCCTCCGCGTCCTCCTTGTTGCGGAGGATGGAAAGGGCGAACCCGTAGACCGCGGCGGAAGTCCTGTCGTAAAACTCTCCGAAGGCGTTCCCGTCCCCGCCGGCCATGCGCTGTATCAGGTTGTCATCCAGTTCAGTTCTGCTCATCTCTCTTATCTTGTGATGCTTTCACAATCCATTTCGATGATCTGTCCGTTTCTGGCCAGAACTTCGACCTCGTAGTTGTAATTGTTCGTCATGAACCGCACCTCATACCTGGCTCCCCTCTTTCTGGGCTCGTAGGTGCAGGTTCCGGATCTGACTGTTGATGTCTTCATCTTCAGATACTTGGCTACCTTCTTCGTGGCTTTCTTCGCGCCGATCTTCTTGCCGGACCGCTTCGCCTTATACCGGTAGTCGATGGACTTCTTCAGGATCTTGCCGGTAAAGGCGTCGATCTCGTAGTCGTACTCCGCCCTGTTCTTTTTCTTGGTGAACTCCAATTCGTAAACCTGGTCCTCACCGTCATACTCCGCTTCGAAGTACCTCACCTTCCCGCTGGTCAAGTGCGCATTGCCCAGTGCGATGGCTTTGGCCTGGCCAATTCCGATGGGTGCCGGGCCAGCGGCGTGGATATCCTGGCCGAATACGGCGAAACTCATGGTTGCGGCAACCATCAGGGCCGTCATAATGGAAACTATCCTCTTCATCCTTATTTCCTCCTGATTACGCTGTTTCTGGTGTTGGCTTCTGTAAATATAACAAAAGTGATAGGTTATTTATTGCAGCAAACCGGGAATATTTTGAAAATGTCTGATAACACTGAAACCGCTGGGCTCAGATCAGGATCATGGCGTCCCCGTAGGAGAAAAACCGGTACTCTTCCCTCACGGCTTCCTCATAGACCTTCAGGATCTTCTCCCGGTCATAGAGAGCCGAAATGAGCATGAGCAGCGTGGACTTGGGCAGGTGGAAATTGGTGATCAGGGAATCGATGATCTTAAAGTCGTAACCGGGATAGATGAAGATGCCCGTGCTGCCCGAGCCGGGCCTGACCTGCCAGCATCCTGCCGCCTCATCGAAATATGCCGCGCTCTCCACGGTCCTCGTGGATGTGGTGCCGACGCTGATGACCCGCCGGCCTTCCCTTTTTGCCCGGTTGATGGTCTCCGCCGCCTCATCGCTGATGGAGTATTCTTCAAAGTGCATGTGGTGGTCCTCGATCCGCTCCACCTTGACTGGACGGAAGGTGCCGATCCCCACGTGGAGCGTCACGTAGGCCAGTTCCACGCCTTTCTCTTCAGCCGCAGCCAGCAGTTCCTCCGTGAAGTGCAGGCCTGCCGTAGGCGCCGCCACAGAACCCTCCTCCCGGCTGTAGACCGTCTGGTACCTCTCCCGGTCCTCGTCCTCGCCGGGCCGCTCGATATAGGGCGGCAGGGGCATGGTGCCGATCTCCTCCAGCCGTTCCATAAACAGGCCGTCGTATGTAAAGGCAACGATTCTCGTGCCGTCCTCACCGTAATCGAGGATCTCCGCCCGCAGGAGCGGGCCGTCGGGCAGATCGCTTCCCGGTCCGCTGAAGGCCACCACATCCCCGGGCTTGAGCCGCCGGCCCGGCCGGACCATAGTCTCCCACTTATCCCCCTCCTGGCGGCGGATCAGCAGGAATTCCACCCGGGCGCCCGGCTCTTTCCGGGCGCTCCTTGAGGCGCCGGGCACCTTGCGCCCGTAAAGCCTGGCCGGCAGCACGCGGGAATCGTTCAGCACCAGGCAGTCCCCGGGCTGAAGATAGTCAAGAATGTCATAAAAATGCCGGTGCTCGATGGCGTCCGTCCGGCGGTGGACCACCAGAAGACGGGACGCGTCCCGGCGGTCAGCCGGTCTCTGGGCAATCAGATGCTCCGGCAATGGATAATCAAAATCGTTGATGTTCACGTATACTATTCCTCTGTCCCGGCTCATGCCGGGCGGTTCAGTCGCTGATGCTGATGGATATCTGTTCCTCCTGCTCCTCCTCGTCGTAGTCCAGGCCCAGGTGCTGGTAAGCTCTCCGGGAGACCACGCGCCCCTTCTGGGTCCGATGGAGGAATCCCGCCTGGATCAGATAGGGCTCGTAGACGTCCTCGATGGTCACCCGCTCCTCGCCGATGGAGGCGGCGATGGTGTCGATGCCCACCGGTCCGCCGTCGAAACGCTCGATGATCACCCGCAGGATCTCCCGGTCCAGGTTCTCCAGTCCCATATCGTCCACCCCCAGGGCCTCCAGGGCTTCCCGGGTGATGTCCAGATCGATGACGCCGCTGCCTTTGACCTGGGAAAAGTCCCTGACCCTCTTCAGCAGCCGGTTGGCGATACGGGGCGTTCCCCGTGAGCGGCGGGCCATCTCCTCCACGGAGCGGTCATCGGTCTCCACCTCCAGCAGGTTCGCCGTCCGGCGGATGATCTGGGCCAGCTCGTCCTTGGTGTACATCTCGAATTTGCAGTTGACCCCGAACCGGTCCCGAAGAGGCGCCGACAGGCTGCCTGCCCGGGTGGTCGCCCCGATCAGGGTGAACCGGGCGATGTCCAGACGGATAGACCGGGCGGAAGGCCCCTTGCCGATGATGATGTCCAAAGCGAAGTCCTCCATGGCCGAATAGAGCACCTCTTCCACGGAGCGGTTCAGCCGGTGGATCTCGTCGATGAACAGCACGTCGTTTTCGTTCAGGTTGGTCAGGATCGCCGCCAGGTCCCCGGCCCGCTCGATGGCCGGTCCGGAGGTGATGCGGATATCCACGTCCATCTCGTTGGCGATGATGCCCGCCAGGGTGGTCTTGCCCAGTCCCGGCGGTCCGTAAAAGAGCACGTGATCCAAAGGTTCCTTCCGCAGCTTTGCCGCCTCGATGAAGACCTTCAGATTGTCCGTCGCCGTCTTCTGTCCGATATAATCCGCCAGCGTCTGGGGCCGCAGGGTCACCTCGTGCCGGTATTCTCCTTCGCCCAGCTCCGCCGCCGTGATCCGTTCCTCATAATCCATGTATTTCCTCCTAGAACAGGTTCTTCAGTGCCCGTTTCACGTATTCTTCCGTCGTCAGGTCCTTGTCCTCGATGGTCGCCAGTGCGCTCATCGCTTCTCCACGGGAATAGCCCAGCGCCATGAGGGCGGAAACCGCCTCGCCCCGGCCCGATGCCGGCGCCGCAGCCCCGGAAGCTTCCAGTGCAGCCGGATCCGCCGTGCCCGCGGGAGCGAACTTGTCCTTCAGTTCCAGGACGATCCTCTCCGCTGACTTCTTGCCTATGCCGTTGGCTTTCTGCAGGGATTTGGCGTCTTCAAAGGCAATCGCCTGCTTCAGCTGCTCCAGGGTGAAACTGGAGAGTATGGAGACGGCGACCTTGGCGCCGACTCCGCTGACGGTGATCAGCTTGCGGAAGGCGTCCAGTTCGCCCCGCCCGGAAAAGCCGTAGAGGCTGATGTCATCCTCCCGCACGATCATGGCCGTATGCACGGAGACCTCTTCCCCTTCGCTCTTCAGGTAGGCGCTGGTATTGGAGGGCACGTTCACATAGTAGCCCACTCCGTTCACGTCAATGACCAGGTAGCCGTCGCCTTTTTCGGCCAGTATTCCCCGTAAAAATCCTATCATGTAAACTCCTTGTTCTTCGCCGCGGCCTGTCCGCGACGGTTTTTCCCTTTCCCGCTATCTGAGCCCTGCCCGCTGCAGCCTGCCCCGGGTATCCGCTGAATGGCCGTGGCAGATGGCCGCCGCCAGGGCGTCGGCCGTGTCGTCGGGCTTGGGGATCTCCGGAAGGTTCAGCATGGTCTTGACCATGAACTGGACCTGCTTCTTTTCCGCCCTGCCGTAGCCGACCAGCGCCTGCTTGATCTGCAAAGGCGTATACTCGGCAACCTCGATCCTGCACTTGACACAGGCAAGGACCGCAACGCCTCTGGCCTGGCCCACGTTGATGGCGGTCTTGGCGTTGTTGTTGAAGTAAAGCTGCTCGACGGAGGCCACGTCCGGGCCGTACTCTTCGATGATCTGGCGCAGGTCGTCGTAAAGGCGTTCCAGCCGCTGATCCATGGGCATTTCCTTGGGTGTGGTCACCGCGCCGTAATCTATGGCGCGGAAATGGTTGCCCGTTTTTTCAATCACGCCCCATCCCAGAATGGCGTAGCCCGGATCGATGCCGAGGATCTTCATCGCAGCTGTTCTCCCTTCTCTTCGTTGCCTTTGTGCTAGTATACCACAGAACCCGGGCAAAAGGAAAAACCCCCTCAAGTACAAAAGAAAAACAATAAAATACTCACCGTATGGTATAATTATAAACAAGCAAGTGAATCATCACTCATCATTGAGGAGGGGAAGAATGAGAATATCCAGACAGAACAAAATCCTGGAGCTGATCGAGAAGCATGAAATAGAGACACAGGACAAACTCGTATCCCTGCTCCGCGACTACGGTTACGACGTGACCCAGGCGACGGTATCCCGGGACATCAAGGAACTGCAGCTGGTGAAAACTCTGTCACCCACCGGTAAATACCGCTATACCCCGGCGGCCGTTCAGGACGGGCTGGTTTCCGACCGGCTGTCCAACATCTATCGGGAAACCGTTAAATCCACCGCCTGGTCAGGGAACATCGTCCTGATGAAGACCCTGTCCGGATGCGCCAACGCCGCGGCGGAAACACTGGACAATCTCGGCCTGGAGCACGTTATCGGCTCCGTCGCCGGAGACAACACCATCCTTCTGGTCATCGATGATCCGGCCAATTCACCGGCCGTCGTCGACCAGCTGAATGCCCTGCTGAACAAGCAATAATCTATGATTCAACGTATCCTTATCCGCAACTTCGCCATCATCGAGCACCTCGACATCGAGTTTCATGATGGGCTGAATATCGTGACCGGCGAAACGGGCGCCGGCAAATCCATCGTCATCGAAGCAGTGAGCCTTGCCCTCGGGAGCAGGGCGGACACTGCTTTTGTTCGTTCCGGGCAGGAAAAGGCCATCGTGCAGATGGTTGCCGATGACGGCGGCCGGGAGGTGATCCTCACCCGGGAGGTCTCCCGCGCGGGAAGGAACATATGCAAAATCAACGGCGACATGGTTACCCTGGCTGAACTGTCCGCCCTGAGCCGGAGGCTGGCGGATATCCACGGCCAGTATGACCACCAGTCCCTGCTGGACCCCGCCGCCCACATCCGGCTCCTCGACCGCTACCGCAGCGACACCATCGGGCCGGCTAAAGAAGCGGTCGCTTCCTGCTACCGGGCCTACGATGACCTGCGCCGGCAGATCCAGGCTCTGGACCGGCAGCTGGCGGAGGACATGCGGCAGCAGGATTTCATGGCCTTTGAGCTGGAGGAGCTGGACAAGGCCGATCTTCGCATCGGCGAGGATGAGGCCCTGGAAGAGGAAATTTCCCGTTTGCAGCACAGCGAACAGATCTATGCCGATCTGTCCGCCGCCTATGCCATCGCTGAAGGCGGTTCCGACGGCTATGGGGCATCGGGCGGCTACGGGTCATCGGGGAGCGGCGCCTATGGCTCTTCAGCGGGCATCGGCGGTGAAAGCGCCCTTCTCCCTTCCCTGCGCCAGATGGCCGATCACCTGGCCGCTGCCGGGGAGTGGACGGAGGAAGTCCGCGCCCTGTCGGAGCGGGTCTCAGGGCTCTATTATGAACTGGAAGATATCTGCACCGAGGTGCGGGCAAACCGGGATCAGGCCGTTTTCTCACCGGAGGATCTGGACCGGGCCATCGGCCGCCTGGACCTGCTGTCCCGCCTGAAACAGAAACACGGGAAAACCATCGACGAGCTGATCGCCTACCGGGAAGAACTGCGCGACCGCCTGGCCGACGTTTCCGACAGCGGGGAACGGCGGCAGAAGCTGCAGCAGGAGCTCCTTCTGCGGACCGAAGAACTGAAGGATTCTTGCCTGCGGCTCAGCACGGCGCGAAAAGAGGCCGCATCCGGTCTGGAAGAGCAGGTCAGCCGGGAACTGAGTGAGCTCAACTTCGGGGAAAGCCGGTTTTCCATTGCCTTTTCCGCTTCCGAGGAATTCTCCCCGGAAGGCACGGATATCGTGGAATTCCTGATCAGCACCAACCGCGGCGAGGATCTGAAGCCCCTGGCGAAGATCGCTTCCGGCGGTGAGATGTCCCGCATTATGCTTGCCTTTAAGAAGGTCATCGGGGACTATGACGAGATCCCTACCATGATCTTCGACGAGATCGACAGCGGCATCAGCGGCATCGCCGCCAGCGTGGTGGGACAGAAACTGCGCCAGATCGCCGCCAACCACCAGATAATCTGCATCACCCATCTGCCCCAGATCGCCGCATGCGGCGACCATCATTACCGCATCAGCAAGGACAGCGACGAGAAGATGACCTACACCCAGGTCACCGAGCTTTCCCCTGCAGAGCGGATCACCGAAATCGCCCGCCTTCTGGGCGGCGCCAATGTCACCGAAACCACCCTGGCCTCCGCCGAGGAACTGCTCCGGGCCTCCGCCGGATAGTCGGTTATACGGCTCTGGCCGGCGTCAAAGCAGACTGGTGAATTGTTTGACCATACGGCCCTCCCATATTCACCAGACAGACGGGTTTTCCCCCAGAAAAACCCTTTTTGAACCCATTCTGTGAATTAAAAGCTATTCCCTAGAAAGATATACACCACTTTTAGGAAAACTGGTGTATTTATTTTTATCCGGCCAAGCTTATTCACAAACTGGAAATAAATGTTATTCATTTGACCAAAAACAGGGCCTCTGGTGAATCTTTCTGACTGATAAAGATTCCCATACACCACCCGGGCTTCTGCTTA